>CAZYPN010000023.1:0-100120 GCA_964649085.1 uncultured Burkholderiales bacterium | reverse complement strand
ATCAAGCAAGGCTTAAAACGGATGGTCCTATGACCAATCTCTCTGTGGCCCTCTGGGTGCTCTGTGGTTAACCTAAATGTCAACTGGCCCTGGTCTGGGGGAAAAAAGATGTGGCCGCTGCCGAAACCGCCGCGACGAGCAGGTTAGCAGTTGTGAGATCAGCTGCAGGCTGAGCTCGTCCTGGCCCTCCAAGGACAGGGCACGCTCGGCCCAATCGACGGCCTCCTCACGTTGACCTCGAAGGTGCCAGGCCTCCAGCGCCAACGCTCTGCAGCAGGCGGCGTTTCGGTCCGGCTCTCGAAAGGCGCGGGCCAGCCGGGCGGCCTCGGGAAGGTCGTCCAGGGCCTGTTGGAAGAGTTTATTCATCTTGTTCCGAGCAAACAGCATGGTGCCATTTTGAGGCGAATCCAGAATACTGGCAACGGGTTCTGAGCGAGGAGAGGGGAATATTTCTCCAAGCTGCGCGACGCCCGAGGTCGATGCTTGAGGAGGCAGGAAAAGGGAACGGTGAGACGGTTGATTCGCAGAGGAACAAGTTGCCTGCTCTGGGTGTGGTGCTGCCTGCCCGCATCGGCCGATTGGATGTTGGTGTCGAGGATGGGTAGCGCCCCCCAACGGGCGGCCTACTATGTGAACCTCAAGAGCCTTTCCGAGAGACCCGGGGAGGGCCAATGGCAAAGAATTCTCGACGCCGCGCCCGGGCCCGAACGCGAGAAAGTGCTGGCCCAGCCGATGACCTCCCTGACGATGGAGGTCGAGGAGATTCTCGAGGACCCGGCCGGTCCCGAACGCCGCCAGCATCGACTGGTGCTGGAGCTAGAACGGCGAACCTGCGGTCTTTACCAAACGACGGAATGGAATCGTGACGGCCGTTACCGGGAACTGGGGGGCACGCCCTCGCGCACGCCGGTGGGCTGGATGCAAAGGGCCTACGAACTGGGCAGCCAGCAGCGCCCCTGGAAAGAGGCCCTGCTGGCCTTGATGCAGCGCACCCAGCGAGAGAAAACGGTGACCGAGCAAAGCGAATTGGCGCCTTTTGGCTACGAATATGTCCAGAGCGACGAGGCGTCGACCTTGCCCGAACTAACCGCTCGCTATCTCTGGGGCCTCAGTGGGCCCACCCGCTCGCCGATCAAGGCCAGTCTGCCGGATTCGACGAAACGGGAGGGGACGGCCAGACTCCAGGGCAAAGCCGAATACTTTCAAGACACCACTCGCGCCGACCGAGGTTATACCGTGGCTCCGCCCAATACGCCCGTCTATCTGTACCCTCTAGAGCCCAGCGTGGCCGGGTTCATCCTGAACATGCCACGGGTGACGGCCGTCGGTTTCAGCGATCTTGTGCCCGAATCGGTGCGAGCCTTGCGCCAGGAAACCCGCGTGAACGGCCAGGCCGGCGAGTTTCGCTTTGAGCGTCTGCAGCCCGGGCTCTATCTCTTGGAGTGTCGAATCCCCTATCGCCACCTGGCCGACCGTAGAGTGGTGCACTCGGTTGAAGAGGAGCGCAGGGTGTATCGAGATGGCAGCTACGATGTGGTTGGCGTCAAAGAAAACGCCCGCTACGAGCCCTTCTGGTCCAGCGCCCCCGGCAACTGGACCTACGATGTCGTCGAAGTTCAGGGCGGTGAAGCCCCGACTCGCTTTCGGCTGTGCAACCTGCGTGAAGAGCCGGCTAAAAGTGAACGATCACCGGCTTCTGGGGAGTGACATATTCAGACACCGCTCGAAGCAGATGCATGGCGGGGTGGGGAGTTTTGGGGTTGGGGTTAGGACCGCGGGTAGCCATTACTACCAGCGTCAGGTCGTATTCAGGATGGTAGGCGAAGCCACCGGTGTAGCCGTTCATATCGGGGCTTTGAACATACCAGCCATTGGAAACGACAAAGCCCCTGGCAAAGAAGATTTCCGCTCGGTTCCTCCCCTTCCCGATAGAGTCAGGGGCGATGAGCTGCTGGAACGACTCGCTGGTCAGCAACTGGCCTCTGCCAAAGACGCGCCCCCAACGCCCCAAATCGCTGAGGTTTGAGGTCAGGCCGCCATAATTGTAGGCCCAGGCCGGATTGTAGTGGGTTGCATCTTCGTAGATTCCCCGGTCGCTGCTGAACGAGTGCAGTACGGGGGGCGAATCTCTTGATCGAGGGGGAGTTCGGTGTGCTCCAGGCCAGCCAGCTCGAGAACGTAGCGGCGGTAGAGTTCGGCCATGCTCAGGCCGGTTTGGCGAGCCAATACCTCGCCCAACAGCAGATACTCGGTGTGAGAATAGGCCTGGTTGGTGTTTGGTGAAAAATTCATCTTTCCCGGGCCCAGGGCGAAGGCGAGCAACTCCTCGACACGCCAGGAGCGATAGGGTTGTCGGGTTGCGGCCTCGATGAAGGCCTCCTGACGGACGTAGTCGGGGTAACCCCCGGTGTTGGCCAGCAGCATGCCCAGGTTGACCTGGTCGGCAGAGGGCAGGTCGGGAAACCAGCGCGCCAGAGGGTCTTCTAGCCGAAGGAGCCCTTCTTCCACCAGTCGCATGGTCAGGGTGGCCAGAAACATTTCGCTGATGCCGCCGATGCGAAAATGCATGTCGGTGCCCGCCGGCACGGTTTCCATCGACTTGCCCAGGGCCAGCGTCAGCACCTCTCGGTCGTCAACCCACATTCCAAACTCGACGGCCTGGGTGCCGGCCACGCCACTCTCCGTTTCTAGAATCGCGCGAAGTCGGCCGGGTTCAACGTGGGGGGCAGGTTGAGCCAGGGCCGAGGTGGCCATGGGCAGCAGCAGTAACAGCCAGTAGAACTTGGAAATCATCGGGTGGCTTACGCGAACGGGCCCAAGAACTCTTGCAAGCAGACCGCTCCAAGCCCTGGTGATTTCTACGACTTGGAGTCTCCGCACGATTCTCTGGTCGGCAGCGTCGGGGTGCGATGGGCCGCGATACGGAGCTGGTCTGGTCCGCTCATCGACCAGCCGTCAGGTGCTTCTCCTCATCGTCACTCAGTCATTGCGCAAAGCCTGAATCGGGTCGAGTTGCGAGGCCTTGTAGGCCGGATAGAAGCCGAAGAACACCCCCACCACCAGAGAAAAGCCGAAAGCCAGCATCACCGACTGGGGCGAGACCACGGGGGGCCACTGGGAGAAGCGGGCGGCGATATGAGCGAAACCGTAGCCGAGCATCACGCCGATGGCGCCACCCGTCAGCGACAGCACCACCGACTCTACCAGGAACTGGCGCAAAATGTCGCGGCGTTTGGCCCCCAGGGCCATGCGGATACCGATCTCGCGCACCCGTTCGGTCACCGAAACCAGCATGATGTTCATGATGCCGATCCCCCCGACCAGCAGCGACACCGAAGCGATACTTCCGAGCAACATGGTGAAGACGCGGGTCGACTGGTTGGCCGTTTCGGCAAACTCGGCCTGGGTTCGAATGGAAAAGTCGGGGTCTTCCCCCTCGGCGATGCGATGGCGCTGGCTGAGCAACTCGGAGATTTGCCGGCGGGCGCGGTCGACCTCGGCGCCACTGGTGGCCTCGGCCATGATGTAGCGCACGTTGGCCTGGCGCATCAGTCGCTTCATCGAGGTGCTGTAAGGCACGATCACAATGTCGTCCTGCGACTGACCGAAGGCCGAATCACCCTTCGCCGCCAACACGCCCACGACCCGCATGGGAATGCCCTTGATGCGAATGGTCTGGTCGATGGGGCTCTCGCCGCCAAAGAGATTGTCGACCACCACCTGCCCCAGCACACACACCTTGGCGGCGGCCCGCACATCGTCTTCCAGAAAAAAACGACCTTCGACGATCGGCCAGTTGCGGATTTGCGGGTAGGCCACGTCGGAGCCCGTGATCTGGGTGTTCCAGTTCTGGTCCTGATAGACCACCTGGGCATTGGTCTGGGTCATGGGGCTCACCCGCAAGACGGCCGTGCACTGGCGCGTGATCTCGCGGGCATCCTCAACGGTCAGGGTCGAGGCTCCAAAGGCTCCGGTACGCACCCCACCCTGGTTACCCGAGCCCGGGAAAATCATCAGCGTGTTGGTGCCCAGACTGGCGATGGTGGCCTGAACCGACTGCTGGGCTCCGGTGCCGACGGCCAGCATGGTGATCACGGTCGACACTCCGATGATAATGCCCAGCGCCGTGAGGAAAGTGCGCAGCTTGTTGCGCATCAGCGCCTTCAGAGAAATACGGAACACCATCCAGAGCCTCATAGGTCGTCGTCCACCCAGTTCTGTAGCACTTCTTCGGCCACCAGACGCTCGCGCACGGGAACGTCGCTGCGGATGCGTCCGTCGCGAAAGGTCACGATGCGCTTGGCATACTGGGCAATATCGTGCTCATGGGTCACCAGCATAATGGTGATATTCTGCTCGTTGAGGCGCTGAAAAATCCGCATCACCTCGATGGACGTGCGCGAATCGAGATTGCCGGTGGGCTCGTCGGCCAGCAACAAGGCCGGCTGGGTCACCAGCGCCCGAGCGATGGCCACCCGTTGTTGCTCTCCCCCGGACATCTGGGTGGGCACGTGATCCAGACGGTGCGCCAGACCCACCGAGCGCAACGCCTCCACACAGCGCTCCTTGCGTTCCCTGGAGGGAATTTCTTTCTCCCGATAGAGCAGGGGCAGTTCCACATTCTCCATGGCCGTGGTTCGCGGCAGCAGATTGAAGCCCTGAAACACGAAGCCGATCTTCTGGTTGCGGATCTCGGCCAGCTCGTCGGCCGTCATACCCGACACCTCAATACCATCCAGCTTGTAGCTACCGCTGCTGGGGCGGTCGAGGCAGCCCAGCAGGTTCATCGTGGTCGACTTGCCCGAGCCCGACGGACCCATGATGGCCACAAACTCTCCGGGTTCCAAATTCAGGCTGACTCCCCGTAGCGCGATCACGGAAACTTCGCCCTCGTAGACCCGGGTAAGATCGCAGGCCTCAATGACGTAGGGCATGGCTAGAACAACCGCGGGCCACGGGTCGAGCGGCTGTTGCCGTTGGAAGGCGAGGTGGTAGCCGACCCCGTTGATACCACCACGAGGTCACCTTCTTTGAGGTCCGTTTCCACCAGTTCCGTATCGCTGCCATCGGTGATGCCGGTCACCACTTTGTGCTCGACAAATTTGTTGGGATCGCGCGGGTCGACGGTCCACAGGCTGGACTTGCGCGGCTCCCGCTTGCGTTCCCCATTGCCCCCAGGGGGGCGACTGCCGGACCGATTGCGGCTACTGGCTGCGGGCGGCTGAGGGGGTCGAAAGCGCAAAGCCGCGTTGGGTACCAGCAGCACATCTTCGCGCGAGGCCACCTGGATATTCACGGTGGCCGTCATGCCCGGCTTGAGCTTGCCTTCATCGTTACGCGTATCCACAATGACCACGTAGGTGACGACGTTCTGCACCGTGACCGGAGATTGACGGATTTCCTTGACCTTGCCGCGAAAGCGCTCTTCGGCATAGGCGTCTACGGTGAACGTCACCTGTGCTCCCTCTTTGATCTGGCCGATGTCGGCCTCGTCGATATTGGTCTGCACCTGAATCTGATCGAGATTTTCCGCCAGCGTGAACAGATCGGGAGCCTGAAACTGGGCAGCCACGGTTTGGCCCAGCGTCACCTTGCGATCCAGCACGATGCCGTCGATGGGTGAACGAATGGTGGTAAAGCTCAAATTGGTGCGGGCCTGACTCTGGTTGGCCTGGGCCTGTGACACCTGGGCCCGGGCTCCCTGCACCTGGGCCCGGGCCGACTGGTATTGCTGTTGGGCGGCCTGTACCCGCATGCGAGCGGCCTCCACTTCGGCCTGGGCCGAGCGCACGTTGGCCTGGGCCGAGCGCAGCCCTGCCCGGGCCGCTTCGATCTGGGCCCGCAGCGAGTCCACCGTGGCCCGGGTGGTCAGCGTGGTGGTCCGGGCCGTGTCCAGATCGGCCGCCGAGATCAACTCGCGTTCTTTGAGCAGAGCCTGACGCTCCTCGTTGCGCTGGGCCAGGGTCAGATCGGCCTGGCCCTTGCGCAAATTGGCTTCTGCCGTGGTTACGGCGGCTTGCGAATTGGCCAGGTTACCCAGCGCCGCTTCGACCTTGGCCTGGGCACTGCTGACGGCCGCCTCGGCCGAACGCACGTTGGCGGCCTGATTGCCCACGTTGGCCTCGGCATTGTGCAGTTGGGACTGGGCGTTGTTCACACTGGCCGTGGTCTGTTCGAGTTGGGCCTCAAAGGTGGCCGGGTCGATCTGGGCCAGGGGCTGACCCTTGCGCACCCGGCTATTAAAATCGACAAAAAGCTGCTGAACAATGCCCGACACCTGGCTGCCCACGGTGATCTGGGTGACGGCCTGCAAATTGCCCGTAGCGGTTACCCGAGAGCGAATGTTGCCTTTCACCACCGGCGCCGTTTCCAGTTTGCTCTGGGTTTGTTGAGCCTGGCGATGAGTCCACCAGTAGCCGCCACCGCCCAGGACCAGAACTACGGCCAGGAGCCACAATAACTTACTCGCCAGGGTTTTCATCTCCGCCCTCATTCCGCTACCGAGAGATCAACCCTATCGAACGCCGGGAGTTTCTCCAGGCCAGAGATTCGAGACTTTAGTCCTACCTGGCGATGTTCCAGCGGGTTTCGAAGTCGCGGTTCATGTCCTCCAACAGCTTTTCGGCCACCGGGCCTTCGGCCCGATAGTCGGTCAGGTTGGGACCCAACCCCTGAGTCAGATAGGCCTCGGTTTTGCCCCGCGCCTGATAGACCTCCAGGCGAACGTAGTGGCCCGACTCCGAGAGACTTTCCTGAGTCAATTGAACGCTTTCGTGCTGGGTCAGCCGACGCGACACCGACAACTGAGACGAATCTTCAGGGCTGAGAATGCTCTGGCTGATGCCTCCGCCGACTTCGAAGTGAACGAAATCTTCGCGAGGGTCCAAATCGGTAACGTGCTGCCAGCTTCCCTGATCCACCTTGCGCACCGCGCTCCACTGGTTGCGAACGTTGGAAGCGGTGGTTTCGGGGGCTACGCTGCGAAATCCCATCAAGTGCATGGACGTATCTTACGTGCCTGGCATGAAAAATGCCTTAACCCGGGCAAGGAAGGTGAGCCCTGGCTCTGGTCCAATACCTGCCAATGGCCTGGATAAGAACCCTGTTGCTGGTGCTTTGGGGCAGCACGCTGGTCTGGGCGAAGCCGACTGGGCCGCAGGTGCAGGTCCCGGTGCCTGCGGGCTGGTTCAGCCCCGCCCCCGATCGCTGGTCTGCCCCCGACGGTGGCCTGTCGCTCTGTTGGGAGGTTACGCCCCTCAAGGGCCCGCCCGAGGCGGCCGCACGCCAGGCCCTGAGCCGATTTCCCGGAAAACTTCGCGGCGGCCTTGAACCGATGCAGCTCGACGGCCAACCCGGCTGGCAATGGACAGGAGAATACCAGGGCAGACTGCATCGCGTGGTGTTCAGCAGTCACAACAACCGGGCCATTACCCTGGTCTTTACATGCTTGCCCCAGCAGGGTTTTGCACTGGTGGCGTGCCTGGACGAAGTGTTACGCGGATTTCGCTGGCTGGGAGCGCAGACGGAAACCTTTTGTTCCGTCGCCGTGATTCTGGCACAACCTGTGGACCGTCCCGCGACCTTCAACCCCTTCTCGACCTCGTCAAGAGGGGTTCCCGGGCTCTTGGAGTCCGACCAGGGGAAATTGCGGCAACCGCAAACATAAGCCCCACTATCTCGAGGAGGACCTCATGCGACGACTCACCCTGATCTTACTGGCCCTTTTCCTGGTCCCGGGCCTGGTCTTTGCCAAGGTGGTGAAAGAGCCAAAGAATCTCTTTTCCGTGGACATTCCCAGCACTTGGAACTTCCGCCCCGCCGAACAGGCCTATGCCAACAAAAACAATACCGGAGCGCTGGTGCTCAGCTCAGTAGCCGAGGTACCCATCTCGCTCGACCAATGGGCCAAGAACGCCGCCGGTCAGAACGCCGGTACCAAGATTTTTGATGACAAACTGGGCAATCAGGCGGCCAAGCGCCTGGAATTCACCACCAAAGACGGCTACAAAACCTATCTTTGGATCGCCAAGAAGGGCAAAAAGGGGGCCATTCTGACGCTGGTGCACAACAACACCTGCCCCGACAACATTCCCAACATCCGTAAGTCTTTGATGTCAAGCTACAAGTGGCTATAGAGGCGCGTGGCCCGGGAAATCGATAGTGAAGGTGCCCTTGAAGAGGTTCTCCGCGAGCGCCCGCAGTGCCTGAAAGGTTGGGTGTTCCAGGGTCTGGACCTGAGAGCCCACTCCAGCGCAATGCGCACCATTGATTGCACGGGAAGTGTCTTCCTCGGATGTCTGCTCGACGACGCCCTGGCGGGCCATCTGGCTCGCCAGGGTTGTCTTTGTGTACCCCCGCTCGAGGGCAAGGAATACCGACCCTTTCGAACCTCACTGTACACTGTAGAAGAACTTTTTGAGGGCTTCGACCCGGCTGCGACCGATCGGCTCACATCGTATCAATCGACACCCGACTATCGCGTCTATCGCAGCTTCCGCGACCCCGAGCATCCTCAAAGCGCTCTGTGGCCCGTGCTCGTCGATGAGCAACTGAGTCGCCGCATTCACGATAGTTCCATCAGTGACGCTCTGGAAGAGTGGCTGCACGGCCTGGGTCACCGCAGCCTGGTGGCGGTGATGGGCGGCCACGCGGTGCCTCGCAATCAGCCTCTCTACCGAGAGATTGCGGAACTGTCCCGCTCGCTTCGCCGTCAGGGCCTGTTGCCTGCCTCGGGCGGGGGCCCGGGCCTGATGGAAGCCACCAATCTGGGAGCTTTCCTGGCCCCCCATCCCGACGAGGCCCTGCAACAGGCGTTGCAGATCCTTTCGGCCTGTCCCACCTTCCGCGACGGCGTGGGCGAATGGCTGGCCACGGGTATGGCCGTTCGCCAGGCTTTTCCCCCCGCCGCTGGGGGCGAGAGCCTGGGCATCCCCACCTGGTTCTACGGTCACGAACCGCCCAACGTGTTCGCCAGCCACATCGCCAAATATTTCGAAAACAGTCTGCGCGAGGAAGGCCTGCTGGCGCTGGCCACCGGGGGCATCGTGTTCGCTCCGGGAGGCGCCGGAACCGTGCAGGAAATTTTTCAAGATGCCTGCCAGAACTATTACACGACCTATGAAGTGCGCTCGCCCATGATCTTTTACCCCAGCGCCTACTGGACCGACGATCCCCTGGGCATTCCCTGCTATCCGGCCGTTGAGCGTCTGGCAACCCGAGGCAAGTTTCAAAACATGGTTCATCTTGTGGACGACTTGCAAAGGGCCGAGCGCATCCTGCTGGAATACCTGGCCTGAGGGGAACAGGATTCTCGAGACCGCTGCAAGGGTAGACCAGATTCGTCGTGTCCCTGATCTTACTGGGTTTGAACCACAAAACCGCTCCGCTGGAAATCCGCGAGCGCTTCGCCTATGGCGAGGAACAGGTGCCAGACCTGCTCAAACGCTTCTGCGAGCCCCCGGGGATCGACGAACTGGCCATGTTGTCGACCTGCAATCGCACCGAAATCTACGCCGTTACCCAAGAACCCTCGCTGTGCCGCTCGCGCCTGCTGGAACTTTTCCAGGGCCAGGGTCATCCCGACTTTCTCTATCTGCAGAAGGATGACGAAGCGATCAAGCATCTGTTCCAGGTATCCAGCGGACTGGATTCGCTGGTTCTCGGTGAAAACCAGATCCTGGCCCAGGTGCGTCAGGCCTTCACGGTGGCCCAGCAGGCCCGAACCACCGGCCCTCTGCTCGATAAACTTTTCCCCTGGGCCCTCAAAGTGGGCAAACTGGCGCGCTCGCAAACCCGCATCTGCCAGGGAGCGGCCAGCGTGGCTGCGGCGGCCGTGGAACTGGCCCAGATGATCTTCGAGGATCTCAAGGGTCGACGCGTGTTGCTGCTCGGTGCCGGAAAGATGACTCAGGCCGCCCTCAAGCTGCTGCAAAACAGCGGGGTCGAGCGCATTCGAGTAGTCAATCGCACCCTGGCCCGAGCCGAAGAACTGGCCGCCCGCTGCGGGGGCGAAGCGGCCCCGTTTGAAGAGCTGGACAAGGCTCTGCTCGACATCGACATCCTGATCGCCAGTACCGGGGCCCCCCACTACGTGGTCAGCCGCCAACGCCTGGCGGCCATTATGGCCCAGCGTCGCGGCCGCCCCCTTTTTATGGTCGACATCGCCGTGCCCCGCGACCTCGAACCCAGCTGCCAGGAACTGGCCAATGTCTATCTCTACAATATCGACGACCTGCAGTCGGTGGTCGCCGAGAATCTGGCTCGCCGACAGAGCGAAGTCCAGAAGGTGCTGCGCATCGTCGACCTGGAGTATCAAGAATTTTCTCGCTATCTCGAGTCGCGAAAGGCCGGTGAAGCGATTCGCATGCTGCGAGAGGCCTTCGAAAACGTCCGTCAGCAAGAGCTGGCTCGCTTTCAAGGCCAGCTCGGCCCCGAAGAGTCGGCACGCCTGGAGCAGTTCTCACAGGCTCTGGTCAATAAGTTGCTGCACAGGCCCACGCTGCAACTCAAGAAGATGAGTAGCGCCGGGGTGCCCAGCGAAGAACTGCTGCGCTCGTTGGAGATTCTCGGGATCACGGAGTCTCCGTCAGGTGACTAGTGTGCTGCTTGGGTTCGCCGCTCTGGGCTACCTGATATCCGCGTTCGGATTTCACTACAACCTGTTTCACCGCCGCCTGCGTGACTGGCGAGGCTGGACCCGTTTGCTGCTGCTCAGCCACGCCTTTCATACGGGCGGACTGGTGGGCATCTCGATCCAGCGCCAGCACCTACCCTTTACCACCATGAGCGAAGCCATGGCCAGCCTGGGCTGGGTGCTTGTCGCTTTTTACGCCCTGCTTGGCAAACGCTGGAAAGTGGAAGCGCTGGGATATATCGCTGCTCCGGCGGCGGCCGTGCTGACGACCTTCGCCACCTTCAGCCTCGATCAACACCGCCTGCACCCCCACGACTCAGCCTGGTTCCCGTTGCACGTCAGCTCGCTGGTGGCCAGCTATGCCGCCTTCTGCCTGGCGACCTTCTGTGCGCTGCTCTACTTTCTTCAATCTCGTAAGCTGAAGCAGAAAAAGCTCAGCAGTGCTTTCCTGTTGCCCTCCCTGGACACTCTGGATCGGGTGGCTTTTCGCTTCATTCTGGTAGGCTTTCCGCTACTGGTCATGGGAATGGTCAGCGGTACCCAGATGCCTGGCTGGAAATGGAACTGGGACGCCAAAGAGACCATGGTCGGCGCCACCGGATTGTTTTACCTCGTCTATCTGCACGCTCGCATCCTGTCGGGCTGGCAAGGTCGACGGATCAACAGCATCTTACTGATGGCCTTCATTTGCCTGGTTATCAGTCTGCTGGCCCCAGGAGGCGATCATGGCTACTAGAACTCACTGGCGCCTGGGAACCCGAGGCAGCGGACTGGCCCTGGTCCAGTCGCGGGGAATTGCTCGAGCGCTACAACAACACCATCCCGAGATGACCATCGAACTGGTGGTGATCAAGACCCAGGGTGACCTCAACCAGCGCGATCCTCTTTCCCAGATTGGGGGCAAGGGGGTATTCGTACGCGAAATCGAGCAGGAACTGCTGGCCGGCTCGATCGACTTCGCCGTACACAGCCTGAAGGATTTGCCCAGCCAGCTGCCGGAAGGCCTGGCCCTGGCCCCCCCTCCGCCACGGGCCGATCCCCGCGATGCCCTGGTCGGGCCCCGCCCCCTACTGGCCCTGGAAGAAGGGCTACGGGTGGGCACCGGCAGTGTGCGGCGTCAGGCCCAACTGCGTCGGCTACGCCCCGATCTGGAATTTGCCGAAATTCGCGGCAACGTGCCGACGCGCATCGAGAAATGGCGGCGTGGCGACTATCCCGGAGGCGTTGTGCTGGCCTGTGCCGGGCTGCAACGACTGGGTTCTGAATCGGGTGCCGGCGAAGAGGACATCCACCCCCTCGACACGGAGCAATGCCTGCCTGCCCCCTGTCAGGGCATCCTGGGTTTGCAATACCGCAGCCAGGATCAGGAAACCCGCGAGTTGCTGGCCTGCCTGAGCGACCCCACCACGCAACTGGCTTTTCTGGCCGAGCGCGCTTTTCTTCGAGCCCTGGGGGGCGACTGCAACCTGCCGGCCGGTGGCCTGGCCTGCCTGCGGGGCGACTCGCTGAGCCTGCGGGCCAACCTCTGGAAAGACAGGCTGATCGAGGTCGAGGTCCAGGGCCCACCTGAAGACGCCGAGGCCATGGGGCTGCTGGCGGCTCGCCGGTTGATGCAGGAATGACCCCCCGCTGGCGCTGGTGCCAGGCCATCGAGGAAGCCGGCGGGCTTCAGCCCTCGCTGTGGAGCTGGGTTGAGCGACCTGAAGATCTGCCCCCGCCGGCTGCCCCAGGGGCCTGGATCATGGCTTCTGGGTGCGGTTGTCCGCAGGCTCTGGCGACCCATTTCGCGGGGCGCCCCCAGCGACTGTTGACCCACCCGGGAAGCCCACGCCAGCGTTGCCGTGAATACCACGGCCAACCCGTGCTCGAAGAGGAATGGGTGTTGCTGGTAGGCGAGGCCTCTGGAGCCAACCGTTGGGAGCAGAGACCGCTCTACGGTTTGTGCCTGTGGCTGACACGCCATCCTTCCCAGCTGGAACCCTTGCAGTCGCGCCTGGAGCAATTGGGAGCCGAAATCGTGAGTTATCCCGTACTGGAGTTCGCCGCTCCCAGCCGTCCCGAGCTGTTGGAACGGGCGCTGCAGCAGTTGCCCGATTATGACTGGGTGCTGTTCACCAGTCCCAACGGCGTCGACCGCTTTTTCACCGCCCTCTGGCAGTCGGGCGGCGACCCCCGGCGCCTGGCCCGGGCTCGACTGGCAGTGATCGGCCCGGGCACCGCGCGGGCCCTGGAACAGCGGGGCCTGCGTGCCGATGTGGTCGCGCCCCGGGCCATCGCCGAGGGGTTGCTCGAGGCTCTGGGTGAGGAGCAGGTCAGCGGCCGGCGCGTGTTGCTGGCCCGGGCCGAAGAAGCCCGCGACGTGCTGCCTGAGGGCCTTCGACAGCGAGGCGCAAGCGTGGATGTTGTACCCTGTTACCGCACCCTACCAGCCTGCGCCCCGCCAACCGAGGAACCCATGGGCTGCCCAGACTGGGTGGTGCTGATGTCAGCCTCGGCGGCGCGCCATTTTGCCCAACTCTACCCGGCCCGACCGCTGCCCCCCGCCCTGTGCATCGGCCCCATTACGGCTGAAGAAGCCCTGCGCCAGGGCTATCCCCGCCTGGAAACGGCCGACCAGCATCATCTGGACGGAGTGGTGGAGAAGCTTCTTCAAATCGCAGCTCCTCGGCATCGATCAGCGGCAGCCAGCGGGCCAGTCGTTGAAACAGGAAGTGCAGGTCAGGGCAGCCCCCACCACCCTGAATCCATTGCATGAACACTCCGTCGACCACCTGACAGAGGAGCAATCCGGCAAAAGTGGAGCGCAACCCCAGCACTTCGCGGGTGAGTTCGGCCCAGGCCTGATAGATGCCATCCCAGAACTCGGTGAGGTCGTTTCCCAACTGCTGCTGGTGTTGACAGAATTGCAGCACCAGGTGGTTCTGAGTATTGAATTTGCCGCGATGCGACTGAAGCAGGCCAGCCACCTCGGCGATGCGCTGGGGACCGGCTGGAAGGTTTTCAAAACATTCGCGCACCCAGGACAAATCCTGGGCCATCCAATGGTGGGCCAGGGCTTCGAAGAACTTTTCCTTACTGGGAAAATAGTGATAGAGCGTTCCGGTAGAGACACCCAGATGTCGGCATAACTGACGGGTGGTCAGCGACTCAAAAGCAACTTCCACAAAAAGTGGTGCAGCCCGCTCGAGCAACTCGAGTCGGTAGGCATGATGATCAACGACCTTGGGCAAAGCCCATCCCTCCTGTACAATTATTGTCAAACAAGTCTTGACATCATAACCCGAAAGTTTTATTTATATCAAGTGTTCGAAATCCATCCGATCCAGACCACGGCCCTCCTGTTCCTGGCCCTTTCTGTGGGCGGCTGGGCCCAGGCGCTCAACCTTCAAGAGGTCTGCCGCAGGGCGCTGGAGGTACAGCCCCGCATGCAGATTCAGCAGGCCCGAGTGGAGCGAAGTCAGGCCTCGGAAGCCGAGGCCTGGACGGCCTGGAACCCCAGACTGTCGTTGGACGCCAACTACACCTACACCACTCCCAATGCGGTGCTACAACAAGGCAATCAGACCGTCGTCTTCAGCAACAATAACAACTATCTGGTGACGCTACGGCTGACTCAGATGCTTTGGAACGGGGGGTTCTATTCCAGCCAGGCCGAGGCGCGCCGCTGCCAGGTGGTGCTCCAACAAGAGCGACTTCGAGAAGCTCGCCTGCAACTGGAGGAGGAAGCGGCTCTGGCCTTCCTTGAGGTCAAGCTGGCCGAAGAGAACCTGCGACTCAGCCAGCAGCAAGTGGTCCAGCGCCAGGCTCAGCTCGAGCAGTCGCAGAAGCTCTTTGCCCGGGGCACGGTTCCCCGCTATGATGCCATCCGAGGCGAAGCCGAACTGGCCAGGGCCCGCCAGGAAGTGCTCGATGCCGAACGTCTGCTGCAACTGCGCCGCAATACGCTACAGTCGTTGATCCAGATGCCTCTGAGCGCCCTGGAGGACCTGCAAGACCCCAAAGCCCCTACCCTGCCGGCCGACCTGTGGGCTGAGGCCACCGGACGCCCCGACCTGCGCATCGCCGAGCTGGCCCAGCAAGAAAGCCAGGCTCGCCTGGAAGCGGCCCGCCGCGAGGACTCCCCTACGCTCAGCCTGAAAACCGACGTGCAGAACCGCAACACCACGGTGGCCTTCCCGGGCACCCAGTGGAACACCGGATTCGTGCTGTCCTGGCCGATATTCGACCAGGGCATCAGCCAGACCCGGGTCGACCAGATGCTGGCCGAACTGAAAGAACTCGAGGCCCAGGCCCGCGAGGTCGAACGTCTGGCCCGACTGCAGGTAGAACAGCTGCGCACCGACGTCGAGACCCGCTTTCGCGCCTGGCAGGCCACGGCTGTCCAGTGCCAGGCTGCCGAGGAAGCCGAGCGAGTGGCCCAACTGCGCTACGACAATGGACTTTCCACCCAGGCCGAGCGCCTCGAGGCCGAATTGAATCTGCAGCGTGCCCGCCGCGACCGCATTGCGGCCCGCTACGACCTGGCCCAGGCCGAGATTCGCCTGAACCGGGCCCTGGGCCACAGCCTGCTCGAAGAACCCGGGCAACCGGAAGCACCGAAAGGATAAGCGATGCACCTGCGCACCTTGACCGCATTCAGCCTCGGTAGCCTGCTGGTATTGAGCATCTGGCACTATCGTCAGGTAGCCCACTCGCAGCCCTCCGGCGGCCCTTCGGCAACTCCCACGGTGGCCGCCTTACCCGCCCCTCAAGCGGTGGCCGCACTGGCGCGTCTGCAACCGGCCGACGAGGTGGTGCAACTGCAGGCCCCCGCAGCCCGTCAGCAGGACCGCATTGCCCGGTGGTTTGTAGCCGAGGGACAGGTCGTGGAAGTGGGGCAGCTGCTGGCCCGCACCGACGGAGCCCGCAGGCTCGACCAGGAGGTCGAACTGGCCCGCGCACGGGTGCGACTGGCCGAAAGCCGGCTGGGCCAGGTGCTGGCCGGGCCCAAGTCTGGAGAAGTTCAGCGTCAGAGCGGCGAACTGCGGCGCCTGGAGGCCGAACTGCGACGCCAGCGAGGAATTCAGCAGGCCTCGATCAGCCGCTGGGCCACCGAGGAAGAGCTGCTGGGGAAAAACTACGCCCGTTTTCAAGAACTCTACCGGCAAGGCGCCTGCAGCGCTCTCGAGCTGGAACAGCGCCAACTGGCCTGGGAGTCGGCCCGACGCCAGCACCAGCAGGTTCAGGCCGAATGGTTGCGGCTGCAAGATACCCTGCGGGCCCAGCTGGATTCAGCTCGGGGAGAACTGGAGCGCATCCGAGAGATTCGCCCCAGCGACGTGGCCACGGCCCGGGCCGAGGTGGAGCAGGCCCAGGCCGAACTGCGACGGGCCGAGGTCGAGCGTGAGGAATGTGAAATTCGCTCACCACTACCTGGAAGGGTCCTGAAAATTCATGCCCGGCGCGGCGAGCGCATCGACGCCGAGAAGGGCCTGGCCGAGTTGACCGGCGGACTGCAGATGGTGGCCGTGGCCGAGGTCTATCAGGACGACGTGCAGCGACTGCAACCCCAACAGCACTGCACCCTGACCAGCCCCGCCCTACCCAGTCCCCTGCAAGGCCGCATCGAACGCCTGGGTCAGCGGGTGCAACGACAACACGTTTTTGGGGACGAGCCTGGAGAAAAATTTGACCAACGCGTGGTCGAGGTGCGAGTGATGCTGGACCGTCCCTCCAACAAACTGGCGGCCGACTGGACCCACCTGCAGTTGCAGGCTCGATTTGAGCCGTGAACTGGTGGCGGCGCACTCAGCTGGCCTGGCATGTGCTGCGCAAGGAGCACATCCGGCTGTTGGTGGCGGTGGTGGGAATCGCCTTTGCCGATTTGCTGATTTTCATGCAACTGGGATTTCAGGGCGCCCTGTTTTTCAGTGCCAGCCGCCTGCAGCATAGCTTTCGCGGGGATCTGTTCCTGGTCAACCCCCACTTCGAAACCATGATCTCCCCCCAGTCGTTCTCTCGCGATCTTCTCTATCGCTGCGCCAGCTTTTCCGAGGTGGAAAGCATCCATGCCGCTCGCCTGGTGTTGAGCCCCTGGCGCAATCCGGTGAACGGACGAACGCGCAACATCATGGTTCTGGGCGTCGACCCGGCCATTCCCCTGCTCGACGATCCGGCCATCTCAGCCGAACTGCCGAAGCTCAAGGGCCTGGGCAACGTGCTCTTCGATCGCCTGGGTCGGCCCGAATTTGGTCCCGTGGAAGAGCTCCTCAAAGTGGGCCCGGTGATCACTGAAATCGACCGCAAACGGGTTCAGGTCGTCGGCCTGTTTTCGATGGGAGCCTCGTTTGCCGCCGATGGCGGGGTGATCTGCTCGGAGCAGACGTTTCTGCAAATTCTCGGCCGCGGCCGGGCCTCGGATATCGAGTATGGCATGCTGTTCGTGCGTCCGGGGGTCGAACTCAACCCGCTCCAGGCCCGTCTGCAGCAGCATCTGGGGGACAACGTTCGAGTGTTGACCCGAGCTCAGCTGGAAGCCATCGAAGAGGAATACTGGCGAAATTCCACCGGCATTGGCTTCATCTTCGGCATGGGGGTGGTCATGGGTTTTCTGGTCGGAGTGGTGATTGTTTATCAGATTCTCCACGGCGACATCTCCGACCATCTGCCCCAATATGCAACCCTGAAGGCCATGGGCTACGGCAACGGCTTTTTGCTGCTCACCCTGGCACAGGAGAGCATGATCCTGGCCTTGCTCGGCTACCTTCCCGGGCTGGGGCTCTCGCTGTTGCTCTATCATCAGGCCAGTACCGCCACCATGCTACCGATCACAATGAATCCCGAACGTGCCCTGGGAGTCTTGGGAGCCACCCTTACCATGTGCCTGATCTCGGCAGCCATTGCCGCGCGCAAACTGGTTTCGGCCGACCCCGCGGAGATTTTCTGATGGCCCTGGTGGAAATTCGTGGGCTCGACCATCACTATGGCAAGGGCAGCTTGCAACGCCAGATTCTCTTCGGCCTGGAACTCGACCTCGACGAAGGTCAAATCGTGCTGCTGAACGGACCCTCGGGGTGTGGCAAAACCACCCTGCTCACCCTGATCGGGGGTCTGCGGGGGGTGCAACAGGGCAGCCTCAAGTTTATGGGCCAGGAACTGCGGGGGGCCTCTGCCTCTCAGCTCGAGCGCATGCGCAGCCAGATCGGCTATATCTTTCAGGCTCACAATCTGGTGACATTCCTCAGCGCCCATCAGAATGTGCGCATGGCTCTGGAGTTACATCCCCAGTGGCTTCGTTCCGGGGCTCAGGCCGACAGGCGGACCCGAGACATCCTCGAGCAGGTGGGTCTTGGCGATCGTGCTCATGCCTACCCCGAGCACCTTTCGGGCGGCCAGAAGCAGCGCGTGGCCATTGCCCGGGCTCTGGCCGCCCATCCTCGGCTGATTCTGGCCGACGAACCCACGGCGGCGCTCGACCGCCACTCGGGTCGCGAGGTGGTGGAACTGATGCGCCAGCTGTCGCGCGAACAGGGCACCACCGTTCTCATGGTGACTCACGATCCGCGAATCCTGGACGTGGCCGATAGGATTGTCGAGATGGAAGACGGGCGTCTACAGGCGATCTCGCTTTGACGGGGGAGTCGCCAGGCGCAGGAAGAAAATTCATATCGTGAGTTGGATTCTGGCCCAAAAGTTACTCCTCTGGGGTCTGCGCGGGACGTTGCTCTGTTTGTTGCTAGCCTTGCTGGGCAACGGCTGGGTGTGGTGGCGGGCGCGAGCCTGCATCGTTCGCTCTGAAGAGGCCGCCCGCGCCCAGGTAGCCATCGTTCCCGGTGCCTATGTCTACAACAATCACGGCAAATTGAGTCCGGTGTTAGAGGACAGGGTGCGCGGCGCTATCGACCTGTATCGTAGGGGCACGGTGGCCAAGTTGCTGATGAGTGGCGATCACGGCCAGGATGGCTACGACGAGGTCAACAGTATGCGCATCTTTGCTGAACAACACGGAGTGCCCCGCGAGGATATCTTTCTCGACCACGCCGGTTTCAGCACCTATGAAACGATGGTCCGAGCCCGCCGCATCTTTCAGGTGGAAAGCGCAGTGGTGGTCACCAACCGCTTTCACCTGGCTCGCTCGGTCTATCTGGCCCGCAGCCAGGGAATTCGGGCCCAGGGGGTGGTGGCCGACCTGCGCCCCTATCTCGATGCCGGCCACTACGAGGTGCGAGAATTTGCCGCCCGTATCAAGGCGCTGCTCAGCTGCCATTTGATCTCGCCCAAGGTGCTATCGGGCCCGGCCATCCCCATCACGGGGCCGGCTTCGCCCAGCCACGATCAGACCTGAGCCACGGGAGTAACATCCCGTTCATCTCACTTCAGGCTCTCTCGCCAGGCCATCGACTAAGCTCAGGCCATGAGAATCGAGTCTGGCTCTAGCGCGACCCCGGGAAGCACCTCCGAATCTACGGCCTCATCCCAGGACGCCTGGGAACGTTCGGCTCACCGACGCTGCATCGCGCCGCGAGACGATTTTGAGGCCTCGACTCCCCCTCCAACGATGATCAACCTGCAGACCATGTTGCAACTGATGGCCCGACGGTAAGATTTTTTTCAGCCTTCCACTCTAGGCTGTTGCGGTGAGAATCCAGTCACTGCCTTCACCTGCCCCAAGAGTCTCTTCGCTTCCCTCTTCGCGACCGAAACCGGTGCCTGGGCCCGAGGACAGCCTTGAAGTATCTCCTCCCCCGGCCACACCCGCTCAGGTGGGCGGGGCCCTGGGAGCCATGGCCGGGGCCCTGCTGGTGGGTCGGCCGCTGGCCAGTCTGGCCGTGGCTGCGGGGTCGGCGGCCCTGGCCGGTAGCTTGCTGGGACCCGTGGGTGCCGTAGTGGGCGGACTGGCCGGGCTCTATGGCGGCATTCGGTTAGAGTTGAAAACCCGCGCCGGTCGTTTGCTGGGGGGCATGGCCGGGGCCGCCATTGGTTCGGCTGTGGGCAAGGTGGCAGGCTGGATGGGGGCTCGACCGGGCCAGACCCTGGCCCAAGAATGCAAAGGCTTTTCCCTGGGTTCGCTGCCGTCCAAGTTGCTCAACCCCCACTACACCAGCCACCCCAAGTGTTCGCCCGAAACCGCGGCAGAAGGCGCAGCTCTGGCTCGCCCCGGCGACCTGATCATCACCAATGACGATGGCAACTTTATGCTGGAACTGATCCAGAAAGGCATCGGGCTGGTGTCCAGCGGCTACGGGGTTCGAGCCGATTGGACCCACATCTACATGGTCGACCACGACCACAAAGTGCTCGACATTCTGCTCGACGGTAATGGCCCTACCCGCTTCCCGCTGGAACACGCCTTTACCGACAACTGCCACGCCAAAATTTTGCGCCCTCGCTACTCGAGTCCGGAAACTCGTCAGCGCACCCTGGACAACATGAACCACCAGTTTGGCAAGATCGCCTACGATGACAGCTTCGACTTCAAAACCGACGACCGACAATACTGCCTCGAGTATGTGGGCAAAGCGCTCATGAAGGAAGACCCCGGGCTGGGTCTGGAAACTTCCCGTATCCTGGGGCGCAAGAACTGGGAATACCTCACTCCCGACAACTTTGACGAGAACCCCAACTTCGAAGAGATCTACTCTACCGGAAGCAATTTCTGGCTCAACTGGTTGAGTCATTTCACCTGACAGCTATCCTGAATTCCGGGGCAAGTGGAAAAACCTGGGCCTCTGTCGAAGGTGGCCCCAATGAGACGGGGATTATCTCTGGCGGAATTCGTCATCGCCCTGGCCCTGATGGGCATGGTGGGGGTGGCCGTGGTCGGGCTGCTGTTGCGCATGAACCTGGCCTCGACCAAATCCATGGACCAGACGGCTGCCCTCGATCTGGCCCATCGAGTCTTGGAGCAGGCCGAAGGCGCCTCGCCCGACAGCTGGCCCAGCCTCGATCGACAGACCGTTAAGACCCGCGATGGCAACAGCGAAATGACCTTCGAGGTGAGCTTGAGCTCCGAGCGCATCAGCGATCCCGACAGCCCGATGGGCGACCTCTATCGTTTGCGCGTGGAGGTTCAGTGGTGGCCGCCGTCCAGCAGCAACCGCCGCGATTTCGGTAAGCTGCGGCTGGTGCAACGGCGTGTTGTCTACGTGGAGAACCAGAAGTGAGGCGAGGCTTCACGCTGATCGAAGCCCTGGTCTACGCCTCGATGATGAGTCTGATGGTCGTCATCCTGTTCACCATGTTTGCGGCGGGCGTGAGCAATTTTCGCCAGGGGGTGGGGCGTATCGAGCTTCAAGGTGAGGCCCGGCGCATTCTGGCCCCGCTGCGGCGCGACCTGTTCAATACCAGCTACGCTTCCGTCAGCCACGTAGCCCGCACCTACGACGCCCCCCGCGACCCGATGCGCACTGCCGCAACTCGCCCGGTACAGCGCGACGGTCTTTGTTTTCGCGCCCTGCGACCCGGAGGCAGCAATCAGTTTGACGCCGACTCTGGCCTGCCTCGGTGGGATTGTTACTGCCTGTATTTTGCCACCGCCGACATGCCGGAAGGCCGCATGGTGAAGGCCCTGGTCAGCGATGGTGACCCTCCCACCCTGGATGCCCGTCCGATGTCTGGCCTGCTGGCCCATCAAGCCGCGTTTTTGCGCTTTCCCAACCCCGCCAACCTGTTGCCAGGGCAGCTTCACACCTTTTCCCGTCAGATTCTAGAATTCGCCGTGACCCCACTGGATAGCGATCAGTCGGTGGGAATCAAGCTGGTGGTTCGCGGCGCCGCCGGTCGACTGGAAATGGGGCACCGGAGCAGCGCAGAAATTCTCGAGCTAAACTTAACGATTCGGCCGGTCAACACCTATCCCAGGCTGTAAACTAAAGCTATGAAATCTTCACGAGGAATTGCCCTGGTGATGGTGCTGCTCGTCACCGGACTCATGCTGCTGCTCACCACAGCTTTTCTCAGCCTGCAGCAAGGAAACTTCAGCACTCTGGCTGCCAGCCAGAGGCAGCGAGAAGCGCTGTTGGTGGCCCAGAGTGCGGTGGCCTTCGTACAGGCCAGACTGGAGGAGGACCAGCAATTTGGTCGCCAACCCTTCTCCAGCCAGCGAAACCTCAGTCCCGACTCCACCATGCAGGTACACACCGTTTCGGGCAGCACCCTTCTGCGTGGCCAGCTGCTCGACGCGCAAAATCCCCAACTGTTCGAAGTTTCGATATTGAACAACCTGGACCAGGGAGCTCGCCCCCACGGAAGCCAGACCTGTCCACGCGACAGTGCCTGGTTGGAGGTTACCGCTCGTTCCAGCGATTTCGTCTATCGGGCCGAAGTGCTGCTTCGAGGCGAGCCCCTCTACGATGCCTCGCTGACCGCCAACGGAAACATCACCTTTGTGGAAAACCCCCTGACCCGGTTCAGCAGCACCAGTGCCCGCAACTGGGTCCGCAGCAATAAGGACATCTCCTTCAGCGAATTCGTCAATGATAACAACTACCGGGTTCAGGTCGAGCAGTCGGCGGGACGTCCCCGAGGCGTGATCTGGGCTAAAGGCGACATTCTTTCCAACGGTCGGGCCCTGACGGGCGCAGAACTGGGTCAGGCCCAAAACCGCTCAGGCGGCATTCTGGCCCCCAGGAGCCGGCTGCATAATGACATCTACAAACTGGAAAAGCAGGATCTGAAGATCAACCGCACCCGACACGCCACCTTGAATCCGGGCCGATATCTGATCGACGAGCGCAGGGTTCACGGCACTCTTAACGGGGTGCCTTACGAACGGTTCGTCAAAGCCCTGACCTTCTACGGACAGTCAGGTGAAGCCCGCACCTGGTATGATGCCCGCGAGATTCCCAACAATCTGGTCGTCGATGCTCAGTGGGACGGGGCCGCTCAGATCCTGGCCTACGGAGGCGACGTTGAATTGGGAAGCGGGCCCGACGGACAGGGAGCGGCCATGGTCTACGCCTTTGGCGACGATTCCTTCACCGCGACGGATTCGGCCCGCATCGAAGTCGATGGCGACCTGATCATCGAGAGTGAGGTTTCCACCTCCACCGCCTTCATTCGCCTCCAAAACGATGAGAACGTAGAGGGCTCCGGGGCTATCGTCGCCGATGGTCACATCTCCATTCAAGGCCGACTGCACGGTTCGGGGGCGCTGGTCGCCGACAAAGACATCTGGCTGATGGCCCACAGCGACCTCGACAGCGAGGCCAACGCCGGGGTGGTGCTCTATGGCAAGAACGTCAACATTTTCGGCGGAAACGACCCCAACGTTTCCTTTAAAGGGCTGGTCTATGCCGCCGACAATTTTTTCGTGCACGGCGGCGTGCAAAAAGAAACCATTGCCAACCAGGTGGTCTGGGTGGCCACCAACGACACCCTCGACAGCCTCTATATCGACGGAGCTGTGGTGGCTCAATCGGGTGCCATTACCGTGGTGAGGTCCCAAGAGGCTCACTTTCGCTACAACGAGGACTACATCACCCAGTTTACCCGCGGCCTGGGCGGCAACCATCGCAAGCTAGAGCAGATGTGGTGGCGATCCATGTAGCCCCGCGCGGGGTGGAAAGAACTTTGCAGACCGGGCCGAAGCACTGGGGGTGGATCCGATCTACTACCAGGTCAACCAGACCCGCCTTACGGAAAACACCCAGAAGAGCAGTGACAATCTGCGTATTCAGCAGAACAAGGAAACCAAGCGTAAGGCGCAGCGCGCGGGCGATGTAGAAAAATCGGCCATGGCCTCCGACATGACCTCGATGTCTGACGACATGCTCGGCGACATGGACCCCGACGACTACGGTGGCAGCAGTTCCCAACAGTTCGCCCAGATGTGGAAAGAGCAGTTCGGCGGCGATGCCGAGCAGCCGGAACGACAAGAGCCCTCCGAAGAGGGCGCGGAGCAGGAGGACGACGACGAGCACGGCCCCGAGGACGACGAGCGTGAACCCGAAACCGCGCCTTCACAACGGCAGGACCCGGAAACCTCGCCCCCCGAACGAAGCCACGACTCCGAGCCTGCCGTTGTTGCCCCCCCCCCCTCCGCTCAGGTTCAGCCGGCCGATTCACCCGCCCCAGCGGCTCACGAAAGGCCCAGTGCAGGTCAGCAGGGCGCCGCTGTCCGGCGAGCCGCGCCAGCCCCGGATGCTGCCGCGGAGACGGTTGCGCTCAGTCCGACCCCTGAGGAGAGGGAGCCGGCCAGGAAGGTGGTGGTTCCCCCCACCGGGCCCGCCCCCAAATCGGCCCCTGCCCCTCAAAAATCGTCGGGACCTCTGAGTCTGCTCGATTTTTCCAGTGGCTTCTTAATCGCCGAAGATGCCCATTGGGACGAGTCTGCCAGCGAAGCCAACCAGGTCATGGAGGAGCCCGTCGAAGCCGAAGCCGCCCTGCCGGAAGACCTGGCCTTCCTGCTGGACAAACTGATTCAGGGCGACGCCACCCACCCCAGCTATCGCCGCCTTCAGCAACTCCTCTCACGCTTTGGAATCAAAGTCCTGCGCACCTGTCTTGAAGCCCAGACCCGCGTGTATCTGCTACCGCCTGGCGAACGACTGCAGGCTCATCCTTTGCTGGCGCACACAGGTGACGGCGACCTCGTGGATGCCGCCTATCTGCCCCAAGGGCGGCTGTGCCTCTTTGAAGACCGCTGTGTGTCCGAACCACCCTACGGCTTTCATCCAGTGTTCTATTATTTCGCTCACGCCTTCGACCACGCTCTGGGGGGAGAGAGTTTTGCCAGCCTCAAGTCTCCGGCGGTGCGAGCCAGCTACGAAGCCTGCCTGGAGGGTTCCCATCGTTTCGGCGACCTGATGGCCGCCAATTCACCGGCCCACTACTTCGCCCAGGCGGTCGAGTCGTATCTGGCCGAGAACGATTGTTTCCAGCCGCTGTGGACGCACCACGACCTCTACGACTTCGATCGCTCGATGTACAACTATGTCGAATATCTCCTGGGCCAAAAGCGTGCCGGATGATCTTGTATCGAGTGAGAAATACCCGAGAAGGGCGCAAGCGCGACGAATTTCCGGTTGGAACACTGAACTTTCGCGACGGCAAGCTGGTGCTCGAGGTGCCCGACCGAGGGCTGGCCTCGCGCATTGAGCGGCTCTTTCAAGAGCCCTTTCGAGTTCGGGTGGTGCGCGGCTCGACCGACACCTTTCTGTCCCATGCCTGGATCGAGATCGAACCAGGCGACGAACGACACTACGATGAAGGCTTGCGGCGACTGATCCAGCTTGATCTGACGGCCGAAGAGGAGTAAAGATCTGCCAACAAATGTTGCCAGATTGTTAACGCATCGGATAAGCTAGCGGGCATGATACACTGGCGTCCGGAAGTCTCCAGCCCGAAGCTCGCACCCAATCGGCCAACAGGCCCCCCCCCGTCTGACTCGGCACCTCCCCTTCCCCAGGACCAGTTGACGCTCCATGCCACTGCCCCCACGCCGGTTCCACCTGCGCCAATCGAATCGCCGTCGGCGCCAGCGCCCGGTGAAGCCGCCCAGCCATCGGTGGCCTCGCCGGCCACGGTTGCCCCCCGCGTTGCTGTGGCCACCACGCTGCAGATGGCAGCTGCCGAACCCACCTCCGCAGACCCCCTGCAACTGGGAAACTGGGAGAACATCGCTCGCCAGACCTTTTTCAACCCCCTGGCCGCCATTCCAGCCGAACAACTCGGCCCTCTCGGCGACTTGCTCAGCCTGCCTGCAGGCGCCGACCTGATGCCCCGCAAGCCGGCCATCAGAAACTGGGCCGAAAACCGCCAGGCCTTCGTCAAAGCCTATGAGCAATCTCTGGCTGGCGAACAGCCGGTTCAGTCCCTGCGCCAGTTAGAGGACCAATGGCTCACAGAGAAAGACAAGGTGACGCCCGAGATGCGCACCATGTTGATCGAAGGCTACCGAAGTAAGGGGGCACATGCAGAGGTGGCCCGTCTCTACGAACGCAGCCTGGAGCAAGATCCGAATTTCAAGCACTACGAGATCCCCCGCGAATACTATATCGTCGCCCTCAACAAGACCAAGCAAACACTGCGTTCGATCGCCGAAAGTGAGAACTTTATCCAGGAGCGCCTCAGCAGTCTTTACGACAATCAGGCCATGCCTACCGAAGCCCGCCATCTGGCCTTCCGCCAGTCGGGCCTCAACGGCGAGATTTTCGCCGGGCTGGGACGCGCCTATAAAGATATCCACAGCGCCGCCCAGAAAGAAATCAATGCCCACATCGACGGCTCGGGGCTGGCCCCTCTGCTGCAGGAATTGACAGGTAGCCGCTGCCAGGACTGGTCCTTCTTTGGAGGTGCCCGACTGGGCGATCAGGCCCGCAAGAAGTTCACCGACAGCCAGCTCAACAGTCTGGCCGACTTTCGCTCGGGGAAATTGTCGGCCGAGCAACTCAAGCAACAACTTACCCAGCAAGCGGGTCTGAGCGAATCGGACTGGCCACAGGCTGAAGCCCGGCTGCAAGAGCTAAAGCAGATGGAAGGGCCTCTCCATGCCAACGACCTTGAACGACTGAGCGGACGGCCTCTCGAGCAATGGCCGGGATACGAAAAACAGGTCCAAGACCTTACCCATCAGTCGATCCGACCTTTTGTGCAAAAATTTCTTTCGGGCAAGGGCACAGCCGCCGAAGCGGTAGACGGTCTGGGGAAGGCAACCGGCGTTTCTCTGCAGGGCCCCATCGCTCAGGGTGCCGTGATTCACAAGCTCGAGGATCTGCGCAGCCAACTCTCCAGCACTCGATGGAACTCGGAAATGGCCGACGCCCTGGCGCGAACCGGCGGGTCGGAGGTTCGGTCCAATCTGCTCCTGGCCAGCCAGCGGGCGATGGAGGTCTCCCGAGACTATTATGTGGACGGCTTTGCGATCGATTTCGAGTACTATCCTGGCGTAAATGCGGTCTACAACAACCTGTTTCTGGGCAACACCCAGGAGGCCGAGCGACTGGCCCCCATGGTCCTGAGTTCCTGTGAGCGCGAGGGGGGGCGCACCACTCGCGACTACTGGAACCTGGCCACTCAGCTCGAACTGGGGCTGATTTCAAACAATCCCGCGTCGGTGGCTCGTTCGCTGCCTCGGGCTCTGGAGCACGCCAAAGCGGGTTGGGAATTGGAAACCACTCTGGAGAGCATCGACAAACTGATCGGGATTCGCCGCATGGATGCTGCCGACACCCGCTTTTTGGAATTCGCTGCCGAACAGTTGCGAACCCGTATCGATGCCGGCTTTCCACCCAGTGCTCAGTGGAACAAGGACAACTTTCTCAACGGCGTGCGCGAGAAGCTATCCAGGATGCCAGGAGTGCCCGCCCAACTCGACGAGCAACTCGACCCCGAACGCGTCGAAGTCACCAACAAGTTGCTGGAAAAATCGACCCGCTTCAACGAAGTCTTCAACTCCAAGTTTGTCGGCGGTAACGTGCCCTTTGGTGGCCAGGTGGCCGACATCCCCATCAACCGCAGCGACGTACGCGCTTTGCGCCAGGTGCTGGCCGAACTCGAGCTCGACAAAGTGAACGATTACGCTACTTTCAATGAGCGAATCGACGCCTATGTGGAGAATCGTTTCGGACTGGTCGACCCGCACAGCGGACGTCGCGTGCTGGAAGATCTGCACAGTGAAGAACATAAAGTTATGGACCGGTTCAGCAGCAACCGCCATCAGTTCACTGAGGCCCGCACCTCGGGAGCCAGCAAAACCAATCTGGTTACGGAACTGACCTTGGGAACCGGGGACTGCCGCCACACCGGCATCTCCAAGCAGGCCTTTTTCGATGTTTGGAAACGCGACCATCAATCCGGTCATCTGAAGAATGCTCTGAAAGCGGCGCAGTCGGGCGACCAGGAACGCTATCAGCAAGAGATGGATCGGGTCAAAGAATGGGATCGCACCCAGATGGTCACTCTGACCATGACCTTCCAAACCGCCATCGATCTGCGACGCAACGAAGAAGGCAAGCCCATGAAGTATGCCCTGGTGCTCGACGATCAGGGTCGACCGATCAAGAATCCCGACGGGACGGTCATGGATACCGAAGACCATACTTTCAACGCCATCATGCGCACCGACGAACACGGTCTGGTGTTGCCCTACGGCCAGGGAGGTCTGGTAACCCAGGACGTCTTTTACAAGCACTTCTATCGGCTTGAAGAACACGAACTGGACCCCCGCCAGGTGCTCGACTCTCAGGGCTTCGATTTGGGTTTCGTGGGCGTGCAAACCCCTGAAGGTGAACTGCTCCCCGTGAAGGGCCTGCTCACCCGCCACTCGGGCAATCCGCCCAAGCCCATTGCTGGGGAATGTGGACAAACCACTTTCGGCGGCTTGGCGGTGGCCTATAACAGCGCCGAGGCCCTCACCCAGCCACGCGAGAACCAGCGCCATCTGGTTGAACTGGTGTCTCGCGGCTAGTAGCGGCTTCGCGGTGATGGAACAACGGATTTTCGGCCGCGCTGCTGGGAGCCTGCAATGAATTCGGAGATTCTTCAAGGCACCTTGGTGGCGCTGGGGGTTATCCTCGGTGGCTTCGCTTCGATGTGGCTGCTCTTCGCCTTTGTCCACAAGTTCGGTGGTATGGGCAGCGCCAACTGGCAGGCTCACGACGTGGAGGATGTCGGAACTATCGACCGACAGAAGGCACGAGCCTTTGCAGAAAAGCAACGTGAGGCGGACCGCAAACCTTTTGTCGACACTTATGACTACCCCGAACCGGTAGATCCCCACGGGCTTCGCAGCGACTGAATCCGCCCGCCCTCAGGCACGTCCTGATGCTCCGCCTTCAGAAAACTTTCAGGCGGTCCGGATAACCTGAACTCGACACATCAGCGAAACGAAGAAATTTAGGGAGAGTCCTCATGACGATTCAGAGCTACAAACCACACATCGGCCTGTCTCAGCGCCTTCCCCAGAGCGATAGCAAGGGGTTTCAGCCGGCCGAACAGGCCGACCTCGCGCACATCGGACAACACCAGCAAGAGATGTTTGATGGCCAGACCTATGGCAAGATTCTCGGCGGGATGATCGGCGGCGCCCTTGGCCTGGCCGGCGGAACCGCAGTTGGCGGCATCGGCGGCGCAGCCATCGGCAACTACTTCGGCCACCCCATTCTGGGCGTGACTCTGGGCCTGATCGGCGGCGGACTGGCCGGCGGAGCCATCGGCGCCCACCTGGGGTCGCGCTAGACCCGACACCCTGAGCAACAGCATTACGGCGGCACCCCATCGGTGGGTGCCGTTGACATGTACACGGTTCAGCCAACTTTCAGGGCAAGACATTACATTGAGGTCGTGAACATTTCTTCTGCCCCACGTCGCTGGACCGTGATGCACGTGCTCAACGGCGACAACAATTTGCGCGAAGCGGCAACCTTACAGATGGCGCGCCTGCACCAGGAAGGCGCAAGCGATGAGGTACAGGTGGTGGCCAACCTGTTTCGCGGCGAGAGCGAGTGGAACTGGCGCAATCTGGGGGCCAAGCTGGACGAGTTGGTCAACCCATCGCCGAAGGTGTCGGCCAGCGCCAACGACTGGCGAGGCCAGAAGACCTTTGAGGTGCGCCACCAGGACCAGCCGGGTAGCTCCCCCCTGCTGGGCGAGAGCCAGAACAAGCCCTCCGACTGGCGGGCACTGCGAGATTTCTTGATCGATACCATCGAACGCTATCCGGCACAGCACTACGCGCTGTTCTGTACCACCCACGGGGCTGGAGAACAGGGCCTGCTGACCGACGCCCGAGGACGGCGGATGTCGGTGGACGATTTTCAGCGCGCGGTTCGCGAAGCAGAGCAGGCAACCCGCGCCGACATTTCGGTGCTGGGGCTGGAAGCTTGCTCGATGGGTCAGCCATCGGTGATGAACCGGCTGCTCGAGGATGTTGACTATATCGTGGCCAGCCCGGAAAAGATCCAGACCAATGCCAGTCCGGCCGATCAGTTGCTGCGTCAACTGAAGACTCGACCCGACTGGCGCCCGGAGGAACTGGCCGAGGAGACCCGGCGCTTGTTCTCCAAAGGCAACCCCTCGATGCAATTGTTCAGCCGCAGCCAGGGCTGCTGAACCTTCCGCAGCTCGGGCGTCGATTCGCGCGGACAATACGTGCGAGAATGGGTCTAGAGCCCGGCCGGAAACAGGAATTGCCAACACGCCAATGAGCCATTGAGAATTGCATCGGCATACGAACGCAAAAAGGACCCGGGGTCGACCCCAGGTCCTTTCTTCGTTATCCGGCTCGGTGGCTCAATTCTGGAGCTTCAGAGCCACCCCGGCCAGTGCGATCCCAACGACGCCGCCGACCACGGCACCGCCGACGCCGCCGCCGATACCGGCCAGAACTCCGTGCCGGGAAGCCCAGATGGCACCCACGGTAGCACCGGCAACACCGCCTCCGAGTCCGCCCACGGTGGCGTAGTAAAGCGGGGTGATGGGGTCGGGACCCATGTCTTGCTGGTGGCGACCCAGGTCCACCAGGTCACCGGAATTGCCGGGCTCGAATCCCGCTGCCTGAGAGGCTCGGGGAAGGCTGGCAGCGGTGGCCCGGGAAGCGGAAGAAAAGCTCTGGATGTTCATGGTGTTGGTGTTCTCCATCAAGTCTGTGTAATGACGTCAGTCTAGAACACAGCCGTGAAAGATGCCTGAAACCAGCCCCTGGACCTCCTCGCTCTGCTGCGAGGAGCCCCTTTGAACTTTGAACCAAGATCGGTCCTCAGCGGCCCCGGGAACCGCAGTTTAAGGCTAGACGTCGAAAACGGCAGCGGCCTCGCGCACCACCCTGGCGTCGGTGTATTCCACCATCTCGCCATTCCATTCGGGCGGACAATACAGCGCCAGCCAGGCCAACGACTTGGCGGGGACCTCCGGGGGCTCAAGCCGATTGGTTTCCTTGAGCTGCTGGAAGTACTGCATCAGGTCGGGGGGCATATGGGCCGGACCATCGCGGCGAATCTGGTCCTGCATGGCCGTATCGATCACTCCGGGCCGCAGGGAAACCGCGATAATCCTGGACTCTTCCACCGCCATACAGCGGGTCAGATGGTGCAGCCCGGCCTTGCTGGCGCAATAAGCCGACCAGGCCGCCAGGGGATGAACCGCCGCACCGGTGCTGACGTTGACGATTTTGCCCTGATTCTGCATCAGCCACGAGGCGCCAAGCCGGGCCAGATACAGAGGAGCCATCAGGTTGATCTGCATCGCCCGCCCCCAGGCCTCGAGGTCGACCTGGGTATAGTTGCCGATCGGATCGATCACGGCGGCATTGTTGACTATTGCGTCGAGCCGACCCCAACGCTGGGTGCCGGCATGGATGATCGCTTCACACACCTTCAAGTCAGAGACATCTCCGGCGACGCACACAGCCTCACCGCCAAGCTTCTGGCACTGTTGAGCCACGCTCTCGAGAGCCTCCTGGTTGCGGGCGTTAAGGACCAGTCGACAGCTCTTGCGAGCCAGCCAGTGAGCCGTTGCCGCCCCCAGTCCACGGGAGGCACCGGTAATGATTACAACCTTGTGTTCCACCATGGGCAGGCGCTTCGGCCTGGGCCCTCCCTTCCCCCTGCCAGAAACCAGCGACATAAGCCAGGGATAAATCCAATCGCCCCAGGTTAAACCTTTGCTCTGCAACGGGAATTCAGCTGCCGTGGGCAGAAAAAGCTCCGATGAAGCTGAGTCAGGTTCAGACGACCCCTCCGCCGGCCCGGCCCCCCGACGCTAAGGCGGCCGAGGTGCTGGCCTACGAAACCACTCAAGACCAGGTGACGCTCTTCGGCGAGGACGGCCAGCGCCTTTCGGGACCCGAAGCAGAAAAGAGCAAGGCCGGATTCCTGAAAAACTTGCTGTTGCCCAGCAAGATGCCAGAATCGGTCAGCCCCGACTACCTGACCAGCCGCAAGTGGAACTTCCTGGCCGAAGCCGCTGGCAGCACCCAAAGCTATCTCGGCACCGCAGCCGCCCTGGGGGCGGTGGGTATCGGCAACGGACCCCTCACCGTCGGGCTGGCCTGGATGGCTCGCGACGCCATCGACGGCGTCGGCAAGTTCGTGGGTTCACAATTCGGTCGCCAGGCCGACCGCGACCCCAAGGGTTGGTACACCCGGGGAGAATATGTGCACGCAGCCGGCATGATGATGGAGGCCACTCTGGCCGTAGCCCCCCAGGCCTTTCTGGCCCTGGCCCCCACCGCCAACGCCGTTAAAGCCTACGGTGCCACCGTCAAGGGGGCGGCCCAGGCCCCGATCGAAGTGCATCAGGCCCGAGACAACAACTTGGGCGAGGTGCGCTCCAAGAACGCCAACCAGTCGATGCTGGCCAGCGCGATCGGTGCCGGCCTGGGTTTTGGCCTGGAAAAGTTGGGCTACTCGCTGATCGGCTCGGCGGCCACGCCCGTTCTGATGGCGGCGGCCTCGGCCACCAAGCTGTTCGCCACCCACCAGTACATGCGCGCACTCGATCTCGACCCGGTGACGGAAAATCGTGCCTTCACCCACGTGCGCAAATGGCTGGAACTGCCCAAGAACGGTCCCTATCCCAAGGATCTGGAGGGCCTGGAATTGGGGGCTCCCCTGGCCGAATGGATGAAACAGCCCGAACGTTTTCGTGACCTAGCCTCTCTCTATGGCAACCGCAACTATTTGCTCGATGTGCGCCAGGACAAGGTGTCGGTGCTGCTCCACCCCAACAGCAACGCCGAGGATCAGCTGCAGGCGGTGCTGCAGTCCAGCCTGCTGAGGCTGCTGCAGGCCAGCCCGGGCTATCAGGCCCGTCAGCGCCAGGACGAATCCGCCGCCCGTGACTGGTTGGTGCGCACCAGCCTTGCCGCCGTCGATGGCATGGTCGAGAGTTTTGCCCGCGACGAGGATGATCCCCTGCGTTTCAACGCCGAATCACGCCGGGCTCACTGGGAGCAACAGCCCGGGGAACCCTTGACCCCCCTGAGCAAGTCAGATCTGAAGCGAATGCTCGGCTAGGATCGCGGCAGCTTAGTTGGCCGCCAGACCCAACCGAGCCAGGCTGCCCGAGGAACCGGGTTGCGGCCTGGCGGGGCGGTTGGCACGCGGGCCGGTTTCAGGCAGCGCCCAACCTCCCAGGGCCAGCAGGCTGGAGGTAAGGCAGACAATGCCCAGGCCGGCGGCCGAAGAGCCGGTCAGGTCGTGCAGATAACCGACCAGCATCGGCGAAGCTCCCGACAGCAAATAGGCCAGGCTGATGACGATGCCGTTGAGACGAGCCACAAAGGCCGGGTTCGAGCCCGGCAATTCCATCGGAATGGTGAACAAGGGGGCCACGTAGAGGAAGAAGGAGACCCCCAGCACCACCGCCGAGCACACCCGCAGCGTGCTGCTGTGCGAGAAGCACAGCCCCAACGAAGCGAGCGGCATCAGGAGGCCGGCGCCGATGATCAGCGGGCGTCGCAATCCCAGTTTACCCGTGATCCAGCCGCTGAGAATGGCGGTAGGAATGCCCACCATATTGAACAGGCTGGTCAGACCGGAAGCCTGGCGAGCATCCAACCCGAAAGCGCTTTGCAAATGACCCGGCAGGCTGCTATTTAAGGCCAGGTAAAGAGCCAGTGGCCCCGTGAAGGCGATGGCCAACCACCAGCTCTCGCGGCGGGCGATCACCTCGCGAAACGAGGCCGTTTCCCCTTTGCTCTGGGCGGCCGCATCACTGCCGACAAAAACCCACAACAGAGCAAGAACCAGCGAGAGGCCGCCCAGTCCCACCAGAATGGGCTTCCAACTGTAGCTGGCCGAAAGCCAGGGAACCACCTGAAAGGCCGTCACGATGCCGGCATTGACGGCCACGTTGTTGATACCGTTGATCAGCGGCAACTGATGGCGCGGAAAGAGGCTCATCACGATAGGACCGGTCAGAGTAATGACCAGCGCGCCGCCCACGCCGAAGAGAAAGCGGAGAAATTGCAGCGTGCCAAAGTCGGGGCTGAAGGGCACCACCATGCTCAGGCTGCAGAACCCCGCTCCCACGGCCAGGCTCCACTTCAATCCCAGTCGACCCACAAGAAATCCCGCCAGAACGGGGACAAACGACTTGGCCATACTGACCGAGGTGAAGAGCGCCCCCCCCTGCCACTTCTCCAAATGGTAGAAGGCTTCAATGTCGCCTCGCAACGGGGAGAAAGCAAACCAGGACATGCCAAAGGCGAAGTAAATCAGAAATAGCAGCGACTCGATCAACCAGGCTCTCATCGGGAAACCCCCTTGTGGTGTATGACCCCTAGCCTAGTTGCAAAGGGTTGCGCGGCCGTTGCAGCCCGTCTAGCGACCGGGAAATCCGGGGGTCAACAGGCCGCCTGCTGGCCCCGAAGCCCCCGGCGGGGCTGCGTTCGGCCAGGCTCTTCCGGGGCCCGCAGGCAACTCATATCCCCCGAACCAGGGAGCCCGACCCTGAACACTCATCCGCTCCAGAACCTCACCGCGGTGGGGCGTCAGTTCGATAGGACCCGAACGGGGCGCGGGCTGGGGCAGAGCGGTCGAGGATCGAATCTCGATTGGCGCCGGCAGCACGGGCGAAGGTGCCGACTTGCCGGGGGGCTGAGCGGCAAGTCCCGAGGTCAACAGGGCCAGAAAGAAACATCGTTTCATTCACTCAGCATGACGATGGGCCCTGAACAGGGCATGAAAGGCGCCCCTGCGAATCACACCTCATGAAAAAGCTGTGCCTCGCTGTGCTCGCTGCAGTCTGCCTGGGTTGCGCTTCGACTCCCTCTGCCCCCCCGACTCCGGCCCAAGGCTCGAGAAGCGCCGAAATGGATGCTTCGGCCGCCGAGTCGCTGCAAGAAAGCAACAAGTGCTTTCCCGCCGTGGCCTGGCTGCAAGATACCAGCAGCCACATGCTGTGGAAGGGCGACCGGACTGCCATTCTCAAGCATTTCCAAGAACAACAGGCGGCCGGAATGAAAGACATCATGGCCGTTGGGGTGGAGCAGGCCGAAGGCAAACAAATCTGCGCCGCCTTTGTGGCTACGCTTCCCGCACCGGGGCCGGCGCGCGCGAAAGCCATCCAGCAATACAACGATTTTTGGAAAAGCTACCTGGGCCCCGACGCCTCTCCGGAAGACCTGGCCGATTTTCAGGTGAAAGACGAAGGCCAGAAGTACCTCGACTATAACTTCGATCTGTAACCCCTCGAAAGGGCTATACCAATTCTCAAAAGTTCTGTCTTGATTGGCCGCCTTGTAACCCGACTTTATTGAGTTTGTGCGGACAATACTTACGAGAATTGGTCTACATGCCGACGCCGCCGCGCAGCAACTCCCAGTGGCAGCGAAGGGCGTTCTTCCAGCCCGGCTGGTGTTCAAAAGTCGCCAGCGCTCGAGCTACGGCCAGCGATCGCGTATAGCCCGGTTGCCATGGCAATCGAAGTGGCAGGTAAAAGGGCCCGCTCAGAATGCACTTCTCTACGCCTGAGGCGTTGGCCGTATTGTGCACGAAACCGATTCCTGACTGAATGTCTTCGGGCTCGTTGCCCGGATAGGCTCCCCAGGGCAAATTCACCAGAGCAAAGATCAGACCCGGCCACACATTCACGCCGATGGCCCCGTAGCGCAACTCTTCCACGGCGCGCCGCCAGGGCTGGGTCTTTTGCGATTCCGGGCTGATCACCAGCGTGCAGGAAAGGTTGCCCCAAAGACGCTGGTTGACGAATTCGGTGGCCTGCATCAGGTACTCGGGATAGGCTACGTCGAGAGAAGTCTCGAACAGCGTGCCACAAAAGGCTTCCTGGCGGAAGGCCGGCTGGTCCTGATCGGGGTCGAGATCGGGCACCAGAGTCCAGGGCAGGGCATCCGGACCGGGTGGGCCGATTTGCTCGGCCTGGGAATAGCGGTCCAGGATCTGGGCGTGGCGCTGCCCGGCACCAGGGTAATAGGCGGGTCGGGCCGGAACTTTGGCCAGCACGCGCCGAACCTCGTCCAAGAACTGTTGACGCTGCGGCCACTGTCGACTGGTGACCAACACCTGAGCAGCGTTGCAGTTGAAGCCCGCATTGGTGGTCAAGGCCCCGACCAGGTTGCGAGCCTGGAAGTTGATCTGACGGGTACTCCAGCGGCCGGGTGCCACGATCACGGGGGAACAGCAGCCCAGTTCAGCCGTGATGGGACGGTCGGTGGCACGTCGAATCGCCTCGTAGGTGTGGTGCGAACCGGTCACGTGAATGGCCCCCACCAGGGGGTGCCGACAGGCCAGGGCTCCCTCGGCGGCACCGCCCGAGACAATCTTGAGAAAATCTCGCTCGATCAGAGAGGCGAAGGCCTCTTCCAGCACCGGGCCCAGAGCCTCGTGCACCGGATTCATCTTCAGCAGCACCACCTGGTCCTCGATAAACATCTTGTAGAGCACATCGGTGGCGCCGATCGAGGAAATGTTGCCGGCCCCCAGCACCAGCCCTAACTGACCCCGAACAGGCAAGAACGGCTCCGAACCCGGTCGGGTCCAGGTTTCTCCGCGAAATACCGGCCACTGAACCATATCCCAGGTGTCTCCGGGGATTGCCCGGACGACTCGACCACCATCGCGCAAGGGGCTTTGCAGCTGGCTTTCCAGCAAGCGCAGGTTGCGCAGCGTGATAAACGGACCCACCAACCATTCTTCGCCGGCCAGTTGCCCCTTCGGGTCGAGTCCTTTGAGCCGCGAGCACACCTCGGCCCAGCGCGGAGCCACCCGGAACGTATCCCGACGCAACTGCTGCAACAGCTGTAGTCTTTCGCTCACGGGGGTCTCTGCCCAATGCGAGCGACGCTGAGAAAGGGTTTCCAGCCAGGCGTCCAGCCCGGCGGCCGTAATGGGTTCCATGGATCCTCCTAGAGCGCCTCGATCAGCTCGTCCAGCGCCGCTTCGATATCGCCGGCCAGTCCCTCTGCCTGCACGGGCAATCCGGCATCGCTGGCCACTCCGATGCGCACCGAGCCGGCATAGCTGAGAATCGATACTCCCAAACCCAGGCGGCCCGACTGGGGAACCCAGAACATCAAACTGTCGATCGGTTGTCCCGCCAGGCTCATCGGTACGCGTGGGCCCGGAACGTTGCTGACCACGGCCGTGCCTTTCGAGCCGAAGAGCTCCACAATGTGCTGCTGCATTTCCTGAGGAATGGAGCCGACGGCGGCCAACAGGCCCAGAACGACCACCGCCTGGGGCGAATGCTTCAGAGCGTTCATACGACGCTGCACTTCCGTAAGGCGCTCACGAGGGCAGTTCAAGCCTAGCGGCAATCCCAAGAAAACCAGGCCGAAGCGATTCCCCAAGGCCTGTTCCTTGCCAGGTTTGCGGAGATCCACCGGGATGACGGCTCGCAGATTGAGTTGCTCGCGAACCTCCCCTTCCAAGCGTTCGTAGTGGCGACGCATGCCACCGGCCACAGCCGCCATCAGCACGTCGTTGACGGTGCATCCGGCCTGCATACGAGCCTGCTTGATGCGGTCCAAACAGAGCGGCCGAGTGCAGGCGGCCCGCTTGTCCACCGTCAGGGGGCCTTTGAAGGGACTGGGCGGCTCGCCCTCGAGCAACAATTTGCCCAGATCGGTAGCCGCCGAGCCGTAGACCTTGGCCAGGTCGATCAACTTGCTGGGCTTTACCTTGAGATCGCCCTGGGCCAGCGCGGCCGTGGCCCGGCGGGGGGCCTCCAGCATGTCTTCGCCTTCACATTCGGTGAGGCTGAGCAACACCTTCAGCAGGGCAATTCCGTCGGCAATGGCGTGGTGAATACGGCACACCAGTGCCGAGCCGCCCTGATAGCCCTGAACCAGATGGAACTTCCACAGGGCCCGATCGCGCTCGAGGGGTGTGCTCATGAGCTGGCTGACCAGAGCCATCAAGGTGGGCTCATCGCCCGGCTCGGGTAGCTGGTGTAACTCGAGATGGTCACCCAAATCGAAGTGACGGTATTGCTTCCACAGCGGCCGACCCACCCCGATCTTGGGATAGCCCACGCGCATGCGGAAACGCTCATAGGGCAACAGCCGCTCTTCCAGCATCTGGCGAAAACGCTCGGCGTCCACCACCCCGCGAAAGGTGAACAGAGCGGTGATCATCATCAGGTTGGTGGGCTCTTCCATGTGCAACCAGGCCGCGTCGGCCCGACTCATGGTGTGGCTACGACGGATGCGAGCCACGGCTAGATCGGCTCGTAGGGAAGTCCGACGGGCTCCCCCACGGCGCCCAGGTGAGTGGCCAGAAAATCCATCGCTTCCTGCAGCGAGGTGCGACCCTCGGGCATCCAGCGATGAAACAGTTGCCAGACATGTGGCTGACGTCGCCACAGCTTGTAACGCGTGTTGACACCGGCCAGGCGGGCCTTCTGGGCCAGTCGACTGGAATCATCGCGCAAAACTTCGCTGTCGCTGGCGTGCACAAAAAGTGGCGGCAAGCCCCGCAGGTCGGCGTAGAGGGGAGAAATGCGGGGGTCGTAGGGATTGGCATGGCCCACATAGAGCAGTCGGGCCTTGCGAATGCCTTCGGCCGAGAACATGGCACAGTGAATATCGTTCAGGTCTAGCGAAGGCCCGGTGGCGGCCAGATCGGTCCAGGGGCAAAACAGCGCGCAGGCAGCCGGCAGAGGCCAGCCCATTTCGCGCAGGCAGACCAGCAAGGCCAGCGCCAGCCCGCCACCGGCCGAGTCGCCGGCCACGGCGATGTGCTCGGCAGCATAGCCCTGGTCCAACAGCCAGCGGTATCCGGCCAGCGCATCTTCCAGGGCTGCTGGATAGGGGTATTCGGGAGCCAGACGGTACTGCAGAGCCAGAGTGGGAACCTGAAGGCCGTGAGCCAGCGCCGAGGTGATCGAACGGTGGGTTTTGGGAGAGCAGAAGAAGTATCCGCCACCGTGTAAATACAGCACCACCTGATGGGCGTGACTTCCGTTGCGAGGCAGGGCCCACTCACCCTGAACCGGACCTTGCTGCGCCCGAAAGTCGGCCGTAAACAGCCCCTGGTGTAGCCGACCCAGGCTTCCGAAAAGGTTCACCCAGCGGTCGACGCGGGTCCGCGCCATCGGCACGTCAACATCGTCGCGACTCCGGCTCTTCACCAGATGCCGCAAGGCCATGCTTATCAAAAAGCTCTGCGGACTGGGCATTTCAGCGGCTTCGGCCGGCCTGTTCGGGTTCCTTGTTCTGAGTTGAAGGATCTCGACGGGTGAAGCTGTCGCGATCGAAAGCCTCACAGAAGCGCCGGTAGAACTCCTTGGACTTCATGGCGCTGGGCGGTTCGCCGGTTTCCTGTTCGATTTCGTTGAGCCATTCGGTCCAGAGCTTTTCCCGGCGGGAAAGCTCCAGCGTGTCTTTCACTGCGCCAAACTCCTGCACATATTTGTTGTGTCGACAAAGCATGCGGAAGGCGTCCAGCGTGTTGGGACGCGGCAGAGGCAGGCCCAGAATGTCCACGTCGTTGCCGACCTGATGAACGGGCTGGCCGAACTCGCTGTAGCCCCCGAAAATGTTGCCCAACTTGCTCAAGGCGTGGGCCACCTTGGGCTGCTTGAGGCCGGTGAGCACCTTGGTCATCACCGGCAGGTGCACGTTGCGGTTCAAGGTGGGCTCGAGCAGGCTGATCTGGATGCGCAGTTCCTTGCGGATGACCTCGCGAATCTGCTGAGCCGTGATGCGATTGTCGGTGGCCAGATGGATGCGTTCTCCCACCGAGCGGGGCCGCAGAGTGGCCGCCAGAATTCCGCGAGCCACCCAGTCGACCGGAATCAGGTTTAGCTCGGCCGAAGGGTCGCCGGGGAAGACCTTGGCCATGCGGAACAGCACCTCCGCCTGCGAACGCCGCACCCAATCGCCCTGGCTCTCTTTCAGCAGTCGCTTGGCTCGACCGAAGGCGTTGACCGGCGCGTTGACCACCTTCTGGTCGCCCCGATTGTTGCCCGTGCGCCCCTCGCCGATCACGATGGCCGGACACAACTGAACCACCCGCAGCCCGTGCTCGAGCATAAAGCGCTCGGTTTCCAGCGAGGCCAGGGCCTTGGTCAGCTCGTAGTAGTTGTTGTAGAAGTTGCGCGGAAAGACGATCTCGTCCTCGCGCGCTGTCTGGCGAACCTGACGGCCATGAATGTAGGACGTCTCCACCGACACGTGGGAAACGTAGGGACTGTCGGGCGCCTGCTGCAAACGCAGCGAAAACTGCAGCGCATTCTGACTGCCCAGCACATTGGCCCGAAACGAATCGGGATAAGGGTCGTCGAAGGCCACGCTGGCGGCGCAGTGAATCACGTGGGTAATGCGCCCGGCCAGTTCCTGAATCGTCTCTTCGGACAGGCCCATATTCGGCTTTTCGATGTCACCGTCGATAAAGGTAAACTTGTGCCCACCTTCGATCCAGAGCTCTTGCAGCAGTTCGCGCCCGCGATCTTCGGGGGTAAAGTGGGCGATTACCTCGCCGGTGGCGCGATTGCGCACGGTTTTGGGGCGGATCAGCACGACCACCTCGGCGATCTCGTCCAGTTGGGCCGCCTGATAGAGGATTTCTTTACCGACGAAGCCCGTGCCACCGGTGAGCAAAATTCGCACCAGCCCCTTACCCGCCTGAGCTCGAGCCTGCTGCTTGAGGGCTTCCAGCCGTTCGGTGATCTGTTCTGCGGTGTAGGGGTGACGCTTGAAGCGGAAGTAGAAATCGCGCTTGCGCAGGCCGAACAGGGCCTTGGAGACATTGTCGGGGTCTTTGCCCAAAGCCTTAGCCACCAGATTGGAGGTAGCCCGTCCGAAACTGCGCACTTTGCGCATAAAGCCGCGCGCCTTTTCCTCGTCGCCGGTGCTCTTCACCAACCAGCTCATGAGCGAGCGAGCGTAGGTGTCCACCACATGGTAGTCACGGTAGTGCTTGACCAGAAGTTGCTCGGGCTCGATGGGGTCGGGAAGCACCTCATCGGTGGCCAGGCAGACCTTCTCGATGTACTGGGAGGGGTCGAATTCAGGGGAAGCCATGCTGGCCCAGTTCGCCGCCAGGGTACCTCTGCCCTGGTCGGGAAGGCAGCGCTATGAGTCGTCTACTGATTACCGGCTACCCTGGCTTTCTGGCCAGCAATTTACTCCCTCGAATTCTCAACCAGCGCGCTGACAGCCAGTTGCTCTGCCTGGTCGAACCGCGCTTTATGGAGGTGGCCCGTCAACGGCTACAAAGCATCGATCCCGGGCTGCATGCTCGGGTCGACCTGGTGGCCGGCGACATCACCCGCCCCGGGTTGGGCCTGGAGCAGCCGCTGGAAGCTCAGGAGATCTTTCACTTTGCCGCGCTTTACGACCTGAATGTGGAGCGTTCGCTGGGGCTGCGCATCAATCTGGAAGGCACCCAGCACGTGCTCGACTATGCTCAGCGCCTTTCCAGCCTGTCGCGGCTTCACTACGTCAGCACCTGTTACGTCAGTGGCCGCTATGCCGGTCCCTTCCGCGAAACCGACCTGGACAAGGGGCAGTCGTTCAACAACTACTACGAGGAAACCAAATTCCTGGCCGAAGTCGAGGTGCAGAAAACCCGGTTGCCCTGGGTGATCTATCGCCCCGGCATCGTGGTGGGCGACAGTCGTAGCGGCGCCACACTGAAGTACGATGGACCCTACCCGGTGATTCGCTGGGTGCTGCGTTTCCCGTGGCTGTCGGTGCTGCCGCGCATCGGCGACCCTACGGTGTCGCGCCTGAATCTGGTGACCCAGGACTATGTGCTCGATGCCCTCACTCACCTCAGCCTGCACAAAAGCATTCCTGGCACGGTCTATCAGCTGTGCGACCCCAACCCGCTGACGGTGGCCGAGATGGTCAGCGAGATCGGCCGCAATACCGGGCGAAAAATCCTTCATCTGCCCTTGCCTCTGGCCCTGGCCAAGCTGGCCTTGCGGCACCTTCCCTGGGCCTCGCGCTGGTCGGGTTTCACGCCGGCGATGGTCGACTATTTCGTACACCCCACCCACTACCTCTGCGACAATACGCTGTTGGCTTTGCAGGGAAGCGGCATCGAGTGCCCCGACATTCGGCGTGTGCTGCCACGATTGGTGGAATACGTGCGACGCCATCCGGCTCCGGTGGGCTGATGAGCCATCACCTGCCCCTCGACGAGCTCCTGCAGCAACTGGGGAGCAGCAACCAGGGACTGAGCCCGACCGAGGCAGCCGAGCGCCTGAAGCGCGACGGCCCCAACGCTTTCCCCGAGCCACCGGGCAAAAGTCTTTTCGGTATCGTGCTCTCGCAACTTCTCGACCCGCTGATTCTGGTGCTGATCTTCTCAACCACCCTGGGCCTGGCCGTGGGCAAAATCAGCGACTCGCTGGCCATTATCGCCGTGGTGGTGCTCAACGCCATGGTCGGCTCGATTCAGGAGTGGCAGGCTCGCAAATCGATCCGCTCGCTGGGCCAACTGGTGCCCTCGCTGGCACGGGTGGTGCGCGGCGGTGAAGTGCTCGAGGTCTCGGCCAAAGACCTCGTGGTGGGCGACCTGATGGCTTTGCAGCCCGGCGACCAGATCCCGGCCGACGGTCGCCTCGTCGAAGTCTACAGCCTGGAAGCCAACGAGTCCCTTCTCACCGGCGAAGCCTTGCCCGTGGCCAAGTCGCTCGATGCTCTGGAACAAGAAACGCCGCTGGCCGAACGTCACAACATGGTGTATGGCGGCACCCTGGTCAACCGCGGCACCGCCCGAGTGCTGGTAACGGGCACGGGCCTCAACAGCGAATTCGGACGCATTTCCCAGCTGCTGCACAAGGCCGACGAAGTAGAAACCCCTATGATGCAGCAGATGGCCATCCTGGGCAAGCAGCTCAGCACGGCCATTGTGGTGCTCTCTGCGCTGCTGATGGGGGTCGCGCGATTCCGGGGCCTGAGCTGGGGCGATTCCGTACTGGCGGCGGTCACCCTGGCGGTGGCGGCCGTACCCGAAGGGCTGCCCGCCATTGTCACCATCGCTCTGGCGCTGGGGGTTCGCCGCATGGGCGCGCGCAATGCATTGATTCGTCGCCTGGCAGCGGTGGAAACGCTGGGCAGCGCCACCGTCATCTGCAGCGACAAGACCGGCACCCTGACCACCAACCGCATGACCGTGGTGGATACCTGGGCCCCCTCGCTGGGGCGCAGCAAAATGCCCGGCCAGCAACCCGAACTGGAAGGCCTTATGCGGGCCTCGGTGCTGTGCAACGATGCCAGCCTCGATCCCGAGCACGGCGATCCTACGGAAATCGCCCTGCTGGAAGCGGCTCGCAACTGGGGGGCCGACCTGGAAGCCTGGCGCAAGGCCTCCCCTCGCACGGGCGAAGTGCCTTTCGACTCTGACCTGCGCTGGATGGCCACGGCTCACGACAAGCTGGCCTATTTCAAAGGCGCTCCCGAGGAAATCCTGGCTCGCTGCCAGGAGGTCGACCCTCAGTTGGAGTCGGCCCTCGAGCAGATGGCTCGCGAGGGAATGCGGGTGCTGGCCGTGGCCGAGGTCGAACTGGACGGACCCTTGAGCATCGAATCGGCTCGAAACCTCAAGCTGCTGGGTTTGCAGGCCATGATCGACCCTCCTCGAGAGGAGGCTCGCGAGGCCATTGGCCTGTGTCACCGAGCGGGCATTCGCGTGAAGATGATCACGGGCGACCATCCCGTTACGGCTCAGGCCATCGCCGGGCAACTCAACCTGCCCAATCAGAAGGCCCTGAGCGGCCCCCAACTCAAAAAAATGAGTGCCGAAGAGTTTTCTCGCGAGGCCCAGCAGTGCTACGTCTTTGCCCGCGTCGAGCCCGAGCAAAAGCTCGATTTGGTGAAAGCTCTGCAAAAGACGCGAGAAGTGGTGGTGATGACGGGCGACGGCGTCAACGACGCGCCCGCGTTGCGACAGGCCGAGATCGGTGTGGCCATGGGGAAAACCGGCACTTCGGTGTCGCGCGAGGCCGCCGACATGGTGCTGGTGGACGACAACTTCGCCACCATCGTCAACGCCGTCCGCGAGGGGCGCCGGGTCTACGACAACCTGGTGAAGGCCCTGGCCTTCCTGCTGCCGACCAACCTGAGCCTGGCCTGGATTCAGGTTGCGGCCATGACGTTCTTCCCTCTCAAAGGCCAGCATCCGATCTGGCCCCTGGAGCCGATTCAAATTCTGTGGATCAACCTGCTGGCCAGCGTTGCCCTCTCGCTGCCCCTGGCCTTCGAACGTTCCGAATCCGACATTATGGAACGCCCCCCCCGACGACCCGACGCCCCGTTGATGAGTGGCCAGCTCTGGGTGCGCAGCTTCATGGTCTCGTTCGTCATGGCAGGTTCGACCCTGCTTGACTTCATGAACGCCCTGGAAGCCTCCGACTCGCTGGCTCAAGCCCAGAGTCAGGCACTGACCACGCTGATCCTCAATCAGTGCCTCTATCTTTGGGTGTGCCGCGGCTTGCACGGGCTGAGCTGGCTGCGCCAGCCTCTCAACCTGGCGGTTCCCGCCGGCATCGTCGTGGTTCTGTTGCTGCATCTACTGCTGGTCTACAATCCCCTGTTTCAGACCGCCTTCCGCACGGCACCGGTGTCGGGCGCCAACTGGGCTCAGGCCGCCCTGGTCAGCCTGCTGGTCATTCCCGTCAGCCTGCTGACCCAGCTGCGCCCCACGGCCAGTCATTCCAGGGACGCCAAGAGCGAGCCCGAAGCTACCTAGCATGCCGCCTGCCGATCCAACTTCCCGATCTGCGCCCGACCCAGAACGGGTTCTGCGCGTGGTCGACCAGCTGTGTCGCCAGCTCCATCCCGATCAGGTTCGGGTGGTCAGGCTGTCCTCGCACCTGGAGTGGGACCTGGGCATTGGCAGCCTGGAACGAGCCGAACTGATCCGCCGGCTGGAAAGCGAGCTGGGGCAACCTCTGCCCACCCAGCCGCTCTTTGCCGCCCCCCGCGTGCGCGACCTGGTGGCCGTGGTGGCAGCCCCAGAACAGGCCGATCAACAGGGCTCGCCAGCGCTACGTCCCGAACCGGCACCGCTACCTCCCTTCCCCGAACACGCCCTGACCCTGATGCAAGCCTTCGATCACCAGCTGCAACACCAGCCCCAGCGGGTGCTGTACTTTTTCGAGGAAGATGGACGACTGGAACGTTCGTTGAGCCCGGAAGAGCTCTATGAGGAAGCCGGCAAAATGGCCGGTTCGCTGGCCCGGCTTGGGGTTGGCCCGGGCCACACCGTGGCCCTGATGCTTCCCACCGGGCTGCCCTTTGTGGCCGGCTTTCTGGCCCTGCTCTGGCTGGGGGCCGTGCCTGTGCCCCTCTATCCTCCCTTCCGGGCCGACCAGATCGAGGACTACCTGCAGCGACAGATCGCCATTTTGCGCAATGCCGACTGCCGGCTGCTGATTTCCTTCGATCGGGCCTGGAGTGTTACTCAATTGCTCGGCCTGCAGTGCCCTGAAATCCAGGTCGTATCGGCCGAAAGCTTGCTGCTGGGCGATCCCCCCCCACGCCACGCCGGCCAGGCCGAGGAACTGGCACTGATTCAATACACCTCAGGCAGCACCGGTCGTCCCAAGGGGGTAGCCCTCACCCACGCCAACCTCTTGCACAACATTCGCGCCTTTGGTAAGGCCATGCAGGTCGTCGACGAGGACACTTGCGTCAGCTGGTTGCCGCTCTACCACGACATGGGACTGATCGGCTGCCTGCTGGGCAGCCTCTATCACGGAATTCCCCTGGTCCTGATGGGACCCCAGCACTTTCTGGCCCGGCCCTCGCGCTGGCTGCGGGCCATGAGCCACTACCGAGGGACCATTTCCTGCGCCCCCAATTTCGCCTATCAGCTCTGTGCCCACCGCATCGCCGACAGTGAACTGGAGGGCCTCGACCTGAGTCCCTGGCGAATCGCCCTCAACGGAGCCGAAGCGGTTCGACCCGAAACGCTGGAGCATTTCAGCCAGCGGTTCTCCGCCTTTGGCTTTCGGGCTAGCGCCCATTTCCCGGCCTACGGGTTGGCCGAAGCCTCGTTGGCCGTCGCCTTCACGCCGGTAGGCCGGGGAGCCCACCTGGACTGCATCGACCCCGATCTGCTTCAACGCGAGGGCAGGGCCGTACCTCTCGCCGATGGCCAGCTCTGGGTTTCCTCCGGCGTGGCTCTGGAGGGTACCGACATTGAAATCCGGGACCCTCAGGGACGGGCCCTGCCCGACCGACACCAGGGAAGGCTATTTTTCCGCAGCGGCTCCACCCTTCGCGAATATTACCGCAACCCCCAGGCGACGGCAGAAATCAAGGACGCCGAGGGTTGGGTCGACAGTGGCGACCTGGCCTATCGGGCCGAGAGTGAGATCTATCTCACCGGTCGAGCCAAAGACCTGATCATCAAGGCCGGCCGGAACCTCTATCCCCAGGACGTGGAAGAAGCCGTGGCCGAACTCGAGGGGGTCCGTCGCGGCTGCGTGGCCGCCTTTGCCGCCCCCGATCGCCGGGGCAGCGAATCTTTCGTCGTGGCTTTCGAAACCCGCCTCCAGGCAAGGCGTCGCAACGACCTGGAGGAACGGGTGAGACAACGGGTATCTCAGGTGGCGGGGGTGGCTGCCGACCATGTGGTAGCCCTGCCACCGGGGGCCATTCCCAAAACCCCAAGCGGCAAAATCCGCCGCTCGGAATGCGCCCGTCGATTCGCCGAAGGCAGCCTGTCCCATCTTCCTGGACGCTGGCAACAAGCCCTCACTCTGGCACGACAGTTACCCTGGAAGCGCTCGCTACGAGGCGTCTATACCGCCACCTGCCTGCTTGGCCTGATGGGTACGCCCGCCCTGCTGCTATCTCGCCTGAACGGCTCGCTGGCTTTGGGGCTGCTTCCCGGGGCAGCAAGGCTAACGCTGAAGTTGCTGGGGCTGCGCCTGCGCCTGATCGGCCAACCCTCAGACCAACCCTGCCTGGTGGTGTGCAATCATGCCAGCATGATGGACCCGGTGGTTTTGCTGGCCGCCCACTCGCAAGCCCTGCGCTTCGTGGTGGCCCCCTGGGTCTACGATCACGGTTTGCTGCGCCACGGTTTGCGGGCCATGGGGCATCTTAAAGCCAGCCGAGGAAAGGCCGGAGCAGCTCCTGAGCTGGCTCAGCACGTCGGCCAGGTCGTGCGAACGGGTGGCAAAGTGCTGGGCTTTCCCGAAGGCGGAGTCGAGAGCGCCCCGGGCCTGCGCCAGTTCAACCTGGGCATGTTTCAGATCGCGGCCGAAGCCGGATTGCCGGTGCAATGTGTGGCGCTGCAGGGCACTCGACAGGCCATGCCCTGGCCCCAGCTGGTGCCCCGGGCGGGAGAACTTGTGGTGCACTTCGGTCCGCTGCTGCGGGCCGAACAACCCGACCTGGTCGGGGCTGCCGCGCTGGCCCGCCAGGCCCGGCACTGGATTGCCGAACACTGCGGCGAACCGATGCTGCAGCAGAGGTTGCGTCGCGAAGGTTGAACTGGGCATACTGGCTCTACCGGAGTCTCGCCTGGATTTCGTCAGGCTGGCTATACCGCTCGGGACAGTTACAGGCGGTCTGGGCTCATCGCAGCCTGGCTACGCGGGAGATCGATCCGGGTCGGAGCGACATCGACCTGGTTCTTTTGCTGCATTCTGCACTGAGCGGGCCAGAGCTCTCGCAACTCTTGCTTCGAGTGCAGCGACTCCGCTGGTGTAACCCTTTGCTCTGCCAGTTAGAGCTCTTCCGCGGCGAAGAACTGACGGCCTTCGCGCGCCGCGACAGCGCCTGGTGTCAGCAGGAAAGGCAGGCTCACCTGCCCCTGTGGGGAGCCCCTCCCAGGCTTCCGGCCGGTCCAGTGGAACCCCGACACGCCCTGGCTCGCTTTCTCTTCTGGCAGGAAACCCACTTTTCCACGGCTGTGAACCGCAGTTGCCGGCGCGACCTGCGCAAGCTGGCCCTGGAATGTTGGAACTACTTCCAGGTTGCCAGTCAACGGTCGTCTCAACTGCGTCACACCCGAGCTCAAATGGCGGCCTCGCTGGAAGAGTCGCAACCGGGCCTGGGGGCCCGACTCGACCGGCCACAGGTGGCTCTCACCTTTGTTCTTGAACTGGCGCACGAGCTGCACCGCAGCCTGCGCCCCCCCCGGCCCGCACTATCCCGCGTTGTGCAGACCCGTGTAGCCCTGCCCCCCTTTGGCGTCGAGCGAAAGCTGGTGATCCTCCCCGGGCCCGATTTTCCTCTTCTCGGTGCCTGCTTCGAGCCCGGTGCCTGGACGGTGACCCCCGAAGTGCTCGACCTGGTGGTGCAGTTCCGCAACGGCTTCCTGTGGAACCTGTTGCCCTCCGAACTGCAGTTGGAACCCCCTCCTCCTTGCCAACTGCTGAACCAGATCGACTACTTTTGCTCTGCTCATTTTCTCCATTTTCCAGGGTTCATCGACCGCCGGGGACCACACCCCAGGTCGCGACTGGACTATCTTCAGCAGACTTTGCAACAGCTCGAGCAGGGCCGAATGCCTTTAGCCACCTCGCTACCGACAGCCTGGATCAGTGACCCCCATCGCTACTACCAGGTGGAATACGAGCCCATCCGGCGACTCAATCAGAACCTGGAGCAGCGGGTTGAGGCGCTGAGGGCGACTGGACCGGCTCGGTGGTAATCAGCACCTGCACCTGACTGTTGAGGTTGGGGTGCACCATGGAATACACCCGAATCGTGGCTCTTTCCCCGCTGCGAGCCCCCTTGGGCGCCTGGTAGAGGGCAAAGCAATTCTCGGCCACCAGCAACCGTCCAGGACCCTCCAGGCTCCACTGCAGCGGTTCGACCATGTAGCGCTCATTGAGCAGGGCCGTCAGGCGGGCGTCCTTACCCGGGGCCACCACGACCGCTTCGGGGACAACGTGAAAAATGGAAGCCTCTTCACTTTGAACCTGAGTCTCGATCTGCGAGAAGGAGCCCGGCTGTCGTGAGGCTGCCGCTGTGCTCTGATGAACCTTCAAGCGTCCCGTCCAGCCGCCATATTCAAGCTGGACCGGCTTGAACTCGGCGGCCAGATCCTGGCCCTCGGAATTGAGCAACGTGCCCACGAAAAGATATTGAGACGAGGGCATCTGCTTGAAATCGAGACGTTCCTTGCCGCGTTGCTGGGTAAGCGTCCAGCTTTGAACCTCGGTGGTGCCTTTCGCGCCTTCGAAACGAAAGCAGGTCACTCGCAGTCCGGCCGCGCCGTAGGGCGACACATCATACTCCAGTTCCACCCGGCCGCCGCGATTGACCTGGGCCAGGGTAATTTTCCGGTTGATGGTGAAGGGCGGATCGAGCAGCGCCCAGGCCGGCCATAGGAAAGCCAACCAGCACAGGGCTATCCAACACCATCGACGCATGATTTACCCTCCAACTTCGAGCCAGTACAGCCGAGGCTGCAGCAAGGCTGCCTCGGCAGCCAGAGGCAGTTGTTCGGGTCGGCCCACCCGTATTACCTCCGGCCCGTGCAACACGTGATCCAGCAGTTCCGGTTCCACCGGCTGTCCACCGGTGGCTCGGGCACATCCGTTGTCGAACAAAAACACCCGCAAAGGCAGGCCCCAGCGGCGCGCCTCCAACCAGCCCAGATGACCGGCGGCGAGGAAGGAAAAATCGCCCGTGAAGGCCCAGGCGGCCTGTTCTCCCCCGGCCAGTGCTCCCAGAGCCAGCGGCAGGCTGCCGCCCATCCAGCCGATGACGTCGACAGCGCAGAAGGGCTTCAGGCCGAACAGGCTGGAAAGCCCGGTATCTCCTGCCACGAAGGGCCGCTGGCCGGATTGGCCCAGGATCGCCTCAACCCAGGGGGCATAGGCTTGCAGGGTGGGTTGCCAGTGGGCAGGCAGGGCCGAGAGCGGGGGGAGTTCAGGAGTCTCGGGCGAGCCGGACTGACCCAGGCGGAACATCAGTCGACGCCGTTGGTAGTCGCCAAACAGGGGGCAAACCAGTTGACCCACCGGGTCGGAACAAAATTCGCGGCCTTCTAAAGCCTGGGGCAGGGACGGGCTTTCGACTTCCAGATCGACCAGGGCCGAGTCGAGCAGCAGCACCTGAGGCAGCCGTTGCTCGTGGCTCTGTTGCAGGGCCCGAACCAGGCAAGCGGCGGCCGACGCCGCATCGGCAGCCGACGACCAGGGTATTTCCAGGGCCTCGACCATCGATTGGGTGGGCAGTTGATTGTCGGAATGCCCCCCTGCCGGGTCGTCGAAGACGACAATGACGCAGGCTGCTGTGACACCGGCCGAGAGACCGCACACCAGGGCATTGGCGGCCTTCAGCAGTCCGTGCATCTTGATCAGACACAGGGAAGGATGTCCGGCCATCGCCGAACCCAGAGCCATGCCCAGAGCCACCTCCTCATGGTAGCTGCCGCGTCCGCCCCAAGCGGCGAACACCTGACTGGCTCCGTAGCCGGGCACGTGAGTGGCCAGCCGCACCCCGGCCGAGCGGGCCACCTGCACCAGAGCTTCTGCGAGTTTCATTCCGGGAGGTTAGACAAGCTTCAGGCGGCTCCCCCTTCAGTCGGAACGTTGACGAGGCAAGCGTATCACGAAGCAACTTCCTTTTCCCAACTGACTCTGAACTTTGATGGTGCCCCCGTGGGTCTCGACGATCTGCTTGACGATGGCCAGGCCCAATCCGGAACCTTTGGGTGCACCCGTATCGGGCTGCCCTTCCGCCTGCTGAAAACTCTCGAAGACCTTGGACTGGTCTTCAGGCGCGATTCCCACGCCACTGTCCTGGACCTCCAGGATGATGTGCTCGTCACCCAGTCGGCTGCGTAACTCGATATGACCACCAGCGGGGGTGAATTTGATGGCGTTGGAAAGCAGGTTGGTCAACACCTGCACCAGAGGGTCGCGGGCTCCGTGCAATTGCAGGCCGGGTTGCAGTTGCAGTTCGAGCTGCATCGACTTCTCCTGAAGCAGCGAACGACACGAATCCACGGTAGAACGTACCAAACTTTCGACACACAGGGTTTCGAAATCCCAGTCGATCTTGCCCGATTCAATGCGACTCAAGTCCAGCAGGCTGTGCAGCAGCCGGGTAAGTCGTTCACTCTCACGATGAATGATCTCGAGGAACTCGCGGTTGTTCTCGAGGAACTCCTCGGTGGTTCCGGCCTCGTTGCCCTCTTCATTGTCGAGCACGATCTCGGCGAAGGCGCGAATCGAGGTCAGGGGCGTGCGCAACTCGTGGCTGGCCGTATTGAGGAAGTCGGTCTTTCTTCGGTCGAGCTCAGCCAGGCGACGATTTCCCTGCACCAGCGCCTCGCGGGTCCACTCCAGGTCGAGGCGGGCCTGCAGTTCGGCCTGACGGGTGCGCACGAGCCGACCCAACATGCGGTTGAAGCCCTGCTCTAGCCGGCCCATCTCCCCTTCCCCGGGCAATTCGTGGCGCACGGTCAGGTCGCCAGCCGAGACCCGCTTCACCAGTTCGAGCAATCGAGACACTCGCTGTTGCAGCTCCATTCTGGCCTCGCGCTGGCGGTCGGTGAGCTGGCGCAAACTGAAGGCCATCTGATCCAGCGCTCGACTAAGCATGCCCACTTCACTCTGGGCTCCTCCGCTGGAGGTTTTGGGCTGGTGGTTCCAGTCCCGCGCCAGGTTGTGAGCCTTTTCGGCCACGTGCAGAATGGGTTGGGCGAAACCGCGGGCAATTCCGGCCAGCACCAGCAGGCTGAGGGCCGTGAGCAGGCCACTGCCGAACCAGAGCACGGTATAGCATTCCCGCATCTGACGCTGAGCCGTCGACAGCTTAAAGACAAGCTGCAGAGTACCATAGCGACGCCCTCCCGACTGTAAGGCGGTGGTGACTTCCAAACCCGGAGCATCGAGAAAACTGGGCCCGAAAAGCTCGACTCCACGGGGACCAAAGGGCGGGGCACCTGCGGGCAGCGACGGCGAGCCGCGCTCCAAATAGCGCAACCTGGGCTCAGAGCCCTCGGCTACGAGGGTGCCGTTCCAACCGTTGCCGATTTGCTCGCTGTCGGAATCGGCCAGAATTCGTCCTTGAGCGTCGACCAGGGTCATTCGCTCGACTTCCGGCAGGCCGGAAAAACGCGACAGGTGCTCGGGCAAAAGCCATTCATTATGGGTGCTCAGGGCCTGCGCGCTGAGCAGAGCGAGCTGGGTAGCCAGGGAGCGCGCCTGGTGCTCGAGTTGAACGCGCAGCTGCTGCTCGGTAAGTCGCAACCAGCCCCCCAAAACCACGGCCAGAAAGAGCAGGTTGACCGGCAACAGCGCCAACAACAAACGGAGCCAGAGACGGTCGCGCCACCTCAAGGCAAGCTCACCCGCCAGCTCTCGTCAAGAAGTCGAATCATTCTGCGGCGCATGCCGGAGAATTCGCTGCTATAGCCCTGCCAAGGCCCCGGCGATGAATCGGCCTTCTGAGGCCGCTGACTGGCCCGAGCCGCCTTGAGCACCTGACCCTGTTGTTCAGGCTGCAAACGGGTCCAGGCCCTCTCCTCGGCTACCAGGACGAGCCATTCCTGACTGTGACCCGGGTTCCACAACTCGGGAAAATCGGCCAACCAACCCTCTGACTCAAGATCGAGTCGACAGGCCTCGACGACCTCAATGCCCCCCCGAGAACGAAATTCGTTCGAGCGCTCCAACGGACCGGGCCAGGGGTCGGCTCCAAGCGAATGATATTGCTCCCAACTGAAGCGACTCTGGGGCACCAGCACCACCTTGCCTTTGAGGTCGGACCACTGGCGCAGTGGATTTCTGCTGGCCAACCAGCGAGGACCCAGACAACAGGTGAGCAACGGGCGCAATCGTTCACCGGGAACGGTTTGCAGTAAGCGTTGGCCCGCCAGGCCTTGCAGCCACTGGTCAGGATGTTCCAGCAGATAGGGCAGGGTGAGCACGCCCCAGGGGCGATACCAGTTGCTGAGCGCCGAACTGCGGACCCAGGCCAACTGGAGTTCGCCGGCGTCGAGTGCCCTCAATTGCTCGAGATCACTGCGAGGGAGAGCCAGACGCAGTCGAATCGAGCCTCCGCGAAAGCTGTCTGCCAGACGCTGCCCCCAACTTTGGGCCCAGCCCCCCTGGCGTCCGCAAGTTCCCAGGTGCAGTACCACCTCGGCTCCGGCCCAGGTGACCAGTAGCAACCACCAGCCCAACCCGATCCACCGCCTCACGACCCGGCAACCTCGGGAGACTCGGGAAACCAGAAGATGAAGCGACTGCCCAGATGGCCGTCGCTCTCCACCGAAAGGGTGCCCTCATGAGCCTCCACAATAGCGCGAGCCAGGGCCAGAGACAGCCCCGTGCCGCGTGGGTCATCGCCGAGTCGAACCTGCTGAAACTTCGAGAAAATCAGCTCCTGCAACTCGGGCGGCACTCCTTTTCCCCGATCCTCCACGCACAGTTCAACGCCTTTCTCGGCGCGACTGGAGGGACCCAAATGCACGGTGACCGGAGAGCCGGGAGGAGCCAGTTGAACCGCGTTCCGCAACACCGACTCCAGGGCCTCACCGACCTTCTCCTGGTCCAGCCAGAGCAAGTAGCCTCCGGGCCGATAGGCCACCTTGAGATCAAGCACCACACCATCGGCTTCCGAACCCAGCGCGGCCATTTGCTGCTCGGCCAGATGCACCAGATTCACGCGGCTCAACTTCCAGCGCATCCGCTTCGACTCGATGCGCGAAATGTCCAACAGGTGGTTGATGATGTTGGTCAGTCGATCGGATTCTCGATAAATGATGCGAATAAACTCCAGCCGTTCCTGATGCTCGGGAGGATAATCCAGCAGGATTTCGGCGAAGGCTCGCACCGAAGTCAGGGGGGTGCGCAACTCGTGAGAGACCACACCCAAGAACTCGTTCTTATAACGGTCGGTCTCTTCCAGCCGACCGCGTGTCTCTTGCAGAGCCCGATTGAACTCTTCCAACTGTCCCCGATAGTCGGCCTCCGAAGTGGCATTTTTTTGCAAGCTCAGAGCCATCGAGTGCAGGCCCTGGGCCAATGCCACCAGCGCCTCATCGGTGAGACCGAAAACCTGGGCCTCGGCGTCGCCGGAGGCAATGGCCTCCTGGAAGGCCTGCAAGCTGGATACCTGGCTCTGCAGGTCCAACAGCTGGGCACGCTCGTGTTCGAGCCCGGCGCTCATCTGCTGAGACATCTCCAGAAAAGCCCGCGACAGGGTGCGCAATTCCGCCATGCCGTCGGAACGACGGCGGGCCTGGTTGCCTTCCCGAGTCATTCGCTCGTGCACCGACTCGATCGGAACCCGGCCTTCGGCGATATCGGCCGCCAGTCGAGCAAGACGCGAAAGTGGCAGGGTCAGTCGATGAGCCACCCAACCGACCAGCAGGGCCGTAGCAGCCAGCGACCCCAGCGAGAGCCAGAAGAACTTCTGGCGTCCCCGCTCCAGGGCCAGCTCCAAACGTTGCAGCGACAGACCCAAACGCACTTCGCCCCGAATCTGCTGGCGAACCTCAATGGGGAACCTTCCGCAACAGCCGCCGCGCTTCTCCACCGGAAGGGCCGCTTCACCCACCAGCGACGGGTCTTCGTGAGCCATGTAGTGCCCCTGCACATCGACGGCTTCGACCCAGAGCACATCGGGCTGGAGGAAGAGGCCATTCAGGCTGACCTGCATCAGGGTGGGGTCGAGGCTCTCCAGGGCGAAAGCGCAGTTTTGAGCCAGACACTGAGCCATGAGCCTGGCCCGGGCCGCTTCTTGAGCACGCAGTCGCTGGCCCTGGTAGGTCAACAAACCAAAGTAGGTCATCGTGGCGAAGAGAAACGGTACCGGCAGCACGGCCCACAACAGTCGACGGGAAAGAATCACCGCGACAGGCTTCTCGCTGGGTAATCAGAAATCCAGCCCGAGGTGCGAATCCCGATCTTATTGGCCGCCTGGATCATGGGCTGTGGTTGCTCCAAACCGGAGGTGCCCTCCCCCAAAGTCTATCGATTTGGCGCGATTTTCTCGGAAAGCGGACCCTATGCCTTCGTGGGCCAACCCGGGGCCGAGGTCTTGCGAGCCCTGAGCGGCAGTGAAGTTCACGGCGCCCGGCTCGAGTTTGTGGTGCGCGACACCCACGGAAACAAGGCCCAGGCCCTGCAAGAGTATCGCCAGATGGCCCAAGATCCGTCCATTCTTGGGGTGATCGGTCCTTCGACCACGGACGAAACCCTGGCCTTGCTGGCCGAGGCCAATCAGGCAAAACTCCCGTGCCTGTCGATCTCGGCGGCCGACCGCACCCAACCCAAGAGCCCCTGGGTGTTTCGCCTGCCCATCACCACCTACCACATGGTTTATCAGATCGGCGAATATCTGGCTCAACACGAGTTGCGCCGGTTAGCTCTGGTTTCGGTCGATTCGGGTTTCGGCCAGGCCGGACGTCGAGAGTTGCTGCATCAGGCCGAAGATTTCGGATTGGAACTGGTCGGCGACGTGGTGGCTCCCAACCGGACCCTCAGCGATCGGGAAGCCGACCAACTGATTTCGAAGGCCCTGGCCTCCCGACCTCAAGCGCTATTGATCTGGTGGAGCGCCTCGGGAGCCGTGGAGCTCACCCTGGCCGCCCGCCGCCAAAATATCTCCGTGCCGCTTCTCCACAGCGGCGGCGTAGCCAGCCCCGACTTCATCAAGGGCTGCGGGGCATCCGCCGAGGGCATTCTGTTCCCGGGCAGTCCCCTGCTGGTACCCGACTGGCTTGGCGACGACCATCGACAGAAGGCCCCCATTGACGAGTTTCTCCAGTTTTGTCATCGCCATCGCCTCACGGTGAGCAACTTCGCGGGCTACGGCTGGGATGGTGCCCAACTGCTGGGCGAGGCGGCTGTTCAGGCAGGAGCCCACCGCGGCAAGATTCGCGCCTACCTGGAAAACGCCCAGAATCGAGCCGCGGTGTCGGGGGTATATCACTTCACTCCCCAGGACCACAACGGTCTGACTCACGATTCGTTCTTGATGGTCGAGGTCCGTCGGGGCACCTGGCAACCCGCCAGCGGCCAGGTTTCCACTCGATGAATGAACGGCTCGAAGATCACCTGGCAGAAGTCGAGCGAACCAGGCCCGGCTTTGCCTTCGCGCCAGCAGCCCAAAAGGCCGACCTGGAGAGGCTCCGTCAGGCCCTCGCGTGCAGGCTTCAAACCCCAATTCCGCCTGACCTGAAGACCTGGTATTCCTGGCACAATGGTCAACGGGATCGAGAGGCACTGGCGGCCAACCATCGACTCCTTACTGTGGAAGAGGCCATCGAGGCGTGGGATTTTTTCCTGAGCTGGCAACGAATTTCGACGAGACACCCCCAGAGGTTGCCGTACGGGTTGGTCAACCTTTTCCGCGCTTCAAGATTCTTCTGAACACCACCGGGCAATTGCTGGGGGGTCAGTTGGAATATCGCCAGCGGGGCGGCGAATCCATGGACCCGCAAGGCCGCCCCATTCCGCTGGACCGAGTTTCCTTCGTTAACGCCCAGGAAGCTCGGGCCGCTGGAGTAGACCTGGAAGCCGACGTGCAATGGCATACCTACCCGTCTTTGTTCTTTAGCGACGCAGGTCAGTCCATCTCGGATCGTCTCCCACAATGGGAGTGGTCTGGTTATTGAAGTTCGGGTCCAGGCTGTGCTGCAGACGTTTAGCCGGGCAAGGACTTGAATAGAATAGGGCGTAGGAGACGCCATGAAAGTTTACTTAGCCAAGCCCCGAGGTTTTTGTGCCGGTGTCGATCGCGCCATCGACGTTGTTGAGATCTGCCTGGACATCTATGGACCGCCCGTCTACGTGCGCCACGAGATCGTGCACAATGACCACGTCTGCCAGGAACTGCGCAAGAAAGGCGCCATTTTTGTGGACGATATGGGGGAAATCCCGGCCGGATCGGTGACGGTGTTCTCTGCCCACGGCGTATCTCCAGCCGTGCGCGAGGAAGCAAAGTCGCGAGAACTAAAAGTCATCGATGCCACCTGTCCGCTGGTGACCAAGGTTCACCTCGAGGCCATCCGCTACGCCAAGCGAGGTTATCACATTATTCTGATCGGCCATCGAAATCACGTCGAAGTGGAAGGCACCATGGGCGAAGCCCCGGACTCCATCACTCTGGTGGAATCGCCCTCGGACGTCGAAGGCTTGACCCCACCCCAGGTGGAGAAGTTGGTCTATCTGACCCAAACCACGCTCTCGGTAGACGACACGGCCGAGGTGATCCTGGCCTTGAAGCGCCGTTTCCCCAACATCGAGGCGCCGCCCACCGACGATATTTGTTACGCCACCACCAACCGCCAGACGGCCATCAAGGAAATGGCCACCCGCTGTGACCTCATCCTGGTCATTGGCTCGCGCACCTCTTCGAATAGCAACCGGCTGGTCGAGGTGGCCATCGCCAATGGCTGTAAGAGCCAGTTGATCAACGATTCCAGCGACCTCAACCCCAGCCTCTTCGAGGGGGTCGAACACGTCGGCATCACAGCCGGTGCCTCAGCCCCGGAAATCCTCGTTCAGGACGTCGTGCGCTGGTTGGAGAAACAGTATCCGGTTGAATTCGCCGACCTTGACGTGATCAAAGAGGACGTCGTCTTCACCCTGCCACGAGAGTTGGCGGGAGCCGCGCGGGGCTCAAAGTTGGGCGAGACCTTGATGAGCAAGCACGTGGTCACCAAGAGCTAGACTTCGTCAAGGGGACACCAGGCGGCGCCAGGACTCTGACGCTCTTCGCCCGGGGCGTTAACAAAACGAATAAGTTCGGCATGAATCTGTCTCTGTGCATCTCCAGGTGCATAGGCTAGACTTGAACTCCAGTCAGCGAGAGTTGTCTCTGCGCATATCCGGAGGGCCCAGCCATGCAAACCGAACTTCGTGAAATCCAATTGCACTTGCGCAGTCACGACTTGAAGTTCAAGGAAATCGAGGAGCACCTCAAGCGTCACGATGAAAGGTTCGAAAAAATCGACCAGCGCTTCGAAAAAATCGACCAGCGCTTCGAAAAAATCGACCAGCGCTTCGAAGAGATCGACCAGCGCTTCGTGGGCATTGAGCAGAAGCTGGGCGCAATCGGGGTCCAACTGGAAAATCTTCAGTCGGTGGTACAACTACTGGCGGAACAAATGTCGGAGTTCAATCGCAGCACGCGCGAGGTGCGCGGGCGCCTGAACGTTGTCGAAGATCACCAGCAGTTGATGGAAATTCGTGTGAGGCTGCTGGAGAAGTCTCCCCCCAACTAGCCAGTGATGCCCAGCGCCTCAACCAGCAGTCGCCCCAGAGTCTCTCCTCGGAACTGGGCAGTGGGGGGCACGTTGTCCTGGTGGCCTTCCATGCGGATAGCCACCGAACCACCGTTCGTGCCCGCCACCTGTTTGCGCACGCTGGGGTCGACTTCGAATTCCACATAGGCCAGATTGCGGGCCGCAGCCGAAGGATTGTCACAGCTCATCTCGGCCACATCGTAGCAGCGCTTGACCACCTTGGTTTCTTTCCCCTCGGTGGTGGTCACCTCGGTTTGTTCGCGGCGAATTTTGACCACCACCTGGGTGCCAAAGCGACTGCGCATCTGCAGCTCGAGCCAGGGTTGGAGAAAGATGCTCACCCTGGTGTCTCCCTGGTGGCCCTGTTCCACTTGAAAGGCCTTCTGGGCTGTGTCACGGAAGTCGACCCGCAAAGTTACCTCGCGTCCCTCGTCGAGCTGGTCAGCAAGAACCTGCAGGATTTCTGTGGGCACCTGATAGCGACGGTCTTCGGTGTCGAAGTCGGAATAATAATTGAAAGCTGCGACCCCGCCCGCTAGAGCCAGCATCGTCAGCAGTGTGAAGCCGCCCCCACCCCCACCCGACATGGTCTGCAGAGTGCAGCCGCCAAATCCCAGGGCGGCCACGAGGCAGCCACCACAAGAACGGGTCGAACCCCAGCTATCGCTCTGCTTGATCTCTTCGAGCCAGGCCAGAGCCTGGCCGGGCCGACCGCTAAAGTCATAGACATTCTTGCGATACTTCTTCACGCGACCCCCTTTTAGTAAGGAATGGATTCCCAGCCCCGCATGGGGGGATATTGCTTGCGGAACTCTTCTACCACCCGGTCCACGTCGCGATAACCCACCGTCTGCAGTAACTCCTTCAAGTAGAGGCAGCGCCTGGCCACGGCGTCTACCTGGTAGCACCAATACATGGACATCAGGGGACTGATAAACAGCTTGCTGCCGCTGGTGCGCCAGGTGCGGTGATAGTCACCGAAATGACCCTCAACAGCCGAAGCTATCGAGTTTGAGACGACGCTGGGGGCGCCCGGCATGGCGGCCAGACAGTGGTCGACCGCGTCGACAAACAATCGGACTTCTTCCATTTGTGGCAGCAGTGAGAAGGCTCCCAGAAACCCGCCTTTCTTCTGCAGGGCGGCGGTGGCTTCGAGAAACTGAGCGTGACACACCTGGTCAAAGGTGTCGACTCCAAAACCAAGGCAGCAGAGAATCTTGGTTGCTACCGGAAGCGTGTGCACGGCGGCAATGCTGGCCAGGTCCTCCTGGGGAGTGCCCAGACCCACTTCATCGCCGCGCATCAAACTGTCGGTGCCCCCGTCAGCCAGCAGAATAGCATCCAGTTGCAATTCCTTGACTACTGCCTGCCAGGCCTCGATCAGCGTAATCACGCCGGTGCGCTGGAAGCAAAATACGGGAACTTCGAGGTCCTGAGAAGAACGAAACCAGCGGCTTAACACTCGCTCGGGAAAAAAGTCATCGGAACCGGGTGTATCAGCGTGGATGAGCGTTACGGCCGGCGTTAACCGACGGCCCGTCTTGGGACCCAGCTCGGCAAACGTCATATTGCCGAGATAGACCTTGTCGACACGTTTTCTCAGGTAGAGATACAGCGGGATTCCGGTATAGAGGTCGTGGCCGCCCCCGCATCCACAGACCATAATGCGCCGGGCGCCGGCCAGTTGTTGGAATAGCGGTGCAGTTGCCAGATCCACCCACTGAGCTTCGTGCCGACCCGGCGGCCTCCTAGCAGAAGTGACGAATCGCCTTCAGTTCATCCCAAAGCGACGAACGAAAGTCCGGATGGGCAATGGAAATCAAAGCCTCGGCCCGCTGGCGCAAATTACGACCCTGCAAGTTCACCGCCCCATACTCTGTCACCACCCACTGGACATGGCCCCGGGTGGTCACCACCCCTGCCCCGGGCTTCAACATCGGCACGATTCGGGAGAGCTTGCCCCCCGAGGCTGTGGAGGGAAGGGCGATGATGGCCTTGCCTCCTTCCGACAGGCTGGCTCCGCGAATGAAGTCCATCTGCCCACCGATGCCGGAGAAAATTTTCGTTCCTATCGAGTCGGCACAAACCTGTCCGCTGAGGTCGATTTCCAGTGCCGAATTGATGGCGTGGGTCAAGGGATTCCGGCGTATCAACGAGGTGTCATTGGTACGGTCACAGCCGTGAAACTCGATGGCCAGGTTGTCATCCACATAGTCATAGAGTTGACGGGTTCCACTGACAAAACACGTCACGGTTCTGCCCGGATGAACTTCCTTATAGCGATTGCTGATCACTCCCGATTCCAACAAAGGTAGAATGCCGTCAGAAAACATTTCCGTGTGAATCCCCAGGTCCGACTTATTTCCGAGGCGCGACAATACAGCATCGGGAATCGCTCCGATGCCCATCTGCAAGCAGGCCCGATCGGGAATCAGGTCGGCGACAATCTGGCCGATTTGAGCCTCCACCTCCCCCTGCGGAGCCGGAGGTGATTCGTGCAGGGGGTCGTCACAGAAGTAGTAGCCGTTCACACGCGAGATGGGCACCACCGTGTTACCGTGGGTCCGAGGCATATTGGGGTTGATCTCGGCCAGAATGACATCGGCCACGTCGACGGCGGCGCGGGCAGCATCGACCGAGGTTCCCAAGCTGCACATGCCGTGACGGTCGGGCGGCGAAAGACGCAGAACGGCCACATCAATCGCTACGATACCCCGGCGAATGAAGTGCGGAATGTCGGAGAGGAAGGTTGGACAGAAGTCGGCCCGTCCCTCGGCCACGGCCTTGCGCATGTTCGAGCCCGTGAACAACGAATTCGAATGGAAGCGCAAGTGGTGTGGGGGATCGGCAAAAGGTGCCTCTCCGCCCAGGTGGAGATGATACAACTCCAGCCCCTCCAAATCGGCCCGTTCTACCATGGCCTGCAGCAGGCGGGTTGGGGTGGCCGCGGCACCGTGTACGAAAAGACGCTGTCCATTGTTTAGCAGCCCGGCCACTTCGGCTGGCGACTGGGCTTTCTGTTTCCACTCTTGCATGGGGGCAGCCTAACACAGGCCAGTTCCCAGGGGAATGATTCCCGTCAGGTGAACTCTTGCTTTGTGAAAACATCCATCGCTCGCTGGCCGCTGGTGGCCTTTGGATACCTCACGCTTAGCCTGGCCGCCCTGGGCCAACCGATCCGACCCTCTGAAGAAAGCCTGCGGGCTGCGGACCGCTTTCTCCAGGCGCTGCGCCAGGAACGGTTTGTGCTGCTCGAGGCAGATGAACGAAGGAACCGATTGGAACACATCGGCCAAAAGTTGGCGGCCCAGGCCCGGCGGCCCATTCCCTGGCGCTTTGAACTGGTGGACAGCGCCGAACCCAATGCCGCCTGTTGTGGCGAGGGCATGGTTTTTGCCACCACCGGACTGCTCGATCTGGGGCTCAGCGACGACGAGCTGGCCGGAGTGCTGTCGCATGAAATCATTCACGGAGTGCGCCAGCATGTTGAGGCCGACTATGTCCAGGCCCGCTTGCTGGAGAAGGCCATCGCCGACTACCAGGCCCATCGCCAGCGCCACGGACAAGACCAGAGCGAGACCGCTTTGATGAGAGAACGCTATGAACTCAACCGACTCCGCCAACAACTGAACCAGGCCCGAAGCTACGAAAGGCATCGTCCCGCCTTCAGCCGCGCTCAGGAGAGCGAGGCCGACCGGCTTGGGCTCGAACTGGCCAGCCGCTGTGGCTACAAGCCCGAGGGGTTGGAGCAGGCCTTGCAAAAACTGCTCGACCAGCAGTATCTGCGCTATGGTCAGCGTGCCATTCTGGCCAGCAAGACCCACCCTCCTCTGCTACAACGCATCGAACGCCTGCGAGAACTGAGACAACACGCTAGACAATAGCTATACAAAACCTTGACAATGCCCGCTCAAGGGGTTAACCTCGGGGCGTGAGCTACGCACAGGCGAGGCTGCGCCTCGGTATCGTCTCGGTGGGTTGGTGGGTGTTGTTGGCCCTCCTTGGCCTGTCCACCGGCCTTGCGGCCAGGTTAGAACTCTGGGAACTCAGCTTGCTCTACGCGGCAACTTCCTTCCCGCTGGACTTGCTGGGCGGACAACTCCTGCCGCGGATGTTTCGGAGGCCTCATCTCACCTGGGGTCGCTGGACACTGCTGTATCTGCGCAGCCTGATCCTCCACCTGGGGCTTTGGACGGCCGCACTTGGCCTGCTCAGTCAAGTGTACCAGGGGATGGGAAAGGGCCTGGCGTCGCTGGCGTTCGCGCTGCTGGTAGGCGCATTCTGGAAGTATCAAATGGCCTTCCTACAGTGGCAGGGAGTCGCCCTGATACGACAACCCTTCGGGGTGGTGGCATCGGCCGCAGATTCACGTTTCAGTGGCGGCCTGGCGGGCTTCCCCTGGCCTGGCCGCGAGCAACTGCTGATTCCCGCCCTCTGGCTCTCGGATGCCGCCCCCGAAGGTCTCGAGCAGGGCCTGCAGCGCCGACGCTGGTTGAGCCAGAGTGCTGCGCGTGCGGCCGGCTGCTGGCTGGCGCTGGCCTTCAATCTGGGGGTGCTGGCACAGTCGCTGCAGGCTTCCGGGGGCAATCCGGGTCTGCTGGTCTGTGCCTCAACCCTGGGAAGCTTTGTCGGGCTACTGCTGCTGCCGAGTCTCTCCCGCGCCGGCGTCCTCTCGGCAGACCGTCAGTCGCCCGTGCCTCAGGCCTGGCAAGACTGGATGGAACGCCTGCAGGAGGAGGACCCCCATCGCTCTCCCTGGATCGAACGCATCTTCCACCCCGTTCCCAGCCGAAGCATCCGGGCCACCGCTACGGCTGGCAATTGGCACCCCTGGAATCTGGCACGAACCGCTCTGGTCACCTCGACACTGATGGGGAGCCTGCTCAGTAGAGCGGTTCACTGCAACATTGGACGTCCAGAATTATGGTTCTGGCCGCCATCCGACTGAACCATGACGGATGCAATCCTTCTGGTTCAGGCCTTCTGCAGTCTCAACCTCATGGGGCTGATCTGGTGCATTCAATGCTGCCACTACCCGATGTTCGAGCGACTGCCGCCCGAACGTTTTCAGGAAAGCCTGGAGTGGCACGGACAACGGATCGCTCCGCTGGTCGCCCCTCTGATGTTGGTCGAACTGCTGTGCGCATCCTGGCTCAGTGTCCACTGCCCGGGGGGCTTCACTCGGTTGGGTATGCTCATCGTGGCTCTACTCTGGCTCAGCACCGGCCTGATTCAAGTCCCTTTGCACTCGCGACTGTCGCGTGAGCGTCATCTTCCCAGCCTGCAATGGTTGGTGCGCAGCAACTGGCTGCGCACCCTGGGGTGGAGCCTGCGGGGCCTGCTAGCCCTGTGGATGCTCAGGGTTCAGTAGGCCAGCAAGTCCTGACAGGCACGCTGCAAGTCCTCAACCCCGGGCAGAAAAGCCTTCTCCAAAGTGGGGCTAAATGGAATGGGCGAATCGGGAGCGGCAACCCGGACCAGGGGTCCATCAAGGTATTCAAAGAGATGCTCGCTGATTCGGGCCGAGAGTTCCGCTCCAAATCCCAAGGTTTTCTGAGCTTCGTGAAAGAGAACCACCTTGCCCAAGCGCTTGACCGACTCAAAGACCATCGCCTCATCCAGCGGCTGCAGGGTGCGCAGGTCGATCACCTCGAGGGCATCGCCGAACTGCTCGGCCACCTCGAGGGCCTGGTGCACAGCTGCTCCGTAGGTAATCACCACCAGTCGCTGGCCCGGGCGGCAGCGACGCGCCCGGCCCAGCGGCAGAGCGACATCGGGAAGCTGGCCCTTCACTCTTCGGTAGAGGAACTTATGCTCCAGGAACAGCACCGGATCGGGATCCTGAATCGAACTGCGCAGAAGGCCATAAGCATCTTCGGCCGTGCTGGGATAGACCACCTTGATGCCCGGCACACAGAGATACGTCGATTCCGGACTTTGGGAATGAAAGGCACTGCCGCTGACTCCGGCCCCACAGGGGCCGCGAACCACCAGAGAGGCCCCCTGACCCCAGCGATAGCGCATCTTGCCGGCAAAGTTGACCAACTGGTTGTAACCACAGGCAAGAAAATCGAGAAACTGCATTTCCACCACCGGCTTCAGGCCAACCATCGAAGCCCCGATAGCCGCACCGATCATGGCCGACTCGCTGATGGGTGTGTCGAAAACCCGGCGATCGCCAAACTCGTCCAGCAGGCCCTGGGTCACCTTGAAGGCCCCGCCAAACTCGGCGATATCCTGGCCGAGCAAAACCACCGAGGGATCCTCGAGCATTTCCTGACGAAGCGCGGCGCGGATGGCTTCGAGCATGGTCACAGCGCTCACGCGAACACCCCCCCAAAGGCCCCGGCCGGGTCGGGAAACGGGCTGCTTTCGGCGTAGGCCGCGTCTTCTTCAATCAACTCGGCTACCCGCAGATCTTGTTGATGCAGGTCGTCAGCCGCCAGGTTGAATTCCCCGAGCAGTCGTCGGCGAAACTGCTCGATCGGATCGCGCCCTCGCCAGGCCTCGAAAAGCTCCTGAGGCACATAGCGTGCATCGTCGTGTTCGGCGTGGCCGCGCATTCGCATCGTTTTGCATTCCAGAAAATACGGCCCCCGACCCTCGCGCGCATGCAAGAGCGCCCGACGGGTGGCCTGGTAGACGGCCAGCACGTCGTTGCCGTCGACGATCTCGGCGGGAATGGCATAGGCCCTGGCCCTCTCCACCAGATCGCCAATGGCCATCTGGCGATGAGTGGGCGTGCTGTAAGCATACTGGTTGTGCTCGGCGATCAGCACGAAGGGGGCTTTCCAGACCGAAGCCAGGTTCAGGCCCTCGTGAAAGTCGCCGGTGCTGGTCCCACCGTCGCCGATGTAGGTCAACGCTACCCGGTTCTGGCCCTGCAACTCACTGCCCCAGGCCACCCCAACCATGACGGGAATCATCGCCCCCAGCATCGAGATCGGCGCCACTACCCCACGAGAACAGTCGCCAAAGTGAGTGTTGCAGTCGCGACCGGCAGTAGGTGAAGTGGCCCTCGCCATATATTGAGTAAAGAGGTCGCGGGGACGATAGCCCTTTACCAGCAAAGTTCCCACATTTCGAATCAAAGGGGCAACCCAATCCTGGGGCTCCATCGCATAGGCAGAACCCACCGAGATCGCTTCCTGACCCAGGCTGCGATACAGCCCACCGACCACCTTATTCTGTTTGTAAAAGATGAGCAGACGCTCTTCCAGGGCACGATTGAGCACCAGATAGTAGTAAAGCTGAAGCAGTTCTTGGCGCGACAAACTCATGAGCGTTTGCGCACCGGCGGTGGAACGAAGTGAATCGGATTACCAAAGACTCCATGGGCTGCTTCCATGACCCCTTCGGCCAGGGTGGGGTGGGCATGCACGGTGCGAAACAGTTCTTCGACCGTAGCCTCACAGTTCAAAGCCACGCAGGCCTCGTGAATGAGGTCGGTGGCATGGGGGCCGATAATGTGAACCCCCAGCAGTTCCCCGTAGCGCTCGTCCGCCACCACCTTGACCAGACCCTCAGTCTCGCCCAGAATGCTGGCCTTACCCAGGGCCGCCCAGGGAAAGCGTCCGACCTTGACGTGATAACCCTGCTGCTCGGCCTGACGCTCGCTGAGCCCCACGCTGGCCACCTCGGGGTGGCAATAGGTGGCGCTGGGAATCTTGTTGTAGTCGAGCGGGCGCACCTCGTGCCCGGCGATGTGCTCCACCGCCACGATGCCCTCGGCCGAGGCCACGTGAGCCAGTTGGGCGGTGGGCACAATGTCGCCGATGGCATAGACCCCTGGCAGGCTGGTGCGCATGAAGCCGTCCACTTTGAGAAAACGCCCCTCGCGCTCCAGCCCAAGCTGTTCCAGCCCCAGACCCTCGAGCAGCGGACGTCTACCCGCCGCAGAGAGCAGCACCTCGGCCCTGAGCTCCTTCTCGCCGTCGGGCGCCAGCGCTTTCATGAGGACGCCACCGTTGACGACCTCGACTGACTGCATCCGAGTGGAGAGACGAACTTCGATGCCCTGCTTGCGATAGCTTTTGAGAATCTCGGCGGAAATCTCCTCGTCTTCCATCGGCAGGGGGCGGTCGAGCAGCTCGACCACGGTGACCTTGGAACCCAGTCGATGGTAAATCGACGCAAATTCCATACCCACCGCGCCCGCGCCCAGCACGATCAGGGACGCCGGGATGTGATCGAATTCCAGGATCTCGTCGCTGGTCACCACATGGCGACCGTCCACGGTGAGTCCAGGCAGCAGTGCGGGCACCGAGCCCGTGGCCAGCACCACGTGGTGCGCCTCGAAAAGCTGCTCTCCCACCCGCAGGTGACGGGAGGATTCCAACCTGCCGTGACCGTTCACCACCTGAATCCGGTTCTTTTTCATCAGCCCATCGAGACCCGCGGCCATGCGCCGGATGACATCGTTCTTGCGCTTGAGCAAGTGAGCCACATCGATCTGGGGCGGTGCCGACAGTTTTACGGCGAACCGTTCGGAATGACAGACCTTGTGAAAAAAGTCGGAGTCGTGCAACCAGGTCTTGGTGGGAATGCAGCCCCGATGCAGGCAGGTGCCGCCCAGGGCCGAGTCTTTCTCGATGAGCAGGGTCTTCAAATCGAGCTGGGCAGCCCGAATGGCGGCCACATAGCCGCCCGGACCTCCCCCGACAATAGCGACGTCGAAAATCTCAGAACTCAAGCCTACCTCCAGGCCGCCTGCCTTTGTCGACCGGGCATGGCCTCCTTCTAGAGCGAACGCTCCTTGAGCAGGGTGAAGAGAAACCGCTTGAGAGTCTTCAACTGGCGGGGGCTGACCTGGACAAACTGCAGCGAAAGCTGTTCGCCACTTGCAGCAACAACACGACCGGCCACGCCAAAAATGGGTATACCGGCAGGATAAGGGGCCAGCAGCACCTGCACCTGGGTGTCGGCTGGCAGGGGCCGGTCGCTGACGACCATGGTGCCCCCAACCGACAGGTTCGAGACCTTCCCCTGGCCGAGCAGTTCGCCCGAGCTGGGGTGGCGCAGCTCAGCACGCATCGAGGTGGCCAGGCGAATATGCTTGCGGCGCTGAGGTTCCTCGCCCACTACGGAAAGCCCGACCTCCTCCAGAACCCGCTGCACCCAGCTGGTCCCGGCCTGTGCCGGGTCGAGATAGCGCACTCCGGCCAGGCGAGCCCCGTCGTGGGATCGCTCGCGAGCCCACATGACCTCAACTTCAGCTGCGCCCAGGCCCTTTTGCTCTTGCAATGCGATCTGCAGGCGGTCGCCTCGCCGCACTTCCCCTACGGATTCCAGGCGCATACCGCTGCGACTGACGTCGACCACGTGAGCCTGAAACTGCAAGTCGGAATCGAGCACGCGGCAGTTCACGGGGTAACGACAAAGGACCCGGGCTCGGTCGCGCACCTCCTCTCCGGGGAGAGGCTGGCTGCCGACGAAGGCCCGGATCCCATCCAGTAGATTCTTGAGCAAAGGCTACTTGATCTCTTTGTGAATCGTGTGGCGACGAAGGTGAGGGTTATACTTCTTCATCTCCATGCGGTCGGGATGGGTCTGGCGATTTTTGGTGGTCGCGTAACGCGAGGGAGAAGCCCCTTCTTTGCGGGCCTCGGTGCACTCGAGGGTGATAATAACGCGGGTCTGCTTCTTGGCCATGGGGCCTCCTTGAACTTACGACAAACTTAGGCCTCCTCTTATATCAAATCGCCACCGGGCTGGCAAGGGGTTCCGCAAAGCCTCTGGCCAAACTGTTGATAAAGCGCCAACCAGCGAGGCAAGATCGCCTCCCAACTAAAGTGCTCGGCAACCCGACGACGACCCGCCCGACCGTGGACTTCTCGCAGTTCAGGCGATTCAGCATAGCGGCGAATCGCCGGAGTCAAGGCAGCCGGCTCGAGTCGTTCTGCCAGCAGGCCGGTTTCCTCGTGCACCACCACTTCGGCAATGCCACCGGCGCGAAACGACACCACCGGAACCTGCAAAGCCATGGATTCCAGGCACACCAGAGAAAATGTCTCCTGGGGATTGGGGTGAACCAGCACTCTGAGCGCAGCCAGATACGGTAATGGGTCCTGGACGTAGCCAGCAAACCAGCAGTTCTCGCCGATGCCCAGCTCGTGAGACAACTGTCGAAGCCTCTCCAACTCGGGGCCTTCCCCGGCGATCAACACATGGCGGTCGCCTCCTTCCCGCAACCACTCGCAGCTGGCTTGCAAAACCCAATCCACCCTCTTACTGGGAATCAGGGCCCCCACATAGCCCAGCCATTCCCCCTTCAGCAGACGTTCGGGCACGGGCTGCTGCAGCGGCGGAAGATGCATGGCATTGGGAATGACCTCCAGGGGCAAGGGCCCCAACATGCCGACCATCTGCTCCTGCAGACTGGCCGACACCGCCACCACTCGATCACAGCTTCGAAAACAGCCACGCAACCACCACGAGCCCGGACCGTCGAGAAACGAGTGCTGCGACTTGATCAGGGCCACCTCCCGAGCAAACATTCTTCGCCAGAGCGCCAGCAAAGAGAGATCGCGAGTGGCCTGGCAATGCACCACCTGGGGCTGGATGTTCTGCAACCGGGAGCGCGCTCGCAGTACATTGAGCGGGTCGAACTCGCCGCGAAAGTCGATTTCAACGCACTCCAACCCCTGTTGCGAAAGCCACGAGCCCGGCCTACAGGCCAACCAGGTGTGATGGCCGGCCTTGCTCAGGGCGCGAGCCATCTCGACGGTATAGCGTTCGGCCCCTCCCCGACCGCGATTCTCATTGGCCAACACAATGCGCAGCGACACCCACTCTCGTTCGGCAAAGGGTTCGAGCAGTCCCTACCCCGAAACAGCGGCGATGAAAGTCGCTGTGGTCTATCACAACCCCCGCTGCTCGAAGAGCCGAGCCGTACTCAAGCTGCTGCAAGAGCATCAGGTCGACGTTCAATTGGTGCACTACCTGAAACAGCCCCTCGATGCCCAGGGGCTGAAGCAGTTGCTGAACCAACTGCAACTGCCGCCATCGGGGGTGCTGCGCCGTGGAGAAAGTGCCGCCCAGGGGCTGAGTCACAACGAAGATGAGATTTTTCAAGCCTTGCTTCAACATCCCAGCCTGCTGGAGCGACCGGTGGTGGTACTGGGCAATCGAGCCGTGGTGGCGCGTCCCCCCGAACGCGTGCTCGAACTCTTGAACTGATGGGTTTTTCAAGGTTTTTTTCAGGCCTTCGGCTAGACTGAAAAAAACAACTCAGGAGTGTGTTTCGGTGAAGATTCAATCGCTCGGTCTGGCCACGTTGCAAGCCAATGCCCTGAACGCTTTTTCAGCTCCCCCGAAAGATTCGGGCCCTTCCGACAGGGTCGAACTGGGGGCCTCGAAAGCCACTCCTGGGCCGGCCCGCCAGAGTTTCAGCAAGGCGGCGTCTGGGGTTCCCAATCCACAGCCGACTCCCACCGACCCCAAAGTGCGCGACTGGCGCGACGACACCATCTACTTCCTTCTCACCGATCGATTCCACGACGGCGACCCCAACAACAACCAGGGGGTCAACAAGGACGATATCCACCGCTGGCACGGCGGTGACCTTCAGGGCGTGATCGATAAGCTGGATTACATCAAGGAAACCGGAGCGACGGCCATCTGGATCACGCCGCCGATGCATAACCAGACCAGTTTCGTGAACTCCGACGGCTACCACGGCTACTGGCCGATCGACCACTTCAGCGTCGATCCGCGGGTGGGCACCATGGAGAAGTTTAAAGAATTCGTCGCCACCGCCCACGAAAAGGGCCTCAAGGTATTGCTCGACATCCCGCTCAATCACGTGGCCTGGGAACACCCTTTCCGCAACGACCAGAGCAAACATAACTGGTTTCATCACAACGGCGACGTCACCGACTGGAACGACGACTGGCAGGCAGAAAACTGCGCCATTTTCGGGCTTCCCGATCTGGCCCAGGAAAATCCAGAAGTCGAAAAGTATTTGATGGACGTCGGCAAGTTCTGGGCCGCAACCGGCGTGGACGGCTTCCGGTTGGATGCCGTGAAGAACGTGCCCAAGTCGTTCTGGGACAAGTTCAACAAAGAGATGCACGCCTTCGCAGGCGACGACTTCTACCTGGTAGGCGAATACTACCACGGCGACCCCAGTCGTTATCCTGGCTACCAGCACGGCGATATGGACGGCCTCGTCGACTATCCGCTCTATTTCACGATGCACGACGTGTTCGCCAAGGGCGGCAGCATGCGCCACCTGGCCAACCGCGTGGCCGAAACCCAACATCACTATCCGGAACCCGAAATGATGTCGGTCTTTATCGACAATCACGACACCAAGCGATTCCTGACCAAGGCCGATGGCGATAAGGACCGCCTCAAACTGGCTCTGACCTTCGCCACCACCATCAACCGAATCCCGACCATCTACTACGGCACCGAAGTTTCCATGGAGAGCGATAAGGAAGGTTGGAGCGAAACCAGCCGCCGCGACATGGAGTGGGATAAAGACCCCGACATGCTCGGTTATGTGCAAAAGCTCACGGCCATCCGCAACGACTCGATCGCCATGCGCGAAGGCAAGATGCTGGAGATGTGGCAAGACGACCAGATCTACTCCTACGGCCGCGTCCATCCGGAGGGAGAGGCCGTGGTGGTGCTCAACAACAGCGCCGACCCGCAAACCCGCGAAATTCCGCTGCGAGCCGAAAGCCAGATCAAAGAGGGTACCGTGCTCAAGGACCTGTTGTCCGGTCAGACGGTCACCGTGCAGAACGGCAAAATTCGCAGCGAACTGGGTGCCAAAAAGGCCGGCATCTACATGCCGCTCAGCTAAGCCTTTACCACTGACTCTCTAACCATTGGACCAACATCTGGCGAGCCTTGTCCTGCTCGCCGCAACGCACTTCGCGGGCCTTCAACTCCGGCTGGGGTTGGGGGCCCTTCATCTGGAAGGCACCTTCCTCAGGGCGGGTGAGTTGCTGCACCGCATACTGGCAGAAAAAGTCGCCGCCGTGCATCTTCTCCACCCACAGAGGCAGGGCCTGAGGACCGAGGGCCAGCAATTTCTGATAACCCGCGCCCTGCAAATACGCTTTGGGGTCGGACGACATGGCCACGCGCGGGGAACTGCGCTCGCTCTGCCACTGCGCATAGGCCTGGCCAAAATCGGCCACCAGAGGAGCCGGCAGCGCCTGCAATCGAGCCTCGAGCTTCTGGGCGATTCGCTGACGCACATCCTGGGGCAACTCGGGCACGGGGGCCTCCACTTCCTGGGTCTTCAGCCAGTAGCCAGCGATCTTCCCGTAGACTTCCGACTCGAGTTCATCACGGCCGTGGGTGATTCGGGCGGCCTGACCACACTTACTTTCCCAGCGTTCTCCGTGTTCTGGACCGGCAACCGAACCGTGGGTGGGCCCGGACGGGTCTTCCCAATAGGCAACCAGCTCGCGGTCTTTGCCGATCTGGGCCGCCTCGTCTGCGCCGATGGGGCGAAATCCACGCTCTTGATAGTAGTGGGCAAAGGCCTCGCGCGGAGAGAACTCCGGATACATGTAGGGAGGCCAGTCCCAGCTCTGGGTGTTGCCCGTCGTCCAGGAGATGCAGTTGTACTGAGGAGTGGCCTCGGCCGTGACCCGCGAAACTTCCACATCGAGCAGAGGAAACCAGGTTTTGAAGTCGCGCTTCTCCTCCTCTGTCATCGGGCGGGGCAATTCCGAACGCAAGCTTACCAAGCCCTGAACAACCGCGGCCGGGGAGGCCTCGGACGCGACAAAACCGTCGCTTATCGTGGGCGACGCCGAAACGGAAGTGCGGGGGGATGGCGCGCTTTTGAACGCGGCACCGGGAGCAGAGCGAATGGGATCGAGCACACATACCTCCTGGCCGAAGTGAGGAAGAATTCTCTCTCGCCGTCAGGACCCCTGGGTCAGGGCATACGGTCGTAGCGATCGTAGCCCTTGGGAGAAGGCTGAGTCTGGGGTTTGAGCCACATCACTTGATGCGGGGCCAGCTTCACCTCGATGCAGCCAGCCAGCACCATGGGCTTTTCTCCGCTGCCGAGCAGGTCCACCAACGAGGTCACGTCCTGGAGCTTGCCGTCGCGCAGCTGCAGGAACTCCTCTACCGGATGGTCGGTGGGGTTGCACACCACCACAATGGTTTCGCGCGGGCTGAGCGTTTTGCGCACAAAGGCCATCAGTTCGCGGGTGTGCAGCTTGCGGTAGTCGCCCCAGCGCAGGGCCGGCTCGCTTTGGCGCAGCTTGAGCAGCTTGCGATGAAGCTGCAGCATCGGATGGTTGGCCTGCACGCGCTTCCAGTCCATCGGCGCCCGATTCTGGGGGTCGTCGCCTCCCTGCATATCCACCTCGCTGCCGTAGTAGAGCAGCACCGAACCCGGCAAACTGAACTGCAGAACCCTGGCCATCTCGACCTGCCAGGGCTGGGGAAGCAAGTGATTGAGGCGCGGCGTATCGTGATTGTCCAACACCAGCCAGGTTTTCAGCAGATGGGCGTAGCCCGAGTCCTCTACCACGCTCTCCCACATGCTGGCCGCCTGAGGGCCGCTGAGCTTGCCCTGGATCAACTTGAGGATCAACGCGCGGCCGTGCATATTCATCACGCCATCGACGGCCGGATGCCAATCCTGGGGATAGTTCCAAATCTCGCCGATCACGGCACTGCCCGGACGGGCCTCGTGGGCTGCTCGAGTCAGCTGGCCCAGGTACTCAAAGCCCAGGTCGAAGGCGACGTCGAGGCGCCAGCCGTCGATGCCTTCCTGGCGAAGATACGACTGCACCACCGAATCGGGCCTGGCATACAGGAAATCGCGCACCGCCGGATTCTCCAGCCGCAGTTCGGGCAGATTGGCGACGTCCATCCAGCACACCGGTTGGCCATCCTTCCATTGAAAGAATTCCGGATGACTGGCAAGCAGGGGGCTGCGCCGTCCCATGTGGTTGAACACCCCGTCCAGCATCAGCTTCATGCCGCGCTCGTGGAGGCGTTCGGCTAACTGCTTCAGCTCGGCCCGATCGCCATAGACGGGGTCGACTTTGTGATAGTCCCAGGCATCATATTTGTGGTTGGTCAGAGACTCAAAAATCGGATTGAGGTAGACGACCTCCACCCCCAGGCCCTGGAGATAGTCGAGTTTTCCTTGCAGCGAGGCCAGATCGCCCCCCCAATAGTCCACTTCGTGGGACCAACAACCGGCCTGCTCCAAATAGGTCCCGGACGTGGGTTGCTCGCTCCACTCTCGCAAACGCCGCGGCGCACTGTAAAGGGACTTCTTCTCTGACAACCGGGTGGAAGGGGCAAAGCGATCGACAAACACCTGGTAGACCACGGCCCCGTTGCGCCAATCTTGTTGCCGACTCGAGAACTCGCTGAGCCTGGGCCGGTCGGCCTCGGGCAAAGACTCAGGGGCAGGAAGGGCCAGGGCCAGCCCCGTCAAGGACAAGGCCAGTAGACTGCGGGTTAAAGAACTGAAACCCATTTTTGGACACCTCCGCCAACCGAGATTCCCGGCACTTGTCGCTAGCTGCTGGCTTTCCCTGCGTGGGGGCCGTGCTCGGCCCACCATCGGGCAGCCTGACTTCGCGGCCAGGAGGGCAGCGATTCCAACGCCTGATAGAGGTCGCGAGCCCGCGGATAACGATGATCGGGATTCTTTTCCAAACACTTCAACACGATTTCTTCCAGGGCCGAACTTACAGAGTCGCCCAGGCGCTGGGAAGGAGGCTGGGGCTTCTTCGACATGTGCCCCAGCAGCACGCCCATCGGATTGTCGGCCTGAAACACGGGAGTCCCCGTGAGCAGATAATAGCCCACGGCGCCCAGGGCGTAGATGTCGGAGCGACCGTCCAACGGGCCTCCCTGGATTTGCTCGGGCGACATGAATTCGGGGGTTCCCACCAGCGCGTTGGACATCGTCAGATTTTGGCCCAGCCCGTGGGGCTTGACCAGGCCGAAGTCCAGCACTTTGACGAAGTCGGGTTCGACCCCAACCTGGCAAAGGAAGACATTGGCGGGCTTGATATCGCGATGGATCAGTTGATGCCCGTGAGCTTCCTCCAGCGACAGGCAAATCTGCGATAAAATGGCGGTCACGCGCTCGGCGGGCTGAGGGCCAAAGCGACGCACCAGCTGCTCCAGGTCGACCCCGCGCAGCAGTTCCATCACCAGGTAGAGCTGCCCCGATTCGCTGCTGCCATAGTCGTAGAGCCGAACCGTGTGGGGGCACTCCAGTCGGCTCAGCGTTTCGGCTTCTCGCAAGAAACGAGCAGCCGTGTCATCATCGCAATCCTGGCGCACGATTTTGATGGCCGCCAGACGCTTCTGGTGACGGTGAGTAGCCTCCCACACCTCGCCAAAACCGCCCTGCCCCAGCTTGCGATGCAAGCGATAATTGCCATACTCGGCCGAAATCGCCTCGCGCAGCTGATTGACCGTAGCCGCGCCCATCCAGGCAGCGCCCACCGAAATCAGATGGCGCACCATCACAATGGTGAGCTGCACGCCTGAGAGGGGCGGGTGACCAAAGAGCAGGCTAAACCAGTGAGCCAGCGGAATCGTCAGCAAGATCGCCAGGCAAAAGGCCAGGCTGCGACCCAGGGTGTCGGGGATCAGCACAGGAACCAGGCAGGCCATCAGGCTGACCCGGGACAATCCCGCCGGAAGCACGGCCTGGCCATCGTGAGACCAGAAGTAGCATTCCTGATAGGCGGCACAGGCGGCCATCGACCACATTCCCAGGCGTGCCATCTGCAGGCGGCGCGCGGGAGGCAGGTCGCCATTTCCCAAAATGCGATAACCGCTGTAGGCCAGGGCAAAGGCCACCGCCCGAGCCGCCTGAACCCCCCAATAGAAGGGCTGAACTCCGCGAACAATCTCGTAGAGCGTCAACACTTCGCTGACGATCATGGCGACCATCAGGATCTGCGCTGAAATGCGCAGGCGTTCCAGTGTGGACTCTCTGAGGGACAGGGGGAGTCCCGCGGCAAACCTTCCCTGAGACCGATGGGACTGAGTAGAGGGCCTGGACATGCTGGAGAAGGGTTCCCGACCGCTGCGAAAGTTCCCCGTCTCAGGGTTGGGCGATGAGATGTTGGCGAACCGAATCCAGTTCTGCCACCGTCAGGCCCAGACCCAGCAGGTAGGGCTCGATGCCTCCGGCCGCATCCACCGTTTCAAAGACGGCCGCAATCCAATCTTCTTCGACCTTGAGGCGCGAGGTGATGCGCCGGGAGTGCAGGTAGTCGTCCATGATTACCTCGCGAGAGGCACCCAACAACTCCAGCAACAGGGCTGCCAGAATGCCGGTGCGGTCTTTGCCCGCCGAGCAGTGAAACAACAGCGGGTAGCTCTCTGCCCGGCCCAGCAACTGAAAGAAATCCCTGACCAGGGGACGGTTGTCTCGCAGATAGGCAAAGTAGGCCTCGCGTCCCCGAACGTCGCCGCCGTGACCCATGGGCCAGTGCACCAGAGTGAGTCCCTCTTGCAGGTAAGGCTTGTCGGCGCCGTCTTTGGCGATTTCCGAGGCCAGTCGCAACTCGACCAGGGTGCGAATCCCCAACTGGTGCAGCACCTGGGCATCGCTGCGAGTGGCAAAGCAGAGCGCGCCGCTGCGATAGACTTTACCCTGCCGCACCTGCCCCACCCGCAAAGGAATGCCTCCGAGGTCTCGGGTATTGCGGGTGCCCTGCAGACGAACCTGTCGCGCTTCGGGCTGGGAAGGAAAGGCCCAGGCCCCTCCCAGCAAGAGGGCTGCCACCAGCAGCCAGGCCAGCGGCTTTAGCGACAAGGCCAGCCCCAGCCCCGCCCCCAACCAATGCCGAACCCGAAGCCGGGGCCCCATCCCCAGCCCCAGGGGTAGCCGAACTGGCTGCGATAGTAGACGTCGCGAGCGCGCGAAAGAGCTCGCCGCTCTTCCTGACGTCGGCGCTCGCCCAGGACCAGTTCGTCGATTTCTTGGATCTGCTCGGACAGTTGCCCGGCAACCTGCTGACCCTCGGCGTCGAACTGGCCCAAACTGAGGCTCATCCGAACGCGATTGGCGGCGATCTGATAGGCTCTCAACTCGTCCGGCACCCCGCCCAGGTCGTCCTCGCCCTCGTCGAGCTTGAGTCGCAACTTTGAGGCCGCCTCAAGCAGCCCGCTCAAGTCCTCCAGCGCCGCCACCTGCCCCCAGGTTGGTTGCACCGGCGCGGGAGCCGCCAGCAACAATCGGGCCGCGCGCTCTACCGAATGAACCCGGCCCTGGAATGGGTCGTCGGCACCGACTGGCAAGACCAGCAGCCAGGCCAACAGCGCACTCGCCAGCAAGACTCTCATCCTTTGGTTTTGGGCGCTTTGCCGGTGTCTCCTTCCTCGCTCAGACGCGCCAACTTGTTTTCAAGAAAGGCCAGCTCCTGCTGAAGTTCCTTGCGACTGGCTGGACGGGCAACGAAAATCATCTCTCCCCCCAGGCCTTGAAAGGGCTGCCCCTGATAACCGCCCTGCAGCGACTCGACGCGAAAATAGGCCCGGTGCAGCAGATGCTCCATTTCCCAGCGGAAGAACCAGCGCTGGGTCAGTTCAATAATGCGTCGCTCCACCACCCGGCCCTGCCCGTCGACCCGATCATAAAAGCGCTCTTCGCGGAGCAACTGAGTCTCGACCTGAAAATGAGAGGTTGAGGTCAGATACACTTTGTCCCCGCTTTGCGGCTCCAGATGGTCGCCCGAACGCTGGCGGAACACGGGCACATCTCCAAGGCGGGTGGAAGGATGCAGTGCCACCGGGTCCATGTTGTAAAGGTTGATGATCAGTCGACCCCGGGGATGCAGATGGCGATGGATCGCATCCAGGCAGTCGAGTTGCTCGCGCTCGCTATGCAGATGCATGAACTCGCGAAAAGGAAGGTAGATCAGGCCAAACTGCTGGTCGAGCTCAAAGTCGCGCATATCCCCAGCCAGTAGCGTGACTCGGGAGGCCACCTCCGGGTCCAGGCGAGATTGGGCCTGCAGGGCTCGTTCCAGCATGGCCGGACAATTGTCGATTCCCGTCACCGAACAGCCAGCCTCGGCCAGACGAAAGAGAATCCGCCCGGTACCGCAGCCCAGTTCCAGAGCCGGCGGGGGACAACGCCTGGCCCAGCGCAGATAAAAGCGAATGTCCTCGGTATAATCGGCGTACTCGGCGTCGTACAGATGAGCGTAGTCGCTGTAGTCCACTAGGGCTCTCCCCAGGCCGGAAGAAGGGGAAGCTCGACCCTCGAATCGTGCTTTGGACCCCAATACAGGCGATGCGTGGCCGACACAAAGTCGCCCGGGCGGGCCTGGAAAAGGTTGCCGACCCAGGACTGGGGATTGCGGTCGATATAGGGAAACCAGCTCGACTGCACCTGAATCATGATGCGATGCTGGCGCTGGAAGGTATGAAAGCAGTCGTTTAAGGTAAAGCGAACCCGGGTGGGCTGATCGGGCTCAAAGGGGCGCGGCCTGGACCAGCTCTCGCGGTAGCGCCCCCGCATCGGCTCGCCGCGAACCAGCATCTGGAGTCCTCCCTGGTAGTCGCCGGGAGCCTGGGAAATCTTGCCGGGAAACACGTCGACAAGCTTGACGATCCAATCGGCATCGGCCCGGCTGGTCGAAACCCAGAGGTCGACCTGAATCGGCCCGGCCACCGTAACCTCTTCTTGCAAAGGCGGCCCCTGGAACACCAGCACATCGGGACGTCGCGCGGCAAAGCGCTGATCCTCGGTCATATACTCCTTCGACTGGCGGATGCTGCCGTTCTCCTGGGTATAGGGCACCGGTTTGCTGGGGTCGCTGAGAAACTCGGCGAAACCCGGGTTGGTCGAGCCAGCCCCCTGCAAGCTTTGACCCTCGCGCAGGTGCAGGGTTCGGGGCCGGGCCGAGGCCGGCGGCCAGCTGCTAAAAGAGCGCCAGCGATTGGCCCCGGTTTCAAAGACCCAGGCCCCCGGCAACGAGGCCGGGGGAGCCCCCTTGAGATGTTGATCGAAGAAGGCCTTTTCAACCTCCTGATAGGTCGCCGAGGTGTCGGCCCCAAAACGGGCCTCCCCCAGCTGATTGCCCGGGGTGCGCCACCAGGCTCCGTGAGACCACGGCCCCATCACCAGGTGGGTAGCGGTCTGAGGGTTGAATTTGCGAATCGACTGATAGATGTTCAGAGGTCCATACAGGTCTTCGGTATCAAACCATCCACCCACCACCATGGTGGCAGCGCGAACGTTCCTCAGATGAGGCAGCAGGTTGCGCGACTGCCAGAAGTCGTCATAATCGGGATGCTGGCGCAAATCATCCCAAAAGGCGTTCTTAAAACCAAAACTCTCCGCCACGCGAGAGAGAGGCCCGAGTTCCAGGAAATACTGATACGGGTCGTTGGTCGGATACTCGAAGGGTTTGGGGCCTTCCTCCGTCGGTTGGGGCCGGGGTTGCCCGAAATTGGCGAAAAACGTATAGCTCAACTGCAGATTGAAGGCCCCGTTGCGGTGCATGTCATCGCCACGCCACCAGTCGGCAATAGGGGCCTGAGGGCTGATGGCCTTGAGGCCAGGGTGGGAATCAATCGCCCCGTAGGCGGTATAGAAACCCGGATAGCTGATACCCCACATCCCTACCCTACCGTTATTGCCGGGAAGGTGCCTCAGCAGCCATTCAATGGTGTCGTAGGTATCGCTGGCCTCATCAGGCTGGCCCTGGGCCTGGCGAGGACGCATATTGACAAACTCACCTTCAGACATCCAGCGGCCGCGAACGTCCTGGAAGGCGAAGATGTACCCTTCCTTTTCATAGTTGGCGTTGGGCGCCAGGCTTCCCCGATAGCGGTCGAGGCCGTAAGGCGACACCGAATAGGGCGTGCGCATCAGCAGAACGGGATAGGTTTTCCCAAACTGTATGCCTCGTGGGCAATAGATGCTGGTGAAGAGACGCTTTCCGTCTCGAGTAGGGATCTGCACCTCAAATTTGTCGTAGTGGTTGCGGATGTAGGAGGCGCGAACCTCAGCCGTATCTTCGGCCGCCAAAGCATGCGACAGCAGCAGGGCCAACCCCAGCCGGAGCAGCACCGAGCTCAGCGAGCTCCGGAGCGACGCAGCAATTCCTGCACGGCCGGGTCGCTGGCGTGGTCGAGCGCGGTGCGACCATTGCGGTCGAAAATACCCACCGCGGCTCCCAGCCTCAAGATACGCTCCACATAGGGAGCATGCCCGGCTTGAGCCAGCATCATCAACACCGTTCGACCCTGGCCGTCCTGACTATTCAGGTCGAGGCGCGGCTCCTGCAACAGGCGGTCGAGCAAGGTCCAGCGGCCTTTTTTCAAGGCCTCTTCCACACACTCGTGGAGAGCGTCCTCGCCTTCCTGGTCTTTGATGTGCATCCGTGCCCCCGCCTTCAGCAGATAGTCCAGCACGTCCAGGTGGCCTTCGTCACAAGCCTCGTGCAGGGCGGTTTCGCCTTCGGAGTCGGTCGAATCGATGTCGACTCCGGATTCGAGCAGCGCCTGAACCGCGCCCACATCGCCCCGACCGGCGGCTTCGACCAGCGGATGGGCCTGAGCTCCCAGAGAAAGCGAAAGAAAAAGAAGGAAAAGCATGCTTCGCATGGCAATCCCCTTCTGGGGATCGAACCAATTCCCTGTGGAAGGTACCTGATGAAAGACGACGCCAGTCACCGATTTCAGCGGCTGCTCCAGCTGCTTGAGCAAGTTCGCTCTGAGCCCGGCCAGTCGGCCCAACAACTCGCCGAGAAGTTTGGCACCTCGAAACGCAATTTGTTCCGCGACATCAAGCTGCTTCAGGAAAGTGGCTTCGACATTGAAAGCGAGGACGGATATCGTCTCTCTGGCAGCGCAACCGCTGCATTACAGGCACTCTCGGGGGCAGGCCAGAATCCCTGGAACGTCACCTCGGCGGCTCCCGTTGCTTTTACCATTAAGATTGAACCCACCCTGGCTCAGGCTCTGCGCCAGCAACCCCTGCACGACAGTCAGGTTATCGAGGGACACTACCTTTACCTCGAGGCCAACCCCGACCGGGTGGCCGACTGGTTGATGGGGGTTCCCGGGGCTGAATTGCTCGAGCCCTCCTGGATGCGCGGCACGCTCAAGCGCCGTGCCGAGGAAATTGCCGAGCGCTATCGCCGTTAGGCACGAGGTTGGCGCTCGCGCATGAGCCATAGTCCCAGCGGGGTAAGCAGTGCCACCCCTCCATAAATGGCCCACAGTCCCTCGGGATGCACGGCTCCCTGGGCAGGCACAAACCGCTGCAGCATCCAGCCCGAGTAAAGTCCGGCCGAGGTCTTGGCCACAAACCAGGGGAAATTGGCCCAACTCATGGCTGCCCCCACCTGGCCCTCGGGAGCAAGCCGGGCCACGTATTCATAGAACCGGGAAAGCCATACCGCCTCCCCCAGGCTGAACAGCACGATGAACAGCAACAGGTAGGCCGTGGCCGGCGGTAGCAAAAGCCAACCTACCGAAAGAGCACTCAAGAGGCTACCGGCCATCATCAACGGCGGCACGGGCAGGTGGCGCGTCCAATGGGTCAGGATGGGAGTTGCGGCGAAAAGCAACAGATTGTTGAGGGCAAACCCATATTCCAGATGGGGGTAAGCCCATGGGTAGGCTCGCTGCACCACGGTGGGCATCGTGCAGGTGAGATGGGCCACCAGATTGCGCACAGGAATCAACACCCAGATCAGCGCCAGAAAGCGCCAGCTGAGCAGATGGAGCGAGACTTTGTTTCGTTCCCTCTGTTGGGCTTCTCGCAAGGGGGCGTGGCGAAACCACAGGAACTGGACCCCCAGATTGAGCCAGGTCAACAGCGTGAGCACCATATAGACGCCATCGATACCACCCCAGGCTCGTACGCTGGGAGAGAGAAAAAACCACACCACGCTGCCCAGGTTCATAATGGCATACAGCCAGCTGAAACCCGAGGCCGCTTCGGCCTCTTCGGTATACTCTTTGACGGCAGCGTAGACCGAAGGCTGCACAATACCCGTCCCGGTGGCCATCAAGGTCAGCGCCCCTAACGTCTGGGGAAGGTCGGCGGCCAGCAACAGCAGACTGCGCCCGCTGGCCACCAGCAACAGCGCCAGCCACAGGGCCCTGCGAGAGCCCAGTCGGTCGCACAGGGCTCCGCCGGGAAACATCAGCAATGTGACCAGGCCAACATAGTAGGAAAAGACCCTGCCGGCGTTGATGTCCTCGAGACCCAGGTGTTGCTGCAGGAAGGGAATCAACAGCGGGACCATGCCAAAGTAGCAGATACCATCGAGAAAATTGGCCAGATTGACCATGAGAAAGCCGCCCGAGCGCCACAACCCCATGTGCTCGGGGTTCCCGCTCGGTGGCAGGGACGCCTTTGTCGGTTCCAAAGTATGGCAGCAAGATGTGGTGGAGTGCCTTTACCTGGACCCTGGCCATCCTGGCCGCCTGCCTGCACCTGGGCGGTCTGGCCAGTGCTTTACACGCCGTTTGGAACTGCCGCACCTCGGCTTCGGCCATCGCCTGGGGGCTGTCGCTGGTGCTCTTCCCCTACCTGACCTTACCGGCCTACTGGATTATCGGCACCTGGAAGTTCGCCGGTTATCAACGTCGCTTCCGAGCCGGCGCTCTGGATAAGAAGTCGGTCGATCTTTATCTGGATCAGCTGGCGCGCTTTACCGTCTACGACCCCAGCCCCATCGAGCAGGGTTACCAAAAACTGGCCGACTTTCCGGTAACCACTTCCAATCACGTCGATCTCCTGATCGACGGCGAAGCCACCTTTGCAGCCCTGTTTGAGGAAATCGACAAGGCCCAGCGTTATATCCTGCTGGAGTATTTTCTTATCGCCGATGACCAGATCGGTCGCGAACTCAAACAGCGACTCATCGACAAGGCGCGCCAGGGAGTGGACATCTATTTCGTCTACGATGAACTCGGAAGCCTGGGCCTCCCCGCCCGCTATCTCACCGATCTGCGCCACGAAGGCGTGAGGATTTTTCCCTTCTATCCGGCCCGAGTCGGAGCCGGTCGACTGCAGTTCAATTTTCGCAACCACCGCAAAATCACCATCGTCGATGGCAAGGTGGCCCTGGTGGGCGGGGTCAATGTGCACGACGATTCGCTGGGGCGCAACCCTTTTTACGGCCCATGGCGAGACACCCATGTCAGGGTTACCGGACCGGCCGTAGAGGGTATCCAACTGGCTTTTCTGGCCGACTACTTCTGGGCCAGCAATGGCCAGCTACCCCAAAATCTCGACCTGCAGCCCCAGGCCAGCAACCAGCATCCGGGCTGCCGTTGCCTCTATGTCGCCTCGGGACCCGCCGACACTCAGGATAACGGAACTCTGTTCTTTTTGCACTCGATCCATTCGGCCACGCGCCGAATCTGGCTGGCGACCCCCTACTTCGTGCCCATTCCGTCGGTGCTCGACGCTCTGAAGTCGGCGGTGCTTCGGGGGGTTGAAGTCCGCGTGATGATCCCCCTGCGTTGGGACCTGTTCATCATGTATCTGGCAGCCTATTCCTATTTGCCCGAAGCCACTGCCGCAGGCATCGAAATCTACCGATATCAGGCCGGTCATCCTCACCAGAAGGTGGTGCTCATCGACGATCACACCGCCTGGGTAGGCAGCAGTAACCTGGATGCTCGCTCGATGCAGCTCAATTTTGAAGGCAACCTGGTGGTCTTTGACCGCGACTTCGCAGCTCAGGTGGAAGCCATGCTGACCAGCGATTTTGAGCGCTCGGTAAAGATGGGGCCCGATGACTATGAAAAACGCAGCCTGATGTTCAAAACCGGGGTAAAGCTAGCCCGACTTTTCGAGACGATTCTCTGAAGACACGGCCCCCAGTGCTGCCAGGTCGACCACCAGCGGAAGGTGGTCCGAGGCCTGCCGCGCCGTAGCGGTGCGTACCACGTAGTGATGCAGCGGTTGAAGCATGGGACAGTGAAACACGTGGTCGAGTTGCATGAACGGCAAAATTCCCGGAAAGGTGCGCTGGCTGGGCACCCGTTGAAGAAACGCTTCCAGTCCAAGCAGCTCCTTGGAGCGCGGTCGAGCGTTGAAATCGCCGCACACCACCAGGGGAGCCTCCCAGGCCAGGTGCTTGACCAGATAGGCTACCTGCAGGCGACGTTCCGGGGCCAACAACCCCAGGTGCGTATTCCACACCCCCACCAGCCCGATGGGCGTTCGTAGGGTAGCCTGCAGCAGCCCGCGCGACTCAACCGGCAACCGACCTGGCCGAGGCAACAGCAGCGGCTGCCAATCCACCAGTTCAAAACGGCTCAAGAGGGCGTTGCCATAGGCTCCCTGTTTCCAGCTGCGAGCGGCTCCGAAGATATGATGCAGGCCCAGTTCCTGAGCCAACCATCCGGCCTGGTCGAGGTTGCGACTACGGCGGCGGCTAAAATCGACTTCTTGAAGGGCCACCACATCAGGGCGCTCGGCGGCGATGACCCGGGCAATGCGTTCGAGATTCAGACGCCCGTCTAAACCCCGGCCCGAGTGGATGTTGTAAGTCATCAAGCGCAAGGCCACCTCGCTCAGCTTCGGGATACCCCGCCCTGCGGCCTGCCGTCCAGGACCCGGAGCAGCATTTGCCGTAGCGGCTCTCGGCTGGTTTCGTCGAGCAGGTTCAGGGCGGCCGCGCCGGTGAGCTTTTCCACCAACCTGAGGCCTGCGCTGGTGTTGGTGGCCACGCCGGTGACCAGGTCGGGGCGAAACTCGAAAGCCTGCATCACGCCGGCAACGGCATAGGGGTCGGAAGCAGCCAGCACGCTGAAGACCACCCGGGGCAGCAGGTGACGAACAGCGCAGGCTCCATTGTAGGGCTCGAGCGGCGAGGCACCGGCTTCGACCACGACCACCTCGGCCTCGTGCAGCGCCAGCCGGGAGAGCAACTGCTGGAGAGCAGGCTCGAACTCGTCTTCGGGACACACCGTCGAGGGCAGCCCCACGTCGACGAAGTCGTAGACTCGGTCGGCTCCGGCGTCCTGCATACTGAGCACGTCGCGATAGCGAGCCGCACCCGTCAGTTTGGCGGCCAGAACCCCCAGGCCCGCCTCTTTCAGAATCCGAATCATGCACTTGGCCGAAGCCGTCTTGCCGGCCGACATCGACGTGCCGATGACCAGAATGACGGGCAGATGCAGCGGATGAGTGGGGAGTATGCCCACATAGTTCTTTAGATTGGCCTTCTCGCCCTGTACCATCAGGTGACCGCAGTAGCGCAGCTTGGGCAAGGGACCCAGAAAGCTGCTCTGGGAGGTGATTTTTCCCAACAGGCCGCCCGGTGTCATCAAATCAAGCACCAGGTCGGTTCCCACATCTTCAAAGCTGCCGACGCACTCCAGGGTGGCCTGACGCCGCCCCAGGGCTCCCACCAACCGGTCGCCGCGCATCAGGTCGATCATGCGTCCGGTGGCCAGTTCCAGCTTGGAAAGCGCATTGGATTCGGAGAGCATTTCGACCACGACCAGATCGGCGTGGGCCCAATGCTCCCTGGCTATGGCCGCGGTGGGCAAGTCGCCCTGCAGTTCGCAAATCCGGGTCAAAGAGGACAGGAAAGGACGCATTACACCTCCGCATCGAGCAGCAACAGGGTCAGTAGGGCACAGCGTTCAGGAAGCGAATCCAGCAGCACGTGCTCGTCGCGTGCGTGAGCCCCCGCCCCCACCGGCCCCAGACCGTCCAAAGTGGGACAGTAGAGACTGGCCGTGCTGCCGTCCGAGCCACCTCCGGCCTGGCCCTGGCCCAGTTGCAGGCCCAATTCGCGGCCCCAATGTTGAGCCCGCTTCCAGAGTCGCTGGTTAGCCGGGTTGGCCTCCAGAGGAGGACGACCCGAGCGACCCGAGATCGTCAAGCGAACCCCCGGAACGCGCGCCTGCAGGGCGCGGATGTGGCCGTCGACCCGATCCAGGTCATTGCGGGTCGGGACCCGCACATCCACCACGGCCCGACTTTCGGGGGCGACCACATTGGGACGCACCCCTCCCTGAACCAACCCGACGTTTACGCTGACCCCGGTTTCAGAGTCATTGAGCGCGTGCAGTTCCTGAATAATGTAGGAAAGCTCGAGAATGGCGCTGGCGCCGGCGCCGGGATCCAGCCCGGCGTGGGCCGGGCGGCCCGCGATGTCGACCGTATAGCTGGCCACGCCCTTTCGCGAAGTTTTCAACAGACCGTCGGGGCCCAGGCTGGGCTCAAGCACGTAGCAACGCCGACACAGCGGCGACAGTCGATGAATCCAACGCCCCGAGTCGGGGCTGCCCACTTCTTCATCATTGTTGAGCAGAATGACCACCTGAAAGGCCGGCGAGAGCCGCAGTGCCTGCAGGCAGCGCAAGGCGAAAAGAATCAGACAGATACCCGCCTTCATATCGTAGCAACCCGGACCAAAGAGTCGCCCTTCTTCTACCCGTACGGGCATGCTGGCCAGGCTTCCCGGAGGCCAGACCGTATCGAAATGACCGAGCAGCAGCTGTCGCCCCGGCTGTTGCCCGCAGGGGCCGACCATCAGCAGCTGACCGCCAAGAGTGCGGCGAACGCGCAGGTCCAGTTGGCAAAACTCGCCCACCAGCAGCGAGGCCATCGCTTCCAGGGCCTCGGGATGCCGGGAAGGCGACTCGCAGCTCACCCAGCGGGCCAGGCACTCTTCCATGGCGGGCAACTGGGAGCGAAGCCAGGGGAGCACCTGCGCAATCACTTCTGGAAGCCGCGCGGAAACGGAAAGGCCGACGACTGGCGAATGGTCGCATAGCGACCTGGCGAGAGGTAGGCCAGCAGCGGATGTTCGTGAATTCGCTCCAGATCGTCCTCGTCGCTGTGGCGCAAAGCGCCGGGATGGGCGGCCGCGGCCAGGATCTTGCCCACCACCAGCGTGTTGCGCCCGAAGACCGTCATCGATTCCAGCGAACACTCGAGGTGCAACGAGGCGTCGCGCAGCAGCCGACCTTCGATCTTTTGGGCAGGCACGCTGTCCAGGCGAGCCAGCACCTCGGTCTTGTCCACTTCTCCCTGGCAGGGACTGGCCGCCAGAGCGGCCAGCAGCACCTGATCGGGACGAGGATAGCTCACGGTGAAGTAACGGTGCTCACGGATATTGACCTGAGTGCGATGGGTGGGCGCACAGATGAATCCAAAATAGTTATCCCAACCCATGGGGAAGGCCATATGCTTGGGGGCAAAGTTGATTTCGCCCTCACAGTCGACACTTCCGATCACGACGAGAGGAGCGACCAGAAAAAACTGGTCCCAGATCGGGTAGTTCAAATCCAGCCGGTGCACCTGCCCAGCATAGAGGATCAGGCAGCATCGAGACGTGATCCAGATCAGCCAGCCCCTCTAGACAATCCGTCCCTATGGGGGATAGAGACCTTGTGGGACCTCTCATGTCCCGTTGGCAACATTGTGGCAATGAATGGTCACAGTCTGTTAACCTGATTCACGGTTTGTCTCTATTTCCGATCTTCTTCAACCCTCGTCCGGGGTTTACAGTTACCTCAAGAAAAGCCACGGAGGTAGCGAGAAATGATTCAAGCCATCGGACAGAACCCCGCCGGACTGGGCGGCGCCCAGCGCACCAACCCCCTCAGCCAGGGCCTCGGCCCGGCAGGCGGCCTGGGACAGAACCCCCTGAATGCTCTGGGCGGTGCCCCTGGCCAGGCTCAGGGCCAGGGCGACCTCAGCCCCGAGCAACTCCTGCAGCTGTTGGCCCAGCTGGCCCAGCAAAAAGATTCGGCCGAAACCAGCCCCGAAGCCCAGGAAGCCCAGGCCGCCGATGCGGCTGGCGGTGGAGGCGGCGGCGGCTGTGAAGGCTGCGGCGGCGGCGGTGGAGGCGGCGGTTTCGACCCCAGCCAGATCATCGACGCTATCAAGGGAATTGCCGGACAGGGCGGAGGCGCCTCCGGCAGCTCCGACCAGGGCAGCAGCAACTCGGTAGGCGCCGCAGGGAGCTCCTCGAGCTCGAAGAGCTCGGGACGCCGTTCCAGTTCGAGCAGCTCGTCCTCTCGAAGCAGCAGCGCCCCCAAGGCCTCCTCGGCTCCTAAAGCCTCGTCCGCCCCGAAAGTGGGCAAGTAAGTCAGTCTTTCACTCTGGAACTGCTCTCCAAATGGACTCTTAGCCGCCCTCCTCGGAGGGCGATTTTTTCTTGCCCAGAAGTCTGCCGCATGCGGCGAATCTTCCTGGCTATTCTGTGCTGCCTGAGCGGCCTTGCGCCTGCCCGGGCCGAAACCCGAATCCACGCCTTCCGGCTGCGCCCGGGCCAGGACGTCAAGGCCGAAATCACCCGCTTCGCCCGCGAGCGAGGCATCCGGGCGGGCTGGGTGGTGACGGCGGTGGGCAGCCTGCGCGAGCTGCGACTACGCCTGGCCAACCAGAGCCAGCCTCAACAATGGGAAGGGCCCTGGGAAGTGGTTTCGCTGGTGGGAACCCTCAGTCACGAGGCCGTACATTTGCACCTGTCCGCCTCCGACGGCCAGGGACGAACGCTGGGGGGGCACCTCGTGGAGGGCAACCTGGTCTTCACCACCCTGGAGGTGGTCGTGGGAGAGTCGACCTCGCTGCAGTTCCAGCGCATTCACGATGAACAGACCGGCTACCCCGAATTGCGAGTAGAAACAATTCGGCAACATGAAGTTACAAAACCGTAACTCCGTCTACATCCGTTTTATTGTTGTTTGGGCGTCGAACCGCTACTATCATTTCAAGGCGAGTTCCTCGCCGAGCTTGTAAAGCGGGCGCTCCCGCGGTGCAAGTGCTTATTTGCTCTCCAAGAAAGTCCTGTGCTGCCCTCTCTTTTGAGGGCTTTTTCTTTTTCTGGACAAAGGAGGCTATCCCAATTCTGCATTCGTGGGCACCCCCAAGCTAGAGGCGTCGAACCACCACGCTGCCCACCGAGTAGCCCGCGCCGAAACTGCACAGCACTCCCACCTCGCCTGCCTGCAGATCTTCCCGGTGGCGATGAAAGGCGATCACCGAACCGGCTGAACTGGTGTTGGCAAACTCGTCGAGAATCACGGGCGCTTCCTCTTCACTGGCCTCGCGCTGCAACACCATCTTGGCGATCAGGTCGTTCATGTGGCGATTGGCCTGGTGAAGCCAGAAACGACGCACACTCTCCAGCCCCAACTGCTGAAGATGGGCCTGCAGGTGGCGTGCCACCAACGGCACCACTTCGCGAAACACGGCTCGGCCGTTCTGGCGAAAGAGCTTGTCCGAATCGTGGGCCCTTTCTTCGTGACAGGGATTCAGGAAGCCAAAATTATTGCGAATATTGTTGGAAAACTGAGTGGCCAGGGAACACCCCAGGATTTCCCAATCGCCACGGTCGGCTTCAACCAGCACGGCGGTGCAGGCGTCGCCGAAAATAAAGTGGCTGTCGCGGTCGCGAAAATTCAGGTGGGCGCTGGTGATTTCCGGACTGATCACCAAAATCCGCCGAGCGAAACCCGTTTGCACGGCCTGGCAGGCGTTGGCCAGAGCAAAGGTGGCCGAGCTGCAGGCAACGTTCATATCGTAGGCCCAACCCGAGCAACCCAGGTATTTCTGCACCTCGATAGCCACCGCAGGATAGGCGCGCTGCAAATTCGAGCAGCCCACGATGACCCCATCGACCTGCGAGGCCTCACATCCAGCCTGCTGCAACGCCTGTTGGGCGGCGGCTCCGGCCATTTCACACTGCACCGACCACTCTTCATCGGGCCTTTCCAAGATCCGAGGGCGCAACCGTTGAGGATCGAGCACGCCCTGTTTGTCGAGCACGTAGCGGCTGTGGATCCCCGAGGCCTTCTCGATGAACTCGACACTCGAGGGCTGCACCTCGGGGTGCCCGGCGGCATAGGCGTTGAAGGCTTCGACCAGCTCCAAATTCGACACGACGTGCTCGGGAACCCAAAGGCCGGTTCCACTAATTCGCGGATTGCTCATCGGGGGCTGTTCTCGTTAGCCCGGGCAGACCCTACCGCGGCATACCCCCAGACCCAGAGAACGAAAACCCGCCCGGCGGGCCCAGCCCCGCAGCTCAACCAGGTCGCCGTCTTGAAGAAATACCCGCTGCCCACCCGACAGTACAACAGGCTGGCGGGGCTGCCCGGCACCCGCCCAGGTGAGCTCCAGCAAACAACCCGCGCTCTGCGGCTCGGGACCCGAAAGGGTACCGCTGGCCAGCAGATCGCCCGGGCGCATGGGGCAGCCATTGCTGGCGTGATGGGCCAACATCTGTCCCAAAGTCCAGTAGAGGTCGCGGGAGTTGCTGCTCGATACCCTCTCGGGCTCGGCCATGGAAGAGGTGGCCAGCCACACTTCCAGTTCCAGGTTCAGGCCACCCCAGCGCTGGTCCAGATCGTCTTGTAGATAACCCAGGGGCTGGGGCTCTTCGTCGCCCCGTGGGGCTGCCGGGCAGTGAAAAGGAATCAGAGCCTCCTGGGTGGTCACCCAGGGCGAGCAGCTGGTGGCAAAGCTCTTGGCCAGAAACGGACCCAGAGGCTGATACTCCCACTTCTGGATATCGCGTGCCGACCAGTCGTTCACCAACGACACGCCGATCCAGTGTTGACGAACCTGAGACAGCGGAATCGGCTGACCCAGATCGTTGCCCTGCCCCACCCAAAGGCCCAGTTCCAGCTCGTAATCGAGCAGCTTGCATTTCCCAAAGTTTGGTGCCTCGGCCTCGTCGGCCTTAAGCTGACCGGAAGGCCGCGGGATCGGGGTGTCGCTGACCACCACGCTGCTGGCCCTGCCGTGATAGCCAATGGGAACCCAGCGATAGTTCGGCAACAGCGGATTGTCGGGGCGAAACATGGAGCCCACCCGGGTGGCATGATGAATGGAAGCGTAAAAGTCGCTGTAATCGCCTATTTCAAAGGGCAATGCGAACACCGGTTGGGCAACCCACAACGAGCTCTGGCGCAGGGCCGAATCAGTTCGCTGCAACTCGTCGAAAAGCCAGAAACGCAGCTCTCGGCGGGCAACCGGATCCTTCAGGCCCAGCAGACTGCCGTATTCCAGGCCCTGCACCGGCAGGCCGAACTGGCGGGCCACCAGCGTCAGGTTGAGCACCTCGTCTCCAATGCCCACCACGGCATGCATCTGGCCCTCGAGCTCTACCCGAGCCAGGGGCAAATGCTGCAGAGGAAAAGGATGGTCGGGCTGGTTGGCCGATTCGACCCAGGAACGGGCGGCGGGATCGTGGGTGCGGTCGGGGGCTATTGAATCCATCGGTGCAGCATCAACTCCTCTAGCGGCTCCTCAAACGAGCACGAACCAAAACTGCGCAACCAGCGTCGAGCTTCCTGCAACTGCTCCAGGTTGAGTCGGCGTCCCCGCCACAATAAGCCCTCGCCGTCGGCCACAAACTCCAACTGCTCCAGGCCGAGCGCCTGCTGGAATTCATCGGCATCCACCAGTCCCCACCAGAAAAAGGCCCCGGCGGCAAACAGGTTGAGAAAGCCCAGCATGCGCTGGCGGGGACTGTTGGCTTCATAGCACAGTGGGTACTGGCCGGCCAGCGCGTGATGCAGGCCGGCCGTAAACTTGGCCGCCACCTGATACTCTCGCAGCACCTGAAGAAAGTCGCTCACCACGCCGACCGCCGGAAAGGCCTCGGGTTGCAGCCCCCCCATGCGCAATTTCAGGGCCAGGCGAGGGCCCCGCCCAGCCACCAGCCGAGCCGCCTGTTCAAAATGCTGGGGCGTGACCTCGACATAGAGATGGTAGTTCCAATCCTGGGCCCAGCGCTCCAGCGTCGGCGCATCGCGATAGACGACCTCCAGCGAGTCGACGCGCACCGAGGCTGGCGCCCGAGAGTGAAAGTCGTCCACCAGAGCCAGTTGCTCGGGCTGATGCAGCAGGGCAGACAACCGCCACTGGTCTTCGTCGACGAGCAGTGGAAGCAGCTCGCCAAGCCTGGCCGCCGGACAGATGAGGCGCCCCAGCAACGAGGCGCCGGGACCCTCACGCGCCGTGCGGTAACGCCGCACCACTTCGGAAAGCTCGAGGGCGGCGGGGGGAAAGAGGCCCGCATAGTCGACCAGCCCCTGCAACAGAACGTGTTGACTGGCGTGAAGGATCAAACCTTGGAACCGGACTGTTTGCGGGCAGCGGCCGCCTGATAGGACTCGCCCTGCCCTTCGATCACTTCGCCTGCCTGTTGCTGGGCCCGGCCCCGTTCGATCAGCTTCCAGGCCTGGCTCTCCAAAACATCGGCCTGAGCCTTCTTGCTCTCGGCTTCAGCGGTGTTGGTCTCGCTCTCTTCCCGCAGCCGACGCGCGTCCTCGAGCAGACGGTAGCCCTGGTTCTCCAGTCGCAGGCCCTCGAGCTCGGCGCTGAGACCCTCCTCGACCTGGGAGACCCCCTGCTCGATATGGCGACGACCCTCTTCTCCAAACAGGAACGAGCCCTGCAGAAGCTCGACGCCCTCTTCTTCTTTGGCAATCGCCTTCTGCTCTCGCTGCAGGCCCTCTCGAAAACGCTTCAGGGCCTGGCGCTCGTCCTCGCGAAGCAGGCGCTCCTCGACCCGCAATCCGGCGATGTCGACAAGCGATTCCTCCAGCCGGTCACCGCTGCGATCTTCGCCCTGGCGGGCCTCGCGATAGCGGGTCAGCGCCTCTCGCTCCTGGCTACGGGCCTGCTGCTCGAGCTCGCGTCCGCTCTGGAACGTTTCCAAACCTTCCTGGCGCAGCCCCGAGCCGGCCTGTTCCAGAGCCTCGGCCTTCTGGTCGGATTGGCTGGCTTTGACATAGCTTGTCAGACCATCGCCTAACTCTTCCATGGCCTGGCGCTGGGCCTGCTCACCGCGGATACGGTCCTGTTCCGACTGGGCCTGAAGGGCTTCCGCTCGACCCTGTTTCTGCGAGGCTTCCAGGCGCAAGGCGCTGGCCTGGGCGGAAAGCTCGGAGGACTGGCGCTGCACCTGTTCGATTTCCTGGAGCTTGCCCTGAGCCTGCTGACGCAGTTGAGCTGCGGCCTGCAGGTCGCGCTGTCCTTGCTGGACATAGTGCCAGCCGCAGTGATAGCTCCAGGGGCACATCATCAGCTGCTGACCCCAGGCGATCGCCTGCTGACCACGCTGCTGATAACAATGGGCCTGGCGGGTCAGGCTCTGATATTCGCCCTGCAGTTGAGCCAGCTTTCCAGCCAATCGCTCGGCCTCAGCCTCTTTCTGCTGGGCCAGGTTGCGGCAGTCGGAGGCGCCCTGGCGACAGGTCTCGGCCTCCTGGGCCTGGTTTCGCGAGCGCTCGAGCCAGACCTCGCCCTGATGGCGCAGGCGATTGGCCTGGCCCAGGTGCTGATCGGAATCGAGTTCGTGGAAATCGGCCTCGTCTCGGTGAACCGAGCCTTGCTGAATCTTTTCGCCACCTTCGGACAGCCTGGACACGCCCTGATCCTTGAGCTCCTGGGCGGCGACCTCCTGATTCCAGCCTTGCTGGATGGATTCGATGGCTCGGTCCTGGCGGCGCTCAAACTTGGCCTGCTGACGCAACTCGCGACCGATGGACTGACGCTCGGCGTTCTTCTCGGCCTCGATGCGGGCCTCGGCATTGCGGGCCAGGATCAACTTGCCGAGCTGCTTTTCCTGATAGCGCTCGGCGACGCCCTGGCGCTTCAGCCCCTGCTTGACATCCTCGAGGCCCTGTTGCTTGTCGTCAACGCCGAGCTTCTGCCACTCAATGCCTTCCTGAATATCGCTGAGGCCGTCGAGTTGCTGAACCTGTCCGCCCAACACCCGGTCCTGACCGCGCTCGAGCACCTGGTTGCCCTCGGCCTGCTTCACGCCAGCCTGATGGGCCTGCACCTCGGCCTGGGCCTGTTGGGCAGAGGCCGCACCGTCGAGAACCACCGCGTCTACGAGCTGATTCCAGCCGCCGTCTTCCTGGGCCGAGCCCTGCTCCTGGAGCTGACGCCCGCGATCGATCAGGCTCTGCCCCTTGAGGTGAACCGATTGTTTAAGGTTTTGAAGGTCGTGACCTGAAATGCTGCTCATGGTTGATCACAGAGTAGCAACTGCTACCTCTGACATGATTAAAAACTTATTGAAAAACTCCCGCCTGAGACATGGCAAACATTTGGATACAAGCCCCGACCTCTACCTCACTATGCTGAAGTCAAGATGAAAATACAGCAGGTCCCTTCCCCCCCTCCCCCACCCCGACCGCCGCTGGTGCTGCAGTTTCCCAAAGGTTCCTCGCTCAACGAACTCGACAGCAAAGTGCGCGAAGGCGAAATTGCGGGCTATAGCCAGGTGGGCGATGAAGTCATCATCCAGCTGACCCCCCAGAGCGACGTGGAAAAGCTCAAGCAGCTGGCCATACCACGGGCTCCCAGTTCGCTGCTGAGCAAGGCCTCCAGCTTCCTTATCCCGCCCAACCTCCAGGAAACCTGCGCGCCCGAATACCTGCGTCTGAGGGCCTGGCAGGTTGCCGGTGGTGTGATCGGCGGGGCCCTCAGCTACTGCGGAGCCTCGCTGCTGTTCAACTCGCAGCAGGCATCTTTCCCCAATGGCCAGGGTATCGCCATGGCCGGAGCGCTCAACTCGTACGTGGGGCTGGCCGCCAACACGGCCGCTTCGATGACGGTGGCCCGTATGGGAGACCTCGACCCCAAGCGCGTGGCACTGTATTCCTCGCTGTGGTCCACAGCCAATACCTTTGCTCAATTTGCGGGCGCCGCTTTCCTGCCCGCCCAAAATTTGCCCATCAGCCTGGCTCTGAACGTCAGCGGAGCCTTTGCCGGCAACCTGGGGGGCAGCGCCGGCACCCATGTGGCCAACCATCTGGTGGTCGAACATGCCCGGGGCACGGTTGGGGCGATCAACGGCAATCAAGACCGCTTTGCCGGACTGTTGGGCACGCCGCTGGGAATCGGCGTGCAATATGCCTGCCACCAGTTCGGACTGACCTCGGCTCTGGCGCCCATCGCCATTCTGGGCGGTGCCTTGTTGGTATGCAACCTGCAGCAAATCAACTCGATGCGTTTCGACAGCGTCAATCGCAAGCAACTGGAGGAATTGGTGGGCTCACTCCTCAACGGAGCCGAACCCGCAGCCGTACCACAGTCGGGCATTCTGGCCACGGTGGGCGACATCTTTAAGCCCCCGGCCGATGAAGAGGGCCAGCTGGTTCACCTGAAAGAAGCCCGTCCGCTTCTGCAGGACGAGCGCATTCAGTTGCTGGCCAACGAAGACTATCTGGTGGGGCTCGACGAAGAGGGTCGCTCCCAACTGGTCTTTCGCAGTAACTGCGGCGTCAACAGCCTGATCCGTGGCACGGCCCACGGGCTGCTCTTACAACGCTGTAAACCCCTCAAAGAGCTGGCCGAGCAACTGGCCCCCGGCAAGGCCGAACTGATTCTCAGTGAACTCAGCTATCGCGCCCTGCCCGGTGGCAGCAGCTGGAAAGATCAGCTCAGTTTGAAGGGTTGGCACATTCATCCCACCAAACTCCAGGTGGGCACCGAAGACCGCTGGCGCGGCCGTCCCACCACGGTGAATACCATCTCTTCGAAAGAGTTTGAGGAACTTTTGGCCAGCCCCAGCCTGCAACTTCTGCGCGAGGCCCTGGAAGGCAGTCCCCTGCTGAAGAGCAGGGATGTTGTCTGAAACTCGGAAGCTTTCTCTGTGCCCATCTACCAGTATTGTTGGCGCTGTCAGACCGAGGTTCCCATGCTCGACGAGTCCGAATGGGCCCAGGTTGAGCCAATGCTGACCGAGTATCTGCACAAACTGAAGCACTTTCGTCAGGAAACCGGCGCCTCCCAGGAAGTGGCTGTGCGCCAGGGCTTCGACAAAGAGGTCCTGGCCTTCTGGCAGCAACTCACCGGCGTGCGCGAGCCCAATGTCATGTCGTTGTGGCATCATCGAGCCAGCCTGCACGGCCCCCCGTGCGCCGAATGTGGCAAGCCCCTGCGCACCCCCCTGGCCCGGATCTGCGCTTCCTGCGGAACCTTCCGCGAGATCTTGTAACTCCGGCATGAGGCGGGGGGTCAGCCTGGGGGAACTGCTGCTGGCCTGTGCCTTGTTGGGTCTGCTGGCATCGGCACTGCTGTTGCTACACCGCGCCGGGCTGGGAGCCAGGCGCCGCCACGAAGCCCACGATCGCTCTCAACGCGCGGCCATGCTGGCGATTTCTTATCTGCGCAACGAACTTCAGGTCATTCAGCTGCTGCAGCCCAGCAGCTTTTCCGCCGATCCGGTGAGAGAGTGCCGTTATCGAAGGCCGCGGCTGGAAGGCCTCATCCGCTTTGACGCCAGCGGTTCGCCACTGTGGGAGCAGGTCTGCCGACTGGTCTCCGAGGACGACGGAAGCCTGTGGCGGCGACTCGAAGAGCCCGGCGGACAGGATCGACGCCTGGTACAACTGGGCCCCGGGGGCGGCGTGTTCTTCAGCCGACCAAACGAACAGTTGCTGCGCCTGCACGTCTACGCCGACTTCGGCGATGCTCGCTCGGCGCTGCGCCTGGAGCACCAGATGCTGCTCCCCAACCAGCCCTGAGCCCAAGCCATCAGGTGGTGATCTTCAGAAACACGCTAAATCCGGTGCAGGCACCCGAGAGCGCCATGGTGGCGGCCAGCACGGGCCCCGCCGAGCCACCGGCCAGACAGGCCTGAACGATGCCCGCCCCCAGGCCCACCGCGCCTCCGACGAGCCCGCCCACGATGGAGCGATACTCCCACGATTTTGGGCCCAGCTGCTGAGCAGCTACCGCTCCAGCCACCACACCGGCAGCAGCTACGCCGGGAATCAGTCCCACCGAGAGAGCCGTGCTCAGGGCTCCACCCTGCAGGCCCACCGCGGCTCCCACGGCTCCCCCCGCCGCCAGACAGGCACCCATTTTGACCACTCGACTTACCTGAAATCCCTCGTCGGGCTTGCGAGAGGCCTGGAACTGGTCACCGCTCGCGACGGGATCTTTGGCAGGCGGCGACCCCAGGTCGGGACGCACGCGAACGGGTTGATGATGAGGGGCAGAGCGAATGTGCAAGGTGTCCTCCAGGGCTCCAGCCTACAGCAACTGGGGCCCTGGAGGCTTTGAGGAGGTGTAAACTTTCAGGCCGTTACCACTTCTTTGCGCTTTCGCAGGGCATACTCCAGGTTCAACACCTGGCGTTCCCGCGCCCCCAGTTGCAAGGTCCAGGTGACAAATCCGCGAGCGTCCGGGGCGGCCCCCTGACTGGTGGCCTTGCTGTCGACCACCACCTCCACCTGCTTGACCTCGGAAACGGGAACCCGCTCGATCACGGTCAAGGAGTGAGACTGCATCGAGAGGTTCGAAAGGGACAGGGTGATCTTCTGTACCTGCTTGACCCAGCCCCCCAGCAGATCGTCCTTTTCCTCCTTGCCCTGCACCTCGGAGCGCACCACGCGCAAACTGCTTTGAGGCCCCCAGCCCAGGGTAAAGCGCTCGCCCCGGCCCACGTAGTTGAGCTGGGTTCGGCCGATGTGCCCGGCCTCTCGCACCAGATCTACAGGACCTGCCAGCAGCGGATAGGGAGAGCTGTTGACCTGGGAGCTCCGCTGCAGGACTTCAGCGCAAAGCTCGGCCATCAACACCTGATCGACCGTGGCCTCTACGCTGAAGTCAAAGATGGGTACCCTCACCGGTCGGCCGTGGCTGGGAACCGAGGCGAGAGCCTGAGAGCGAAGCTGAACCGATTCTCCCCGGTCATCGATGCCCGGCATCTCGGCGGTGTGAGTTCGCGGGGCCACGGGCTCCAGTTCCTGAATCTCCACGTCTCGCTCACTGACGACCACCGTCTGGCTCTTCTTCTGCACCGACAGACGGTCGGGTGGCAGCCCCGGCGGCTCACTGCCCAGGCTCGAGCGCTGAGTAGAAAACACCAGCTGCACATCGTTCCAGTCTTCCCCGGTATTCTGCCAACAGCAGCCGTCGGTTTGAAACCACAGCTGCCTACCTTCCAGCACGGCCCGATGGATCGGCCTCCAACAGGCACAAGGTACGGTGTACTCCAGAACGAGACTGCTGCTCTGAGCCGTCCCGGCCTCTACTTCCAACACCAGATCGGTGTGCAGCTCGGCAACAGCTGGCGGCGGAGTCCAGGCAACAAATTCGCTCGGCTGCTCCAGAGCATCGAGTTCTTCTAACAACTGGCAGTGTCGCCCCAGAAGACTCTGTCGCCAGGCCTCGACCTCGTCGATCTCCGACTCCCACTCGGCAAAGGCCATTTCACCCACTCCCACACGCTCAGAAATCGACTGCAGGAGTTCGCCATAGATATTGGCTGCCGACTGGGCTTCGCGTTGCTGAACAGCAAGTTCTTGTTGCAATCGGGCCCGCCGCTGCAGCACAGCGGGGTCGGGCCGGCTCTCTTCGGCCGGTGGCGGCGCCAGCGACGGCCGATAACGATCCACCCGCAGGTGCAGGGTACGAACACCCGACTCGTTCCACTGAGACACCAGCGTCTTGTCGACCAGCGAGGGAGCCACGTTGCGCAGACGCAGGCGCTGCACTCCGCCCTTCAACTCCACGATACCCTGACGCCGAATCAGCGCGCGGTCTTCGAGCAAGGTCACCTGCACGATGGGAAGCTGCAACTCGCTCACGACTCCCTCCGATTGCCGCCCACAATTTCTAGTTTGGAGGGAATTTCCACCGTGTAGGCTACCTGTGCTTTGCGTTGTTCACCAGCGGGAATGCGCAAGGTCCATCGGTAGACGTACTGGGAGTCACGCAGGCGCTCCCAGGTGGGCTGGCTGGAATCGACGCGCACTTTTACCTCCGATTTTTCGTCCTGGGGCTGGGGAATGCGTTCGCGAACTTCCAGGCACACCTCACGACCGAGCTGGTTGGCCGCCTCCACCGTGATCTCGTGTTGCAATAGGAGGGTGCCTCCCATCATTCCCGAGGTGGCCTCCTGATAGGTGGTGTTGCGGACCACCTTGATCGACTGCTCTACCCCCAGACCGAGGGTGAAGCTCTGGCCCGGCGCCACCGCAGCCAGTCGGCTGGTGGAAAGATAATCGGTGCCCACATACACATCGACGGGTCCGGCCGGCAGGGCGAGGTCGGGAAGACTTTCCACCCGAGCCTCGCGAAAGACGTCCTGCACCACCCGCGGCACCACAATCCAGGCTAACTGAGCTTCAAGCTGGCGCTGCAGCAGAGGAACGGAGTGAAACTGAGCATCGGCTGGCAGGTCGATCGGGAACTCGCCCGGATAGAGAAAGTCAAAGCCCCCCACGCTGCCCACCAGCTCGTGACCCGCTGGCGCAGATTGATACAGCGCCTGCTTGGCCTGACGTAAAGCCGCATCGATCAACGGCCGGGGATGAACCGGCGAATCGGGATAGCGTTGCCGCCACATTTGCAGACAGGCCTCCAGGGGATGCATGGCCTTCAGTTGACCCCGACCCGCTTCCGACGCGGCCGGCATATAGAGCAAGCCGTAGGCCTGAAGCTCCGGACTGAGGGCGGCAAACCGGTCTTCCTGGCGATAGTCGGGATTAAGACCGGTACCCGGACGAGCCGGAGGTCGGGGGATGTTGAAGCCGCCCCCTCTGCCGCCAACCTGGGCTGGACTTGTCGGGGCTTTCTGAACCCTTTCTCGACTCAGCACCGGCTTATCGGCATAGGCCTCCTTTCGAGCCGGAATGTAGGCCATACGAACGGCACCTTTGGGCAGGGAAGAAGGACTGCGCACTGCGGGTCCCGCGTCGTCATCCACCGACCCGAACGGGTCGGACGCAGCTGCAAACGGGTCGGACGCAGCCGCAAATGGGTCGATGGCCGCAAAGGGATCGGCCGCGGGCGCAAAAGGATCGGCCGGTGGCCCAAAGGGGTCGGCCGCATCATTACCCTGGGGGAACGCCTGATCCCCGCCTTCGAGACTGTGATAAAAATCGCTCGGGGAAGCCGCCGGGGCTGTCTCTACCGCTTCAACCGGCTCAGCCCGCAGCGGGCTGGGCCCACGGTCGAAGTCGCCAAATAGTTGCTGGGTGTTGGGCGGAGGAGGTCGGTAGCCGACCTTAGGCGGCGCAGCTTGCCTGCGCCCAATGTGGCGACTCATCAACTCGGGCAACTCTTTCCAGCTGGTGATTTCCGAGGTGGAGACTTCCAGCTGAACGCCTTCCCACGATTCTCCCGAACTCTGGCAAATGAGTGCCCGCATTTCCAGAGCGGCCATCGTGAAGTCGCGATCAAAGCGCAGCGAGTAACTGGGAGCCCAGCGTGCACCTTCGACTTCATAGCTGAGGTGCAGGCCGATCTTGGAGCAGTGCCCTTCACCATGGTTGCGCAGGTTGAGCACCACGGCTTTATAGATAGGCGAAGTTTCGGGCGGACCCGCGGCTTTGCGGGGCTTGTTCTCGGGAAGCTGCTGCTGCAGCTCGCGCAACTCGGCCTCGAGCTCCTCGCGTCGTTGGTATCCTTTTGCTAACTTCCGCTGGCGCATTTCGACAAGCCCCCTGCGAGCCTTGAGAGGATAGGGCCGGGGTTCTTCATGGTTGGGCGCCGGGGCGTGCAGGCTTTCCAGCCAGCTGAGCTCCTTCTGCAGCAGATCAAACTGCAGCTTAAGGCGACGAATCCGCTGTCGCACCTTGCCCAGAGCGGCCTCGTCGACAGCCTCCTCGGGAACTCGGGCGGGGGCTTCCCAATCCAGGTCGAGCTGCAGATCGGTGGCCAGAACTCCTCCCCCGCCCTCGGGATAACTGACCCGCACTCTCAGGCTGGTGTCATTCAGACTCAGTGGCAGCCCGACCAACCGGATCTGCGCCGGCCAGCCATCGGCAGGGCACTCCAGCCAGGCCACCCGAGTAACCGAAGCCCCGGAACGATAAACCGTGACCTTCTCGACCTTCGAACCCAAAGAAAGCATCGCGTGACCCTCCGAGGCCCGCCTCTTCGGCAAGGCAACGATGGCTCCCTTGAGGCGTTCCTGGTGCTCCGTCAAGCGTTCATTTAGGGGTTGGGCCCTCAGAAATTCGGACCGGGTCTTGCGTAGGGGCTCGCAGAGGGCCCAAAGGGGTCACGGCGGGTTGGGACCTGATTGTCCGGCCTGCGATTCAAGGGCCTGGTGTGCCAAGTGGCCGGGGACACCGTTTCGATCGCGTGATCCCAGTTGAAACATCGCCCAGGTTGCCTGTTTTTGGCAAGTCCGACAGCCAGCAATCTTGCAAAGGGACAATACCCTGGGGCTCCCCTGAGAAGTTTGTCGTGTCAAAATTGCATTTTGACACTACAAACTTCGAACGTGCCGCATTGACTCACCATAGATCTTACTCGTGAGCCCACACTTGCCTCACGAATAATGTTACCGGCCCCTTAAGGGCGGGAGGTAACGGAATTGTGAGATCGTTGATGGGATTCCAGTCAAGAAGAGAGCTTCTCTGCCAAGTAAGACCGCGCTATCAAGCTGCTACGCGCAAGGTTAAGCGGGAAATCCTCAATGAGTTCGTGCGGGCAACTGGCTACCACCGCAAGTATGCTTTAAGGCTGCTG
>CAZYPN010000022.1:0-100128 GCA_964649085.1 uncultured Burkholderiales bacterium | reverse complement strand
TGGGCCCCGTGCTCGAGAAACGGACGGGTGGTGTCGGCCGGGAACAGCAGGAAGGCGCAGGCCCCCAGGAAGGCGGCCCGGGGCGAGACGAGGCGCCCGAGGATGGCGCGCACCAGGTTGGCGTTGAGCAGCAGCACGAGGTAGGTGAGGCCATAGATACCCAGGGTTCCCCCCAGGCGATAGCCGAGGCCGGCCACGGCTCCGGGGATGGGCACGCCCAGGGGACGACCTCCGGCGCCGCCGTCCTGAAAGCCCAGCTGCAGTTCGCGCCAGAAGTCTGCCAGAGTGTAGTTCAACCGCCAGACGATGTGAGTCCAGTCGTCGGAGTAATAGCCGTAGCCCCTGACCAGGACGAAATCGGCCAACCAGGCCACCAGGGCCAGGCCCAGGAGGGGTCTCACACCGCGACGGGCGCCTTGATAGGCGGGTGGTGCTGGTAGTTCTCGAGTTGGAAGTCTTCATAGACGAAGTCCTCGAGGGCCCGGCGCTCGGGGTTGAGGCGCAACTGGGGCAGGGGCAAGGGTTGGCGCGAGAGCTGGAGGTCGACCTGCTCGAGGTGGTTGAGGTAGATGTGGGCGTCGCCAAAGGTGTGCACGAAGTCGCCGGGCTGAAGGCCGACCACCTGGGCCATCATGAGCTGCAATGCGGCGTAGGAGGCGATGTTGAAGGGCACACCCAGGAAGAGGTCGGCGCTGCGCTGGTAGAGTTGGCACGAGAGTCGCCCCTGGGCCACGTAGAATTGGAAGAAGGCGTGGCAGGGGGGCAGGGCCATGTCTTCGATTTCGCCGGGATTCCAGGCGCTGACGATGTGGCGGCGAGAGTCGGGATTGTTTTGGAGGGAGTGGACGACCTGGGCGATCTGGTCGAGGGTGCGGCCGTCGGGGCAACGCCAGGAGCGCCACTGGGCCCCGTAGACACGGCCGAGCTCGCCCTGTTCGTCGGCCCATTCGTCCCAAATGGTGCAGCCGCGCTCTTGCAGCCAACGCACGTTGGTGTCGCCGCGCAGGAACCAGAGCAGTTCGAGGATGACCGACTTGAAGTGGAGCTTTTTGGTGGTGACGGCCGGGAAGCCCTGGGACAGGTCAAAGCGCAGCTGGCGGCCGAAGACGCTGAGGGTGCCGGTGCCGGTGCGGTCGTGTTTTTCTACGCCGTGCTGGCGGACTTCACGGAGCAGGTCGAGGTAGGCTTGCATCAGGGGTTCCTTTCGGGGGCCACGACGGTGGCGCTGCCGCCGTCGCTGCGCTGGAGTTGGGTGCCGGGCGGCCAGACTTCGCGCCGCAGGTAGGCCAGGGCATGGGGGTGCGAGCTGGCGCAGATCCAGCCGACGTCTTTGTCGCTGTGAAGCAGTCGGCAGTCTGTTTCGGGGGCGGGGTCGGAGCACTGCAGGCAGGCGAGGTGGCGGTTGATGTGGCCGCGATGCAGGGTGCGCGCCACCACTTCCTGGCCGGGGTAGCAGCCTTTGCCGTCGAGGTAGTCGTGGTCTTCGGCGACTTCCAAAAAGAGGGTCTTTTCGCCCCAGTCGCTGGGCCAGGCCCGGCCGGCCCGAACACGCTCTTGCTGGAAGCGCTCGGGAGGGGCCAGGTCGGCCTCGAGGTCGAGGGGCTGGCGGGTGAAGAGCAGGTCGCTGCCGCTAGCGGCCCAGGGGAAGCGGCAGAGCAGGCCGGTGGTGAGGCGCTGGAAGGCCCACGGGCCAGGGGCGACCTGGCCGAAGTAGCGCTGCAGCCAGTCGTGGCGCTCGGGCCCGAGCAGCAGCGAGGCGGTGTACTGCTGGCTGAGGTCGGTCATGCGCAGTTTCTCGCCGAAGTGCATGCGGTCGAGCTCTTCCAGGCTGCTGGCCGAGAACTCGCGGGGGCAGACGAGGTAGGTGGAGTCGCTGTCCTGGAAGACCCAGAACTGGGCAACGGGGCGTCCCTGGACATTGAGATAATAAGCGCTGGTGGCATGGCCGGGCTGGAGGCGCATGTCGTTGCTGAGCATGCGCTGCAGGAAGTCGTTGCGTTCGGGGCCGGTAAACTCGAGCAGGCCAAAGGGGGCCGGGGCGATCATCCACATGGGGAGGCGCGTTCGCGGGGGGAACCGTGTCGCCTGCTCGCCGGTTGGGGGGTCTATGCTGTGGATGTCCATCGTTGTGGGCCTGTTGCTGTTGGCCGGGTGGCTGAGGGGCAGGAAGGACCTGCGAACCTTCTCGCTGATGTTCGTGCTGTTGACCGCGGTGGGGCGCCCTTGTGTGGTGCCCACGGGTTCGATGCAGCCGACCATTGAGCCCTGGGACGTGGTGTGGTTGAGTCATGCGCACGCCTACGGCCAGCTGCGGAGGGGAGACGTGGTGTGCTTTCCTGGACCGGCCGGCGATAAGCTGTTTTGTAAGCGGGTCGTGGGGCTGGGCGGAGATCGCCTGGAGATGCGCCAGGGGCAGGTGCTGGTAAACGGTCAGCCAGAGCCACACTCGGTGGCTAGTACAGAATCGTGGGGCCCGCTGACGGTGCCCCCTGGGCGATTGTTCGTCATGGGGGACAATCGGCTGAACTCGTATGATAGTCGGATGTGGGGGACGGTTTCGCGCGACTTCGTGGTGGGGCGGGCCCTGTTTGTCGGCTTTCCGCCCCACCACTGGAAGAGGCTTTAATCGATGACTTCCATGGCCCCGGTCAGGGTGAGGCGCTCGGGCTCGAGCATGGTTTTCACCAGCGAGACGTTGCGGCTGAGTTCATACTGGTAGAAGAACTTCATGGTGTGCACTTTGGCGGCGTAGAAGGGTTTGTCGCGCTGGGGATAGGCGGCCAGGCCCAGTTTGAGCCACTGCCAGGCCACCACGACGTTGCTGAGAAACTCCATGTAGAGGGTGGCGTCGGAGAGCATTTTCTCGAACTCGCCCTGAGCAGCCAGGGGGGCGAGGTGGCCCAGCACCTGCTGGTTGAGTTTGAGCTGCTCGCCCAGCTGGGCGGCGTAGGCGGCCAGCTCGGGCTCGGCGGCGGCGGCCTCGAGGGTTTGCTGGATCTCTGAGATCAGGAATTTGAGGGCCTGGCCTTTGTTCATGGAGATTTTGCGACCCAGCAGGTCGAGCGACTGGATGCCCGTGGTGCCTTCGTAGATGGCCATGATGCGCACGTCGCGATAGTACTGCTGGAGCACGTATTCGTCGCAGAAGCCGGCTCCACCCAGCACCTGTACGCCCTGGTCAACGGCGCGGCGGCCGGCCTCGGCGGGATAGGTTTTGACCATGGGGGTCAGCAGCTCAAGAAGGTCGTGATAGCGCCGGGCTTCATCCTCGTCGGCGGCGGTCTTCTCGCGGTCGGAGTAGTAGCCGGCCTGCAACACCAGGGCCAGCGAGCCTTCGGCGATGGCTTTCTGGGTGAGCAGCATGCGGCGCACGTCGGGATGGTTGATGATGAGGGTCTGACCCTCGCTGGTGTCTTTGACGCCGCCGGCCTGCAGGCGTCGCCCCTGGGGACGCTCGAGGGCAAACTGGCGCGAGGCGTAGTAGGCGGCGGTGGCGATGGCAGCACCTCCCCTACCGACGTGGATGCGGGCGCCGTTCATCATTTGGAACATGTGATCGAGGCCTTTGTGCAGGGTGCCCAAGAGCCAGCCGCGACAGTCGCCGTTCTCGCCAAAGACGAGGTGGGTGGTGGTGTAGCCGCGCTGGCCCATTTTCTGGAAGTCGCCGACGGTGGCCACGTCGTTGCTGACGAGCTGGCCGTTTTCGGGACGGAACTTGGGGATAAGCATCAGGGAGATGCCTTTGGTGCCCGGCCCGCCGCCGGGAACGCGCGCCAGGGTGAAGTGCACGAAATTCTCGGCAAACTGGTGGTCGCCGCCGGAAATCCAGATTTTCTGGCCACTGATGCTGTAGCTGCCGTCGTCGCGAGGGATGGCTTCGGTGGCGACGTCGGAAAGCGAGCTGCCGGCCTGGGGCTCGGTCAGCGCCATGGTGCCGCCCCATTCGTTGGACATCATTTTGTCGCGATAGGTGGCTTTGAGTTCTTCGGAACCGAAGGTGCACAGCAGCCCCAGGGCCCCGGAAGTGAGGCCGGTGTAGCCGGTGAGGTGGTTGTTGGCGGCGTCGACGATGAAGTTGAGCGATTGGTAGAGGGTGGCCGGCAGCTGCATGCCGCCGTCGTCGTAGTCGAGGGTGGAGCCCACGAGGCCGAGCTCGGTGGCTTTGGCCAGCATGGTGGCCACGGCCGGATGGACCACAACCCGGCCGTCGATCATGCGGGCGGGGTCGGCGTCCATGGCGCGGAACACGGGGTAGAGCTCGGCGTCGGCGAACTTCTTGACGCTGTCGAGGAGGATGCGAAACGAGGCCACGTCGTGATCCTGGAATCGGGGGGCGCTGAGCAGCTCTCCCACTTTGAACACGTCGAACAGCATCCAGCTCAGGGTTTCCATGCTCAGGTATTGACTCACAGCGCCTCCTCGATTTGGGTGAGGGTGTGCTTTGGCACGAGGGGAGGCAACCCCTTGCGCAAGACCTGAGGGGACGGTGGCGAATCGTGCAAAGATGAGGACGTTGGTGAAGGTTCTGGTGGCTACGCTCATGGCGCTGGCCTTGCTGCCCCTGGTCTATTTTCACTGGCACTCTGACCAGGCATCCTCGCTGGCTTTGCTGCGAGGCGCCATCCAGTTGGGCCACGTGCCTTCGGGCCTGGTCGAGGTGGAGCCGGGACGACTGATGCTGGACGCACGACAGGTCGCGGCAAATGGCGTCAGCGCCTTTCGCCACCCAGGCCTGGAGCAATATCTGGGAGCCCAGGGGTGGCAGTTCGCCGACCAGATGGGGGCAGGCCTGGACTTCACCCGCGGCAATCAGCGGCTACACGGGCTGCTCACCAGCTGCGGTCCCCACTACCTGGTGGTGGTCCTTGAGCAGGACCCGGTCACGGGCAGGGATGTGCATTTGCCCCGACCGTTCAATCTGTTCCGCTGAGATGGGCGTTGGGGAATTTACCGGGATGAGTTGGTGTACAGTCGGGCCGAGCCTGCGTTGTCGCTGGAAGAAATCCGGTCTCTGACGCTGAGCGGGGCCGAGTTCCATCCAGGGGAGAACGGCACTTCGCTGATCCGTTGGCCGGAAGCTCAGCTCACCCTCTTTCCGCCGATGCCGGAGGAGAAGCTGCCTCTCACGGGATTCGTCGTTCAGCGCAGCGCAGGAGCGGGCAATGACTGGAACCAGCATCCTTCACGGGGTGAAAGCGGCCACCGCCTGCCGCGTTGACGTTAGCGGTCCGAGGCTGGAAGCCGAGAGCCTGTTGCTGAGTATGGCCGCTACCTACGGAGACTGTCTGATTTTTGCCCACGAGAAGCTGTATACGCCTTTTGGCGAGTGCATCTTCGTCCCGGAGGATGAGCCGCCCCTGGTGCCCCTGGAGCTGGCGACCGTGCGCAAGGGGCGCAGCGCCCCGGTTTCGCAGACCGAGTCCCAGGCGCAACGGCAGGCTCGAGTTCAGCCTCGCCTGGACCGCTATCAGGTACCGGTTTTAGCCAGACCGATTCGCTGGATACCGGATGACGAGGAGGTCGAGCTGCGCACGGCCTCGGAGGTGGCCTCACGATTGCTGGCCATGCACGGGACGGTCTGCTTTGCGCGTGGCATGGAACGAGAACGAGCCGTTGCGCTCGTAGGCAACGCTGAGCTCTCTCCCGAGGAGTCGCGGCTCTTTCAGGAAACAGACGATGAGCTGGCGCAATCGCTGATCTGGCGGCTCGAAGCTTTGGTGATCCTGATGTGGGCTTTGGGAATGACCGAAGTCCCACCCTGGCCAAGTGCGATGTGCGACGTTGACGGAGTGCACGAGCGCATTTTCGCTGCGACTCAAGATCAGGCAGCGTTTGTGGGAGAAGCGCGGTTGCGACCGAGGGCCGAAATCCTGGACGAACTGGAGTTGACCACGCGCCTGCACTGGGCTCTTCGCGAGTCGGCCCTCAAGGGATTGGACATTCCAGAGAACTTGGACTGGGCCTCCGACGCCGCCCGTGTTCCGCTGCGCCAGTCCGCTCTGCCGCTGGTGGTTCATGAGCGACATCACGCGCTCAACTGGTTGATTCGCTTTGGGGGCGATGACTGGGACGAGGTCGATACGCCAACCTGACCCCAAGAAACAAAAAGACTCCTGGTGCGTGACAGCTGCCAAGAGTCGCTAGGGGCTGTTTAATCCCTCGTGAAAAAATAAAAAGCGTTCCCAGAGGGACTCGAACCCCCAACCTTCTGGTCCGAAGCCAGACGCTCTATCCATTGCGCTATGGGAACACGCCTCGAATGTACTCGAGGCGGCTCCGCGTGTCAATCACCCGGCAGGGGGATCGTCCAGGCGATCCCGAACCGTAGGTGGTGTCTTCGCCACTTCTTTCCTGGGCAGCTCCTCTGGCCTGCACGGTGCTCTCTTACGGGCTGGCCGGAGGCATTTGGAAACAGGCCGACCTGGGCACTGCTCAATTTTGCATCCTGCTCGTGGCCGTCAAGGGAGTACTGAATACCCTGACCTGGATCGGCCTGGGGCGCCCGCCGCTGGTCGGCGGCCGCTTTCTGGTCTGGGCCATGGCCGGTCAGTTGTTTAACGGCGTGGCCTGGATCGCCTATTTTCGGGCCCTCGAAGTGGGACCGGCGGCGCTGGTCCAAACCATTACTTCAGGCTACACCGCCCTGGCTGCTGTGCTGGCCCTGGTCTTCCTCAAAGAACGACTGGCTGCCATTCAGTTGCTGGGCGTGGCTCTGGCCATCGCAGCCACCCTGATGCTGGGCGGGGGGTCGGGAGGCCAGTCGCTGGAACTGAGTGGCTGGTTTGCCTATAGCTTGCTCACCGTGCTGTGCTGGGCCGTGGCGGTAACCTTCTTCAAGCAGGCCTATCTGCAACCCGGGGCTAACGATACCACCTTCTTTATGATCAACGCACTCGGAATGGCTCTGACCATGTTGCCTTACGGCCTGGCTGGCCAGCCTCAGTGGACCGGAGCCCTGGGGCTGGGGCTATTCATCGTTTTTCTCTACGCCCTCGGCGACCTCACCCTATTTGCTGCCATCCATCGCGGGCCCGCCGCCATTGTCAGCCCCCTCTCGGGGCTCTACCCGGTGCCCACGCTGCTTTACGCGGCCGCCATTTTGCACGAGCCCATCAGCCAGCTTCAATGGACCGCCACCGCCATGGTGCTGGCAGCCATTGTGCTGGTTGTGCCGGCTCAAGAAAACCCAGTGCTGGTCTGGCTCAAGGCCCGACAGACTCAACATCTCAAGGAGGAATAAGGCGTGAACATCTTAGTATTGGGCGGCTGCGGAGCCATGGGAAGCGAATCTACCCGCGATCTCGTGGAGCACAGCGATTTCAAAACCATCGCCGTGGCCGACATCGACCAGGCCAAGGCCCAGGCCTGGTGCGACCAGCTCAAAGATTCACGCCTCAAGGCCCTGGCCGTTGATGTCAACAACAAAGCCGACCTGGTGAACCTGTTTGCCGACTACGATGTGGTGCTCAACTGCACCAGCTACGCCTTCGGCCTGACCATTACCGAGGCCGCCATCGAAGCCCGCAAACCGCTGCTCGACCTGGGCGGGCTCTACAATACTCCTAAGCAACTGGCCATGACGGAGCAAGCCGAGGCTGCTGGCGTCAGCATCGTGCTGGGAATGGGCGCCACTCCAGGAGTCACCAACCTGATGGCCAAGGCCGGGGCCACCCACATGGACCAGGTGGAAGAAATCCACATCGCTTTCGCCACCTACCGCTCCATCGCACCCTCGCCCGGGCTGCTCTCCACGGTGCTCGACGAGTTTTCACCGGACACCACGCGCTTCTACTACGAAAGCGGCAAGTTTGTCGAACTGCCCCCCTTTGAAGGTGAGAAAGAGGTTGCCTTTGACCCTCCCGTGGGTCGGGTCAAGACCTGGTATGTGCCCCACTCGGAAACCCATACCCTGCCTCGATTCATCCCCGGAGTGCGCAGAGTGGATGTACGCGGTACCTGGCGTCCTGAAATCATGCACGCTCTCAAGCACTACAATGAAGTCGGCCTGCTCTCGACCAAACCTCTGCAAGCCGGAGGTCACCAGGTGCCCCCCAAAGAGACGCTGCGAGCCATTTTTCTCGCCAACGGCGGCTGGCCCGGGCCGGGCGAGTGGGCCTTCTTGCTCAACGTCGAGGTGGTAGGGCGCAAGGGCGATTACAAGGTGACGGCTACCTACAACCTGAGCCACCCACCCACCTCGGAATGGGGCGAACTGGCTACCGGCAAGGTCACCGGCATTCCGGCCTCCATCGGAGCCCAGCGGGTGGCCCGCGGGGAAGTGTTGCGAAAGGGCGTGCTCGGACCGGAGGCTGCCTTCGATCCCTGGCCCTTCTTCGCCGATCTGGCCAAACGTCAAATGTATGTCCGAGAAGAAGTGCAAAGCGTGAGGAGCACCCGATGAAGCTGTTTGTAGATGGTCAGTTTGTCGAGGCACCGGCCAGCGAGTGGACCACCAACCCCTCGACCGGCAAGCCCCTGCAAGAAGTCCCTCTGGCCGATGAGGGGCTGGTCGATCAGGCCGTCCAGGCCGCTCACAAAGCCTTTCCGGGCTGGGCCGAGACTCCGCCTGGCGAGCGCGCCCGGGCACTGCTCAAACTGGCCGACCGGCTGGAAGAGAAAGCCGAGGAACTCTCGGCACTGGAGTCGGCCAATGTGGGCAAACCCAAGTTTCTGGCCGATTTCGAGGTGCCCTACATCGCCGACAACCTGCGATTTTTCGCCGGAGCGGCTCGGGTGCTCGAGGCTCCCGCAGCCGGCGAATACACCCCGGGGCGCACCAGCTGGATCCGTCGCGAGCCACTGGGCGTAGTGGCCCAGATCGCTCCCTGGAACTACCCCCTGATGATGGCCATCTGGAAAATTGGACCTGCCCTGGCGGCGGGAAATACCGTGGTGCTCAAGCCCTCCGAATTGACCCCCTTAACCACCTTGCGCCTGGCCGAACTGGCCGCCGACCTCTTTCCGCCCGGAGTTCTCAACATACTGAACGGCCACGGCAAATCGGTGGGGGCAGCCATGTGTCAACATCCTCAGGTGGCCATGGTGTCGCTCACCGGCGACGTGGGCACCGGCAAAGAAGTAGCTCGAGCCGCCTCGCAAAGCCTGAAGAGGGTGCACCTGGAACTGGGTGGCAAGGCGCCGGTGCTCGTTTTTGACGACGCCGATCTCGACGAGGTGGTGGCGGGCATCCGCTTTGCTGGATTCATGAATACCGGTCAGGACTGCACCGCAGCCTGCCGCATCTATGCTCAGAAAGGCATCTACGACAGCCTGGTCGAGCGCCTGCAGGCGGCCGTCAAGGAAATGGTGGTGGGCCCTCCGGACACCGAGAACGTCGAAATGGGCCCGCTGGTGTCGCTGCGTCAGAAAGAGCGCGTCGAGGGCTTCCTGGAACGAGCCTCCCAGCTCAAGCACCTGGAAATCCTGCGTGGTGGCCAGAGCTTCAACGGCGGCTTCTACCTGCCGCCCAGCGTCATCGTGGGTGCCCGCAACGAAGACGAAGTGGTTCAGCGGGAAATCTTCGGACCCGTGATTACCGTGACCCGCTTCGACAGCGAAGAACAGGTCATGGAATGGGCCAACGGCGTCGATTACGGCCTCTCGGCCTCGGTGTGGACGCGAGACCTGGGCAGGGCCATGCGGGCCACCCGACGCCTGCATTTTGGCTGCGTGTGGGTCAACGACCACGGCACCCTGGTCAGCGAAATGCCCCACGGCGGATTCAAGCAATCGGGATATGGCAAAGACCAGTCGCGTTATGCGCTGGATGACTACAGCGAGGCCAAGCACGTAATGGTCAAGTTGGGAGAACCTCGATGAAAACGGTTCAGCTAAAGACCGCCATCCCCGGCCCCGAAAGCCAGCGACTGATGGAGCGACTCCATCAGCACACGCCCAAGAGCCTGGGCCACGCCACGCCGCTGTTCATCGCCTCGGCCCGAGGGGCAACCCTGACCGACGTCGACGGCAACACCTTCCTGGATTTCAGCGGAGGAATCGGCACCCTGAACATGGGCCATTGTCCACCCCTGGTGGTCTCGGCCCTGCAAGATCAGGCCGAGCAATTTCTCCACACTTGCTTCATGGTGGTGGCCTACAGCTCTTACGTCGACCTGGCCGAAAAGCTCAACGCCATCACGCCAGGAGCGCATCCCAAAAAAACGGTGCTCTTCAACAGCGGGGCCGAAGCGGTGGAAAACGCCGTCAAAGTGGCCCGTGCCTACACCGGTCGGCCGGGTATCGTGGTCTTCGACCGAGCCTTCCACGGTCGCACCATGATGGCGCTGAGCCTCACGGGCCAGGTCAAGCCCTACAAAGTGGGCTTCGGGCCTTTCCCAGGGCCTGTGGCCCGGGTTCCCTTTCCCTATGCCTATCGGGGCATCAGCGAAGAAGACAGCTTTCAGGCCTTAGAAGCGGTCTTCCGGGCCGACCTCCCCCCAGACCAGGTAGCGGCCGTTATGCTCGAGCCCGTGCTGGGCGAAGGCGGCTTCGTGGTGCCCCCGCCCACTTTCATGCCCCGCCTGCGTGAACTGTGCAATGCCCACGGTATCTTGCTGGTGGCCGACGAGGTGCAATCAGGATTCGGCCGCACCGGCAAACTCTTCGCCTGCGACCACTGGGGAGTGGTGCCCGACCTGATCACCACCGCCAAATCGCTGGCCGCTGGCCTGCCCCTATCGGCCCTGACGGGCCGGGCCGAAATCCTGGACGCGCTGGTTACCGGCAGCCTGGGGGGCACCTATGGGGGCAACCCTATGGCCTGCCGCGCCGCCCTGGCCGCCATCGAAACCCTGGAGAAGGAGGGCCTGGTGGCGCGAGCCGAAGTCATCGGCCAAAAAGTGCACCAGCACATGGCCCGCCTGCAAGAGCGTCACACCTGCATTGGCGAGGTGCGCGGTTTGGGGGCGATGGTGGGCATCGAACTGGTCGACCCTGCCAGCAAAGAGCCCGACTCGGCTCTGGCCGCGCGCCTGTTGCACCAAGCCCTGCAGCGTGGATTGCTGATGCTGAAGTCGGGGGCCGGCAACAACGTGATTCGAACGCTCATGCCATTGGTCATCGACGACGCCCAGCTCGAGGAAGGTCTGGAACTGTTTGAACAGGCTCTGGTAGCCGCAACGGAAGGAGTGCTGCATTGAAAAAATCACTCATGATATTGGCGCTGGTGGCCCTGCCGCTGGGTGCTGAACCGAAACACCCCCTCGACCCCCTGGACGCTCAGGAGCTGGAAACCATGGTGAGCGTTCTGCGTGACGCGGGCAAGTTGACCGAAGGCAGCCGCTTTCCCCAGGTGACCGTGGTCGAGCCTCCCAAAGTCGCCGTGAAGAACTTTCGACCTGGGGGCCCCCTTCAGCGTCAGGCCAAGGCCGTGATCCTGGATCGCCAACAGGACAAAGTCTTCGAAGCCATTGTCGACCTCAATCAGAAGAAGGTGGCCTCCTGGAAGCACCTGCCGGGGGCCCAACCCGGAGTGCTGGTCGAAGAATACAAGTCACCCGCCGAGGCGGTGCGCAAGCATCCAGCCTGGCAGGCCGCCATTCGCAAACGCGGCATCGAAGACTTTGAACATGTGCAAATCGACACCTGGGGCACCGGCCTGCTGCGCCCCGAAGACCACAAGAGCGGACGTCGGTTGCTGCGCTGCCTCAGCTTCTACAAGCCGGCGGGCAAACGCAACGCGTACAGCCACCCCATCGAAGGGGTGGTGGCACTGGTCGATCCGAACTCGCTGAAAGTCATCCGCGTGGAAGACACGGGCAAGGTCGCCCCGGTGGTCAAAGAGCCCATCGGGGAACTGGATCCGATTTCCATCAGCAAAGAAGTCGGTTCGTTGCGCCCCCCGCTGAAACCCATCGTGCACGCCCTGCCCGAAGGAACCAACTTTCAGCTCGACGGCAACGTGGTCACATGGAACCGCTGGCGCTTTCATTTTCAAATGCACCCCCGTGAAGGCCTGGTCCTCAACGACCTCTGTTACAACGACGCCGGCAACTGGCGCTCCATCCTATATCGCGGCTCGCTTTCAGAGATGGTTGTTCCTTATGGAGATAGTGCCAGTAACTGGCACTGGCGCAATGCCTTCGACCTGGGCGAATACGGCGTGGGTCGCCTGGCTGGCGGCCTGCGCAAAGGGTTCGAAGTGCCCAGCTATGCGGTGTTGCTCGACAGCGTTTTTGCCGACGATTTCGGCAAGCCCTACGTCGAGAAGAATAACGTGGCCATCTACGAGCGCGAGCTAGGGCTGCTTTGGAAGCACCGCGACTACGATAGCAACGAAGACGAAACCCGCCCTGCTCGCAGCCTGTATTTGACCTACGTGGCCACCGTGGGCAACTACGACTATGCCTTCAGCTGGGTGCTGCACGAAGATGGCTCCATCGGGGTCGAGGCCCAACTGACGGGAATTGTCCTGGCCAAGGGAGTTCAAGCCACCCAATCCAAAGGTCTGGACGGTCAGGGTGAAGAGCGCTTCGGCCGCCTGGTGGGCCCCAACATCGTGGCTCCGAACCACCAGCACTTCTTCAGCTTTCGCCTCGATTTCGACGTCGATGGAGCCCAGAATTCCCTCTACGAATCCAACAACCACGCCCTCCCACCCGGGCCCGAAAACCCAGTCAAGAATGCCTTCACGCGCCGGGTGCTGGAGCTGAAAACCGAGAAGGAAGCACGCCGAGACATCAACATGGCGGCCCATCGCACCTGGCTGGTGGCCAATCCTAACCGGCGCAATCGCCTGGGACAGCCCACCGCTTACCAGCTGGAACCGGGTGAAAACTCACTTCCCTATTTGCACCCCGACGCACCCATTTCCAAGCGGGCGGGCTTCCTGCATCACCACCTGTGGGGTACTCGCTACCGTCCCCAGGAACTCTATTCCTCGGGAGAATATCCCAACCAGTCCAAGGAGAGCAGCGGACTTCCCGGTTATGCCGACAACAACGAGTCGCTCAGCAACCAGGACGTGGTGCTGTGGTATACCATGGGCGTGACCCACAACCCGCGCCCCGAAGAGTGGCCCATCATGTCGGCCCATCGCACTGGCTTCAAGCTTTTGCCCAACGGCTTCTTTGGGCGCAACCCTGCCTTCGATGTGCCGCCTCCGGAGGAAACCCGGCCGTGAAGCGAGTGCCCCTGATTGTAGCCGGTCAACCCTGGCAGGGCCAGGACCTTCGACCGGTGATCAACCCGTGGAACGGAAATACAGTGGCCGAGGTGGCCTGGGCAGGTTCTGAACAGCTCGAGTCGGCCCTCTCGGCAGCTGCAGCAACAGCACCAACCATGCGCGCAGCCAGTCGATTTCAAAAATCGGAATGGTGCCGCAGCATCGCTGGGGGCCTCGAGCAGCGACTCGAAGAGTTCGCCCAGACCATGACCGCCGAATCGGGCAAGCCCATTCGCCTGGCCCGCGACGAAGTGAAACGCGCCATCACCACCTTTACGCTGGCCAGCCACGAGGCCCTGCGCTTCGGCGGCGAGGTGGTGCCGCTGGACATCACCGCTGCCACGGCCGGCTACGAGGGAGTGCTACAGCGCTTCGGCAGCGGCCCGGTGGCCGCCATCACTCCGTTCAATTTCCCCCTCAACCTGGTGGCCCACAAGGTTGCCCCCGCGCTGGCGGTGGGCAACCCCGTGATTCTCAAACCGGCCCCGGCCACCCCACTGACCTCCCTATTGCTTTCCGAACTGATGCTGGCCAGTGGGGTGCCGGTCGGGGGCTTCAGTTGCCTCAACCTGGACATCCCAGAAATTGAAGCGCTCGTTGACGACCCGCGAGTGCCGGTGATCAGCTTCACGGGCAGCGCCCGGGTGGGTTGGGCCCTCAGAGCACGAGCGGCCCGCAAAAAGGTGGTTCTGGAGTTGGGGGGCAACGCCTGTGCTCTGGTGCACTCCGATGCCAACCTGGCCCATGCCGCCGCTCGCCTGGCCGTGGGCGGCTATGCCTACGCCGGCCAGGTGTGCATTTCGGTTCAGCACATTCTGGTGGAAGAGACTATTTTTGACACCTTCCTGGAAGCCTACCGACAAGAAGTCGAAAAACTGGCGGTTGGCGATCCTGCCCAGGAGGCCACCACCGTCGGTCCGCTGATTCGATCTCAGGAACTCGAGCGACTGCAAAGCTGGGTGGACGAGGCGGTGAATGCGGGGGCAGAAGTCGTTCTGGGTGGCCAGGCCCGGCCGCCGCTCTTTCCGCCCACCATCCTCCGCAACGTTCCCAGCAACGTTCGCCTGGGCTGCGAAGAAGTCTTCGGTCCCATCACTACGGTCGAGCCCTACCAAAGCTGGGAGCAAGCCCTGCAGCGGGTCAACGCCTCCCCCTATGGCCTGCAGACAGGCGTCTTTACCCGCGATATCGAGCGCATCCAATCGGCCTTTGAGCGACTGGAAGTGGGAGCCGTGATCGCCAACGATTTTCCCACCTTTCGGGTCGACAACATGCCCTATGGCGGGGTCAAACAGTCGGGCTGTGGACGCGAGGGGGTGCGCTACAGCATGGAGGACATGAGCGAACCCCGGCTGCTGGTGCTCAACCGCAACCCGCTGCGCTGAAGTGTCCATCATCGTGCTGCTTCTCACCGGGCAATACTGCGGCGCCTGCGCGGCCATGGAGCCCATCTGGCAAAACTTCGCCCGGCTCCCGATAGCCGCCCAACGCCTGCAATTGGACGTCGACGAGGTCGACTCACCGGGCTACAAACGCTGGGGCTACCTCTGGGAGCAACGGCGCGAAATGCCCCAGGTTTGCTGGCTGGACAGCCGAGGCCACCTGCTGGAGCGGCGTACGGGGCTTACTTCGCTTCAGCTGTTGCAGCAGCGAACCAACTACTGGCTGCGCAGTCGTTCGAGGGTGCCCTGATGCAAAAGTCCCTGCTGGAAAAACTCGGGCGCGATAGCCTGCTGCACGCCCAGGGCGAATTCACCCTTGAGGTCGGCAAGGCATCCAGCAAGCTGGCACGCTTCCAGTTGGAAGACCCACAGGACTTTTTGTTTCAACTTGTGGCTGGCTTGATTCGCGTAGGCGCCAGCCAACTCGAAGTCAAATCGGAACGTCAGCGCCTCAGCATCGTGTGCGCCCCTCTGGAACTGCCCGAACGATTTCCCGCTGAGTTCGAACTCGAGGTCTTCGAAGCCGATTCCAAGTGGCGACGATTGGCGGCCGCCAGCCAGGCCTTGCTGGCACTGGCGCCCGACCGACTGCTCTGGCGCGGCCAACGCAGCCAACAACAGTGGGACCTGCTGGAGGGCCAGGGGGAGCATTGGAAGCGACCCGAACTTTGCGAAATCGTGGCCGAGGGCGGCGGACTGACCCGCAAGTTGCTGGAGGGGGCTTTGGCCCGGCTGCGTGAACGCGCGCGCCACTGTCGGCACAGCTTGAAAGTGCAGGGCAAGCTGCTGGAGCGAGCACATGTCGAGAGCTCCATCGGACCCTGGAAGGGTAGCTATTTTCTACTCGAAGGTCACCTCTCCCATCTGGTTCTGGTGGTGGATGAAATGACCACGGCCGTAAAGCATCCCGAATTTGGACTGGCCTGGGGGGGCACCGTCTACTGGGACCAACCCACCGCTCGTCTGGACGCCTCGCTGGGCTCGGTTGTTGAGGACGAAAGCTATCAGCAACTCTTAGATTGCATTCCCGCCACCTTCCCCATGTGCTTGCTGGCTCACTGTGGCGAACCACCCGTCAGTAGAGTATCGCGAGCATTGATTCTGGATCACCTTCTGCCCCCACTGACACCCTGGGCTGCCGCGATTGAAGTTGCTTTGCGTGGCAGCCAGGTCTTTTGCGACCAGAGAGGCGTCTACTGGTCGCTGTCGGCCTTGCTACAGTATGCGGGGCCCATCTACCACTCCGCCCTGCCGCTGGCTTACGAAGTAGAGGACCTGGTCCTTATGGAAAGCGACCCACGGGCCCTTCAGTTGCTGCAGATCTACCTGAGGGACAGGCTTCAAGAAGCCACTCGCGAGGTGCTTCAGAGCCTGCGACGCGAAACCAACCGTCGTCGCTGGGCTCAGCAGCCCGTCCAGAGCCTGAGCCTACCACCCCTCTCCTGGCTGCACCAATGTTCCGAGCCGGGCTGGGTTCTGGGCATCGCCTCGAACTGGCTGCCTTCCGGCGGCTCGATTCGCTTTCTTCATGAGGGACGTCCCTTGTGCGAGCGGCGCCTGGGAGATGTGCCTTTCGCCTTTACCGTGGTCTGCGAGATCGAAGAAGGCGCTATTGACGCCCTCTGGGAGGACGTGCGCGAGGACTTCTTCGAGGCCGCTTCGGCCGCCTGGCTCAAGCGCTGCGCCACGCTGCTCTCGGAACAGGCCGATACACCCGGATCCCTGACCGAACCCATGCTTAAAGCCCTGGCCCAGGAGCGCGACCCACGGGAGAGCTTTTTTGCTCGCAGTCAGCTTTTTCGCGACCTCCAGGGCCGAGCCCACAGCCTGGAAGGCCTGTGCACGGCCCAGTCGGTAGGTAGAACCATCGCCTTCGTGTCGGGCAAGCATCCCTTACCCGAGCACCCGGAGTTGCTGCCCGATGCGCTCGTGCTGCTCGTGACCAGTGGCGAGGGTCGACGGGCGTTGGAATGCACTCCAGGGTTAGGAGTGCGCAACTTTGATGTATTTCTCGAAGACCTTGCCCGAGCCCGCGAGTATGCCGCCAAACTGCCCGATCCCGGGGCTCATGCCTTGCACTGGGAGCAGGCCGAGTATCGAGCTTGCATCGAGGTGCTGCCCCAAGGGTCGGGTGGGAAAATCCAGCTGATCACCCGAGGTCTGGCCGTCGAGCCAGAAATCGTGCCCTCCACCCTGCCATTTCTGGCCCGAGTCTATGGCGACCACTTCAAGCTCGACATCCGAACGGCCAACTTCAATCGGGGCATCGAACGCTACGTGCCGGCTTCGCGAGCCCCCTGGAGAAAATGCCTTGAGGATGTTCAAAGCAGGGTCGATCAGGCTCTGGAGCGGGCTCTGGAGGCCCCCCCTTCGAGCAACCAGAACTGGGTAAGGCAGTTCCTGCTGCAAGGCCTGGGCCATACCTACCCGCGCCTGACCCAAATAGCCTGTCTTCCCACCACTCACCTGGTGGATTGCAGCCTGGTCGAGGTGCTGAGCAACGACCCCATCCGGTGGACCAGTGCACCTCCCTGGCAGTGGCAACAGGCAGGCCTGAGCGAGCGAGCTTTGCAGCTGGCTGCCCGGGAGCAGGATCAACTCGAAAAGCACTACGGCGGGAACTGGCAATGTTTGGACGAGACACTGGCTCGCAGCGCGGCGCTGCAAGAGTTTCTCAAGCGTCCCCGGGTCTCTGGCAAGGACCTCCTGGCCACCGAGGTTCAGCCGCTTATGCCTCCCCTGGAGGGGAATATCCTGGCCCTGGCACGCCCCACCTCGCGCCTGGTGTTGTTGCACCGCGAACGCGAAGTGTGTGAGCAGCCGCTCTTGCTGCCCGGCCTGGAGATCCACCTGGAGTGTCCGGCCGAGTGGCTCGACAGCGAGTTCAAGTCTGCCACCCTGCCAGCGGATGTCCGCGGCGAAATGGCTCGCCAGGCGGAAAGCTTTTTGGCGCGCTGGCTCCTTCAGCCGCGTCTCTACCTCGGCCTGGCGCACTGGGAAGCACTGGAAGCAGCCGGCCCGGGGGTAGCCGAGGCCTTACTGGGCCAACCCTGGTTCCGCACCAACCGTGGCAGTGAATGCTGGCGAGAACTGATGGCCCAGCCCCAGTTGCATCTCTCGCTCCACCCGCACGGTGCAGACACTCTGCCGGAGTGCCCACTGATTCTCTACACGATGGACTTGGCGCCCGCTCTAAGAACCCGTCTCGAGGAACAACACCCGCGGCTGGTGCCTCAGGAAGAGACGCGAGCCCTGGTTCAGCAGTTCGAACGTCGCCGCAAGCAACTGGCCGAGCTCGAGTCGCTGCAAAACAGCTGGAAGAACCACTCGCCTCGACTCTCGATCGCCGAGCCCTTTGCCGGACTGCTGGTATGGAACGCCAGCAGCGATAAAGACTTCTGGCGAGTGTCTGGGGGCGTACGCTCTCCCGAGAGTCGGCTACCGGCCTGTCTGGCGGGCTATGTTGAAGCTGACGAGCTGCAGCCCGAGCAGCTCGCCGACATTCTCGAGGCCGCTGCGCCGCTGGTGGAAGCTCGCCTGGAAGCCACTCCACTCAACCCGGCGGAACTCGCATCGCTGAGTGAGTTTTGCCTGCTGGCCCTGCCCCTGCATCGAGCCGAATGCCTGCGCCTGCTGCGCTGGATCCCTTGCCACGATGGCTGTTTTACCAGCCTGCAGCAGTTGCGACTGCAGGCAAACGAGCACGGCGCTGTGGGATTTTGGAAGCGCAACTACCCAAAGTCCCGCTCGACAGAGCCCATTCCCCTGCTGACAAGCACACTGATGCAGGAGATGGTCCGAACCTGCTGCGAGGTTGAACTGCGCCTGCGTCCGGCCCCCTGGCTCTACCGCAGCGTGGGCGACGTGCTGCGCGAAGCTGTGGCCTGGATGAAAGACCGCCCCGGACAGAAGATAACCCAGGCATTGCGCGGGCTGTGGAGCCCCCAACAGCCCGTCGCTGAAGAGTCTCGCCTGCGGGGACAGGCTCTTCTGGACGAAGTCCACAAGTCAGCCCAACTGCTTCTGGTCGACCCGGCAGCACGCAAGGCGTGTCTGAAGCTGCTTCAGCAGGCCCAGATCGTCGATCGGGGGCGGTTGTGGAAACTGGATTCCCGGGAACGACTGCTGTTCAACCCCGAGATGAACGCACTTCAGCAAGGCGGCAGCGAGGCCCAGGCGCTCTCTATCCTGCTGGGCCTGGTTTGCCTGGCCAACGCTCGTTGTCAGGAATTTACCGACACCATGGAGAGTCGCTTTCTCCAGCAACTGGCTGTAGAGGTCGTAGGCGCCCACCGAAAAAGTGCCCCAGAAAAATGATAATGGGTTTGCAATACCCTGTAACAGGTTATTATGCGTCGCATGAAGATCCGAACCCTTACCCAGGGCCTGCTCATCGCGGGCCTGACCCTTTCCCTCTGGGCCCAGTCGATGGGCAAACTCGAAGTAGAAGTGCTGCGTGGCGACAATGATGAGCCCCTGGCCGATGTCAAGGTGCAGCTCAGCGACCGTGAAGGCGGCTTCCGTTCGGCCGAAGTCGTCACCGACAAGTCGGGAAAAGTGGTCTTTCCCGCCCTGGAGCCGGGCGACTACATTATCGAACTGCGCCACCCCAAGCTCGGCGGAGAAAGCGGCATCATCAAGATTCAGGGGGACAAAACCACGACCTATCGCGCTGCTCTGGATGGATCGGAAGAAGAAACCTACACGGTCAAAGAGCAGCGCATTGTGGACGTCAAAGACCCCGATGCCGGTTCGGTAACCGAACGCACGCGCGACTTTATCGATCTGCAGGTAGCCGACAAGTCGCTTCCGGGTGTGCTGGCCACCGTTCCCGGGCTGCAGCGAAATTCTCTGGGTCAGGTGCACGCTCGCGGCGAGCACAAGTCGATCGCCTTCGCACTCGACGGGGTGGAAATTCCCGTGCCACTGGCCAGCACCACCAGCCAACCGATCGAACTGGACTTCATGCAGTCGATTGACGTACGCACGGGCAGCCTGAGCGGCATTCAGGGCGGCCAGACCGGTGTGGTGGTCGACGCCCAAACCATGCAAACCGACGAGCCCGGCGTCGAGCTGCGAGGTAAAATTGGCAACCTGGGTCAGTATGAGACACTGCTGCGGGCCAGCACCAGCAACGAAGACAAATCGATTACGGCCTTCGTAGGCGTCAAAACCCAAGGAACCGACCTCCAGTTTGAGGCTCCTGAGGCCCGCAACCAGACCAACAACAATCGCGGTCAAACGCAGAACTACATGGTTCGAATCACGGGCAAGGGAGAAGCCGACGAAGTCAGCGGCACTCTGTCCCTCAACAACAACCAGTTCCAGCTTCCCCAAACCACTGCCAACTTTGCCGCCGGCGTGCGCCAGCAGCAAGACGACACCAATTTCCTGGGGCTGCTGGCCTGGAAACACGAGCTCGAAGAAAACATGGACCTGAAGCTCAGCCTGGCCTACCTTCGCTCCAACCAGCGAGTGCGAAATAACGGGCGTTTCACCAACTTTACGGCCGTGGCCGAAGACGTCGATGAAGAGCTGGCCGAAGAGGGCTTCCCGGCCGACCCCACCAACCCGGGCGCTCCCTACCTACCGACCACCAACCTGACGATCACTCAGGTCCAACCCAGGGCCGAGGTCATCAAGCGCTTTGGTGAAAGGCACGAACTTCGCGCCGGTGTCAGTGCCGACCTGATCACTTCAAGGCAACGGGTCAATCTGCTCGACCCCGGAGGCGGAGGAGGTCTGCCAGGAGGCGGTCCCAGCTTCAATGCCAACCTTTCGCGGTCGGGCCTCTTTGGCGGTGTCTATTTCAGTCACACCCTTCCTGTCAGCGAGGAAATCACCCTCAACTATGGGCTGCGCGCCGACATTTTTGACAACGGAATCGACGTCAAAACCGACCAGATCAGCCCTCTGCTCAACGTGGCCTACGCCATCAACCCCAACAACGTGGTGCGCGCCTCCTACACCCAGAATTTCCAGGCTCCGCCACTGGAACTCGACGTTTCGGGCCAGACCCGAGTGCTTCCCCAGCGCGTCACGGCCTATGAGTTGAGCTACGAGAGCCAGCTCAGCGAAACCGTGGCCGGCCGACTGGCTCTGGTGCAGAAAGACTATCGAGATCAGATCGACATCGGGCTGCTGGTGGCCAACTCGAACATTCCCTTGTTCGCCCCGGTCAACTTCCCTCGGGCTCGTTACCAGGGCCTGGAACTGAGCCTGAACACCCGCAATCCGGTGGGATGGAACGGTTTCTTCTCGGGCACCTTGAGCAAGGCCGAGCCCTTTGCGCCCAACCCGTTCAATGGCGAGCAGCCTCGCTACAACGACCACGACCAGCGAGTACAGGTTGCAGCGGGAGTCTCTTATCGTTGGGACAATGGCCTTTCGGCAGCGGTGGACTGCTACTACGGCAGCGGCTTTCCCCAGGAGGCCCTCTCGCTCTATAACGGCATCGGGCTCACCCCGTTCGGCTACAGCAGCGAGCGCATCAGCCGCTTTCTGACCAACCTCTCGATCAACTACTTCCCTTCGGAAAAAAGCGATGGCCCCCAGTTGGGCGGCGGTTTGGAGATCCTCAATCTCTTCGACCAGCGGCCGATGATCAATTTCCTCAGCGAATTCAGCGGTACCCGTTTTGTGCCCCAACGGCGCATTCTCTTCAACGCTCAGCTGCGGTTCTAGCGATTTTCCGTATCCAGCCAGATGGTCACGGGACCGGAGTTGACCAGACCCACCTGCATGTGGGTTTGGAACACTCCGGTCTCTACTTTGCTCACCAGCCCCCGCAGTTTACCCACGAAATACTCGTAGAGTTCGGTGGCCCTTTCCGGTGGCGCAGCACCGGTGAACGAAGGGCGCCGCCCGCGACTACAGTCGGCAAAGAGAGTAAATTGAGACACCACCAGCGCCTCGCCACCCACCTCGACCAGCGAGCGATTCATCTTGCCCTGCTCGTCTTCAAAAATGCGCAGGTGAGCCACCTTCTCGGCCAGCCAGTCGGCCTCTTTGCTGGTGTCGGTATGGCCCACCCCCAATAAAATCAGGAAACCTGGCCCAATGGCTCCGCGCACCTGGTTTTCAACGCTAACGCTGGCCTGGCTGACCTTTTGAATAAGCGCCCTCATGGGTTGTTGTGCATCCTTGATACGCTGATCACGTCGCGAATGCGGCTCAACTTTTTGATGAGGTCATCGAGTTGCCGCTTGTGCAAGATATCCACTCCCATTTTGATGAAAGCCCGATCTTTCTTGGCCCAGGCTTTGCAGGAACGGGTGGGAATGCGAGCGTCGTTGAGCACGCTCATAACCTCGGAAAGCAGCCCATTGCGGTCCCAGGCGTCGATTTCCAAATCGACGTGGTAATTGCCGGCATCGGCGGGTGCGTCCCACTCTACCTCGATGAGGCGCTCGGGAGAGGTCTGTAACAGATTGGCCAGATTGGGACACTCGCGCACATGCACCGATACGCCCTTGCCCAGAGTGATGTAGCCCACCACCTGGTCGCCCGGAACCGGAGCGCAGCACTTGGAGAAGCGAATCAGAATATTCTCGATGCCTTTCACCCGAATCGGTTGGCTCGACTTGCGCTTGCTGCCGCCCTTGCGGGCCTGGGGCAGCAGGGTTTGGACGGTTTCTTTGGGCAACTCCTCACGCAGGCGTCCTAAGAACTGTGCCAGCGAAGTTTCTCCAAATCCGATCGAAGCCAGCAGATCTTCGCCCTTCTCAAAGTTCAGGGCACGAGCCACAGTGTCCATCACAGGCTCATCATTGAGTACACCGTCCATACGCTGCTTGGCCAGTTCTCGGCGCAGGATGTCGCGCCCGCGCTGCACATTCTCCTCGCGGCGCTCCTTCTTGAACCAGGCCCGAATCTTGTTGCGCGCCTGATTGCTACCGCAGATGCGCAGCCAGTCCAGCGACGGGGTTCCGTTCTTGCTGGTGACAATTTCTACCACATCGGCGTTCTGCAGCTTGTAATCAAACGGGACCATCTTGCCGTTGACCTTGGCCCCAATGCAGCGATGGCCCACCTGGGTGTGCACCCGATAGGCGAAATCGATGGGTACCGAACCCGTGGGCAAATCGATGACGTCGCCCCCCGGGGTGAAGACGAACACCTCGTTGGACAGCAAATCTACCTTGAGGTTGTCCACATACTCTTTGGCATCCCGCGAGTCGGCATGCCAGTCGAGGATGGCCCGGATCCAGGGGTAGATCTCTTTGAACATGGCGGTGTCTTTACTGGGGGCGGCTTTACTGCTCTCTTTGTAGGCCCAATGGGCGGCAATGCCGACCTCGTTCACCTGGTGCATCTCCCAGGTACGGATCTGGATCTCCAGCGGATGATCGCCCGGTCCGTAGACGGTGGTATGCAGACTGCGATAGTTGTTGCTTTTGGGTACCGCGATGTAGTCCTTGATGCGGTCCTTCATCGGCACCCAGATCGAATGCACCAGACCCAGGGTGGAGTAGCAGTCTTCCACGCGCTCAACGATGATGCGCAGGGCCAGCAGATCGTAGATATCCTCCAGCGGCCGCTGGGTGCGCTGAATCTTGCGAAAGGTTGAGTAAAGATGCTTCTCGCGCCACTCCAGCTTGGCCTGGATCTGTAACGCCCCCAACCGCTGCTGCAGCTGCTGACGCGCTTCTTCCATGGCTCGTTCCAACACGGGACGAAGCTCGTGCAGGCCCTCGACCAGTTCGGCATATTCCTTGGGATAGCGATAGCGAAAAGAAAGGTCTTCCAGCTCGATCTTCATCTGGAACACGCCGAGGCGGCTGGCGATCGGGGCAAAAATCTCCAGCGTTTCGGTGGCGATCGCCTCCTGCTTCTGGGGTCGCAGGGCACCCAGTGTGCGAAGGTTGTGCAGTCGATCGGCCAGCTTGATAAGGATCACCCGCAAGTCGCGGGCCATGGCCAGAAAAATCTTGCGCAGGTTCTCGGCCTGGGCCTGCTGCTTGCTGCGCGGGGTGGGGGCGTCGCGTCCCTGGCGCGAACTGATGCTGGTCAACTTGGTAACGCCGTCGACGAGCATGGCGATTTCCTCGCCAAACATCGCTGACAACTCCTCCAGCGTGGTGGGGGTGTCCTCCACCGTGTCGTGCAACAGCGTGGCTGCCAGGGTAGGAGCGTCCAGCCGGTAGTCGGCCAGAATATCGGCCACAGCTACCGGATGGGTGATGTAGGGCTCGCCCGAACTGCGCACCTGGGGCCGATGGCGCTCCTCGGCCAACAAGTAGGCACGGGCCACAAGGTCGAGTTCTTCCGGGCTATAAAACTGAGCGAGGCGATGCAGCAGATGCTCGACCTGCTGACCTCCACGCTCTACCGCCAGTTGACAAGTTTCTCCCGTTAGTGTCGACAACGGGACTGCGTTCGCCGCGGGTGGCCTGGCTCCTAGACGGCCAGATGAAATCCGCTTACGTCCAGCAGATTCTCCCCCTGTTGAGGCGCCTGATAGCTGTCGGGCAGCAGCAGCACCGTAGCCATTTGCCGACTGGCCATCAGAGCCGAGGGGGTGGCAAACAAGCTGGCCAGTGCTTCCGCCGGCGACAGAGCTCCCTGAAGAATCTTGCGAATTCGACGATGGATCAGCGAGCCCGAAAGCCGCAGCCGTTCGTACTGCTGCTTGGCCAGCGTGCGACCCCGCTGTCGGCGTTGGCGATTACCGCCCGTCGCCTTCACCAGAACGCTTTCACCTCTAGCCGAAGCGGGGGTTGAAGCCTTTTGTGATGCGGGGCGTGGAGCCGAACTGCCGGTCCCAGAAGGTTTTGCGATGGCTTTGGCCGGGGTTGAATTCACTTTCAGCATAAGACCTTTTCCCACTCTTTCAGGAAAAGTTAAGGCCTCGGCAACACGGTTTTTACATTTCAGGTATTCGTCGCCACCGACGGTGGTCTGGCCGGCAAGTTACCTTTCGGCAATGAGGCTACCCCCTGGGGGACCTACTGTGAAGAGCATGCGTTCAGGCTCGCGGGGGAGCTCCCTCATTTTTGTTTTCGTCATGATGTTCGTTATGCTCACCCTGGTGGCCGGACTTCACTATCGTCAGAGCTCGGCCCGAGCCAGCCTGTTTCACGCCGACGCCAACCTGCAGGCTCGGGTGGCCGCCGAAGTCGAGCTCGCCCGGCATTGCCATCCGGCAGGCACGTTTTCTTCCCCTTCCGGGCCGGTCCAGGGGACGTTGCAAAAGAGCTCTGAACTGGACCCCACCCAGCTGGCTGCGAAACAGCTGTTCAGCAAAACCGGACTTGTCAACCTGGCGAAAGCCCAACCTCTGAAGTCGGAGAAACTGCTCAGCGCTCGACCGGGACTGTTCTGGAACAGCATCAAAGTCAGCTCCAGCGACCCCTCCTTACAGCCCGATAAGGCCCGCTTCCTGGCCGTCATCAGCCAATCGTTTCCCTACGCGGCCTGCGCCCCCCAGGGTCAGATCGAGGCCAGCGAAGCCATGGCCTGGCGCAACCAGGTGTTCAGCAACATCGAAGTGCCCACCCAACAGGCCTTCTCGGGGGGGGCGGCCCGATTTTCGGCAGGCGGCAACATCACTTTGGGCAAGTGCAGCTATGGCGAGCTGTTCAGCACCAACGGAACGGTGAGCGTCGAAGAGGGTCGGTTCGTGGCTTTTCAGGGCCCACCAGGCGATCTGATAGGCCCCACCGCCTTTCCCAACCAGGTGCGACAGCAGGTACAGCAGACTATCGACCGCCTTTCCACTCAGGCCTTCGACAAAACTCCCCTCTTCACGGGGGCCCCCCTGGGGGTCGACCTGGTGCTGGACCTGTTCAGGGGCAAGGCCGATTCGGCCCTGGCCTCGGCACTGAGCCTGCGTCAGGCCATGCGCTTCCCCTTTCTTATGCTACCCGGGGGGCGAATCAAAGGCGTCATCGTAAACGTCTGGCTTCACATGCCCTATGCCCCCGACGGTGGCAGCAGCCAGAGTCGGGTTGAGAACATCAGCCAGGAGAAGCAGGGCCAGATCGACGGAAAACTCAGCGAGATCGAGGCCAAGAACAAGCAGATCGAAGAAGCCAGGAAGCAGGCCGAAGCCGAGACCGACCCGCAAAGGAAGCAGGACGCACAGAAAGTCGTCAAGGCTCGGGAAGCCGAGTCGGAAGACTTGCTCGGAGGCCTGCAGGACATTCAAAAAGAGCTCGATAGCGAAATGGAGTCCGCCCTGGCAACTTCCAAAGCCGAGGAAGACAAGGGCCCATCGAACCGCGCCGGGGAAGTGGGCATGGACGACAAAGGCGTGCCCGGCTTCAGCTATGGCCCTTTCTACAAGAAGATGCTCGATTTTTGTCTCGACTGTGTGATCAGCGCCTTCACGGGCAAGGCACCCGACCTGGACAAGTGGGCCAAGTCCCTCTATCAAGAAGTGCGCCTCGTCCATTTCGGGGCCAAGGACTACGACACCGACTTTACGATTGACGAAACCCAGACCGAACTGACCGCCACCTTCAACGTGCCTTCGGCGCGGGCCATCAAGTTGCGGGGCAATGTGAAGATCAAGGGCGACCTCTGGTTAATGCGCGGAGCCACCCTGGTCGTTCAGGGAAACCTCGACCTGGAGAGCCCCCTGGACGCCACCTCGCTCGACCCTCGCAAGCCCCGCGGTCGCATCTTCCTGGAAGAGGGTGCCAACCTGGTGGTTACCGGCAACCTGACCTGCCAGGGGTCCCCGGCCCTGGGGTCCATTCTGGTGGGCTCGCCGGTGGATGCCATGCACGCCAGCACCAGTTGTATTCTCGTCCAGGGCGACGTCACGATTCCCTTTGGGGTGTGGCCAGCCTTTTCCCTGGGCGACCTCGACCTCAGTCAAATTCCAGAACTCAGCGTGATGCGTGACGTGCTGGGCAGTGTGGCCCCAAATCTGGCCAAGCTGGTTGGCCCCTTCCATCGGCGCAAGCCCTATTTTTCAAAGTTTGCCACCAATTTCGTGGTGGCTTGCTTGCTCACTCCGATCGGGCCGATACCGGTGCCTATTCCTGCCCCGATCCCCAATCCCGAGAACGCCAACGTCAAAGTATTTCGGGCCATGTCGATGATCTACTCAACCCAGATGAACCTGGCCTGGGGCGAAAACTTCATCACCCACTGCGACTGGTGGTTCCTGGGACAGGGAACGGTACCGATGTTTCCCAAGATCAACCCGACCGTCTATATCGACAAGCTCAAGAACCTGAGCTTCCCCGAGCTGCCCGACTTGAGCGAAGTGGAGAAGTGGGTCAAGGACAAGGGCCCCGAACTGGTGGAAAAGATGGTTCCCCGGCTGCTGGCCGATGTCATCGTAAAGCTGGTCGTCTCGCAACTCACCATGGGTTTTGGCGATATCGCCCTGGGCGTGCTGCCGCTTGACGAATGGCTCGACAAGGTTCTGGGAGCCGAGTCGCTACAGGACTCACTGGCCGAAATCGCCGGCCTGGACAGCCTGGCCAACAGCATTCGAGACAAAGTGGGCGACACCGCCTCGTTGATGCTGCTGCACGAAATCCCGGGCATTTTGATTTATTCGGGGGGCACCCTCAAGGTGGGCACCGACACTCGCTTCCCTGTGCCGCTGACGATTGGCATGCTGGTGGCCAGCAAAGATGTCATCTCGGGAGCAGCGGTGACGGCCGGGGCGGCCCTCAGCCTGGAAGGCAATGTTTCGGTCAAGCGGCTCTACTATGACCCGAATAGCACACGCTGCTCCGTCTATCTGCCTACCAGCACTCCCAGGAAAATTACCACCCTGGATTGGCTCGACTGGGCTTTGGAAGTTCGCTTCGGAAAATTCTTCGAAAACGACGAAGCCGTCGACATCGGACCTCAACTGCGGCACAGCACCTTGCAGGGGTGGATTCAGTGAGAAACCGTCGAGCTCTGGGCATCGTCGAACTGATCATTGCCATCACCCTGATGGTCACGGCCGTTTTCACGCTGATCTCGGTATTCACGCGTGGCTCGCGCCAGGCCGTCATGAGCCGCAACCGTACCGTGGCCATTTTGTTGTGCCACAGCCTGATGGATGAACTCAAGGCTCATCGCTTTGGCACTCCGGGCCCCGACCGCTGGAGCGAGCCCCGGGAAACCCCGGTGACCAGCTATGTCGAGGGCCGTCCTCAGCAGATGGAATTTTCCAAAACGCTGAGTTTCGCCAATGGCTCCTTCGTTGGTCAGCAGCCGGGCGATACCGATGAAGTCACCATTAAGATCGAATGGCAAGAAGGGCTGGGAAAGAATCAGGGGCGCAAAGACCTGACCGTTAAGGTGCCCGTATGGCGCTGAATCGATCCAAGGCCATGGCTCTGATCGAGTTGGTGATCTACATCGCCCTCTCAGCTGCGGTGATCCTGGTGGCGGGCTCGTTGTTTCTGCTGATGCGGCGCACCACCGAGACGACCAACTCCAACTATTTCCTCAATGCCGATGCGGAAAGCGCCGTAGCCTGGCTGCGCCGCGACCTGAAGCAGGCCTGTTTGAGCAGCATTCAGACCTATCCTTCGCTGAATCGGTCCGAAGCCCCCGGATTCAGTCTGTGCAGCTCGTTGGACTCGGGAGATGTGAAAAAGATCTCCAGCAACGATAGCGGCACTCCGCGCTGGACGACCCATGTGTATTACACGCTTCAACCCAATCGAGGCAATGTGGGTCGGCTGGTTCGCTGGAGTCAGCCCGTTGCCCAGGGCTCGCTCAATGTGCCCACGCTGGCGCCCATGCTGCCCAGCGCCGTGGTGAAAGCCAGTAGCAGGACCATTCACAGCCGAGTGGTCATGCCCAACCAGCAACTGTTTGGTGTCGGCAATCCCGACGGCACGATCGACCAGCACGGCGGACTTCGCCTGCAATTCGTGCGACGCTCGACCTCAAGTCCGGGAGCCGAAGAGCTGAGCGACGAAAATCCGGCCCTGGTCAGCCAGCGCAAGGGCAGCCAGGATTTTCGCGGTAACACGCGGCTGCTCCATGTGGAACTCAAGTTTTTCAGCGGTAGCTCGACGGGCAAGCCCAGCTTCTATTCGCTGCGCTTCCGCATCTGTCCCCAGTTCTAAGCGAGGACTGCCCACCGCCGCAGAGAAGGGCTGCAGATGTCGCGGCTGCTTTTGTTCCTTTGCCTCCTGATGGGCATTGCCCGAGCCGAGTTAGAGCCAACGGTGCAGCTGGGTGGGGCCATTGCCACCGGCAAACTCGACACCGTTCGCCAGGTGCTGAGCAGTCATCCCGAAGCAGTGAACCAGCTGGACCGTAGGGGTCACACGCCCTTACAACTGGCCATCGCAGCTCGCAGCGATGCGGCCCTGGTGCGCCTGCTGTTGCAAATGGGGGCGCGTCCCGATCTGGCGGGTCGCTCGGGGATGACGCCCCTGGCTTCCGCCATCCAGCTGAATCAGTCAGGGCTGTGCGAGGTGCTGCTCCAGGGCGGAGCCGACCCCAACCTCGGAGGCCTGCAAAAGCTGACCCCGCTGCACTGGGCCGCCATGCAAGCCGACCCCGCCGCTGGAGTGCAGCTGGTCAATCTGTTGATTCGCTATCGAGCCAATCCCAACGCCCTCGACGGCGACGGCTCCACCCCTCTGCATCGGGTGCTGCAGCGCGCCATGCAGAAAGATGCTCAGATGGCCCCCTTGCTGGAAGCCCTGATTGCCGGTGGAGCCAATCCCAATCAAAAAATGAGCTTCGCCGAGTCGGGAGTCCAGGTGTCGCCGCTAGAAATGGCCCGCAAGCTCAACCTCACGCGCTGCGCCGAGGTGCTAGGGCGAGCCGGAGCCCGCTAGCAAGACAGAACTTTTGAGAATTGGTATCATCAGTCGTTCCAAACCGGAATCTGCACCACCAGCTGGCGATTGTCATCGGCGAAATAACGATTGGCAAAAACCCCAGAGCTGTCCCGGGGGAAGTCGCCTTCACGCCAGGTAATGATAGCCGTAAACAGGTCCCAATCCTGATCGGGCTGGCTCGAGCGACCGACCATCGCACCGTTGCGCCACAGCCTTAGAATGTGAAATCGAGCTTCCACCGGCCGACCCGCTACGACCACGGGCACCACCTGTTCCACCCAGTCGGACTCGAGTCCCGATCCGGCCAGCTTCCAATCGCCCGGGGGCGCAAGCCCAAATCGATGTGCTTCGGCTTCCTCCAGCAGGTTATGACCCAACATCGAGGCCATCACTCGCTGCTGGCTGTGAACCTCGGCCCGCGCCGTCGTGCTGTAAATGCTCAACAGCACAAAAGTAGCGTAGAGCAGCAACACGCTGGCGATCAGCACTTCCATCATGGTCAGGCCGCGTCGCCTCACTTCGAGCCTCCCCAACCCGACCACACCACCCGCTCGACCCCACCCAGATCGACGGCCTTTTGCTGGGCTGTGCGTCCATCATCGCTGGCGTAGCCCGCCTGCTTGCCGCGATCCAACCAATCGGAAGTCTCGGCCACATTGTTGAACAGCGAGACACGAGTGATGGAGGGTAGATACAAGAATTTGCCGGTTTGCACCCGGCCCTGGCCCAGCGAAGCGATGGCCCCAGCACTGTACTCGGCCCATAAGTTGATATCACCTTCGCCCACGAACCAGGCCACCGCCAGCCGAGCCGGCGCCCCCGAACTTCCCACGGTAATGGCTCCCCCCGAATAGACGAAGACTCCGGGACACTCCTGCAGCAACTGCTGCCAGCGATAACTGGGGACGGCCTGGACCGCTTCCCAAAACTGCGACATCAAATCTCGCAACGGCAACAGTTGAGCATCGCTGATCACCCCGTCCAGCGAGCGCTCGCGGTCGCCCAGATTGTAGTAATTTTTGTCGATGTAGTCGATAGCGGTGGAAATCAACTTGCCCCAACTGACCAGGGGCACGCCCGTACCGGCGATGATGGCCTTGGACCACTCGGCGGCCAGCGCTATGCAGAGGTGATTGGAAAACCGATCGACGGCATCAGAACCGATCTGACCGGCTCGGGTACTCAGCGCGCTCGACAGGTTCGCCTGGACCGGCATGCCGGATACGGCATTGGCGCCCAACGCTGCCCCCACGGGCTTGAGCAGCACGGGCACACGACCTTCTCCTTTCTGGCCCCACCAATCGCAGTGAGTGAGAAAATTCTCGCCCAACTCAAAGTTCAAAGTAGGCGCATACAGCGCACTGAGCCCACGCATCACCGGAACCATCAGATTGCCGAAGTTTTCTGGAATGATAAAGGGCAGGGGATCGTCCAGCGCAATCCATTCAAAGGTGGTGGCGTAGCGAGCGATGTAGGGCAGGCGGCGCCGAAAGGGCCCATTTACCTTGGCCAGATTGGGCGCCAGTTGGCGCAGCAGAGGTCCGAAGGTGGTAGTGACTGCCGTGGGCACCGGGGCAGCTGGCGGAGCCAGGGTGGCCAACTGGTCGGCCGCTACCCCCGGAAAGATGCCAAAGGGTGCTACCAGATCGCGACCGCAGAAAATAGCGCTGGTCGTGGCGTGCACTTCTCCCAGTGGGCCCGCAACCACGATCGAGCCTTCCTCCAGCGAGCCCGCACAGCGCACACTGCCGGTTACCGAAAGGCGCGCTCCTTCTTCCAGGAAAAGCCGGCCCGTGGGGGCCGTGCCCCCACCCGTAGGCGAGTCGCCGGGGCTGAGCGTCAGGTCGCCCAGAATCACCAGCGAACTGCCCCGTCCCAGCCAGAGGTCGCCCTGCAGGCTGAGGCTGCTGCCCAGATACAGCGAGCGACCCGCCGGGACATTCATCGTGGCCCGGGCCGAGATCGCCGACGAGCAATCGAAACGCGACTGCTTATCACCCTGACCGAAGAACACCAGGCTGAGATCGTGGCCGAAGTCACGGCCCACTTTGTTGAAGTCGCCGCTGAAAAGATCGGACACCACGTTGGCGATACCGTTGAATACCGAGCGATAGGCCCAGTTGTCCATGCCTGCCGTGTCGATTTTGACCCCGGTTCGATCGCGATAACCGGCTTCGTCGTTACGGCTTACGGGAATCGGCATCTGCCCAGACACCACCAGAATGGCCTCGAGCGCGTCGATGATCGGCGAGAGGATCACCAGCACCGCCTGCTCGGCCAGTGACACCGCCTGTTCAGCCGCGATCAAGGCTCCCTGAGCCACATAAAGAGCCCCCTTGGCCAGTTCGCGGGCCCCGCAACAGGGCCAATTCCAGGGCCACTTGCAGGAGCCACAATCCATATGGCTGTCCAGCCAGTCGCGGGCACTGGCCACCGCGTCCTCGGCGGATTTCAGAGCGTCGATAGCCTTCTCCAGTTGACGCACCGCATCGAGCAGGTCGGAAAGCACCGACTGAGCGCGCCGCGACAAGTCATCCAGACCTCCATCGGGACGGTCTGGGATATGAAAGATGAGGTGATAGATGATGAAAAACTGACGCGTGAAGCCGGGAATGGTCGGCAGCCAGAAGGCCTGGGACTGTCTCAGGCTGAGATGGTCGCGATACTTGCCCGGCAGTGCGTGGCTGGTGAAGAACATCGCCAGCGAGTCACCCGGGCTCATGTCGTCGCGAAACAGCTGGGTTTTGTCGACGCTTTGAGCCACGCTGACCAGATTTTGCCGAAAGCTTTGAATCTGCTGGCGCAGCCGCTGGGCCACCTTCTGGGGTTGATTGAGCCACTGAGCACTCTGCACCTCGGGCAACTGAAAGGCCACCGCACCGGCCGCTGGAGCCCTGCTCTGAAGGCGCGCTGGCTGGGCACTGAGCACCTCACCGGCGGGCATGTCGTCGATGCGAACGCCGCCCGGGCTCAACACGGCCGGAGGCAGCGAAGCCAGCGCCTGTAGCGAGTCGTCGCTGCTGCCCCAGAGCGGGTTCTTCCAACTCACCAACTGTTCCATGGTGACTGCCTGAGCTGCATTACTGACGGCCAGAACCGCCCAGGGAAACTCTCGAGCGGTGACGACCCCCTGGCCTGCATCCCCCCGGGCACGCCGGAAACGCAGGTAACGGTGGCCGGTGTAGCCTTTCAGTCCTGAGTCATAACTCAAACTTTGGGGCGCCTTACTATTCCCCAGGCCGCTCCAACCTTGATCGTCACTGCGAAACAGCGAGGCTGCAGCCAGCGGCTCGAGCAGGTGGTCGTCCTCTTCCTGCTGGAGACGAATGGCGGGGCGAAAATCCGGCTGCAGGCTCTGGCCTTTTAACACCTCGAAGGTTCGAAAGCGGGCCAACTGGCGGGCCTCCAGGTCGGCCTCAGTGCGCAAAGACCCCAGAAAATTGAGGGAGGTCACCTGAAACAGGGCCAGCACCAGGGTGGTGGCCAGAAACACCAGAACGAGCACGATCATCAGCACATTGCCGCGGCCTCGGTGCAACATCGTCAGTACCTCGGGCTCACGCGAATAGGAATCTGGAGAAAGCTTGGGTTGGCAGTTTCCAGGCCTTCAACCAGCGAGAGCTGGACCTCCACCAGACGGGTATTGCCCCGGGGGTCCTGACTGCGAGCCGGATTCTGGTCGGACAACTCGTAGTTGCCCTGAGGCCCTGTGCGCAAAAATCGGGCCCGAAAACCTGTACCCCCCCGCGGCACCCCCGGGAGCTCTTGCCCCGGGGGCAACAGATTGGTCAGCAGCGTCCGAGCTTCTTGGGTTGGCCCATCCGGGCTGGGACAAAGATCGGGCAGGGCCCCTGTCCGCCGCAGAATGCGCCGCTCAAGACGAGCCGGACCCGAGCCTGAAACCAACAGCCGGTAGACCACCCAACCCGTCCACTCGGGTCGTCCGTCTTCGCTCAACGTGGGGGAACCCGCCGAGTCCAGGCAGGTCAGGCAACTCAGCGAGGGCAACGGAGCGGCCTTACCCTCGAGAGGCAACACCTGAATGCTGGCCAGAGCCGTTTGCTGTAAATCGCTGCGCAGGATGCGCTGGAAGTCTTCCAGATCACGCGAAATCAAGTAGGAACTGGTGGTTTCTCGGGAAGCCTTCCCCACCAGCCGAAACAAGGATAAAGCCAGCAAACCCACCATCAGGGCCAGCGCAGATGCGATGAGGATTTCAACAAGAGTGAGTCCACGCCGGCCTGGTAACATCAGGCTACATCTTCGACTGCAAGGCGCCAACGATACCCATGATGGGACCGAAAACCCCCAGGACAAAAGTTCCTACGATGCCCCCAACCAGCAACATCATGATGGGCTCTACCATAGAGGAAAACCCCTTGATGCTGTTCTCGAGTTGCGACTCGTAGTAGTGGGCCACGCGCGAGAGCATCTTGGGCACATCGCCGGTCTGTTCACCCACGGCAACCATTTGAACCATGAGCGGAGGGAAGGCGTCCTCGCTATCGCCCAGTGACACCGACAGGGCCTTGCCGCTTTCCAGCGAGCGACGCACCTGGTCGAGCGCCTGGGCCATTACCTCATTACCCGATACTTCGGCAGCCGTGGCCACGGCCTGGTAGATGGGCACGCCGGCGTCCTGCATCAGGGCCAGTGTCTGGCACACCCGAGCGTGAGTGGCCAGTTGCACGAACTCGCCCACCACGGGAAGGCGCAACAACAGCCGATCGCGAGTCGTTCGTCCCAAAGTGGTGCTGGTAAAGCGTCGATAGCCATAAAGCAATGCCCCGACCAGGCCAACCACCAGCACCTCGTCGACGAAACTGGTGCACACGGCACTCAACTTCATCAGCATCAAAGTGATGGGATAGCGATTCAGGTCCAGGCCGGCCTGATTGAACATCGGCGTGAATCCGGGCAATAGGAACGCCACCATAAAATACGTCAGCACCAGGGAGAACACCAGAATGAAGGTGGGATAGTTGAGGGCCGACTTGAGCTTGCTGCGCACCATCTCTTCGCGCTCGAGATAGTCGGCGATGTGCTTCATCATCGTGGCCAGGTCGCCGGTTTTCTCGCCCACTTCCACGGTGCCCACGTAGATCTTGGAAAAGACCTGGGGGTGTCGTCGCAAGGAGTCAGCAAAGCCCTTGCCGCCGGAAATGCTCTGAATCAGATCGGCAATCACGTCCTGCATCTTGGCACTGGGGGAAAAGCGCTTGAGGGTTTCCAGGGTCTGAACCAGAGGAATGCCAGCCTCGACCAGTTGGGACAGTTGACTGGTGAAAAATACCAGCGTGGCCGGCCGAATGCCAAAGGGTTCCCAACCGCGCCGCACCGCCACGACCCTGGCCGGAGCCTCGATAGCCCGAAGGTCCAACACTGTCCAGCGCTGGGATCGACAATGCTTGAGCACCTCGTCTCGATTGGCAAAATCCAACTCGTGCTGCTGGGGATTCCCCTGGGCATCGATGACTTTCAGGCTGTACTTCACATCTTCTCCAGAGCCGTTTGCCGGTGGTTCGGCAGGGGGTTTGCAGGCCCTTCCCCGAACATCCGCCCATGCCTGACGTAACCTCTGCCGACCCGCCACCCAAGGTCAACTTGCGTGCCCTTCCCCTCGACCGCGACATCGGCCGGCTGCTTCCCGAGGCGGTTGCCAACAAAATCGTCGGAATCTGTGTGGGCCAGCCCGATGACAAAACCCTGGCGCTGGTGGTTTCCGACCCCGGCGAAATCAGCTATTACGAGCTCGTCGATCTGGGTACCCAGCATCAGTTCAAGGCGCAGTTGTTGGGTGGCGATGAAGAGGACATTCTGCTGGCCCAAGAGTGGATCTATCGCGTGGGGCGCGCCCGTGAAAATGAAAGCTGGCAGGAGTGGCTGGAGACGAAGAAGTTCGAGAACCAGTCGATCAGCGTCGGCAAATCGGGCACGGGTTCCAGCGGAGAGGTCACCGGTGAAGCGGTCAGTCGAGCCGACAAAATCCTCAAGGAGGCCATTTCCTACGGTGCCAGCGATATCCACCTGGAAAGCTACCAATCGGGCATGGTCATCCGCTATCGCCAGGACGGCGTGCTGCGCACCATCGACGAAATCGGCTCCACCGAGCTTGCCGATGCCATCGTAAAGCGCCTCAAGATCATGGCCCAGATGGACATCACCTCTGGGCGGGTCACCCAGGGGGGTCGCATTTCACTGGAAGTCGGCGGCAAGGCCTTCGATCTGCGCGTCAGCATTCTCCCCGTGCCCTGGGGTGAAAGTGTGGTGCTGCGGGTACTGAGCAAAGGAGACTTCAAAACCACCCTGGCCGACCTGGGCCTTGACGATGCTCAATTGCGCCGCTACCAGTGGTTCATCGACCATCCCCACGGTCTTATCCTGACCTGCGGTCCCACCGGCGCCGGCAAATCGACAACGCTTTACGCCAGTCTCAAGTCGATCCAACGCCCCGACCGTAAGCTGCTCACCGTCGAAGACCCGATCGAATACCAGATGCCGGGCATTACCCAGGTACAGGTCAACACCGCTCCGAAGGATCTGGAGCGACGGGTGACCTTTGCTTCGGCGCTGCGAGAGTTTTTGCGCCACGACCCCGACGTCATTCTGGTGGGCGAAATCCGCGACGAAGAAACGGCCCACATCTGTGTGCAGGCAGCCCTGACCGGCCACCTCGTGCTCTCGACGATTCACACCAACGACGCGGTAGGCATTATCAATCGCCTCAAAGACCAGCAGGTCAAGCCCTATCTGATCGCTTCTACGCTGGTCGGCGGAGTGGCTCAGCGGCTGATTCGACGGGTGTGCCAGCAGTGCGCCCGGCGAGTCGAACCTACCGCTTCTCAGCAGGAGTTGCTTTGCCTGATGAAACAACCCGAACTTCCACTTATGGCCGGGACCGGATGCGAGGCGTGCCGCAACACGGGCTTCCGGGGCCGTGTGGGCCTGTACGAGGTACTCACCATCAGCGACGAGATCCGTGAACTGATCGAACGCGACGGCACCGCGCTTCAGATTCGCACCACGGCGCGCCAGCAAGGCATGACTTCGCTGCTGGAAGACGGTCTGCGCAAGGTAGAGCGAGGACTGGTCAGCCTGGACGAGGTGCTGCGGGTCTGTGCCAGTGAAGCTCAGGCGGTCGTTTCCTGATTTCGCTTTTTCTAAATTTCGAACCAGAAAACTCCTGGTAACATCTCCCAGGCCGGGGGCCTGCTAACCTCACCTCAGACACCACACACATCTGAGGAGGCCCGGTCCGTGAACATCTCATCCAACTTTGCCAGCAAAACTCTGAGCAGCCCTGCGCGTGCATCCCGCCCCGCGGCCAGCGAAGCCGCTTCCGCCCCCGCCGGCGACCAGGTTCAGCTTTCCAGCAACCAGCCCCCGAGCCAGCAGCCCCCGGCCACGCAGCCCGAGCCGCAGCCCCCGACGCAGCCCCAACCCCCGGCCCAGCCGGCCCTCAAGGATTGGACCGTACTCGTCTACTCGGTTTCCGACAACAATCTCTACACCTACATGCAAAAGGACCTCGATGAGGCCGAGCGGGTGGGCACGACCCCCGAGATGAACATCCTGGCCGAAACCAGCCACCAACCCCGCGGTGGCAGCGTGGTGCGCTACGAGTTGAAGACCGACAGCACCCCGGGCCTCACTTCCCCGGTGCTCGAGGACCTGGGTAAAGACCACGATATGGCCAACGCTCAGAACATGGGCAACTCGATTGCCTGGGCCATGGAAAAGTATCCCTCCAAGCATTTCTTCCTGATCGCCTCGGACCACGGTTCGGGATGGCAGGGAGCCCATCACTCGGAAAGCAAGCACACCTGGATGGGTGCCGCCGACCTCGAGGACGCCCTGCGCATCGCCCACGAGAAGACGGGCCGAAAAATCGACGTGCTCGGCTTCGACCAGTGCCTGATGGCCTCCACCGAAATCGCCCACCAGCTGAAGGACTATGCCGACATTCTGGTGGCCTCTGAAGAGGTCGAAGGCGGCGCCGGCTGGCAGTATGATCAGGCTCTGGGCGAGAAAAAGAGCAACGAAGTCAGCCGCATCCTCACCCCCAAGGTGCTCAACTACGCGGCGGCAGCCCTGCGGGCCCGCGACCCCCTGACCCCCGAAGACATGGCCAAAGCCGTCGTGACGATGGCCGAGGGCAACCAGCGCGACCTGGGCACGATGTCGGCCGTCGACCTGCGCAAGATGCCGGCCTTGAGCGAGGCCATCGACAATTTTGCAGGCAAAGTGCTCGACAGCAACCTCAGCAAGGCCGATTTCCTGTCGGTGGCTCAGAAAACCCAGAAGTTCTACGACTTCGCCGATATGGGTCACTTCGTCCAGCTGGCTGGCGAGAAGTTCGGCGGTGAAATCGGTGATGCCGCGGCCCAGGTCAAGCAGGCCCTCACCGATGCCGTGATCGCCGAGCAGCACAGCAGCCGCTACCCCAATGCCACCGGACTGAACATCGAAATCGACAAGCAGCGAATGGCCGGAATGAACGACATTCCCAACCTGGACGAAGAAGATCGCAACCGCATCAGCTTCGCTCCCTATAGCACCACCAAGTGGGCCAAGGAAACCCGCTGGGATGAAATGCTGCAAAAGGTCCGATAGTTTTTTGCAAAGTCAGTGTCCCCGTCGCCCGGAGCAATCCGGGCTTTTTTTTGTCCAGGCCCGGCCCGGGTCGTACAAAGGTTCTGCCGGGCTCACTGGTGAATTTTCTCCATGGTGTCTCCGCACAACGGTATCTCCCAGCAGTTCCGCCCGCTCCAGTTTTTGCTGAAGCCGACGGGTGCATGGCAACAAACAGCCCCGTCTCCTCCTGTGCCTTTGCCAGAAGCCGAGGGTCCGGTAGATCGCCTGGAGAAGCTCACGGCATCCCCGCTGCCCCCCCAAACCCTGCCAGTTGAGGCCCCCCCTCTCGAAGAATCCAAGGCACCCCTCCCGCCGCCTTCTGCCCTCGAAGTAAGTACCACCACCTACCAGGGCCAGCAAGCCAGGCCCAACTCGTGGGGGTCGATGTTCATCGAGGACCCTTCCCTGCCAGACGTTCAGGCCGTCCCTGGCACGGTTGAAGCCTTTCGCGACAAGGCCCGATCGGGTCTTCAGCAACGAGTGCGCGAAGTGGTCGTGATCGGCGGTGGCCCCGGGGGTCTGGCGACGGCCATCAAGCTCGCTGAAGAAGGCTTGCAGGTTACGGTGGTGGAGGTCCGCGACTCCGACTACAAACGACCCCATCACCTGAACGCCCGCATGTCTACACTTCACAGCTTTGTCGACTACGGCATCTACGACGAGGTCAAAGAGGCTTCCGGGCTGAGCGACGAGCTACGCCCGATGCAGGGTCGAGGCTTCGTCAACGGCCGCGAGGTCATCGAATCGGAGAATGTGGGACAGATCCGCATCAGCGATGTGGAGAAGGCGCTTTACCAACGAGCCCAGGAACTGGGGGTTCAGTATGCTCCCCACCATCGGGTGGTGGTCGGCCCTCAGGACGAAAACAACCTGCACTCGGTGCAGCTTGAGCCGGTAGAGTTTGTCGATGGCCAGCTGCAGGCACGGGGTCCAAAATCGGCCGCCTTCACTCCCGACCTCATCGTCGTGGCCGACGGTGCCGGCAGCCCCACCCGAAACAGCCTGGGAATTCGCTTTCTGGAAGAGTCGGAAGGAAAGGTCTACCTTGGCGGGCTGGTGGAGCAGCCCCTCGAGACCGACAACAACTATCGCAAGCTTGCCTGCTACGAAGGCGAGGAACTGCGCCACTACATGGCCACGGGACACGCCAAATACCCTCAAACCTGGGTCTCGGTAGAGGCCGACGAAAGCGTCCGTCAACTCAGCCCCGAGGAACGCACCAGCTATCTGGCCCATCGGGCGTCCATGGTGATGGGCAAGCAGATCCGCCCCGAGGACATCTCCTGGGGAGCGGGCCAGATCACGGTGGTGCAAAACCGCAAAGCAGAAACCACCACGTCAGGCAATAACCTCATCATGATCGGCGACGCCGTGCGCACCGGTTCGGTCTGGCAGAGCGGCGGGCTGAATCTGGCCATGACCTCGGACATTAAGAACGTGGTGCAACTGATCCATCACGTTAACGCCCAGGAATTCTCGCGAGAACACGCGCTCTACCAGTACAACTTGCGCGCCCAGGCAGCTACCCGAGCCTGGCACGAGGCCGGCACGCGCGAACTCTCGGGCCAGGAACCTCGCCCAGAATCAGCCGGATTGGCTGTCTTGCTCCCCCCAGACCACCCCGCCCGCCGCTAGGAAGCGGCTGAAAAAGTCGGCAAAGTCGACATTTTTCAGGCAGCGACGCTCTAGGGCGTTCCCCTCACCAACATCACGCCCAGAGCCACCATTACCAGGGCCAGAAGGGCTGTAAGCCGCCCCAACCGAGAGGCCCATTTGCGCATCCGCACCGTCTCGGGAGCGGTAGGGTTGGCGGCCATGGCCTGAGCCGCTCGGGGCCCAAAGGAAAAGTCGTGAAAGGCGCTCATGGCTACCAGCACGAGAAAAATGGACACCTTACCCCAGAGCAGCCAGGAAAATGAGTGACCGCCGGTCCACAGAGCCGGTGCCAACCAGCCGCGCCAACTCAACTGAAACAAACCGGTGATGCCCAGAATGGCCAGCGAGATCCAGCCCAGGCCTCGAAGTCGCACGGCCGCCTGAGAGAGAAACTCGCCCGCCGCCCGTGGATCGCCCTTGCGCAAAACCGGAAGGGCCACGGCCACCAGAAAGAGCATGCCGCCCAGCCAGAAGATGACGGCGATCAGATGAAGCCAGACGCTGAGCAAGTAGATCGTATGCATGGAATGAGCCTCTCAGGGAACTTTGAGTTGATACTCCAGAAAGAAGAAGTTCGCGTTGGGGCTGCTTAGGTAGCTGGCCGCGGGAACTCCTCCTCCGAAGACGTGCCCGGCATAGAAACTCAGCTTCTGTTGGGCGTCGATCTGATGATCAATGCTGAAGTCGAGTAGCGTTCCCAGCGAACTCGAGCCGCCTGAGGGTCGACCCGCAAAGCCCTGAATGGCTCCCCGGTTCTGAGTGGCCCCAGAGCCTGCATACCAGAGGTCGCGGGGCGTGGCCAGGTTGAGGAAGTGCAGGTCGATACGGGCGCTGGTCTGAGGGCCTGGCTTCAACATCAACTGGACGAAGGTGTCCTTGAGGTTGGACTCGGTGTAAAACGGAATCATCGCATAGGGGCGAATGGTGGGTAGGCCGGGATAAAAGCTGGTGTGCACCCCGTCATTGGGGTTGCTGTCGCCAGAGAAGAAGGAGTGGCCGGCCCTCAGCCAGGGCTGCCAATCGACCTCTTTCCACTGATAACCCAACTCCAGGCTATAGGCGTCGGCGCGATGAGACAACGGCCCCCACTGGCCGGTCTGATGGGCATACCAGGCCAGGAAGTCGCCGTTTTCACCGAGCTTGTGCAGCAGATGCATTCCCACCGTGTGGATCTGATTGCCGCCCCCTGGTCCCACCAGGCCTCGCGAGGCCAGCGGTCGGTTGTCCACCTGGGGCACCCGGCGGTGGTCGTCATAGTAGTCCCAGAACAGTTGCACTTCCCCGTCGGGAATCAGGCTGCCCTGTTTGGCCGTCAGCGAAAACTCGCTGACGAAGACGTCCGACATCGTCACCCCAAAGTGGGGCTCGAAGCCGCCCTGGGTGGGCCTGGCCGCGAAAGCACTGACGTGGATCTCTCCCGTGTCACCGTCGAGACGTATGCCGTCGAAGGTTCGTCCATAAGGCGAAAAGTCGAAGGTTCCCAGCCAGCGGTCCTTGATGCGCGTGCGCTTCACCTGGGCCAGGTTAGGATCGGGCGGCACCACCTGCATGCCGCTGGCATAGTCCATGCGGCCAACCTGGACCTGAAATTCGTCAGGATCACCCACTTTGAAGTAGGCCTGGCGCAGTCCGGCGGTGTTGATCGACGCCCGCTGGGTGTGGGCAAAGACCGTGCCCCCCAGGCCCATCTGGCCAATGCCACCAGGGCCGATGGCGTTGGTTGGCAGGCCGATCTGCTGCACGTCCTGCACCTCGATGAGGGCCTCCCACTCCTTGGGCAGCCGATAGCCCAGCCGGGCCCTCCAGCGGGCGTGAGCATAGCCATACGCATTGCCACCCTGGGGGGGCTCGAACCAGTCCCAGCTCTCGCCGCGAATGCGCAGATCCATCTCGGTGATCCACTGCTCTTCGGCTGAGGGCGGAGGGGCCTCGGGGACAGATGGCACCGGCTGGGCCCAACCTGGCCCAGATGAACCGCAGAGCAGCGCCACCAAAAACGTTCGCGTAGTCATGATTGCCTCCAGCCCTACTCTCTAACTCTGGAAGGGCCGAAGCCTTGATCTGGATCAACGCACATGCAGCTGAAATGGGGTTTTCTCGGTAGGACCAATGCTGAGAACGAAGGAGGGTTGACCTTGTCGACCTCGAGACGAAAGTTTCTGAAAGCCATGGGCCTCACAGGCCTCACCGTCCTGGCCGAGGGATGCGGTAAGCCCGGCGTGGTGCAAATACTCCAGCCCACCGCCGTCGACAATCCCCTCAAAGACTATCCCAATCGCGACTGGGAGCGGGTCTACCGTGATATTGCCAAGGTCGACTCCAGCTACGTTTTCCTGTGTGCTCCTAATGACACTCACAACTGCCTGCTGAAGGCTGAGGTCAAGAACGGTCAGGTGGTGCGCATCCGTCCCAGCTACGGATTTGGCAAGGCCACCGATCTGTATGGGGTGAAGGCGTCGCCTCGCTGGGACCCGCGCTGCTGCCAGAAGGGACTGGCCCTGCCCCGCAAGTTCTACGGCGACCGCAGGGTCAAGTATCCCATGCTGCGTAAGGGCTTCAAAACCTGGGTCGAACAAAATTTCCCCCGAGATCCCAATACTGGACGAGCTCCCGAGGAACTGTTCCAAAGGGGCTCCGACTCGTGGGTTCGCGTCAGCTGGGACGAGGCCCTGGAATACTCGGCAAAAGCCCTTAAAAACATCGCTGAGACCTACAGTGGCGACCAGGGTAAGAGCTTTTTGCTGGCCCAGGGCTACGAGCCCGAATGTGTCGAGGCCACCGGGGGGGCCGGTGTGCAAACCATGAAGTTTCGAGGCGGCATGTGGTTGTTGGGCGCCACCCGCATCACGGCTCAATATCGACTGGCCAACTCCATGGCGCTGCTGGATGCCCACGTGCGCAAGGTGAGCCCAGACGAGGCCATGGGTGCTCGTGGCTTCGACAACTACACCTGGCACACCGACCTGCCGCCCGGACACCCGATGGTCACCGGTCAGCAAACCAGCGAGTGGGACCTGTGCGCGGTAGAACACTCCAAGGTTGCCGTGATCTGGGGAATGAACTGGATTACCACCAAAATGCCCGACGCCCACTGGCTTACCGAGGCCCGCATGAAGGGCACCCGGGTGGTGGTCATCGCCTGCGAATACAGCGCTACCGCCAACAAAGGCGACGATGTGCTGGTGGTGCGACCCGGCACAACTCCCGCGCTGGCGCTGGGAATGGTGCATCAAATCCTGGAGGACAAGAGCTACAATGAAGCCTATCTCAAGGCCAATACCGACCTGCCGTTGCTGGTGCGCCTCGACAATGGCAAGTTGCTGAAAGGCAGCGATCTCGACTCCAGCTACAAAAACGCAGAACTGAGCCACTACCTGAAGGTGATGGGGCCCGACGAAAAAGCCCCCCCGACCATCCTTCAGGACCGACCGGTGGTCAAGAAAGAACTGCGCGAAGAATGGGGCGACTGCGTGGTATGGGATTTGAAGAAGGCCCGGGCCACTCCCTTACCGCGCGACTACTGCGGAGCACGCTTCAAAGACTGCGGGCTGGACCCGGCTCTGGAAGGCAGCTACAAGGTCAAGCTGGCCGATGGCCAGAGCATAGAAGTCACGCCGGTCTTTGTTCAGGTCAAGGCGGTGGCCCGAACCTACGACCTGAAAACCACCTCGCAGATCACCTGGGCCCCCGAGAAGGCCATCAAAAAGCTGGCCAGGCTTTTCTCGAAAAACAAGGGTCAGGTGCTCTTTGCTACGGGCATGGGGCCCAACCAATTTTTCAACAACGATTTGAAAGACCGGGCCATCTTCTTACTGGCGGCGCTCACCGAAAACATCGGCAAGATTTCGGGCAATGTGGGCTCCTACGCGGGCAACTTCCGCATCGCTCAAATCAATGGATTGCCGAGCTACATCAACGAGGACCCCTTCAACTGCCAGCTCGACCCCGAGGGAGATGTCAAAGTTCGTCCCTATTGGAAGGCCGAGTCGGCCCACTACTTCAATCACGGCGACAAGCCCTTGCGCATGGGCAAAACCATGATCACGGGCAAAACTCATATCAACACGCCCACCAAGGCCGTGCTCGTCTCCAACTCCAACTCACTGCTGGGAAACATCAAGGGCCACTATGAAGTGGTCTACAACACCTTGCCCAAGGTAGAATTTGCGGCCTGTAACGAGTGGTGGTGGACGCTCAGTTGTGAATACGTCGACGTGGTCTTTCCGGTCGACTCGTGGGCCGAGTTCAAGGCCCCCGACATGACGGCTTCTTGCACCAATCCGTTCCTCTACATCTTCCCCGAATCACCGCTTCCCCGGCTCTTCGACACCCGAGGCGACCTGGAAGTGGCGGCTGGCATTGCCGTCAAAATGGGCGAACTGATCAACGAACCGCGCTTTAAGGACTACTGGAAGTTTGCCCTGGAGAAACGGCCCCAGGTCTATCTGCAGCGCATCATCGACCGCAGCAACCAGACCCGCGGCTACCAACTGGACGACCTGCACGAGAAAGCCAAACAGGGAATTCCGGCCCTGGTGCTCTCTCGCACCTACCCCAAGGTCATCGGCTGGGAGCAGGCCAACGAGGGCAAGCCCTGGTACACCAAGACCGGCCGGCTGGAGTTCTATCGCGACGAAGACGAGTTTCTGCACTCGGGCGAAAACCTGCCCGTGCATCGCGAGCCTATCGATTCGACGTTCTACGAACCCAATGTCATTCTGGCCGACCCCCACCCCCTGATTCGCCCCAAGAAGCCCGGCGATTACGGCGTCAGCGAGAACCAGCTCGACGGCGACACCCGACAGGCGCGCCACGTTGTGAAGAGCTGGAAAGAGTTGAGCAAGACCCGCCATCCCCTGGTGGCCGAGGGGCACCGCTACATCTTCCACACCCCCAAGTATCGCCACGGCGCCCACACTACCCCCGTGGACATCGACATCATCGACGTTCTGTTCGGCCCCTTCACCGACATGTATCGGCGCGACCCTCGCCAGCCCTATGTGGGCGAAGCCTATGTCGACATCAACCCTCAGGACGCGCGCGAGCTGGGCATCGAGGATGGCGACTACGTGTACATCGATGCCGACCCCCACGACCGGCCCTTCCACGGCTGGAAAGACCGCCCCGAACTGGCCGACATCGCTCGCCTGCTGTGTCGGGCCCGCTACTATCCCGGCACCCCCCGCGGCGTGACCCGTATGTGGCACAACATGTATGGCGCCTGTAAAGGTACGGTGGAGGCCGCTCGCAATCGGCCGGACAAGCTGGCCAAGTCGGAGTCGACCGGCTATCAGTCGCTGTTCCGTCAGGGCAGCCACCAGAGCTGCACCCGTGGCTACATCAAACCGACCCACATGACCGACAGCCTGGTGCGCAAAGGTGCCTTTAGCCAGGAGATAGGCAAGGGTTTCCACGCCGACATTCACTGCCCCACAGGCGCCCCGCGCGAGTCGTTTGTGAAAATCACCCGGGCCGAGCCCGGGGGCATGGAGGGCAAAGGCCTGTGGCGTCCGGCCGAACTGGGCCTGAGACCGACTTACGAAAATCCCGCTCTGAAGAAGTTTCTCCAGGGTGACTACATCGAGGAGGCTTAGTCATGCCCAAGGTATTTAACTGGCAAATCGGGCGGGAAATGGACTACCCCTATGAGGGAGCGCGTCCCGACAATCAATTCGCCTACATCTTTGACCTCAACAAGTGTATCGCCTGTCAAACCTGCACCATCGCCTGCAAAACCACCTGGACCGCCGGCAAAGGCCAGGAAACCATGTTGTGGAACAATGTGGAAAGCAAGCCCTATGGTTACTTCCCGCTGGGCTGGGACATCAAAATCCTGGACATGCTCGGGGCCCAATCATGGGACGGCTACAAATACACCGGCAAAACCCTGTTCGAAGCGGCCGAAGCGGGCGAAGCCGTGCTGGGCTACCTTCCCGATGACATGGACTACGCCAACCCCAACATCGGAGAAGACGACTGCTACGGCGACACCTTGAAAGGCGCGGTCAACGGCGTGGCCGACGGCAGCGGGGGCGCCTACTACGACCACGAGCACCACAGCTGGATGTTCTACCTGCCGCGCATCTGCAACCACTGCACCTTCCCGGCCTGTCTGGCATCGTGTTCGCGCAAGTCGATCTACAAACGCAAGATGGACGGCATTGTGTTGATCGATCAGGATCGCTGCCGCGGCTATCGCGACTGTGTCAAAGGTTGTCCTTACAAACGGCCCTTCTATAACCCCCACACCCGCACCAGCGAGAAGTGTATCGCCTGTTATCCCTACGTGGAGCAGGGCATTCAGCCCCAATGCGTGACCATGTGCATCGGCAAAATCCGCCTGGCCGGTTACCTCAGCGTGCCCGAGAACCGCATTGAAAACCACCCTATGGACTACCTGATTCACGAGAAGAAGATCGCCCTACCGCTCTACCCACAGTTCGGGCTCGAACCGAATGTCTACTACATTCCGCCCGTACACGTGCCCTCCAAGTTCCTCACCCAGATGTTCGGACCGCGGGTGCACGAGGCCGTCGAAACCTACCGCAACGCCTACAAAGACCCCAAGCTGCTGGGCGCGCTGATGCTCTTTGGCTCCACCGAGCGGATTCTGAAAGGTTTTCGCGTGGAGAAAAATGAGGTGGTGGGCATCGATATGATGAACGGCGGCGAAGCCGTGCGCGTGCCCATCACCGAACCGGCCATGGTTCGACCCTTCCACGACGACCTTGTAGGCGCATACCGCCACAACATTAGCTAGGAGGCCCTTGTGAAGTTCCCCACCACTGCAACCCTGGCTGGCCTGGTGCTGATGCTCTGCCTGCCCGGCTGGGCAGCCCCGGCCATCGAGGCTTCAACCAGTTCGGAGAAATCCAAGAACCTGCTGGACCCGCACCACGCCAGCTGGCAAAAACAACCCGAGTGCAGCGTCCAAATGTTGCCCCAAAACATCGCCATCCCCAATCTCAAGAAACCCATCTTTCAAGAGCTAAAGGTGCGCGGGGCGCTCTCCGAAGGATGGCTCTTGCTGCGGCTGGAGTGGCAGGACAACACCCGCGATGCCGAGGTAACCCGGGGTGAATTCACGGACGCCTGTGCGGTAGAACTGCCCATCAAGGGCAATGCCCAGGACACCAGCCCTTTCATGGGCAACCCGGGCAAACCCGTGCAACTGATCCACTGGAAAGCCATCTGGCAGGACGATATCGAGAAAGGCTACCGCGATGTCGAGCACGCCTATCCCAACCATTATTACGACTATTATCCGCTGGCCAGGGGCAAGAAGGCCGAGGACATCTCCGGGGCGGCCCTCCTGTGGAACCCGGCTCGACGCCTGAAGAACCCGGTTTCCGAAACAAGGCGCAGTCAGCCGGTCGAGGAACTGATCGCCGAGGGCTTTGGCAGCTCGACCACCCAGAAGCAAAACGACTCAAAGGCCAGGGGCGTGCACAAAGAGGGGCGTTGGTCGGTGGTGATCGCTCGCCCTCTGACGACCAATGACGGTTCGGACGCCCCACTGAAGAAAGGAACTACCGTTCCTATTGCCTTTGCACTTTGGGACGGGACAACCGGCAATCGCGGGGCCCGCAAGCACTATGCGATGTGGGTCGACCTCAAGCTAGGAGGGGGCAAATGATCGAGGCACGCAGCATCGATACACTCCGTTTTCTAGCCGTAGCCACGGCCTTTCCCAATCAGCAGCGCATGCCGGTAGTGGCCGAACTGGCGCGCAGTCTGCAGCTCGAGTCAGTGCTGTGCCAGCCCAACCAGGAACAACTGGAAGCCGCCTACCACCGACTTTTCTCGGGTCAACATCGGTGTTCTCCCCACGAGACCGAATATGGGCCTGGCCGGTCGGTACGAAAAGCAGTGGAACTGGCCGACATCGCCGCCTTCTATCGAGCCTTCAACCTGGGGATTGACGCGACCGACCCCGAACTGGTCGACCACATCTCCCTGGAATTCGATTTCCTGGCCGAGGTGGGCTTCAAGCAACGCTATGCTTCCCTTCAGGGCTGGGTCGAGCAGGCCGAAATCTGTCAAAAAGCCTATCGCGACTTCTGGGAAGACCACCTGGGCCGCTGGTCACCGGGATTTCTGGAACAACTTCAGCAGCTGGCCCCGGAAGGCAGCTTCTATCACGCCCTGGCCCAATTTGCCCGGGCATTTGTGCTGGAAGAAATGACCCGCCTGGGCCTTACCCCGGGCTACCTTCAGCCCGATCGTAGCGAGATTCCCGCCTACGAATGCCTGGGCTGCGCCGACCCCCCACAAGGAGAGGAAGTCCATGTCGTATGATGCCGCCCAGCCTCCAGAGCGCTATCGGCGCTTCGGGGAACATTTTCCAGAGCTGCTCGAGAGCTACGAAGCTCTGGGAGCCAAACTTCGAGAAGCGGGTCCCCTGGAACTCAAAACCATCCGCCTGCTGAAACTCAGCATGGCTATCGGGGCACGCCTGAAAGGGGCCGTTTTTGCCCACGCGCGCCTGGCCCTCCAGGAGGGCTGCAGCCCTGAGGAAGTGCGTCACACCGCAGTGCTGGCCCTGACGACCCTGGGGCTGCCTCACATGATGGCCGCCCTGTCCTGGGTCGACCAGGTCTTGCAAAGCGCCGCTCAGGAGGCCTGAAAGGGCCAGAGGCCGAACGGCCTGCCCAGCATGGGTCAGGCCACCTTCAGTTTGCGAAAATTTCCTCTATTCTCGGGACTTTCCCCCGAGGATGCCGAGGCTTTTCAGCGCCAATGCGTGCCCGTGAGCTACCGCGCCGGCGTGCGCATTTTCGACGAGGGTGAGCCGGCCAGGGGCTTTTACCTGGTGCTCAGCGGCCAGGTGAAAATCTTCAAACTATCGCCGCGCGGACAGGAGCAAATCCTGGCCGTCATCGGCCCCGGGGGCACCTTCGCCGAAGCCGCTGCTTTCCTGGGCCGCGGCTATCCCGCCTCTACGGAGTGCCTGGAAGACTCGGAACTGGTCTTTGTCGAGCGCGAGCCAGTGCGCCAACTGCTCGTTAAAGACCCCGACATGGCCTTACGGATGATGGCCGGCATGGCCCTCAAACTTCGCAGCCTGGTAGCCATGGTCGAAGACCTTACCCTGCGCGACGCACGCGGGCGCCTGGCCCGTTATTTGTTGGGATTGGCACCGGCCAACGAACTGCAGCCGCAAATTAAGTTACCCACCCAACAAACCGTGCTGGCCCGATTGCTCGGGCTGACTCAGGAAACCCTGTCCAGAACGCTCAAAGGGCTGAAGGAGGAAGGGCTGGTCATCGCGGCGGGTCGCAGTTTAACCCTCGATGTGCCAGGTCTCAGGGCCGTACTCGGCGACGACTAGCGCCCCCTGGCTAGCTTCCAGGACCCGTCCTCGCTGAGGCCGATCAGCGTTACACTGCCGGCCGCAAGCTCCAGCTCATAGATGCCTGGCGGGTTCAACGCGGGATCGGGAGCACCCGCCACCTTCTCGGGGTCGAAGCGCACCTCCAACCGATGTTTTCCGGGGGCCAGGGCCACCTCTTCAAAGACCGACAGGGGTCGGTCGTGGCGAAACCCGGGCGCTACCACCCGTCGCTCGATGCGGTCCTGGCCATCGACGATCAGCTTCAGGCGGTAGGGCCGCAAATGAGTCTCGAAGGCCTGACTCTCGGGCAGACGCATGTGGGCTGGCAAATTCGGGTCCTGAGCCTTGGGGACGCGCACCCTGTCGCCCACCGTGCGCCAGCTCAAGCGCAGCCAGGCGTGGGGCGAGGGGCCGCCCCAGGGCAGCTGGGCCAGTTGCACGATGCTCCAGCACACCACGCCCGTAGCAAGCAATCGCAACATCATGGGTTTGAGCCTCCTTGAGTTCGACAGCGAATGTCCTCGCCGGCAGCCAGCCGTGGGGGCTCGAGCTGCAGCAGTTGTTGACGAAACTCCAGCGCGGCCGATATCGCCCGCTCGACCTCAACGGCCGGACAGGGTAGCAGCCGCACGCGCTGGCGGTCGACCCGGGCCTGCAGCTCTGCTTCGCGATCTTCATACACCCTCAGCTGTAGCCACTTGACCCCCTCGCGGTGGCTGCAGTCGCGTTCGGGACAGGAAACCACCATCACCCCTGAGGCTCCTTTGCGCAGCATCATTTCCAGCACCGACGTGTGCAACGAGCCACTGCAGCCAGTTGCATAGAGGTGTAGCCCGCTCTGTCGCTCCCAAAGGGCCGACTCTCCACAACCCCAGCGGCAAGACAGCACCACTACGTCGCCCTGTTGAAAACTGCGCCCGGCGCAAAACTCATCCACCTGACGCAACTGGTCCCGTCCGCTGCGCAGCGGTGGTCCCACCCCCATGGGGGCGCAGGATCCGGCACAGATGCCGCAACTGACGCACAGGTCAGGATTGACCCGAGCCACCAGCGGCGAGTGTCGTTCGTCGGCCTGACTGCTGCGCGGCACCATTTGAATGGCGTCGTAGGGGCAGTCTTGAAAACACTGAGTGCAACCCGTGCAGTGGCTCTCGTCCACGACTGAGGCAATGCTCGGTAAAGGCACTTCGGGTTTCCACCAGAGCGGCACCGAGCAAACCAGCGCCACACCCAGCAGACCCAGCAACAGCGTGGGACCGGCCCCCAGTGTGTCGACCAGAGGAAGCCAGAAACCATAGAAGAGGTCAAGAGACACCTGCCCCGGTAGCCGCAGAAGGTCGGCGGGAGCCCCCAGGGTCGGCGCCCAAATCGCGGCCGCGGTAGCCAACGCCAGGCCGTAAAAACGCACCAGGTGGGGCTCGGGCCAAAGGCGAGCGCGAGCCGTGCGCGAGGTGTGAAACAACAGCATGAAGGTCAGCACCAGGGGCAGTGCCACATGCAAGAAAATCAGCATGAAGAAGAAAGACTCTCCCAGCATACTGTTGTCGGCAAACAGTCGGCGCGGTGGTTCAGAGAAAATCGGCAGACCTTCCAGGAACAAAATGGCACCGCTGGCCAGGCGCTGGGCCTGGTCGTCCCACACCATGATGAGGCCCAGCACGCCAATAAAGATCATCAGGCCCGTGGCCGCCACGCCGCTGATCCAGGCGCGGGCGCGGGGGCCACTGGTGCGGCCTCCAAGCAGCATACGCAGCAGGTGGAACCCCACCGCCAGCACGGCTGCATCGGAAGCGTAGCGATGAACACTGCGCAACCAGCTCAGGGCAAAGTTGCTCTGGATGCCCAGCATGGAGTCGTGAGGAGCGCCCACCCGGTAGAAGAACAAGAGAGGCACCCCGGTGGCCACCACCACGGTCAGCAGAAATACCGCCAGCACACCGCTCTGGTAGGTCGGGTTGTAGTCGGATCCAAAGCACAGCGACATCAGCTTCTCCCAGGGCCACAGCAGCTTTTGCAGCAGCCGAGAAAGGGCCGGGCGCCTGGGAAGATACCCCTTGCCCACCAGTTTCCAGTTCATGGTTCTCTACGCAGCCTTTCACATGCTTCCACCAGCCAGCCCTGGCTGGGACTGGCAAAGCGATAGCGAATCCGGGCCCGCCCGTCGAGCACATAGACCAGGGCGGGATGAGCGATGTCACCGGTTTTCTCGTCGCGCTCGAAGGTCATACCGAAAGCTTTCAGAGTGGCTTCCACCTGGTCGACCTCGCCGCTAAGCAACAACGAACCGGTGGGCAGCTTCCAGTGGTTGCCCAGGCCCGCCAGAGTGCCACAGGTATCTCGACGGGGGTCGAGTGTGACCACCACGGCTCGAACCCCCGTCTGGCGAGCGGCCGAGCGAAAGTTCTCGATCATGCCCGGACACACGGTTTCACAATGAGCATAGGCAAAAGTCAGCAGCGTAAGCTGGCCCTGCAGGCTCCGGGCATCGACCGGTTGGCCGTCCTGATCTTGAAGTTGAAAATCGGGGCAGTCGTCGAGGGCCTGAGGGTAGTCGGGGGGCAGGGCCCCCGTTTCGACCGCTACCGCCAATCGAGGCGCCCGGGCCACCTGAACCCCCGCAAAAGCCAGGATACCGAAGGGTGCCGCCACCAACAGCAGGGCCAGCAGGCGGCCGGCCAGGGCGGCCGCCAACCGGCGCAGTTGGGCTGACAGATCTGCTCCCATCAGCACCAGCAGCGAGAGCAACATCGGCAGCGGCGCCGCCAGACTGATCCACCCGTGCAGGTCAGGAAGCCCGTTGTCGAGGGTTCCGAAACAGACCTGTCGGGTTTGGGCCAGCCAGGCGGGGGCGGTTTCTGGAAGGCTGGCCAGCGCCAGCCAGAACCAGGCCGCTGTGGTCAGGGTCCAGAATCCGTAAAGCCAGAGTGCCAAGACTATCCCACCTTCCAAAGCATCGAGAGAATCTTCCAGTTGGTGAAGTAGTAAAGGATGAAGCAGAGGAAGAAGATACCCACCAGCACCACCGTTCCAGGATTGCCCTGGCGGTGAGCCTCGGCCGTAGCCTCGGCGCTGTGAACCTGGTTGGGCAGCTTGACCACCCCAGGAGGCAGCCCCGGGCCGCCCTCACGCAGGTCGTGATCGCTGAGGGTAGGTGTGAAGAACACGCTGACCACGGCGATCAGGCAGTAGCTGATGCCCCCCACGAAGGCCAGGATGCCACCCAGGGCCATGGCCGCCATGAAGAGGTCGACGGCGGTGGGAAAGTGCACTCCGAAGGGTGCATTGGTAAACGAGATGTCCCAGTGGCGTCGCGGCACGCCGAACGAGCCGGCGTAGGTCATGGCGATTCCCATCAGGGTGATGCCCGCCCCGAAGAGGTAGGGTTGAATCTGAGCCAGTTTGTAGAAGGCCACCCGCTTGCGGAAGATCAACGGCAGCAGATAGTAGGTCACTCCCATAAAGCACAGGGCGGTGCCGCCCACCACCGTCATGTGGAAGTGGCCGGGAATGCGCAGGGTGTTGTGGGCGATAATGTTGATCTGTTCGGTGCCGATGACCACCCCTGTGATGCCGCCGCCGAAGCCGAAGATCACCAGCGAAAGCCACAGCGCTGAAAAGCCCGGGTCGCCCCAGGGCGCCCGTGTCAACCATTGAAAGCGGCCCTGGGTAAAGCCACGCAGGCGCTGACCGGTTTCGATGCCCGCTGGCACCGTAAAACCGTGCACCATACTGGCCAGCACGGCCAGATACATGGCGTAGCTGGTGTTCCACACCTTCCAGGCCGGACCCACCCCGGGGTCGACGAGCAGGTGGTGGGCCGAAGCCATCGAGATGAAGAGCACATAGAGGAAGAAGGCGGTGCGGCTGACCTTCTCGTTGAGCACCACCCCGCCCACCGTCAGCCCGGCCAGCAGATACCAGCAGGCCACGTGAGCGGCCACGTTGATTTGCTGCGACGAGTGCCCCAGCGCCCACCAGACCATCCGATAGACCTGAGGGTCCATGTCCATAAGGTTGAGCGACCAGAGGAAGGTGGGAATGTAGACGGCCGCGCCGTGCAGCAGGGTGATGACGGCGATGATGGCCGCCGTCAGGGCCCCGTAAGTCACCAGTGGCACCGAACCCGTGTAGGTCTTCTCTTTCTTGGCCACCACCAGGGCTCCGAAGAAGAGCAGGGTGGAAATCAGGGCTCCTACGGCAAACAGGATGATGCCCAGGTAATAGGCCGGGTGGGCCTTGAGGGGCACATACGAAGTGAACAGCACGTCGGCCTTGCCCGCGAAGACAAAGGCGTTGGTGGTGCAGGCGCCGATCAGCATCAGGGCATAGCCCAGCCAGCCCAACTTGGGGGCTGGCTGTCTACACCCGAGCATAATCGGCCCGGCGAAGTGCAGCACCGCCATCTCAAAGAAAATAATGAAGAAAATCAGCATGTTCAGGCCGTGGGCCGTGAGAATGCGGTAGTACCAGTTGGCCGGCAGCAGATGCACCGCCTGCCAGCGGGTCAGCACCAGCAGCAAGGCTGCGCTGACGCCCACGAGAAAGTGCACCACCGCGGTAACGGCGTGCCAGCGCACCAGGGCCTCGGCCTGGGGGCAGACCTTGAGTCCGGTGACGGGACAGTTGCGAAACGAGGTCACTTCGGAGTCCTCACTCTTCTACCAGGATTTTCCCGGTCATAATATGGTGGCCGACCCCGCAGAACTCGTTGCAAATGATGCGCATATCGCCCGCTTTATTGGGGGTGACCTTCAGCCCGTAGTCGTAGCCCGGAACCACCTGAAAGTTGATGTTCATTGGGTAAAGACTGAAGCCGTGGTTGATGTCAAAAGACGACAGGTGGAGGGTGTAGCTCGCGCCCTTTTTCAGCTTGAGCACGGGATTCCAGAGCCACATCGAGGCTTCCAGATACACCTCGGATCCCGGCGGTGGGGCCACCACCGGAATGCCCTTTTCAGTGCCCACCTGGTAGTCCTTGATGAAACGCATGGTGCGCTCGCGGAAGGCCTGAGGCGTGGTTCGGCCGCGGATACCCGAGGGGTTCTGGCCGCCCTTCCAGTGCCAAAGGGGCATCACCGCAAACATAATCATGCACCAGCAAAAAGCCACCTGAATCCAGCGTTTCTCTTGCCGGCCCACGGGTGTCCACCAATTGCCCTGGGGACTGACCAGGGCCGAATGCAGATTGGGCCCGCTCACGGCAGTCTCGATTCCGGCAGGGTAAGAATTTCCACCAGGCCCCAACCGGTATAGAACAAGAACATGACCAGCAGGCCCGCGGCTAGCAGCACGAAAGGCCGGTCAAACAGGTTTTGCCAGAAGGAAATCGGCTCTTCCCCGACTTCCGCGTCGTCTGTGCTCATGAACACCTCCAAAAGAATGCTGTGAAGGCATTGTGAGGCACAGGGCCTGGACTCGATATGATATGGATCAAAAGCTTGACAGGGGTCAAGGGCGGGGCGGCCCGGGGCTGATAGGATCCCAGCATGGATCGAGTCTCGGTAGAAGAATACTGGATTCAGGCCGCCCGCAATGCAGCCCTGGATCCCGATCAGATCGCCTCACAGAACTACCAGCTGCCTCTACCGGTGCACCGCTCGGTCAGGGTACGCCAGATCGGGTTTCTGGAGGGCTTGCTGAACCAGCTTCCCCGACCCCTCAAGGTGCTTGACCTGGGCTGCGGCCCCGGCACCTGGGGGCTGCAACTGGCCGAACAGGTCGATCGTTGGCTGGGCTACGATATCGCCCCTGACTTCATCGAGCATGCTCGCCGGGCGGCACAATTGGCCGGCCACTCCCACCTGGAGTTCCGGGTCGGCTCGTTGCTCGACGTGTCTCCCACGGAGAAGTTTGAACTGGTGGTTCTCGGCGGGACGCTTGGCTACCTCAGGGACGAGGAACTGCTGCCCTTGATGCAGAGAATACGCCCACATCTGTCACCGGGGGGCAAGGTCTACGTCAGGGTTTCGATCATTCCCGGCCTTTACCCACGTATCACTCTGCGGCGCGGCTACCCGATTCAGTATCGCAAAACCTCACATTACGTTCGAACCTTCGAACAAGCCGGCTTCGCGGTGGAAGTTCAGCGCGACCTGGCCTTCACCGAAGCCTCGCTGGCCACCGCCTACACCGCGCTGGCTCGCTGGGGCGGGCGTAGCGGAATGACGGCCTACCGATGGGCCGAGCGCTTCCGCTGGCTGGCTTTTGGCTGGGTGCGCCGACTGGTCGACCTGACGCCGCTGCCGCAGTCGATGCAGTTCGTGCTGACCCCATTTAAAGCACCGGATTCAAGAGCCGAATGAGGCGTCGGGCCATGCTGCGTCGCCAGCCCCGGGGATAGAGTTCGTGGCTGGCAGGTCGATGGGAAACCTCAAAGTCGCGCTGTAGCATGGCTTCCAGCCGAGCCGCAAAAGTGGGGTCGACGACCACCAGGTTTCCTTCAAAATTGAGACGCAGCGAACGGTTATCCAGGTTGGTGCTGCCCACCCAACCCAGCCAGTCGTCGACGAGCATGACCTTCGAGTGATTGTAGAAGGGATACTCCCAGACTTCGAGGTTGGGGTGATTCAACGCCTTCAAGAAAGGTTCAGCAGCCAGACGCATCCAGGGTTCAAGGCGTCCGGGAGGCAGCAGCAGCCGAATGCGAACCCCGCGCATGGCCGCCAGCTGCAGGGCATGGATCAGAGCCGGGTCGGGCACGAAATACGGAGAAGTGATCCACAACCGCTGCTGAGCGGCCTGGATACAACCCAGCAAAAACCGAAGCGCCACGGGAGAGCGATCGACCGGGCCGGTGCTGAGATAGCTACAAGCGCTAGAACCTATGGGAGCTTCCTGCAAATCCCAACACAGGCGGTCGAGCAACTGCTCGCCGGAAGCCCAGAAGTAGTCCTCGGCGAAAACAGCCTGCACGCCCAGCACCGCCGGGCCCCGCAGGCAGCAGTGGGTGTCACGCCAGGGGCCCACTTTTTCCTTCTTGCCGAGATACTTATCGGCCACGTTCAGCCCCCCGACCAGAGCTACCCGTCCGTCGACCACGACGATCTTTCGGTGGTTTCGAAAGTTCCACTGAAAGCGATGGCGCCAGCCACGAGCGCTGCGAAAACAGCAGGCTCGCACTCCGGCCTGGCGTAACCGCTGTAAATAGCTGCCCAGCGAGCGTGGGCTGCCCATCTCGTCGAGAACGAAGTAGACGGCCACCCCCCTGCGGGCAGCCCGCATCAGGGCTTGTTGCAGCTCCTCGCCAGCCCCGTCGGGTTCTACCTTGTAGAAAAGCACCAGCACATAGTCACGGGCCTGGTCGATCTCCTGAAGCATTCGAGGATAGGTTTCACGGGCATCCACGAGCAGTTCTACAGAATTGCCGGCCGTAAAGGGAAACCGCCCCAACTGCTCCAGCAGGCCCACGAGCGCGTTATCCTGGGTGGCACGATAGCGGTGCAGCTCCAGGCAGGCCTGGGGCCGATGGGAGGCACGACCTGAAACCCGGGTGCGTGCGATCTCCACGTAGCCGCGAAAGTGGGTAGAGCCAAACATCAAATAGAGAGGCAGGCTGAGGGTGGGAAACTGAAGTAACACCAGAGCCCAGGCCAGAGCCCCCTGGGGCGTGCTGGCGTTGAGCAAGGCATGGGCGGAAGCGATTCCCCCCAGCACTTGCCAGCAAAGCTCCCAGCTCAAGGTTCAACCACGGCGCACCAGGTCTTCCAGCTCTTCACGACGCAGTATGGTAACGCGGCGACCCGAAAGAGCCAGGATGCCCTGACGTGACAGTTGTTGGACCAGCCGAGAAACGGTTTCCAGGGTGGTACCGGCCATCTGGGCCATTTCGGTCCGATTGAGGCGACTGGTGGGAGCTTCGAGAATCAACTGAGCAATGCGCGCCGGAGCGCTCAACCCTGCCAGAGCCATCAAGCGGGCTTCGGTAGAAACCTGCAGTCGAGAGACGGAGGAAACCAGGTTCATACTGAGTTCGGGGTCGACCTCCAGGGCCGCCCGCACCGTGGCCAGCGGAAACAAGCATACCACCCCCGAACTGAGGGCTTCGGCGGTGTGACTGACGGGCTGGCCCGAGAACACCGAAGTGATGCCCAACAGTTCGCCCGGCCCGGCTACGCCCAGCATTTGAGCCTTGCCACCGGCCGTCAGCGTGGTCAGCTTTAGCCGAGCGGTGCTGATGCAGTAGAGACCCGGCAGCACAGAGCCTTGCTGATACAGTTCGTCGCCCCGCTGATAAAAGCACGAGGTTTTTCCCTGGTCGAGGATGTGCAGCGCGGCCGGGTTGATATGGCGCACTGCCTCGGTGCAACCTTCGTCCTGACAGCGCATGCAACTGCGGCATACTTCATTAGAACTCATTGACTTATCCTAGGCCGCACCCGTGACGGCTACCTTGACCTGAGTCAATTGGGCCGCGCAAAAGTTTGATCCAGATCATACCTCCATCTCAAACATGAGTGGGATGATGTCGTTGGCTTCCTCTATCGTTGGATGGAGCGGCGGATTTTCAAGGAAGTGGTGATCGGATTGAATTCCCTATCTTGGTCTCTGGCTGCAAGTTTCTCCCTATCCACGGTGGACTATGGCCGTTCTCCGGCCTGGGCCCAGGCTGCTGGTGGCGCCTGGCAGAGCCAGTCGATGACGCAATTGCTGGTTTCGCTGCAACAGCTCTTGCAGTCGTATCAGGCCCTCTCCAATCAATGGAGTGGCCTACTGGGCGGACAGGCCCATCAGGCATCAGGGGCTTATGCAGCCGCCGGCACCGGCACAAGTGCCTATGCCGGAGCAGGTTTCGCGGGGGGTTATCCGCCGGCAAATGCAGGCTTTGGCTCGGGAGCCTATGCTGGATCAGGGTTTGGCGGTGGCTACGCCGTACGCCAGCCCGCCGGGGGTTATGCCAACGGATCGTATGCCGGGGCGGGCTGGGGTGCCTACGCAGGGGGCTGGGGTCAGGCTGCGCCGATGAACTACCAGGATGCCCAACAATTCGCCGCCAGCCTGGCCCTGAACTACGGCTATCAAGAGGTCCCCGGCCAGCAACAGAAGATGTGGGATGTCTGGTTTGACTCGAAAGCCGGCCAGAACACCGTACAACGGTCGCCGCTGGTGCTCGACCTCAACAAGAACGGCAAGGCCGATATCACCGGAAAAAATATCACCGGCGACGGCAAGATCGATGGTCCCACCACCATGTTCGATCTGGACCCCAACCAGGTGTCCTACGAGTTCAAAAGTCAGCAACGGCGTCCCGGTTCAGGGGCGCCCGCGGTCGACGGCGGATACTGGGTGGATACTCAGGGCAACCGGGTGAAATCCGGGCCTCCCAAAGGCAACCAGCCCAAGTTCAACGGCTACCAATACATGGACAAAGACGGCAAGCTGGTTGGAGAGATGAAAGACGGACTTTACCACTACGGCAAGCAAGAGAAGCGCGAAGCCACCGAGTGGCTGGCCAAAGATGGCGGCGACGGTTTCCTGGTGGCCGACCTCAATGGCGATGGCGAAATCAACAGTGCTGTGGAACTGTTTGGCACCGAAGGCAGCAACGGCCAAAAGTTCCAAAACGGCTACGAAAAGCTGGCCGCCATGTACGATCGCAACCGCGACGGCAAGGTTACGGGCGAGGAGCTGAAGGGGCTGCAAATCTGGGCCGACAGCAACGCCGATGGCAAGGTTCAAGAGGGCGAACTCCAGTCGCTGGCCCAGCACGACATCAGCAGCCTGGACGTGGCCAATTACGACAGGCAGTCGATGGAGGGCAGCTTCAACAACAGCCCGACCTACGCTCCCTACTTCAACCTGGCCGCGGCTCTGGCAACCTCGGGCTTCGGTCAGCAGTCTTACCCGCTCAGTCACCCCTACTTCCCACAACAACCTTATGGTTTACCGCCCTTTGCTGGCTAGTTTCAAACAGCTGTTCCCTGGGGCGACGAGGGAGCCCTGGAACGGAAGTTTGGAACCAACATCCACCCTGGGAGCGGAGCGAGCAGGGTTAGAGGCTTCTTCTGAACGGCCGACCGAGGTCCACTGGCGTCTGGATCAGGGCCGTTGGAAGCTGACCTGGGGCGGGCTGGAAACGCTGACGCTGGACACCTGCCTGCGGCCGGTCACGGCTGCATGCGGTGGTGACGTTTACCTGAGGGGTCTGGATGGCCGGGTGCTGCGCATTCTTCAGCAGCGGGTTGGCCCCCACTCCTTCCGTCAGGCCGTGCCCCTGACCCCCCCCGAAAAATCGGCATGGTTGTCGCTCTGGGAGCAGCGCCTCCACGAGGTCGTGGGGTTGGACCAGCCCTGGACTCAGCGCCTAGCCGAGGACGAGCGTCGCTTTCGCCTGGCCTATCCCCAACCGGTAAGCATTCTTCCTCCCGACCGCTACCGTTCGCTGGTGTTCCAACTGACTCGAGGGTGCTCGTGGAACAAATGCAGCTTTTGCAACCTCTACCAGGACCGCACCTTTGGCGTAAAGAGTAGCGTCGAGTTCGAGCAGCACGTGGACCGGGTGCTGGACTATTTCGGCCCGGCCTTGAACTGGCGCCAGGGTGTTTTCCTGGGCGACGCCAACGCGGGCAGTTGTTCTCCCAAGCGTCTGCTGGAGGCGCTCGAGACGGTGTCGAGACGGGTGCCGCAGTTCGCCTCCAGGGTAGCTGTCTTTCAAGACACGTTCAGCGGCAAGCCGCGCAGCGTAGGACAGTGGCAGGAACTGCGCTCGGCTGGACTGGAGCAAGTCAATCTGGGAGTAGAGTCGGGCTCGGCAGCCATTCTGCAATTGCTCAACAAGCCGGCTCAGGGCGAGTGCGTGATCCGGATGGTCGAGCGCTGCAAAGAGGCCGGACTCAAGGTTAGCCTCATCTTTATGCTCGGCGTTGGCGGTGTCGAGGGCGCTGGCGAACACGAAAAGGAGACGGTAGCGCTGTTACAACGCCTCCCCTTGGAGCGTGGCGACCGGGTCTACTTTTCGGAACTGTTGATCGTGCCAGGCCGCCCTTACGCAGGGCTTGGCCTGACGCCGCTCAGCCGGCTGGAGTGTCGACTGCAGATGCAGAGGATCCGCGAACAACTCGGCTGGCTACCAGCGCCCGTGGGACCCTACCTCTCGCTGTATGACGTTCGCCAGTTCATCTATCATTGACCGCCATGGGCTCGGCGCGCAGTTCCTGCAGGGCCGACTGTACGGCCGGATGCTCGAAGGTGATGGCCGCCACAGCCTGCCCCTGATCCGGGCTGAGTGCCGAGTCGGGTTGGGGTCGGCCGCTCAGCGTCCAGCTGTAGGCGCCTTCAAGGGGCGTATCCCAGGTTTCCCGACCCAACCCTCGCTGCTCGGCGCGCCGCACCAGCTCCTGGTAGTGCTCACGGGATAGTTCACTGGCGTGGGTGGTGTGCAGGCTGCCCGACCAGCGTTCCAACACCAGTAGCGGCCGGGCCGACCGACCGTCGATGGTGGCCACCAGCTCCTCCTGGTTCGACTGCTGACGCACTCCGAAACTGATCGGTTCGAGCTTCCCATCGGGTCGCGCCGGGCAAGCGACCTGGGGTCGAGTGGGCTGGATGAGGGTGAGCGAGGCCAGGGTAAGGATGGCCATACAGTCGATGAGTTGGGTTTTGAAACGCATGCAGAGCTCCTCGAGGTGGGGTCGGTCTATTGTGCCACAAAGACCGTCCCGGCTCAATCCGGGCATTCTTGGACATCGGTCCGCGACAGAGGTATGATGAATTATCATACTCTATTGTTGGAGGTCGGATGGCTGCAAAGAAGGTCGCGATTACCCTGGATGATGCCGTCCTGAGCGAAGTGGATCGAATGGTAGAGCGGCGAGAGTTCCCTTCACGGAGCAAAGCCATTGAGAGCTTTCTCCGCATCAAACTCCGTGAACGCCGTCGAATCAGGCTGGGAGAAGAGTGTGCCAAGCTAGACCTTGCCGAGGAAAGGGCCCTGGCTGAAGAAGGATGGATTGGTGAGCAGTGGCCAGCTTATTGAGGGGCCAGGTGGTCTGGGCTGACTTGAACCCTACGATAGGTCGCGAGCAGTCCGGACTTCGCCCTGTTCTCGTGGTCAGCCAGGACGTTTTCAACGAACGCTCAGGTACAGTAATTGCCCTCGCCATCACAAGTCAGCCTCAGCGAGCCCAATTCCCTTTGACCCTGAAGCTCGAGGATCGGTTTTTTCCAAAGACTTCCTGGGTGAAGATCGGCCAGATCCGCACGCTTTCGACCGAGAGAATGAGAGGGGTGCTCGGAAGAGTCTCGCCAGAGACCCTGGAAACGGTTCTGATGGGTCTAAACGAGATCCTGGGATACGTCCCCTGAGCTGCCAGGTCACGAACTTCGCAGCTTGACCAAAAGCCCGGTCAGTTGCTCGACATGAGAAACGTTGAGTTCGGCCGAGTCAAAAAAGGGGTTCATCAGCGTCATCCGCACCACCCAGAGTTCTGGCTCGTCCAGTTCCGCCTGCCACCCCAACGTCCACTCTCGGGCGAAGTCGCCGGGCTGTAGCGAAAACTGGGTGTGCGACAAGGAATATCCTTGCTCATGCAGGCACTCCAGGTAGGCGCGGGTGTTGCGGTTGGTCAGGCTAATGGCTTCGCCTGCTCCAGCCAGGCAGAAGCACAGCAAGTTGCTGTCGCAGCCCGGCGCCACCCGCAACTCGGGCAGCACGGAGCGCAGGTGGTTCTCCAGCTTCTGCTTCTGGCGAACGGTGCGGGCCAGCAGGCGTCCATAACCTCCCTGATGTAGCCCCAGGCTGCGAGCCGTCAACCAGGTAGCTACCGCTCCGGCGGCCGAGCGCGAACCCTCCAGCGTAAAGGGGCCGCGGTCGAGCGAGCTGGAGTATTCGATATAGGGGGCCAGCAGTTTCACGCAGTGGTAGTCGCCAGGGTCACGTGCCAGGAACGCGCCCGAGGCATAAGGCACATACCCCAGCTTGTGAGGGTCGATGGTGATCGAGGTGGCCCGGCCAATGCCGTTCAGGGCCGCCCGAGCTCGGGGCTGTAGCGGGCATTGGAACTCCTCGTCGCCGGACCCTTCGGGGTCGGCCCGCAACAGGCTGCACAGAAAGCCGCCAAAAGCGGCGTCGACATGGTGCCAGATCGCCCCGAGCGGGTCCAGCAAATCTTGAACCTTGTCGACCGGGTCGATAGCCCCGGTTTCCGTGGTGCCAGCAACCGACACTACGGCCAACACCGGTCGGTCTTGCTGCTTACAGCTTTGCAGCAACTGTCCCAAATGCTCGCTGCGATAACGTCCCAGGGCATCTCGGCCTACAAAGCGCAACTGTCGCTCGCCCAGCCCCAACAGTCGAGCGGCCTTCTTCCACGAATAGTGGGCCCCGGCCGGAACGATCAATACCGGCTCGGGGAAAGGTTTGCCAAAAGCCGCTTCCAGAGCTCGAACCGCCTGCACGGGTCCCACCTCTTCAGGTAGATAAGGCGCCAGGGCATCGGCTCCCGGTTGAGGACGCCAGCCGGAGTGGGCGGCCTGAAAGTAGCCCCGGGCCGTGTCGCCTCCCACCGCCGCTACGGCCAGCCCCCGATAGAGCCTGGCTCGAGCACGCACCACGGCCTCAAAGTTGGCCACCGTGCCCCCGCTGGTGAAGTGGCCCTGCGCCCCCGGGCAGCCCAGCATGTCGGCCAGTTCCAATACGGCCTCATTCTCGATGTCGGCTGCCACCAGGGCCGACTCTCGCGAGATGATATTGGGGTTGTGAAGCAGTGCTAGAAAGTGTCCTAGCAACGCAGGCAGAGACATCTCGGAGAACATGTGTCCCACGTAGCGCGGTGAGAACTTGGGAATTTCGTGGCGCAGGCGTTGGTCCAACTCGCGCAACAGCTTGCGCGTCTTTCGCTGGCGTTGCTCAAACTCGTCCGAATGCCGGTCTTGCTCTGAAATCGCCCGTCCGTCTTCGGGAAAGCTCTGGCGGCGCCACTGGCACCAGCTTTCCAGCATCTCCTGAACGGTGGCCATCAACCAGGGCTTGTTCTCAGCCTGGGGGCCTAGAAAGAAGCTCTTGAGGGCGACTTCGGTGGACCGGCAGGTTAAAGACATCAGCGCAGCGCAAAATCTCTGGCGATCTGTTTCACCACCTGCAGGGCCGGAATCCCCGTGACGCCGCCCCCTCCATGGGTGGCCGAAGAGGCGTGATACAGCCCCCGCACCGGAGTGCGGAAGTCGGCCCAGCCCGCGGCAGGGCGCATATGAAACAGCTGGGCCAGCGAAAGTTCACCGTGGAAAATGTTGCCGCCCGGCAGACCGTAGATGGTCTCCATCTCGTGGGGGCCCAGAATCTGGCGATGCAGAATGGACGAGGTGAAGCCCGGCGCCACCTCTTCGACCTGGGCGATGATGCGGTCGGCATAGGCCTGCAATTCTTCACGGTAGGGCTTCTGGTTGTAGCTACAGGGGACCCACTGGGTGAACAGCGAGGCCACGTGCTTCCCGGGCGGGGCCAGGGTGGGGTCGAAGACCGAAGGAATGCACATGTCGGCGAAGGCCTTGCGGGCCGGCTGCCCGGCCACGGCATCTTGAAAGGCCTGCTCGAGATGATCCAGGCTGTGGGCGAACACAATGGTGCCTCCGTGAACCTCGGGGTCAAAGCCAGGCTTGCCCTTGAACTCCGGCAGGCGATCCAGGGCCAGGTTGATCTTCACCGTGCCGCTGCGGGTCTTCCACTGCTCAATGCGCTCTCGAAACTCACTGGGAAGCACCTCGGGATCCAGGTGTTGCAAAAAAGCGATCTTTGGATGCACCGTGGTGATCACTGCCCGCGCTTCGATTTCGCGGCCGTTTTTCAGAACTATTCCGGTGGCTCGGCCCTGGCGGGTGGTCACCAATTGCACCTCAGACTCGGTGAGGATATCGGCGCCCAGGGCTTCGGCTGCCCGCCGCATAGCCGTGGTGGCACCGCCCATGCCGCCCTCGGGAAAGCCCCAAGAGCCCATTTGTCCATCGCCCACATCGCCGATCTTGTGATGGGCCATCACGTAGGCGGTACCGGGAGAACGGGGTCCGGCCCAGGTGCCAATAATGCCACTGACGGCCATGACCCCCTGCAGTTGGGGAGATTCAAAGAACTCTTCCAACAAGTCGGCCACGCTCATCGTGAACAGGCGGGTGATGTGACCCACCTTTTGCACGTCGCAGCCGCGTAACTTCCAGGCCAGGTTCAGCAACTGCCAGAGGTCCTTGGGCTGGTACGAACCCAGCCGCGGCGGAACCTGGGTAAGCAGCGGACCCAGCACTTTGCCCAGCTCGCCCAGCCAGCGGTCCCAGCGTTCCAGGGCCTGAGCGTCACGCCGCGAGTAGCGGGCCACTTGGGCCTGCTTGCGCTCCAGCTGCTCGGGCAGTTGCAAATAGCTGCCGTCGGGATAGGGCACGAAATAGCCGTGTTGAGGATAAATCTTGTAGCCAAACTTCTCCAGCTGCAGTTCCTGCTGCACACTGGGGGGCATGAGGCTGATGACGTAGGACAGCGACGTCATCTTGAATTCGGGGCCCCAGGGCTGTTCGGTAACGGCTGCCCCGCCCACCAGGGAGCGCTTCTCCAGCACCACCACTTTCAGCCCCTTGCGGGCCAGTAGGCCGGCGGCGATCAGTCCATTGTGACCCCCACCAACAATCGCGACGTCGTAGTTCGTTTTCATCGCTCCAGACTAACGGACCAGCCGGGGGGAATCTTTGACCCGGATCAAGTTGCGGCAAGTTCGGCGAAGCGAAGGCGCCACTGCTCTAGCTCTTGCAAAGGTTCGGCGCCCAGCTGACGAGCTTCTGGCAGCCTGCGAGCCCACTGATCGAGTTCGACCTGCAGGCTTTGTAGCTGGTCTTCGGGCAGTTTCCGGGCCAGTTGATTCCACCCCCGTTGAATCATCAGCTGGCCCTGTTTCTCGGCCACCCACTGAAGCAGCGTGCGACGGTAGGATTCAGGCAGGGCAGAATCGCGTTCCAACAGCTGAAAACCCCGACTGAGTCGAACGTCCATTGACCCCTGGAGGTGTTCCGACTCGACCTGGAAGCGCCGCTGCTCGAGCAACGCCAGTTCTTCCACGGCATTCTTCATCAGCTTGAGAGCCTCAATCAATATGTCGACACCCTCGCCCTGGGTATAGAGATGCAGCCCGCCGGCCGCTCCCTGCAGGGCTTTCACCACCGTGAGCGCCAGCTGCTGCTGGCCTCGATGTTGAGGGTAGAGGTCGGCAAATTGCTCCCACTGGGCCTCCAGTTCGGCAATCCATTCCAACAAGATGGGGATCCGATGGGTGATTGCCTCCTTGGCGGGCGGGGGATCCTGTGCCCCCAGCAACAGCAGGTCATTGATCACCCCCACATCGGTGAAAATGGGCAGTTGCTCGAAGAAGCACTGCACCCGATAGAGCGCAGCCAGGCAACTTTGCAGGTTGGCCAGAAGCTCCGGGGTAGGGCTGCCCTGCGACAGCCTTGCGTGCAGGTCTTGCAATGGGACCACCAGCAGTTCTCGCGCTGAAGCCGCCTCCGAAAAGGCCTCGATCAAGGGGAGTTCCCAGTTCAGGCGTCGCTGAAGTTGTTGCAGAAAGCTGGCAAAAGCGCGGGCCACGGGGGCGAACTCTTCGGCCGAGATACGCTCTTCCACCAGATCACAGCAACATTCCGCGAAGCTGAAAAAGGCCGGGTGGTATTCCGACAGGCTGAGCATCGGCTAACCGCCCCGACTACAGGCCAGAGCTTTGGGAAAGAGCAGGTCGTTCTCGCAATAGACGTGGCGTTTGAGGTCCTGCTCGAGCACCAGCAACCCCTCGACCATCGAGCGGTAGGTGCCACAGGCCTGGGCTGGCAACTGGTAATTGCTCAGCAACCGTCGAATCTGCTTCAGGTCATCCTCAGCATCTTCGTGCTCGGCCTCCATCACGCGCAGAATATTGGCCAGCGAGCAGCCCGGATGTCCGTTCAGATCGCCGACGATTTTGGGGAACAAAATCACCTCCTCCTTTTCCATGTGGGCAAACATCTCGCGACAGAAAGTGCGAAACACTCCCGCCGCGGCCAGCAGCTCGGGATTCTCGGGCCCGTGAACCTGGGCCACACGGTCGATCTGCTGGGCCAGTTGGGGAAGGTGGCCTCTCAAGAAATTGTGATGGGTAGACACGATGTGTTCGATCAGTTGGGCTGGGGAGAGACTCTCCACTGTGGGGGGATTGGTTCCAGACACATGCACCTCCAATATCGCTACCTGCTCAGCCTAGCAGGACCCTCATCGGCACCTCGTTGATCCAGGTCAAAAGTTGGCATTTGATCTGCATCATTTTCGCCCACCGGAACGACGGATAGGATGTCTGGGGGAAATACCGGGTCATCGATTGAGGAACCTATGAGAAAGATCGTCTACCTGACCGCTGTGGCAGCGCTGCTCGGAGCCGCGCTGGCGGCCGAAGAACACCCCGGTCAGCGCCTCTTCCAGATGCACTGCGCCAGTTGTCACGGAGCCAACGGTGCCGGAGACGGGCCTGCCTCGGCGGGCCTGGAACCGCCGGTGCGCAACCTTCGCCAACGCCCCTACAAATACGGGTGCAACCCACGGCGGGTGTTTCAAACCCTGACCCAGGGCGTTGCCGGCACGGCCATGCCCTCGTTTCAAAACACCCTCAGCGAAGAGGAGCGTCGCCAGATCGCCGACTATGTGTTCAGCCTGGGGCGCGAAGGTGGCTGCAACTGCGACCATCGCTAGCAACCGAGGGCCGACTTCAGAGGATGTCTTCGTAGACTTCTGCCAGAGGAAGCTCGAGTTCGAGCGACTGGAGTCTCAACCCGCCATCAAGAACAGCAACCTGGGTGTAGAGCCAGCCATCAGTCTGGCGCCGATAACACTCTAACCGCGGCTCGTCCTGGGAAACCAGCACATACTCCTGCAGGCTGGGGATGGTCTGGTAGGCTAGAAATTTGCGGCCCCGATCATAGGCCGCCGTGGAATCGGAAAGCACCTCGAACAGGAGTGTGGGGTTGAGAAGCGTGTCGGCCACCTCGTCGGCTGACTGGGCCTGGCCACAAACCACCGTGACATCGGGATAAAAGTAGCGGCGACGGTTGGGAGTGGCTACCCTCAAGTCGCTGGGATAGACGCGGCAGCTCCCCCGGCGCAAGCGGGTTTTCAAGGCTGTGATGAGGTTGGCTACGATCGCGTTGTGCTCAAAGCTGGCGCCAGACTTGGCGTAGACAGAACCATCGAAATACTCACTCTTTTCGATAGCCCTGCGTTCGGCAGCCAGATAATCCTCCACCGAAACCTCAAGCGGGAACGGAAGACTCACCCTGTTCCATTCGTCGCACTAGGGATGTTGAACCTCTCTCACGGCCTGTCGCAGTTGCGCCAGCGTCGTGCGACAGTGAGCAGAGGGAGGGCAGGCGCCCAATGAGCGGACGGCATCGCAGTCAAAGCGCACCAGCCGGTCCTTACCCAGCAAAACCAGGGCCGAGAGGCAGCGAACCAGGTGGTCGGCCATCTCCTGGCGACTCTTCGAAGAGTGGCCATCACGGCTGCACCAGCGCCAGTGCAGAATCCCGGCAAGGTGGCGGGGATGCCAGCCCAGGGCCAGCAGACCCCGGACGAAAAGACGGGCGCCATCCCAGTGTTCCAGCCAGTTGGGCTGGCCGCACAACAGGGCTTTCAGGCATTCCGGAAAGTCGTCGGCCGGCAACCGGGCATAGGTCGACGGCCAGGCTTCCGGTGGGTAGGGGGCCTGTCCATAATAGTGGCGGTGAAAGCGGTACAGCCGGCTGGACCGGTAGCTTTTAAGCCAGCCCTCCAGACCTTCCAGGTGGCGCAGGGAAGCGGTGTTCATGGCCACCATGGGGCCTGGATGCGGCCAGGGCAAATGCACCACCCTGGCCGCGTTATGGGAAGGGATTCCGGCCGAGACCTCCATTTCGCAGTCCAGTTCCAGCAACTCATGCACGGCATGTTCTCGCAGCAGGTGAAGGCCTCGACATTGCGAGCGTTGCTCGGGCCACAACTCGCTCAGGCGGGGCAACGTCAGCTCCAGTCTGTCTGGCTCACGACGTTGACAGGACAGGCCCCAGCGGGCCAGCCAGCCTTCCAGTTTGCGAGCCGCCGGTTCCATATCCTGGCCGCGAAACTCCCAGATCAGGGTCTCCCCCAGCTCTACGTCCACCTCGCCATGCTGACAGCCTTTCTGCGGGTCCACCTTGATCATGGTCAAGTATTGGGGCGCTATCTTCGAGTTCAATCTGGGAGAAATTGATGGGTATCATGTCTTCACTGAACGCCCCCTGGTAAGGTGCGCAGATGACAACTCTTCACACCATTCAAGAGCAACAACAATCGCTGGGTCGGCTCGATGAGGCCAGCGACTTTCCCAGGGTGGTCTTGCTCGACACCATCAGCTACTGCAACCTGCTGTGCAGCATGTGCTGCCACAAAGACATGCAGCGCAAAAAAGGGCTGATGCCCTGGGATCTTTTCACGCGCCTGGTGGACGAAATCGCCGAGAAGCGCCCCGATACCCGGGTATGGTTGGTGTTCTTCGGCGAGGCGCTGATTCGAAAGCGCCGCCAGCCCACCATTTTTGAAATGATCCGCTATGCCAAAAGCAAGGGGCTCGGCGATGTGGTGCTCAACAGCAATGCCAACCTGCTCGATGCCCATGCGGCTCAGGAACTGATCGACAGCGGTCTCGACGCGCTGTATGTGGGCATCGACGCAGCCAGCTCCGAAACCTATGCACGGGTGCGGGTTGGCGGCAAATACCAACGGGTGGTCGACAATGTGTTGCGACTGGTGGAACTGCAGCGCGTTCAGGGGCGATGCCGTCCTCAGGTGCATGTGCAGTTTGTGGAAATGGACGAGAACCAGCACGAGAAGCAACGCTTCATCGATTTTTGGAAAGACCGAGGAGTGGCGGTCAAGATTCGTCCCAAAGTATCTTGGGCGGGTAAGATCGAGGCTCCCAACCTGAAGCCCAACGATGCCGAGCGCTGGCCCTGCTACTGGGCCATGCAGACCATGTCGGTCACCGACCAGGGCAAGGTGGTCACCTGTGCGGTAGACCTCGACGCCGGCTACGTGGCTGCCGATGCCCGCCACCACAGCCTGGAGGCCATCTGGAAAGGCCCCCTGGCCGAGCTGCGCGAGAAACACCTGCAGCGACGCTTTCAAGAACTGCCGCCGCTGTGTCGCGACTGCCGCGACTGGCAGTCGGCCCGAGCCGATTTCTACTGAGCGACGCCGACCGGCTGGGCTTGCAGGCTCAGTGGAAAGCTACCGGGCTGGTAGGCACAGGCCGGATCCTCTCCCAGCGGGTCGCCGCTTACGGCATAGGCTCGCGAACGCGAACCTCCACACAGGTCGCGGAATTCACAACGTCCGCATCGACCGCCGAAAAAGCGAGGTTCACGCAACGAGCGAAAAAGGGGAGAGTCCTGATAGATCTCCTTGAGAGACTGCTGGCGCACGCTTCCGGCCCGAACAGGCAGGAATCCGCTGGGAAACACGTGCCCAAGATGGCTGATGAACATAAAGCCCTGCCCCGAGTTCAAATGCAGTGGACGCCTGCGAGCCGCCGCTCGCGGCTCGGCACCCAGCTGCTCCGCATGGTGTTCCCATCGGCTGTGCAAGCGCCCGTACAGGGGATCCACCTGCAGCGAACCCTGCCAGTTTTTGCCGGCCTGGCTCAGCAACTGCCGCATCAGCAGGACGCGTTTGAAGTGGTGACCCTCGGTGGTCTTCAAGGGAATGTATTGGGAAACGTCCACCAGAAAGTGCATGACGGCCTCGACCTCGTCGGCCGTCAGCGCGTGCTGCTGCTGGGCCCTGCCGGTGGGCACCAGGGAAAACAGGCTCCAGGTCATCACCCGCTGTTGATAGACCAGAGCGGCCAGCTCGGCCAGGTCCTCCAGGTTGAACCGGGTCACGGTGGTATTGATCTGTAGCTTGAGCCCGGCCTCGCGCACCCAGTTGCATCCCTGCAGGGTGCGTTCATAGGAGCCCTCTACACCACGAAAGCGATCGTGGCCTTGAGGGCGCGGCGCGTCCAGGCTGAGGGAAACTGTAGTGGCCCCCGCTTCACGGGCCCGGCGCAAGTTGTCCAGAGTAAGCAGTGGAGTGGCCGAGGGGCTGACCCCACTGTGCAGGCCCAGTTCTCGAGAGTAGGCGATCAAGTCGAAAAGATCTTCGCGCTTGAAAGGGTCGCCGCCGGTAAACACCACCAGCGGGTGAGGTTTGCCAAAGTCGGCGATATCGCGCAGAAGTTTTTCCCCCTCGGGCCGGGTCAGGGCCAGCGGATGCGCCGCCGGAATGGCGCTGGCCCTACAGTGCAAGCAGGCCAGGTCGCAGGCCTGAGTCACCTCCCAGATCACCAGAAACGGCTTCTCGTCATTGTGTCGATGGGTTCGAATCGCATCTTGCATGGGGTTCACACTCCTACAGCCTGGAGCCGAGCAGCCTGTTGTTGAATCAACAGCGCAACCTCTCGTGCACGGGTGATACAGTCGGCCATACCCACTCCCCGCAGCCAGTTGCCGGCCATCCAAAGCCCGGGCCAACGCTTCAGCCTATCGTTCATCCTGGCCACGGCCTGAAGGTGCCCGCGGCGATACTCCGGCATCTGCCGTTGGTGGCGCTGGAGGTGCACCCAGTCGGGGCGGCCTTGCAGGTGAACCCAGCCGGCGATCTGCTGCAGAGCCAGGTGGGTCAAGGCCTCGTCGTCCAGATCGAGAAACTGCTCCCGACCATAGCCGCCCAGATGAATGCGCAAATGCACCTGCCCGGGTCGGGCTCGTTCGGGCCACTTGAGATGGCTGATGCTGAAGGCCGAGATACAGCCGCCTTCCTTCACCGGGATCAAAGCCCCCGAGAGTGCCGCACTGTCGACCAGCTGATGGGAGGCTACCCTCAGGTTGAGCACCGCCACCGAGCGGCAGTGAACGTTCTGCACCGGCTCGGCCAGTTCAGGGTCCAGGCGATGCAACAAGGCACCCGCGGCCGGAGCAGGCAAGGCCATGGCCAGTTGGCGGGCGGTCCACTGCTTGCCGCAGCAAGAACTGCCCACCCTCCAGCCCGATTCCAAAGGTTCCAGCTGATCGACGCGCATCTTCAACTCGAGTCGGTCAGCCACCTCAGCCTGCAGGCTTTGCACCAGCAGCGACAGTCCACCGCGCAAACTGGCCATCGAGGGAGGGGTGGGGGGTGACTGCATCAGTCCTCGAATCAATCCCCCGCGCTGCTCCAGCGCCAACAGATGAGGCATGGTGGCGGCCACGCTGAGACGGGCCGGGTCGGCGGCGTAGATCCCCCCGAGCAAGGGCTGAACCAGCTGATCGCAAAGCTCCTTACCCAAGCGCCGGGTCACCCAGCTCTCCAGGCTGGGATCGGGGTCCTTGCCTGGGGGTATCCAGAGGTCGGCCAGAGCGCGAAATTTTCCCTGCCAACTCAAGAGCGGACTCAGGGCGAAGGGCAAAAACCGGGTGGGAGCCAGCATTCGAAATCCGTCGGGCAGGGGCCAGAGCTTTCCGTGGCGTGCGATGCGCGGCGAACTGGGGGCCGGACGAATCAACTGCTCATCGAGGTTCAACTCATGGAGAAGTTCGACCACAGCGGGCTTGAGCAGCAGCACATCGGGCCCCGATTCCTGGGCCCCTTCCAGCGTTCGAATGACGCCCCCGAACTGCGGGCTGGCTTCCAACAGTCGAAACTGCAGTCCGGCCTGGTGGGCAGCGTGGGCCAGCGTCAGGCCCGAGATTCCACCCCCAAGGATCAATAGGTCGAGCATAAAGCCCCCTGTTCCGGTGATTCTTCTTGAACCTTAAGGGGTCTTTGGGGGGGGCTTCCTTGATCTGGCTCAACTTGCGTAGAGCAAAAACTGGGAATACTGGGGCAAAGGGCTCAGTTCCAACAGTCGGCGCGTGATGCCCACCAGGCCCGTGGCCTCCAGCCATAGATTCCAACTCTGGTCGGCCCAGTCGTCGTCGGGCAACCACTCTTCGCGCTCGACGGTGATGCGAAAACCATTTTCACAGAAAAGCCGGAAGTAATCTTCTTCCTTACGGTAGCGGAAGGGCGAGTCGTGAAAGTTCCAGCGAGGATAGAGCCCCGGGATGATCCAACACAGAGCATACAGCACGCCACCCGGAGCCAGGTGATCGCGCGCCTCCTGAACCAGCTCGCCCAACTGCTCATCGGCTTTACGCTCGAGAATCTGGTTGAGAAAAATCAGATCGAACTCTTCGCCTGGCAGGGGTGCATCGGCCACCTGGGTCCAGCTTCTGGCCCGATGCTGCAGGGAAGCACGCCACTCGCCCGTGCCCCCGATTTCCAACACCCGAGGGGGCCGTGGCTGGCGCTTCAAAATGGTTTCTAAGTGACACAGCTGTTGAAGATTCGGAACGCTCATAGGTTCAGTGTAGGGGGCTTTATGGCCGGCGTCCTTGACCGATATCAATAGGTGACACCAACCACGGGTTGTGCCCGGGGCGGTAATGGCTGGCCATCGTCACTCCAAAAACAAGCATGGCCAGCACGTTGCCTGTGGCCCCCAGTGCCGTCGCTCCGACACAACGCACGACCAGCGATCCCTGAAGCAGGGCCAGGGGCAAATAAAACCAGCCGCTGAAACGAATGGGTGTCTTGAGAATGGCTGGAAATACCATGGGCCCATGGGCAACCACCATCGTCAGCACAAAGCCCACAAAAACGCCGTGCAGCACGCGATCGAAGTGTAGCCCGGAAGTAAAGGGAAGGCCGAACAGGACCAGCTGAACTCCGCTGAAAGCCAGCCAGCAATAGCCCAACAACACACAGCGAGCGGTATAGGCCGCCATGCCACCACGCCAGGCATTGAGCCTGGCCAGGTCGCGCCGGGCCAGCCACAAGGACAGCCCCAGCCAGGCCAATCCTACCAACTGCCAGTGAAGGCACAACAAACCCACCAGCAAAACGACCAGGCACACCCAAAGTGCCGAACTGTGACCACGATGAAAGGAGAACTCCAGGCGCTCGGAAGCGATGAGCAAAACCAGAAAGCTGGCCCACATCGGGGCACACAGCGCCGCGGCCAGTCCCTGGCCCCAGCGGACATCCGCCAGCACCAGGGGAAGCACAGCCAGCAGCGCCAGCAATCCGCCCTGATCGAAGTGAAGGCGGCGGGCAATCCAGAACTGCTGCAACCCAAGCCCCAGAGCCAGCAGCACCATGCCGGGAACCGCTGACGCGCCCCCAAGAGCCATCAAGGCAAGCGAAACCACCCCCGCCACGGGCACAGCCCAGGCCCAGGGGCGGGCGATAGCCACCGATCGTTCCAGGCTGATCAGCGTGGGGAACAGCACCCCCGCCAGCAAAGCTCCGTGGTGAATGCGGAAGAACTCCAGGCCCGGCAAGGGCTGGCCGAGCCGTGTCCATCCTCCCAGCAACCCGGCCATCATCGACAGGGCCAGGCCCGCCACCAGCAGGCGCAGCAGCCGGGTTAGCGACCTTGAAGACATTGCTGAATCGCCTTCAGGCGTTCGGCCTCTCCCCCCGACAAACCGACCTGCTGATGGAGCACTTCACCCTGAGGGTCGAGCACCGTGATCATGGCCGAATGAGCATAGTCTTTCGAACTGGTCTTGCGATACTTGAAGTCCAGAGTGGCCGCCAGCTCTCGCACATCCTCGGGGTTCCCCCGCAACAGGCGCCAGGCCGGCCCCAGCTTTTTGTCATTGGCATAGGCCTTCAGTTGGGCCGAGGTATCGACGCGCGGGTCGATCGACACCAGCACAAATCCAACCCGTTGACGCTGCGAGCTCGTGAGCTGAGCTTCGGTGGCCTTCATGCCTTCCAAAATCGCCGGGCACACCGACTGACAATGGGTATAGATCATGGCCAGAACCTGCACCTTGCCCTGCAGATCCGGCAAGGTGATCGACTTGCCCTCCTGGTCGGACCAGCGCGACGGCAACTGATACAACGAGGTATCCGGCAGCGGGGCCGCCAGAGCCAGCGCGATCAGGCTAAAGCACAACAGGCATCGTTTCCACATGGCTACTCCTTGGTCAGGCTTCGTGCACAACGAAAGCCCAGATTGGGCAGACAGTAATTGCCCTTCAGACTGGAACGAAAAGCGTAGCGCATCGAGCTGGCATAGTCCGAAGGATCGAGGCTGCCCACCGAACCACCGGCACAATACAGGTCGCGTTCCAGGCTGGAGTCACCGCGAGATTCGCCGGTGACCAGCAAATTGTTGAAATCCTCGACCCACTCCCAAACCAGCCCGTGCATGCCCTGCACTCCATAGTAGTTGCGAAAGCCCGTGCTTACCGGGGGCAAGATCTTCGGGGTGGGGCGACCGTACCAGTCGAGAATCTGTCGCCGAAATTCGGGCTGCTTGCTGCCATCGGGGCGCTGGGCACTGGCCTGGGCGGCATATTCCCACTCCAACTGACTAGGCAGCCTCAGCCCCTTCCAACGCGCGTAGGCGCGGGCCGCAAACCAGGATACCTGGGTTACGGGCGCCTCGGCCTGCTCAGCAGTCAGGCTGAGATCGCCTTTCCAATGCTGCAAATAGCCCTTCTCAGCGAAGAGTCGCTTCAGGCGTGAGCGCCGCCAGCCCGGGTTGGCCTGCACGAACTCGAGATACTGCCGGTTGGTCACGGGAAAGCGCTCCAACTCGAAGGCCACCACCTTCAGCGGAGCGGGCTTGCCCTTGGCGCGGGCGGCCGGAGCCAGGGTGTAGGGGGGTTGATAGCTGCCCGGTGCAATGCGCACCCGAGAAGAAGGGGGAGCGGCCCCGACGGCCAGACTCCCCCCCAACAACAGCGCCGCAATCGCAACCCGTGGGCTCATTTTCGCAGCTTCTTGACCTGCTCGGGAGTGACCTCGCCCCCCTTGTTGCCATAGTTGTTCAACACATAGGTGACCACATTGGCGACCTGCTCATCGCTGAGTTCCAACTTGGGCATCACCTGGTTGTATTTGGCCCCGTTCACGGTGATCTCTCCTTCCAGGCCGTTCACAATGGCGGTGATAGCCCGATTGGGGTCGGCATTCATGTAATCCGACTTGGCCAGCGGCGGAAAGACGTTGGGAATGCCCTCGCCGTTGGCCTGGTGACAGGCCACGCAGACCTGTTTGAAGGTGTCTTCACCGCGGGCAATGCGCTCGGCCTTGGTGCGCGCCCCGGGACGCTCACCCGAGCCACCGGGAAGGTCCTGAACGGCCCCACCCTCGCCTTTGTAGATGGTGTCGTCCTGTTTGCCGGAATAGATTTCCTTGTTCTCCTCGCCACTCACCTTCAACATCCCCAGCGCCCCCTTGTTGAAGGCGCGGAAGATGGAGTGGTCGACCAGGATGAACGTACCGGGAACATCCACCTTGAAGTCGGTGATGGCCGATCCACCGGCGGGCACCAGCGTGGTTTGCACATTGTGGTTCACCGCGTCGCCGCCCTCAATATAGACCGAATCGAAAATCTCGCCGATCACGTGGAACGAAGACACCAGATTGGGGCCGCCATTGCCGACATACAGTCGGACGGTTTCACCGGCCTTGGCCTGCAGAGCTTTATCGCCCACCAGCGAGCCCACCGAGCCATTGAACACCACATACTCGGCCTTCTCATCCATGGCCTTTTGCATGCTGAAAGCCTGCAGTCCGCCCTGTCCGTTGGGGCCCTTGGTGTAAAAATCGCCCTGCATCACGTAATACTCTCGATCGACCTTGGGTAGGCCATTCTTGGGCTCGACCAGAATCAGGCCATACATGCCGTTGCCGATGTGCATGCCCACCGGGGCCGTAGCGCAGTGATAGACGTAGAGGCCCGGGTTGAGCGCCTTGAAAGAGAACGTCGACTCGTGTCCTGGGGCCGTAAACGAGGAGGTGGCTCCACCGCCTGGGCCGGTCACAGCATGCAGGTCGATATTGTGGGGCATCTTGCTCGACGGATGGTTCGCCAGGTGAAACTCCACCAGGTCGCCCTCGCGCACCCGGATGAACTGACCGGGCACCTTACCACCAAAGGTCCAGAAAGTGTACTCGACCCCGTCGGCCAGCCGACCTACGGCCTCGCGAACTTCCATCTTCACGACCACCTTGGTGGGATGCTTGCGCGTGATGGGCGGGGGCACTTCGGGGGCCTGGGTCAAGGTGGCCACCTCTTCCCCCTGGATCGCCTCGTTCCCCGAGCCCTGCTGGGCCGGGGCCGGCGATGAACCCGGACTGGGCGGCGGAGAGCAACCCCAGATCAGCGAGGCCACCAGCCCGCCCAGCAACAGAGAAGTCTTCTTTGGATTCAACATCATAGCACCTCGCATCGAGCGAGGACGTTCTCGTCCTCTGACCTCAACTTAGTCAATTCAGGAGGGTGCTGAATTGATTTGAATCAAGCCATCCCGACCTCACCAGGGGTATCACTGGGATATGATACCTCTACGCATTATCGGGCAGGACCCCCCCGTCAAGGTCGGGGCTTCGCGACCAGCCGCATTCAACCTCTGGGGATACGGTTTTCGCCCCTTTTTCCTGCTGGGGTCGGCAGCGGCCACGGCGCTCATCGCCCTGTGGCTGGTCAGCCTGGCCTACATCCGCAATCTGTCGCCGGGACTCAGCGGGCCCCTGTGGCACGCCCACGAAATGTATTTCGGCTTTACTACGGCCATCATTGCCGGGTTTCTGCTCACGGCCGTGCCCAATTGGACGGGCATTCCCACCCCTCGGGGACGCCCCCTGGCCGCCCTGACGCTGATCTGGTTCCTGGGTCGGCTGGCCAGCTGGCAGGGCGCCAAGTTGGCCTGGCTCGACCTGGCCTTTCTCCCCCTGCTGGCCCTGGTGCTGGCCGGACCGCTCGTACGTGCCCGCAAGCTGAACAATGTCATCTTCTTGCCCGTACTTGGCTGGCTGGCGATGGCCAACGCCGCCTTCTGGTGGGGCATCCATCAGCAGCAATTCGAACTGAGCCGCCAGGCGCTGTCGGCCACGCTATATGCCATCCTCACCCTGATCGCCATCATCGCAGGACGAGTCATTCCCTTCTTTACAGAAAAAGCCATCGACGGCTATCGCGCGCGCAAGTGGATGATTCTCGAACTGGCCTGTGGGCTGTCGCTGGTGGCGGGGGCCGTAGCCGAGATCCAACCGGGCTGGGCGGCCTCTACGCGTGCCGGTGTGCTTTTCGTCCTTTCGGCCTTTCATCTGACCCGCTGGCTAAGCTGGTGGCATTTCCAGGTAATGCGCGTCCCCCTGTTGTGGGTGCTGTATCTGGGCTACGCATTCCTACCCCTTGGGCTGGCCATGAAGGGCCTGGTGTGGCTGGGCGTGGGCAGCCCATCGGCCGCCACCCACGCCCTCACCGCGGGCTGCATTGGCACGATGTGTCTGGGCATGATGGCGCGGGTAGCGCTGGGCCATAGCGGTCGTGCTCTCAAGCCCCACCGGGCCATCGTGGTTTCCTTCGGGCTGATATGCCTGGCCGGCGGCGTGCGCAGCCTGCTTCCCTTTTTCTGGCCCCAGCACAGCTGGTCAGCCTGGTGGCTGGCCGGCGCCTTGTGGTGCACGGCATTCACCCTTTATGCCGGCATCTACGCCCCCATTCTCACCTCACCCCGGGCCGACGGCAAACCGGGCTGAACCGCCTCGGCTCTAGGCGCCCGACTTGCGCCAGAAATAGGTTTGCTGGTTGACTTGAAGCATGGGTTGCAGGATTTCGTGACGTTCTCGGTATTCGTCTACGGCGCGACGCGCACCCATATGGCTGATGCCATAGTCATCCACAATGATAAAGCCTCCCGCCGAAAGCCTGGGGTACAGATGCTCCAGCAGAACCACCGTCGACTCGTAAAAATCGGCATCCAATCGCAACACCGCCAACCGGTCCACCCCTTGAAGACACGGAACGGTCTCGGCGAACCAACCGGGCACAAACCGGACCTGCTCATCGAGCAAGTCGAACCTCTCGAAATTGCCTTTCACCGCTTCAAGGCTCGTCGAAAAACCTCCGACCAGCTTGAGGGCTTCATAGCTCAGGTAATCCAGCGGGCACTCCTCCAGGTTGGGAGCAGGTAGCCCTTGAAAAGAATCCAGCACCCACACGTTGCGCCCCAAATCGCCGTAGGCCTTCAGCAACCCTTTCATGAAAACGGTGACCCCGCCACGCCAGACCCCACACTCCATCAGGTCGCCGGGAACGCCTTCGCTTAGAACAGCTTCTACACAGCTACGCACATTCTCCAACCCGGAGGACTGCTGAAGCACCAGCGCCTGCAAAGAATTCTCCCGGAGCCACAAGGCAAAATCCCGGGCCGAGCACTGGATCAGACGGGCAACTTCGGCGGCTTCCCGATGGGTAGGGTTTCGTTCCAGCCAGGGTACAAAAAGCTCCCGCAAACAACCCAGCAGCGAATGAGCAGCCCGCCACTCACTCGCCGAAAGCGAAGCCGAGGCCGGTTTCGCATAGTGCCGATTGAGAAGCACGTCGCGCAGCAGTGAAAGATAAAGATCAACCGAACTCGGACGACCTCCCATTAAAGAACTCCCTCAAGAGGGGGAAATAGACATAGGGCACCGACCTTTTCTTGAGCCATTCGGCAAGCCCTGAACTCAACATTCATTCGATGCTATTCATCAGTCGGGTAACCGTCCCTCCAAAATCGTGGCTTGACGGATCCGTCAAAGTTGATCCCCGTCAAGGCAAGCCGACCCTGTCGCCCATAAGCTGCAGAAATGAAGAAGCTCCCCCTGATCTATGCCTGTGCCGGCTGCTCGCAGGCCGGTTGCCGGGCCTATCTCGTGGCCCGCGAAATCCAACGCCGCGGCCTGGCCCGCATGTCCTGTCTGGCCGGGGTGGCGGCTCGCCGCCCCAACTTCCTCAAGGAACTGGAAAACCGCCCTATCTGGGTGGTGGACGGCTGTCCTATCGAGTGCGCCAAAGGTGCCATCGATTCGCTAGCCCCCATCGTGCGACACTTCAAACTCCAGGAACTGGGAGTGCCCAAAAACGGGACCAGCACGTTGGGCACCCGTGAACTCGTTGATCGGCTCTTGTCAGAGCCTGTCAGGACAGAACCCCCCGTGCCCCCTACACTGGAGCCATGCAACACCCCATCTCTCAAAGCACCGACTGGGCTCTCTTCTATTTCCTGGCTCTCCTGATCGTCGCCTTCAAAGCCTTCTCCCAGTTCACCTGAAACGAAGGGACTTGTGCCGGCGGCCGCCAACTCCGCTTTCGTGGCAAAACGGCTCGCATTGCTGGCATTCGGCCTGATCTCGGGAATACTCACACTGGAGCTCTTCCTGCAGTGGTGGTTCCCCAAGTCCACCTTCGCCATGGGTCGTCCCACCAATTTCTCGGCTGGCTCGGTGCGCTATTTCCAAACCGACCCCAAGGTCGGCTATCTGCCCATCCCCGGAACGGACTTCTACGACCGCAACGGCTGTCAGCCCAACGACTATCGTGTGGACAATCGCCAGGGTCGCCAGCGCGTGCTGTTCGTCGGCGACTCGGTCACCCGTCGGGGCGGCCTGATCCAGGCCCTGCGCTCACTCTATGGGGAGAGCGGCTTTGAATATTGGAACGCCGGAGTCGAGGGGTTCAACACGGCTCAAGAACTGGCCCTCTATCGGCGCGACAACCACCGGATAGAGCCCGACCTGGTGGTGCTCACTTTCCACAACAACGATTATCAGGGCAGCCCCGCGGCCATCCTTGAACAGGATGGCAGCCTGACCTATACCACCTCGGGCGGCAAGCGCAAAGTTTCCCCCTGGCTGATGCGCAACAGCTACCTCTATCGGCTTTCTCTGGGCCTGATGAGCGGCAGTGGCGACGTGCGGGCCAACGCCCCTCAGGTTCGCCAGCAACTGGCCGACTTTCGCGACATGCTCAAGCAGCAGGGTGTGGAATTCCGGGTGATCCTCTTTCCCATTCTGCGGGCCGAGTCCGACTGGAATCCCACCCAGCGCTGGTCCCGTGAAGAGGCTCTGCGGACCTTCCAAGAACTGCAGCTTCGGTACTATGATGTGCTGCCTGCACTGGCTTCCCAACTAAACCAGGCCGAGAACCTGCAAGAACGGGCCGGCGACGACTGGCATCCCAACGCTCGAGCGGCCGAACTGTGCGCTCGCGAACTGAAGCGCCAGGGACTGCTCGACCTTTAGTCGACGGGAATCGTAATCGGTGGGGGGCTGGGAGCCTTGCCCGAGATCAGCACCCCGCCCTGAAGGAAAGGCTTGTCGTCCACATCGTGCCAGCGAGTTAAGAACTCTTCGCGGGGAATGGTGCCCAGGCTGCCCTGAATGCTGGGGTCTTCGAAATAGACCTGCTTGTCGTCAAGACCCACCACCACCATCCAGTGGCCGCTGTCCCAAATTTGCGACCAGGGGGTCTGCTTTTGCTCTTCCAGGCGCCAGGCCTGAGCGGCGATGATCACGGGCACGCCCTGCTCTACCGACTTCTCCAGGTCCTGCAACGTCATATGCTGGCGCACTTCAGCCTGAAAGCCCAGTTGACGGGCGGCTTCGGCCAACCGAGAGGGGGGCGTACCCTGCTCGGGGTCAGCCTGGCAAAGGTCCATCAGGTCGCGCTCAAAGTGCTCCTCGCCATAGTAGCCCAGCACCGCTTGCAGCGCCGAGGGCCCGCAGGAATAGTCGGTGGTCTGACGGACATCGGGCAGTCGTAGCAGGCGGGCAGGTACTTGCATACTGCAAGCATAGCGAACGGATCCCGAGGCGATCGCCGAAAACTTGTAAACTTTTTCAGGGAGCCTCGACCTCGGTGGCGGGGCTTTGGCCCACCCGGCGGTCGCCCACTGTGGCCTGCACCTGAAACCGGTAGATCCCGGGTTGGTCGGGGAAGGGATAGGGGTCGATCAGCACCTCGCGGCTCTCTCCCGGGGCCAGACGAACCCGCGGCCCCAGCATTTCCTCCGCTCCCCGGTCGGGGCGCAGCACCTTGAGGTGAAGCTGCACCTCGGCTTCCACCTGGCTATCCTGATTGCGCACCAGAACCCGGGGTTGGCGAAGCCGGTCGCCCTGGCTGGGCGGTTCGACACGCAGGGAATTGAGCTCGAGCATCGGTTTCGGATCCTGCGGGTTGGCCGCATAGGGATCGCCGACGGCCTGACGGCTGATCTGGGTATCGCGCGGCTCCGACTGTGCCTGATTGGGCAGGCCCTCACTGGCCATGAACTGCGCATAGGCTTCGTCGATGCGGGCGATGTCGTCGGGGCCCTCCACCAGATAAGGCGTCAGAGCGACGAACAGCGAGGTTTTTTCCTCTTCCTTGCGCAACTCGCGGAAAAGATTCTGGATCAGCGGGATATCGCCCAAAATCGGCACCTTGCGCACGGTTTCGGTGGTGCGCTTGGAAATCAATCCGCCGATCAGCAGGGTTTCGCCATCTCTCAAGTTGACGTCGGTTTTGATCAATCGATTGGAAATCAGCGGCACGATATAGCCAAAGCCGCCCAGATTCTGCTCGAGAAACTCGGTGACTTCCTGAATTTCCTGCTCCAGCTCGATGCGAATGGTTTTGCCCTGAGACACGTGGGGCACGAACTTCAGGCGAATCCCTACGTCTTTGTAGTCGTAGGTCACCACGGGCTGCCCCACCTGACTGAATCGGGCCCCGGTGGCAAAGGGCACCACGTTGCCCACCTTCATCTCGGCCTCCTTGTGGTCGGTGGCCACCAGTCGGGGCGAGGAGAGGAGGTCGAAGTCGCGGTTCTGGCGATTACCCGTAAGGAAGCCAAAGAAGGTGGGGACGCGTACGTCGCGACCACCCACATTGATGGTGCGGGTGCTGCCACTGGTTGCGCCCACCAGAAACTGCCCCGAAGTCAGGAAAGAGAGCAAGCCTTCTTCGCTGGCACCGCCGCGATAGGAGACCACCGGACCGTTGGAATCGAAGAGCTGCAGTCGCGAGCCTGCCTCGAGCAATTTGCTCAGCGACACCTCGGCCACCATCGCATGCACCAGAATCTGCTTGCGTTTACGGTCGAGCATCCCCAGCAAACTGCGAATACTAGGATACTCACTGGGCGACACATAGACCAGCACGGCATTGATTTCGGGGTCTTTGCCCACCCGAGCGCCAACGAAAGAAAGCTGCTGCTCGGTCTTACCGGCAATCGCGGCCTGGGGGGTTGGCGCAGGCCCGGTCTGGGGTTGAAACTGTCCCGGCATATTGACGGGTTGAGCCTGAGGCGCACTGGGGCCGGGATTCACTGGAGGAGGAGGCGAGGAGGAACTGGCCGCCTGCCTTCCCCTACGCGCCTCTTCTTCCTGGATGGCCCGTTGCCGTTCGCGCAGCAGGTCGGCCAGAATTTTGCTGACGTCGTCCGAGTTGCCGTTCTGCAATTTGTAAACGAAATACCGCGGTTTTTCTACGGTCAGGGGTGCAGCCTTGGGCACGTCGAGTTGCTCGACGGTCTGACGCAACTCCTTCAGCGCCTCGGGGGTGGCCTGAATCAACAGAGCGTTGGTGGGAGGAAAAGCCGCCACCACCGGTTGATGTTGGCCCGGCAACGGCATGCTGCGAGTGATCACTTGCTGCAGCAGCGGGGCCAGCTTCTCGGACTCGGCGTACTGCAAGAACAGGGTTTCCACCTTCACCCGCGGGGTGGCCCGGTCGATAGCCCTGGTCAAGCGAACGATTTCGGCCAGCACACGGGGGTCGTCGTGCACGACCAGGGACTTTCCCGGGCCATAGACCTGAATGGAATTGGCATCCGTGAGGATGGGCCGAATGGCGTTCACCAACTGGTTGGCGTCGCCCTCGCGCAGCACCACCGCCAGGCTGGAGTTGCGACTGTTGCGCCGAACATCGGCCATGACCATCACCTGATAAATATCACCGGAGCGGCGTAAACCGTAGCCATTCTTGGCCAGCAGACCTTGGAAAATTTCCCAAAGTTCTTCCGAGGTCAGCTGAGAACTGGCCAGCAGGGTCACTTTGCCCTGAACCCCTTCATCCAGCACCAGATTGCGACCCGTGAGTTCGGAAACCATGCGCGCCAACACCCGCAGGTCCAGATTTTCGTAGTTCATCGAGAACTTGCCCGAGCGCAGGGCTTCCTTGGCCCCCGGCTTCAGCAAGGGCTGCCCCAGCTGGGGAGGGCCGGCCGGTGCGGGCTGGCCAGGCAGCCCCGGGCGGGGCGGCTGGGCCCCAAGCGGAAGGGCTACCAACCACACCAGCCAGAGCGAGGCCGAGCGGTGAAGGGGCTTCAATTTCACTCCTGCGAGTTAGTGTTCAACACTGCTTTTCCTTTTCTCAAGAAGAGAGCTTGGGAAAGAACCTGGGGGGGTGCGTGGAAGGCAGTCCGGTGGAACGCACCCGCAAAGTCGGCCCCTACACCCTGCGCCGCAAGCTCGGCCAGGGCGGAATGAGCAGCGTCTTTCTTGCAGAAGACGCCGAGGGTAAGCAGTTCGCCCTGAAGTTGCTCAATCTCAGCCTCGAATCCGAGCCCGAGTTCCGCAAGCGATTTCAGCGCGAGGCCGAGGTCACCCTCAGGCTCGACCACCCCCACATCGTGAAAACCCTGAGTTGGGAAGAAGACCCCGAGGCCGGTCTTTACCTCGTTATGGAGTATATTCCCGGGGGCAACCTGAGGCATCGCCTCGAATCGAGCGCCGATCCTCAGAGCCATAGCCTGGAGCAGGTCTTACAGTGGTTTCGCCCGGTGGCCGAGGCCCTCGACTATGCTCACCAGTCGGGGGTGGTGCACCGCGACCTGAAGCCTGAGAACCTCTTGTTTCAAGAGGATGGCAGCCTGAAAATCGCCGACTTCGGGGTGGCCCGCGTCGAGCAAACCAGCCGTCTGACCCGCACCGGAGTGCTGCCCGGAACCCCGGAGTACATGGCGCCCGAACAATTCTCCGGGGTGGGCGCCAGTGCGGCCTCCGACATCTACAGCCTGGGAATTCTTCTCTATGAAGCTCTGACCGGCACGACCCCCTTCCGTTCCGACAACCTGGCCCAGGTTCTGCAGCGGCAGACCTTTGAGAAGGCCGGTCCACCTTCGGGGCACCGGCCCAATCTGCCGGCCAGCGTCGACCGGGCCCTGTTGAAGGCGCTGGACAAGCGTCCAGAGCAGCGCTTTTCCAAAGCTGTCGACCTGCTCGATGCACTTGCCGAACCGCCTCCTCCCGTTTCCCTGGCTCCGGCTCGCAATCGTTCCAACTCGAGCGTCATCAGCGAATTGCCCACTCGCGTGGTGCGCTGGCAAGGTCCGGCCAAAAACAAGAGCCTGCCCTGGCTTCTGCCGCTGCTGCTGTGGCTGGTCGGGGGACTGCTGTGGCTCTGGAAGCTGCTGCCCGAACCGCCCCTGCCGGGCTGGGTTCAGCGGGGGGTAGGAAGCCAACCCGCGGCGGTAGGGCGACAACTGTGCTGCACCATTTGCTGGAACGGCATCGAGGTGGCCGTGGTGGGGCCTACCCGCAGCCTGAAGGCGCTTGAGCGCGGTCGTTTTGCGGCCCACCAACTCGAGGGATGGGTAGACCGAGAATGGAAGCTGCAGCCAGTGAAAGTCAAGGAGAACTATACCCTGAGCGGACCCGACTCCGAGAACTGGATCGAGGTAGACTCTCAGATGGCGCTCAACCTGCAGGCTACCCCGCAACAAATTTGCGAATACTGGGCGGCTCTGGTGGAGGACGTGCAGCGCCTGCGACGGGGCACGCAACCCGCTGCCGTTCGCGAAGTCGAGCGTCGGCGCCCCTTGCGGCTGGACGGTAAGCCCCCCCTTTATCCACTGCTGGACCGGCTCTACGACCGCAGCCGGTTACAGGTGCGCCAGGGCCCGCTGGCAACCCGGGTGCTCTATACCTCGCTGCAGTCGCTGGGGCGTGACGACGCCTTGCGACTTCGACAGGCGGCCCGTTCGGTGCCGCTGCCCCCGCCGTGAAAAACTGGACGATCGGTCGCCATGCCGAGTGCGACCTGGTGCTGGACAGCCCCCTGGTTTCGCGTTTGCATGCCGAGTTTCAGGGCAATGCCGAGGGCGGCATTCTGCGCGATTTGGGAAGCGCCAACGGCACCTTCTTCGAAGGCCAGCGAGTTCAGCAGCAGCGCATCCAGCCCGGTCAAGGATTTTACATCGCCAATGTCCATCTGGTCTTCGATGGCAAACAGCTGCACGAAGACGGGGCCTACTCGGCCGTGGGCCTGCAGCTGGAAGACGTCTATTTTCGCCCCCCGGGCCTTGAGCGCGACCTGTTGCAATCGATCCACTTTCGCATCGAACCAGGACAGTTTGTGGCCCTGGTGGGAACCAGCGGCGCCGGGAAATCCACATTGATGAGCCTGCTGCTCGGACAGCGTCCGCCCAGCCGTGGCAATGTTTTGATCAATGGGCAGTCGGCCCATCGCCACCGCGAACAGTTCAAGCATCTGATGGGCTTCGTCCCCCAGGACGATATTGTCCATCGCGTGCTCCCCGTCGAGGCCGCCCTCGATTATGCGGCGCGGCTGCGACTGCCCGCCGACACCAACGACCAGGAGCGGCAACGCCGCATCGAAATCGTGCTGACCCTTATGGAACTCGGTCATCGCCGCCACAACCCCATCTCCACCTTGAGCGGCGGCGAACGCAAGCGGGTCAGCATGGCCGCCGAACTGCTGACCGAACCCAGTTTGCTCTTTCTCGACGAACCTACCAGCGGCCTCGACCCCGGCATGGAGAAGAAAACCATGCAGCTTCTGGCCCGGCTGTGCCGCCAGGGGCGAACCGTGGTGCTGATCACCCACGCTACCCAGAACATCGTGCTCTGCGACCGCGTGGCTCTGCTGGCTCCGGGCGGAAGGCTCGTTTACTACGGCCAGCCCGAGGCCGCCCTGGATTTTTTCCAGGTGCCCGACTTCGCCGAAATCTACCTGCAGATCGGCAGCGAAGAGCTGGGAAAGCAGTGGCAGCGCAAGTTTGCCAGCGAGCGGCACGACTCCATCGAAAACCTCGACCGCAACTCGAGCGCACAGGTGGCCCTGCCCGCCCGCCCTCCCCGCGACTGGGGCGTGGGGCTTCGCCAACTTTGGGTGTTGTCGCTGCGCTATCTGCATCAACTCTGGGCCGACCGCACCAACTTCCTGATTATGGCCATGCAGGCTCCCTTGATCGGGCTGGTGCTCTCGTTGCTGTTCGACCCCAAGCTGTTCGCACTGCGCCAGGTGTTTGACGGCAACAAGTTTCCCGTGCGCGAGGCTCCAACGCTGCTGTTTTTGCTGGTCGTCAGCTGCATCTTCTTTGGCTCGATCAACAGCTGCAGGGAAATCGTCAAAGAACTTTCCATTTTGCGGCGCGAGCGCCTGGTCAATTTACGCCTGTGGCCCTATTTCGCCTCGAAAGTGCTGATACTCTCATTGATCGGTGCCGTCCAGGCCCTGCTTCTGTTGATCATCGTGCAGTGGCGCATTCCGCTGGGACTGGACTGGCCTTCACAGGCCATGGTGCTGGCCTTCCTGGTGGCCGCCGCGCTGGGAGGAACCTTGCTGGGGCTGATGCTCAGCAGCCTGGCGGGTTCGGCTGAGCAGTCGTCGAGCCTGGTCTCGGTCATCCTGATTTTGCAACTGTCGCTGTCGGGGGCCTTTATCAAACCCGAGGAAATGATCGAGGGGCTGCGCTGGATGTCCACTCTCAGCATCTCCCGCTGGGCCTTTGCCGGAGTGGGCTCGGTGGTCGATCTCAACCAGCGCTTTATGGATCTCCAGATGGGCTACCTGACAGCCGATTTCTATATGGGGGTCGATACGGCCTGGGGCATTCTCTTGCCCCTGTTGGGGCTGCACGGATTGGCGGCGCTGGCGGCGCTGCGCTGGCGCGAGAGGAAGCTGGATCGATGATGCGCCCCGCCCTGCTGCTCGGCCTTCTCGCCCTGCCCCTGGCCGCCCAGGAGGGCCCTGCGGAGCGCCGACTGGTCTTTCTTCGCAGCCAGCACTTCCAATACTTCGCAGAAAGTGACCCCGCCTTCGATTTCACCTGCTATCTGCCGCGGCGCTTTCAAATTCGCGGGCTGGAGTCTTCGCTGCTCAAGGCCACCAGCAATGCCTCCGGGCTGCCCAGTCGTTTGCTGGGCAATTTTCAGGCCGATCAGGTACAGGTGGCGCCGCTCTCGCTCAGCGGAGGACCCCCGTTGCTACCGCTTTCGTTGCTGGCCCGCAAGCCCTGGCGAGGAGTGGTCGACTTGCGAGCCGGGGCCAGCCAGGCTGCCCTGTTGCCCGGCCAGTGGGAGCCCTGTCAACTGGAGGGCGATGCTCTTCTGGCCGACGGACGCTATCGGGTGACCGGATGGCGCGAGGGGGAAACTCTCCATCTGGCCGACCCCCATCCCCTACCTCCGCCGGGGCCCACGCCCCAACTGCAGGGGGCTTTGATCGCGGTGGTGGGCGAACGCTTTCTGGAGCAAAGCGTGGAACTCTACCGCAGCGCCCACACGCAGCAGTTTCGCTTCGACGACCCCAGCGGACATGCGCGAGCCGAACTGAGCCATCTGGGCATCACCTCCTTACCCGGACATCCCCAGGGATTCGGCCGGCTGTCGGCCCAGTGGAAGGGTGTGGGCAGCTTGGTGGAGGGCGAATGGGAAGCGCCGCTGGAGCTCAAACTACAGGGCGGTTGGGTGCGCCTGCGCTGGTTGGCTCAGGGACAGCGATGGCGCCTGGTCAAGCCTCTATTTGCCGAAGTTCCGGCCGCCTGGTCTCAGGCCCTCAGCGGCGCCCTCGAGCGCTTTTTTCAAGACCAGTGGGCGGTGCCGGTTCCGGGGGCCTACCTGCAGCAATTGCTCGACAGCGGTCTGGTGACCACCCCCGAACTGGAGCAACTGCGCGTCGCCTCCTACAGCAGTGGCGATCGGCGTCGGGGGGGGCTGATCATCAGCCTGGCCGAACGTCTGGAAGGGGAACCACAAGAACTGAGCTGGGTAGCTCCCGACGGCTTTGCGCTGGGCATCTCGCAGGCCTCGCTGCAGAGAAGCCTGAGCCAGTTTGGCAAGCGAGGCGAATTGCCGATGAGAATCGCCATTCCGAAAGGCAAAATGCCCACCCAACGCGTGCTGATTTTCCAGCTGGAACTGAAGGCTTTGGAGCTCCAACACATCGAACTGGGCTACGACCAGGGGCGATTTCGCTTCCAAAACTGTCGCCTGGCCGTCCACTGGCAGCTCGGACCGTTAAAGGGCCTGGAGCCTGGCGCGCTGGTCTCTGGCTGGGCCGAACCGGGGCTGGATCAGGGGCAGTTGCGCCTGCGCCTGGCCATTGAAGAGCTTCAATTTCTCAGCCCTCAAATCCTCAAACAGTCGCCCGCCCAGCAACAACGCCTGCGACAACAAATTCTTCAGGCCGTGGCAGGCGAGAGCCTGCCCCTTCCGCTTTCATCCCAGATGGTCACTCCGCTCCACCCCGAGCGGCCGCTCAAGCTTCGGCGCCTGCTCACCCTTCCCGAGCGGCTCTGGCTGGTGGGCGGATGGTAGGGGCAGGACTCGGGCGACCGAAGCCCAAAACTTCCCGATGCCTACTCATCGATTTTTCTCCATCACCCTCTTGATGTTGCTACTGTCCGCACTGAGTGCCTGGGCTCAGCCGGCTCCCCTTCCCGAGAGCAGCGCCAACGGCGTACGCGCCAGCCTTAAAGGCTACACCCCGGAAAGGGTGACCAACTATTTTGTCAACGGTCTCTGGGGCAGTGCCCCCAACACGCTGAACCCTATGGTGTATGAAGTGCTGAGCCCTACGGTTCGCTCCAAGGTGTCGCTGGCCGAATTTTACAAGTCGTTTTCCAGCCAGCGCGCCAAAATCACCCAGCACACCGGCAGCTACCAGGCACGCACCGAGGGTCCCGCTCCGGAACGGGCCCGGGTGATCGGCACGCTCAACAAGAAGAACCTGTTCACCTGCGAACTGAGCCGTCATGACGGGCTGTGGCTCGTGGACCGCCTGGTCATCAACGGTGCCCGACTCCCTTGAGCGAACACATGTTCGTTTTTTAAGACTTTTTTCAGACGTCTTTCCGTTCATCAAACGGTAACAAGTTCACCCTGGCCGATCGCCTATTCTACGGGTGCGGGCAGCCCCGGTTGCCCCCAAAGTTTCGACCTCCGGGTCATTGCGGGACCGAGCCAAAGGCTTGGATTGGATGTGTGTAGCCCCCAAGGATGGAATCCTTGGGGGCACTTTTTTTTCCAGGAAGAGCCGACCACAAGCGAGAAGCGGGTCCCCAGGTGAGTCTGCAACCAGGGGTCAAGCTCGAAGGTCGCTACGAGGTGGTTCGCTCCATCACCAGCGGCGGCATGGGCTCGATCTACGAAGCTCGCGACCTGCAGCACAACGGCCAGCGAGTGGCCGTCAAGCAAATGCTCGAGCATCTGCTCGAAGGCGAACAGGCCCAACTCTTTCGCAACAAATTTCAGGGCGAGGTCGAGTTCCTGCGCACTCTGAATCACCCCGGAATTCCCCGCTACTACGACTCCTTCGTGATCGGCGACATCTACTACATCGTGATGGAGTTCATCACCGGTAGAAATCTCGAACAAGAGCTGGAGGAACGCCTTCAGCTCACGGGCCAGCCCATCCCCATGGACCAACTGATCCGCGACGCTCGCCAGGTACTCGACATCCTGGCCTACCTTCACAACCAGTCGCCCCCGCTGGTCCATCGGGACATCAAGCCCGCCAACCTGATTCGCGAGCATCCCAGCGGGCGTATTCGCCTGGTCGACTTTGGCATGGCCCGCTTGCTCAGCGACCCCAACCACACCCAAACCCAGCTGGGAACGCTGGGATATTCACCGCTCGAGCAACTTCAGGGCAAAGCCGAACAACGCTCGGACATCTATGCCCTGGGGGCCACCTTGCATCATCTGGTTACCGGAATTGCCCCCACGGTGCTCAACATCCCGCCGGTTCACCAATCCAAACCCGACGTGGATCCCGCCCTGGCGGCCATTATCGACCGGGCCTGCGCCGCCGATCTGCGCATCCGCTTTGCCAGTGCCGGCGAGATGCTGGCAGCCCTCGACGAGCTACGCCCCCACCTGCCCATGACGCTCGAGGCTCCGGTGAAGCCCCAGGCCCTGCCGCTGGTCCAGGACGCTCCTCCCCCACCGCCCCGCCCGGTTTCGGTGGTCAACCTGCCCCCTCCGCCTCCGCTGCCGAGCGAGCCGGAACCACCGCCTGCGCCCCCCGTGCGTCCCGCCCCGGCGCCCGCGCCCCCCTCGCCTCCCCTTCCCGACGACATCGACACCGTAGCCGTGTCGGAATCCCGTGGGGCGGCCCGATGGACCCTTCATCAGCAACTGATCGGCATCGGCCTGGTCTGTCTGCTGGCCTTTATGATGGGCTGGGGAATCAGCCATCGGCCAGGAAAGTCTCCCTCGGCCTCGCCCACTCCGGCGGCCCAAACCGGCATCCCCGCTGCCGAGCAACCCCGCACCCCCGAGCCACTGGCGCTGAATACGCCCACACCCACAGCGGCGCCCCCCCCAGCCACGCCCACGGCTGCCCCACCCGTGGCCACTCCAACTCCCGTGGCTCGACCTTCGACCCCACCACCGCCCCGGCCCAAACCCAAGCCGGTGCCCAGAGAAACCCCCGAAAGTTTCAGCCTGGACGGCCCCGACTACCCAACGGCCATGAAAACCTCTGGGGCCACTCAAGAGGTGGTGGGGCTGCTGGGCACCAACAGTCGTGTGCAGGTCGACCTGCCTCCAGGCTGGGAGTCGGCCATCAGCCGCACCCAGCGCGACTTTTTCATGAGAACCTACAAGAAGTCCGAATCGGGTGCCCTCTTCGACCTGTCCCTCAAAGGGCAACTGGGAGAAGAGAACCGGCAAAAATACCGCAACAGTTTCGAAGCCGGACACCGCGACTGGATTCCGGTTCGAGAGCTCAGCGGAGCCGACGCCGCCTTCCTTCAGTCGGGGGGCACACGTCACCGCCTCGAGGCCCTGGTGTTGCGCGAGGGGCACTACTATACGCTGAGTCTTACCGCCACAGGGCTGCGTAGCGAAGCCTTCCGCTCCGAGTTCGATACCCTCTGGTCGCGAGTGGTTATCGTGGAATAGCCGTGGTCAACAACAGGTCGAGCGAGCGCAGTTGAAACTCCTCCGAGGCCTGAAGCTGCACGTGAAAGGCCCGATCGTCCACCATAAATCGCCGCACCACCTCGGTGACTTCCAGGCAATGCTCGCCCGATTCGCCAGCCAGTCTGCCCAGCAGGTGACTCTCTTCCGGCTGCTCTCGATCGGCATTGAGAAAGAGCCGCACCTCGCCGCCCAGAGGACCGGTAGAGGCCCGCAAGATAGCCCGCTCCAGGTGACGTCGTTGCACGGCTCCCTGGGCGCGGGCCGACAGGTCGTAGCTTCTGAAACTGGCCTCTGCCGGCACGGGAAACATCACTTCGTGGCGGGCGTAGCTCTGTTCGCCGCGCTGATCGGTTTGGAGTTGGGCCCCGATTTCGGCGCCGCGCTCGTGGGCCAACACCCACATCAGCTTGGTCAGAGCGGCTTCGGGAGTCAGGTCGAACCCGCTGGCCACGCCCCTTTGAAGCAGCCCTCGGCTGGAGGCATAGCGCCCCAAATCCACCCGACCCTCGCTGCACTGGGTGACCACCAGGATGGTTTTGCCTTCGTCCAAAGCCCGGCACAGACAGTCGAACAATTGAGGGTCCTGGGGCGCATTTCCGGCCCCGTAAGCACGCAACACCACCCCGCGCAACTCGGGCTGGCGCAGCAACACATCCACCTGAGAGGCCCGAATACCGGGAAAGAGGGTCAGGTCCAATACCTGATCTTCCAGGGCCCGACCCACGTAAAAGGCGGCGTCGGGAGGGGGCTGGGGCAACACCAGATCGGAATAGATACGAATGCCTTCGCCCAGTGAACCCAGCGGAGGATAGTTGGGGCTGACAAAGCCCTGCCATCCCGAAGTGCTGGCCTTGCGGGCCCGATTGCCGCGCAACAACACGTCGGCAAAACAGACCGTCACCTCGGGCACCACCGGCAAACCCGAGGCCCGCGCCGCCGCCACCAGCATGGCGTGCAGCACATTCTGACGGGCATCGGAACGCAACTCAAAGATGGGCAGCTGAGCCCCGGTCAGCACCACCGGCTTGCCCAAATTGACCAGCAAGAACGACAGGGCCGAGGCCGTATAGGCCAGTGTGTCGGTGCCGTGCAAAATGACGAAGCCGTCGAAACGACCGTAGTAGCGCTCCAGCATCGAAGCCATCCAGATCCAGTGCTGGGGCCCAACCTGAGAGGAATCCAGGGGGGGAACTTCGCTTCCCTGGTGGTCTTCCAGACCCCGCAACTGCCAGTAGATCTCCTCCTGACGGCCGAATCCGGCCTCGAGCAATTGCTCGGCCAGGTCGGCGCAGGCCACGTTGGTCAGCGGAGAGGCGGGATTGTTCACCTGGGAACGCCGCATGCCCAGAGTGCCTCCGGCATAGATCAGCAAGACTTTCGCCCGAGCCCGCTCGGCCCCGACCTGAGCCGCATTATCCCAAAGAGGTTGGCCGGCCCTATCGCTCAAGACCGCGCCCCTGAGCCAGCATCAAGGCCCACAAAGCATCGCGCCCCTGAGTTTTCTCGGCGGAAACCGCCAGCACTTGCTCGGGTGTAAGTCGCAGGCTGCGGGCCGTCTCGGCCAGCTGTTTGGCCACGGCATTCTTGGAGATCTTGTCGATCTTGGTCAAAACGGCCAAGCGGGGCACGTTGTTTTGCCACATCCAGCGAGCCATTTCCAGGTCGTTGTCGAGAGGGCCGTGGCGGGCGTCGATCAACTGCAGCGACACCGCCAGATTGGGACGCTCGGTAAGGTAGCGCATCAGGCGCTCCTCCCAGTAGGCTCGGTCCTGCTGAGAGACCTTGGCATAGCCATAGCCCGGCAAATCGACGAGGACAAACTGCTGGTTCACCAGATAAAAGTGCATCAGGCGAGTCTTCCCTGGCGTATTGCTGGTGCGGGCCAGGCGCTGGCCCAACAGCAGGTTGATCAGCGACGACTTGCCCACGTTGGAGCGCCCCACAAAAGCAAACTCGGGCAGCTGCGGTTCCGGCATCTGCTCCCAATGATAGGCCGAGGCCAGCAAGAATCTTTTGGAAATCTTCATGAACAGGGGCTAGCTTAGACTCCTTCCAGGGCAAACCTCCCCAGATGCTAGAACAAGGTTTGCGACGCTGGTGGAAACGCAAGCGCAACCAGGAACTGAGCCCGGCCCGACAGAGCGAAATCGAAGGCTGGGTGCGGCGTTCCCTCGACGATTTGGTCCATTTGGGTGGCCTGGAGGCCTGCCTGGAGCACCACGGCATCGAACTGGAGTTGAGCCAACAGCCCCATTGCGTGGCCGGAGTAAGATTTCGCGCCCGCCTCGACCTGCACAGTCGACGACTGACCATGTTTGCGGCCGCGCTGGACGAACTTCAGGAACGCTGCGGCGACCGCCGCCTGCTCAGCCAGGTGGTGATGGCCCATGAGGTCTTTCACCTGCTTTCGCCCCAGTGCCCGGCCGGGCTGGCCGAAGCCGCCGCCCACCTTTTCGCGGCCCGCTGCTGCGGACTGGAGGAATTTCCCGGCAACTGGGATGCCCCTCGGGAATAAACGCCCCGGACTTCCGACGGGGTTTCCATTCTTCAAGTGGAGGACTCCCCGTGCGCCTTTCATCCTGGCATCCTGCCCTCATCACCGGTGTGGCCTGCGTGGCCAGCTTTCACCTCTATCGAGCCAGCCTTCCGGCCCAGGCCGAACCGGTGAGCCCCAGCCCCCCCGTGGTGGCGCTGGCCGACCAACCCGCCGACCGCTGGGAAGGGCCGCGCATTCAGGTAGCTCTGCTGCTCGACACCAGCAACAGCATGGACGGTCTGATCCTGCAGGCCAAGGCTCAACTGTGGAACATCGTAAAAGAGCTTTCCAAAGCCGACGTCCAGGGCAAAACCCCCAGGCTGGAAGTGGCCCTGTATGAATATGGCAACGACGGACTGTCGGTGACCAAGAACTACATTCGCCGAGTGTCCCACTTCACCACCGACCTCGATAAGGTTTCCGAAGAACTGCAGAAGCTGCGTACCAACGGCGGCGAAGAATACTGTGGGGCGGCCATCGGTGAGGCCCTGAAAGAACTGGAATGGAGCAAGCGCGACGGCGATATGCTGGCGATCTTCGTGGCCGGCAATGAGCCCTTCGATCAGGGCAGCGTGCCCTATCAGGAAGTCTGTTCACAGGCTCGTCAGAAAGGCATTGTGGTCAACACCATTTTCTGCGGCAACAAGGCCGAGGGCCAGCGCACCCGCTGGGAAGACGGGGCCAAAGTGGCTGCCGGCCACTTTTTTTGCATCGACAGCGACCGCCAGGTAGCCGAGGTAGCCACCCCCTATGACCAGAAACTGGCCGACCTCAATTCCCAGTTGAACTCCACCTACGTGGCCTACGGGCAGGAGGGCGGCGCCGGAATGCGCCGTCAGGCCGCCGCCGACGAAGCCATGGCCAGCAGCCCCGGAGCCGACTCCTACGTGGCTTCGCGCGCTCAGGCCAAGGCCACCGCCAACTACAGCAATGAAGGCTGGGATCTGGTCGACGCCGAGAAGAAGGGCCGCGTCAAGGTGGAGGCCATGAGGGCCGAAGAACTGCCCGCCGAGCTGCGCGACAAGTCGGTGGCCGAACGCAAGGCCTACGTTACCAAGAAAGCCAAAGAGCGCGAGGCCATCCAAAAGCAAATCGTAGAAACCGGCAAACAGCGCGACGCCTTTATCGAGGCCGAAAAGGCCCGACAGCAGGGGCCCGACACGTCGCTCGAAGGAGCCATTCTGGGGGCCATTCGCGAACAGGCCCGCTCGCGCGGCTTTAACTTCAAGTAAGGCTGCGCCTGCCGGGCAGAAAGCGCCGCAGAATCTCCACCCGACGCAGGGCCTCTTTCCACTGAGAGGGGCCCTGCGTGTTTTGAGCCAGGCGCAGCTCTCGGGACCTCCAAAATAACGCCAGCACCAGCAGTCGCTTGTGCTTTTCCAGTTGGCAACGCGTGATCTGCAGCATGGAGCGAGACTCATCTCCCAATCGCAACTCGTGTTCGGAGAGGGCGAAAACGATAGGGTCCCCCGATGGACGTGGCAGGGCGATCTGCATGCCACTTTTGGCCAGCTGATCAAAGTGCACGTGTTCCAGGCGACTGCTGAGCAGGGGCGGGCGTTGTGTCCAGGGCAGCGACATTTTCGGCAGGGTAAAGGAGGTGACTTTATCGCCTTCATCTTCAGCCACAGGTGTGGGCTTGGGTGACGGCCTCACCCGAGGCGGCGAGGTCGGGCGGGGGGCTGGGGGCGCTTTCGGCCTGACGGCCAGAGCTGGAATGTCGGGGTCGTGAACGACCACCTGGGCGGCTCTAAGCAAGGGAAGCAGGCGCCTTGCCACCGTCAGCCGCTCGGAACGCCGGTCGGGCACTCTGATGCCCTGGGAAGGCAACCACACCGTGCGATGCCGCAAGGATTCCAGCGAATGAAGCCCCCCGTCCAGCGAGCTTACCAGGGGCTCGTTCCAAAAAGCCTGGCGCACTCTCTCTTCCAGAGTCGAGCGTGGGGGCCGCCCATGCAGCGCTCGAGTGATCAAACGCTGAGCCTCGACCCGCCCCTCGGGCGTGCGGGCCATTTCCAGCAGAGCTGCCAGCCAGGCGCAGTGCAGCACCTGACGGATCTGCTCGAACTCCTGGTTGACCACGGCCTGGGTTAACGAGGCATCGAGCTGCAACGTTGAGGTGGCAACTGTGGCCCGCATTCCCGGACAGTCGTCGAGCGGGAAGCGCCCTGCCTCGACATCGGCCACAATCACCCGGCACTCGCCCCTAAACTCAGGGAGCAAGTCGAAAACGATGGAGTACTCGAGCCCCTCGGGAAAACCGAAGGGGGGCGGCAGAAAGCGGGAAAAATCGAGTCGAGTGGGCCGCCCGCGATAGTAGAGGGCCATACTGGCGGGCAACCCGTGATGTACCGAGAACTGCCCCTCGGGAGCCCGCAGACCGGGCATAAGTTCGCCGTTGAAGAAAGTAGAAATGCCCGACCATCCCAGTCCGTACTCAAAGACTTCGCGCTCCGGGTAGCGCCCTCGGCTCAGAAAGCGTTGGAACACCTTCGGGCCGGCTTTGCGCTTGAAGCGGAACTCATTGCACTGGGGCAGCGGCAGCTGCAGCGGTTCGGGTTCGGCCCGGCCCGGCAAAAAGCGAAAGGCGGCGCAGGGGCTGAGCACGTCGGCCTGAGCATAGCCCTCCTGCCAGGCGCCATGAAGACCCCAGGCCAGATGCTGCAACTTGCGCGCGCAGTAACTCGACTCGGTAACGAAGCTACTGGCCACCAGATAACGGATCTGCTGAGCTTCCAGGGCGGCGCCGGGGAAGCTGAGAACCAGGTCGTCGGCATCGACCCGGACATCGATTCGGCTGGCCTCTCCCAGAACGGCCCCCCGATACAAACACAGCAGATACTGGTGGGGACGGGCGAACTTGAACTCCTGAACTTTCTTCAGAATCTTCCCGGGGTCAAGCGTGAAGCCACCCTGAGAGTCCAGGATGCCTTCCTGGGTCAGGCTGTCGAGCAGAGTGCTGAGGTCGTGGCGGTCGCCCATAGCCGGAAATCGCCGAGCTATTCTTCCGCCAGGGGCTCACCTCGCCCAAAGGCCTCGACCTTCTGTCGAGTGGGCAGGTCGCGCAGGGCGCTCCAGAAGGCCTCTTCGCCCAGCCCTTCGCGCACCGCCTGAAGCCTGGCATAGCCATAGGCCATGCCCAGTGCCTGCAGGCTGTTGGCGCGTTGCAGCATCTCGGGCCGGGCCATCTGCTCTTCCATCCACTTGGCGCTCTGCAACTCGTAGTTCTGGATCAGTCCCAGCATTCGACGCATGGACTTCTTGCGGGCCTCCTCGCGGCCCACGCCCTTGAGCCCCTGGGCGTCGGCCGCCGCGCGCGTGTCCAGGGCCACCGACTCGTGGTTCCACAACTGATGGAAGCGGTCGACGGCTTCCTGGCGAGCCTGGGCCTGCTCGTCGAAATACACCAGGCCGCTCAGCTCCCAATTATCCCGAATGCCTTTGTTGCTGAGGTTGGTGCTGCCGATCAGGTCGACCTTCTCGGTTAGGATTTGCTTGCTATGCACCTTGCGGTCGTGGTCCATCTGCACTCGCGTCAGCAGCGACCAGCGCACGGGAATCCCGGCTTCTTCCAGGGCCAGATAGCCTTCTTCATTGGGCGTCCCGCCGTAGCCATAGGTGCCCGAGTCGGCGATGACCTTGATATCCAGCTGCTTGCCCTGGGCGGCCAGTTCGTCTCGGCGAGCCACCAGGGCTCGGGCCACGGCCCGGGTGATGACGAAGGTGGGCACATAGCAGAACTGCTCGGCCTGGGCGATGGCCGAAAGCACCAGCGCCTCGCGATCTTCCGACTGGCCGGCCACGGCCACCCGCGTAGTTCCCTGGGGCTGGCCTTCGGGCAGAGCGATATCGCGCAGTCGTTTCTGATTGGCCGGCTCGGCCAGTTTGTCAAAGACTCGGGTCACCAGTTCGGTCAGCAGTCTCTTGCCCCGCGGCTTCAGCTCCAAGGGTCGGGTAGAACCCTTGCTGATCGCCTCTTCCAGGCTCTCGCGGTCGACCAGATCTCCCAATCGAACGCCGGCACTCTTGGCCAGCTCGCTCAACATGTCCAGCGAGGGCTTGGCAGGAATTCGAGTGCCTGCCGGGCTGGGGCCCGACAGCGCGTCGAGGGTGGTGGCAATACCGTGGGGAGAAAGCGCCACCGAACCATCTTCGAACTGGGCCATGACCTTCTCGCCGTAAACCTGCTCGGCCGTGGCCTCACGCGAAGTCTCGACATCCACCTGAAAACCTTCGATCAGGCGGCGCGCCGCAGGTCCCTTCAGAATGTAGGCAGTATCGTAGTTCTCACCCGAGCCCTCGTTGGCGTTCATACCGCCCAGCAGCACCTTCTCGCCCACCCGCAGCAATTTGCGGTGCATCAGGTTGCTGTTCTTGCCCAGAGCCGTGGCCACGGGAAAGATGGAGAAGCCCACATCGGCCCCTTCCAATTGAGCCATCTGCAGCAACGCTCTCAGCTTACGCGGACCGTCGTCAATACTGACATCGGCCGTTTCGGCTCGACGCGGACGCGAGGGGTCGATGTTGATGCGCACCTTGCAGCCCGCCCGGGCGGCCTCGGCCAACCGTCGCATGAAGCTCGAGCTGGTCATTTCGAAGTATTGCACGTTGATTTCCGGGGGATTTCCCTGGCGAGCCAGTTCTACGGCTTCTTCCAGCAGTTGCGCCTTGGCCTGCCAGAGCTGCTCCTGACCCACGGGCTCGACCTCGTTGCCCTCGGTAATCAACTCCGAGTTGCCGTTGGAGAGCTGCGTCATTTTCTCCACCAACGACTTCACGCGGGCTTCGGGGGCGGGGTTCCAGGTCAGGTAGGCTGCCACCGTGGCCAGCGGCCCGAAGCTGGCCCCGGCCAGGGCGCCGATGGCGGCCCGGCTGGTGGCTTCCAGATAGCCCTCGCGCACTTTCAGGGCGGGCTCCAGATAATTGTCCAGCGCACTCAAACGCTTCAGTTCGGTGGGCGTGGCCTTCTCTTTGTCCTTGATCTCCCGCTCCAGGGCTCGTCGAGCCAGTACCGCGTCCTGGGTAAAGTCGGCCACCAGCCCCAGGTGCTCGCGGCTGACATCACCCTGGTCTTGATAGGACTGGAGAATCTGATCCCAGGGAACATCGTGCTCGGGCAGGCGCAACTTGCCACCCGTCTCGCACAGGGTATCCACCACCTCCTGGGTGAGAATTCCCTGCTTCTGCAACTCGGCCAGTCGAGTCTTGCCGCTATGTGCCGGGCCGGCCGAGGTGATGAGCATGGTTAAAACTTAGGACATGGTTCGGAAATTATTCTGAAACAAACGGTTCAAGTCGCTCCATCATTGGACTCAAGGCGAGTAACAGCGGCCCGTGCCCGACGGGGCTTGAGCCAAGGCTGTGGTATCAACGAAGAGCCAGAGACCAACTCGGTTGCCGCCCCGGACTTGGTTGACTTTTCCGCCGACGGCGTGCAGCCGCACAAGGTCGTGGCCAATCCGCGCAGCTGCTGAAGTTTCCAATGGACGGGAATACCGGGTGCTGCGCGGGGAAGACGAGCCGGGCAATCCGATTCACTACACCTGGGATGACGCCACCTACAACCTGATGCAGGTTCACGACAACCACGAGCGCCCGTTGAATTTTGCCTAACAATTCGGGATAGATGGGCGCCCATGTTGTGCAATTTCCAGGTGCTGGAGGCAAGGCTGGATGGCCGCAAAGTGACCGAACTCTCTGGCTCTGTCAATTGAAGCGGCGGTCATCAGGCCGGCGAGGGGGTGCAGCGCATCCTCGGGACGCGACCTGAGCCCCTCATTCCCCCCATTTAGCCCTCCCAAGCCCCAAAACCACCCACGGCGACCCCCAGCCCATCGAACACCCCCCAAATCATCCCACAAATCGAAGCAAAACCCTATAACCAAGCCATTTCGTCGATGCTCGAAACTTGACGTTCGCCCCCCGCAATGCCCTACCATAGACCGATGACAAAGCTTGACCCAACCACCCTCAGCCCCCGCCAACTCGAAGACCTCGGCCCCCACGCCCTGCACCAGCTGGCCCTGCGGGCCACCAACACCCTCACCCGCTACCGCCTGCTGCTGGGGCGCTGCCTGCTGGCGCTCCACCGCAGCCATGACTACCTCCAGTTCGGCTGCTCCAGCGCCGTCCACTACGCCACCGCCGTGCTTGGCATGCGCCCCGACAGCGCCCGCCAGCTACGCCGCCTCGCCTTCCAGTTGGAAAGTTTGCCTTTGCTCACCCAGCATGCCCAGGACGGCACGATCAGCTGGGCCAAATTGCGCGAAGTGGCGCGCGTGGCCGCGCCGGACAGCGAAGCCTTCTGGATCGAAGCCTGCCAGAACCACAGCTACCAGGAAATCGAGCGCCTCGTGGCCCACACCCGCGACCCCCAGAACCGCAGCCACCAGAGCGAACTGCGCATCCAGGCCAGCGCCGACGCCATGGCCCTGCTGGAGCGAGCGATGCAGAGCCTGTCCCAAGAGGCGGGCCGCATCCTTTCGCCGGGCGAAGCCCTGGAATACCTGGCCGCCGAGTATCTTTCGCGCAGGCCCCTGGACACCGTCGCCCTCGAAGCCGCCCGCCACCAGGCCCAACAAGACCGACTGGCCCAACAACGCCA
>CAZYPN010000021.1:0-106972 GCA_964649085.1 uncultured Burkholderiales bacterium | reverse complement strand
CACGGAGGTCCCCGAATTTACGCGCCGGAGGCTACCGCGCAGCGGTTTAGTCCAAACCTGGCAGAGCGAATGCATCAGCGTTACCTCCAAGCCGACTCCGAGTCCGATCAGAGCCCGGTGAAAGACGAGCTGTTCGAAATCGGCAAGCGGGTGAAAGAACTGGGGTTTCCTTCGACAGAAAGCTACGCCTCTTGCGCCCGCCTTTTCGAGCGGGAGAATCTGATCCTCATGGCAACATCCGTGGCCGGATGCCACGAGGAAGTGCAGCCCATGACGACCCTGTTCCGGCAATGGCGGCGCGACGGACTGCTCACCCGGGAGCAAGCACAGGCCCTGGCAGTTGCAACCCCGATGAGCCGGATGGGAACCTGGTGGGCAGAGGAATGCTGAAACTCCGAGCCAACAGAAAATGACTGTGCTTATCGGCTGCATTCGCAAGCTCTTGTTCACCTGGCTCATTGTCGCCATGGTTGCCCATGGATGGGCCGACGACCACTGGACCATCGACGGCATCTGGCTCGGGGCTGCGCAAGATCAGGTAAAGCAGCCACTCACCCCTCACCAGCGATTTAAGAATCTGCTCACCTGGCAGGGAGAACCCATGATGGCCTACGGGCAACCTGCAGTTTTGGTGCATAGCGGCGAAGGCGTTGTTCTTTGCGAAGGCCGGGAACTGCGCCTGGGGGATCGCCTGCTGACCAGAACCGGAGACCCGGTCGCCAATGTCAACCGCTTGCTCGGAAAACCCTATAGCACAACCGGAGCGCTCGGCTGGTGCACAGAAGACCCATGCTATTGGCAGCATTATCGGCGAGCCGGAGGAAAACTCTCCATTCTCGTCTCCAACGACGCCTTCATCCTGTCCCGTTTTCCCAAGAAGGCGTGGCCTGGTTACCTCGGCAAGGTCTGGTCCGTGCGACTTGAGAGTGCTCAACTCATCAAACTGCTGGACTTCCCCCCTTGAGATCAGCCTGAATCGGCCAGGTTCTGCGAACCGGAGAGTCGATTGGCCTCGTTGCATGCTGGACGGCTGATGGGCGATGATAGGGCCGGGTAGCCTAGCAAGCCCTCCCCTAAGCTGGGGGCCGAGAGCTTTGGTCCCCTCTTGAGCCTCAGGCTTGGCCCGGAGCCCGAGCCTTTAGGGAAAACAGCAAAGGGAACTTTTCCTCCAGGCCCTCAATGCGGTAGTTGCCGTCTTCACCCCGCACAGAGCGCGGCAAATTGGGGTAGGGCGAATAGGGAAATTCGTTGAGGAATTCGAGGGTGAGGCCGGCCTGTAGCAGCGAGTTGACAATTTCGCTGAGGCTGTGGTTCCAGCCGTAGTCGCGGTAGTGGATGTCGGCGCCGCCGTCGGTGTAGCTGCCGGAGTTCTCCGTGAGGATGGGCCCGCTGTTGTGGTAGGCGTGTTGGATGCCTTCGAAAGCTTCGTCAAACATCCAGACGATGGGGTGGAACTCGACCATGTAGAAGAATCCGCCGGGCTTGAGGTAGCGGGCAATCAGCTGACCCCAGGGTGCCAGCTCGGGAAGCCAGCCAATCACGCCGTAGGAAGTGAAGACGATGTCGAAGGTGTCGTCGAGGTGGTTGGGGAGGTCGAAGAGGTTGCAGCGGAGGAATCTGGCCGGCAGGGCAGTTTCTTGAGCCAGTTGAGTGGCCGCGGCAATGGCGGCGTCAGAGAGGTCGCAGCCGGTCACCCGAGCGCCTCGGCGGGCCCAGGAAAGGGTGTCCTGGCCAAAGTGGCATTGCAGGTGCAAGAGGGAGAGGCCCTGGACGTCCCCAACTTCCTGTTTCTCGATGGCCTGTAGCGAGCATTGTCCCGCCTTCCAGCCCTTCAGGTTGTAAAAATCCGATTGCAGGTGGATGGCGGTGCGCAGGTTCCAGCCGGCACGGTTGGCTTCGATCGGGTCTTCCATTCTCAGCGGCCCCCGTCGGCGGTCTGGAGGCGGACCCTGACAACACGAAACATCCTTGGGGCTTGACCGTGAAAAGCGAATTCCCCTCTATGTGCGGCGACGAGCACTGGCCCTGTGGTGGTTGGGTCAGTTCGGAAATCGGGCGAACCCGGTGCCTGCCAGAAGGTGTTGGTCGAAAGTGACCAACTGCAGGCCATACACGGCCGCGGTGGCTGCCAGAAATCGGTCGGCCGGATCCTGATGAGGAACAAAGACCGAGCGACTGGCAAAGGCCACCTCGTGAGTCAACGGAGCTTCCCGCGCCTGCGTGCATTTGACGACTTCGTTCCACCAGGAGACCGGGTTGGGTGGCAGATGCAAGCGGCCTCGCTCGGCGAGCAAGGCGCATTCCCAGGCGGAGATCGGGGATAGCCAAACCTGAGTCGCAGGTGATTCAAGGGCCGCGACTTGATTCGGGGTCAGCCTGGATGGTTCCAGGGCCACCCAGATCAAGACGTGGGTATCGAGGAGGAGGTTCACTTGAGCGCCTCCCACTGCACGTCCAAGGGCTCAGCAATGTCGCCGAGTATAGCCCCCTTTCCCCGCATGCATCCGAGAAACGATCCAACGCGTTCCGCGGGGGGGGCGGGAATGATGCATGCGATGGGCTTCCCACGCTTGGTGACGGTAATCTTTCGGCCCGTAACCTCCACCTGGCTGAGTACACTAAGGCATGTCGCCTTGAACTTGGAAATGCTGATGCTCTCTTCCATTGCCATAAGCGTGTTATAACATGGTCAATATCCATGGTCAATTGAGACGACATTCGAGGCAACTTGGCGCACCACCGCAAGAAGAAAACCCATCACAAGAAGTCGCTCTGAGAAGTGCTGGGCGTCAAGGAATACCTGCTCTCCGACCCCCGAGGCGACTGCCTCGAGCCGACCGCCCTCGGCAGCTTGCGCCCGGGAGACCCGAGGCGCGGCAGTTTGCCCTGAGTGTGTCCAGGCTAATGACGATCAAGAAACGCCTGTTGGCGATAAATACCGCACTGGTTGATACGCCCTGTCCACAATAAGCTATGCAGGGAGCCCGTGATTTCCCCGTGACTTTTTCTGCAGCCATTTTTCAGGCCTCTCCCCTACTCTGGGCCCATGAACATCACCGCCACCCCCACTACCCGCCCCACCCGCCTGCTGGTCGTTAGCGACATTGGACGCGACCAGGACGATGAAGCCACCCTGGTCGCCCTGAGCCAGTTGGTGGCCGAAGATCAGGTCCAGCTCGAGGGGGTGTTGGCCAACCTCAATCCCAGCGCCCAACGGGCCTGCCTGGCCCGGGGCGTGCTCGACAGCCTGGGGCACCAGAACGTGCCGGTGGCGGTGGGCAGCGATGCCGGCCAGCCCAACCTCAAGCCCCACGCCCACGAGTTCGAGGCCAGCTATATGGGCAGCCCCGACAGCGTAGCCGGCGACGGACAGGCCTTGCTGAAGGAGCAACTGGAAGAGTCGGGACCCAAGGAAACCACCCTGCTGCTGATTTCAGGAATGACCGACGGCTACCAGTTGGTCAAGAACCATCCCCAGCTGGCCCAGGAAAAGCTGGGACGGGTGGTGATCATGGGCGGGGTGCAGGCCCAGGGCGACGCGGTGGCCCGCGACGATCAGGGGTTCATGCTGCCCGACAGCGCCAACAACAACACCTTCGACATGCCGGCCGCTCAGGGGCTGTATCGCCAGCTGCAAGAGCTGGGCATTCCCACCACCGTGGTCAGCAAGAACGCCGCCTACGCCGCTGCGGTGGGCAAGCAGTTTTATGAAGACCTGGGGGCCACCGGCCACGCCGTGGGCCAACGCCTGCGCGACACCCAGAAGGCCTCGCTGGAGGGATTGTGGCACCGCTGCAACCTGCCCGCCGACGACCCCGAGCGCGGCGGCCTGCCCCCGCGTTGCGACCGCAACTGGTTTCTGCAGACCTTCTGTTCGGGCCAGGGCCAGCAGGTGGGTCCCGACCAGTCTATCTGGGGCAACGTCACCCAACTGAATCTCTATGACGCGGTGGCCATGCTGGCCGCCTCGCAGGCCGATCGCAGCCTCTTTCAACCCACCAGCGTCGAAGTCAACGGCGTGACCCACGAAGTCATCGGCGTGTCCAAGCAGAACTCGGGCGTAGCCGACCCTCAGGCCGTGGCCCGGCGACTGGCCGACCTTTCGCGGGCCGCCCTCGAGCGCAACGTCTAGCCGGGTTCGGCGTCGTAGGCCGCCTGTAGGGCAGCACAGTCCAGCTTGACCATCTTCAGCATGGCCTCAACCACCCGCCCGGCGCGCTGCCGGTCGGGGTCGGAGGTCAACCGATTCAACAACCTGGGCACCACCTGCCAGCTCAGCCCGAAACGGTCTTTCAGCCAACCGCACTGGGAGGGCGTGCCCCCGTCGGCCAGCAGGCGCTCCCAATAGAAGTCGACCTCTTCTTGAGAGTCACAGCGAATCAGGAACGACACCGCTTCATTAAAGGTGAAGTGGGGGCCGCCGTTGATGGCAAAGAATTCCTGGCCTTCCAATTCGAAAGTGGCGCACAGCAGGCTGCCGTCGGCGTTGGGCTGGGTCTCTTTCAGCCCCGAGCGGTTGAAAATGGCCGAGTAGAAGGCGATGGCCTCGGCGGCCTGGCCATCGAACCAGAGTGAGGGAATGATCTTGGGCATGGGGGTGGTTTCCGTTCTTGAAGATACCCCTGGTCGTTTGCGGGCCCCAAAAATCGACAGCAGGGAGATTGGCTCCAGGCGCAGGATTCTACCAGAAGCCTTAACAAAGCTTGACCTGGAGAGGCTATGACGATTCCTGACACCCCCGAACTTCGAGCCGTCGCCCGGCGGGTCATATGGCACTGTCCCCCAGAGCAGGCGCTGGCCCAACCCTATCACTTTCTGGCCCACGTGATGACCTATGCCAGCATTGCCGACGTCCTTACGGTTCGTAAAGCCCTGCCCCCGGGGGCCTTTTGCCAGGCGCTTGAGCAGGCGCCACCGGGCATTTTCGACAACCGCTCCTGGAGCTACTGGCACCTGATGTGCGGCTGCCGTCAGGCGCCGCCGCTACCCGAACGCTCGCTCTCGGCCACCAACCTGTCCACCACGCCGGCCAGGCCGATCAGCCCGTCGTCGACCCCGGGCACAAACCCCGGGTGAAACTGCAACCGCTCCAAAATGCGCTGGTCGTCGCTGAGCAAGTTGGGCAGCACCGTCAGCATGAAACGCAGGTTGGACGGCCAGGGGCGAAACAAGAACATGAACATGTGGTTGTCGGTGTGGCCCCCGGGGCGCAGATGCCCGTTGAAAAGAATGGCGAATCGGTGGCTTCCCCCCGTCACCGTCAACCAGCCCAGGTTGGCGCCGAAGGTGTGAAACTCGGCAAAGGGGTGCAGGTCGCCCATCAGCCACTTCATCCACGGCCTGCGAAAGCGGGTCCACATCCGGTTGACCAGGTGATAGGGGCCCAGTTGCTCGTACTCGGGTTCAGCGTCGAATTCTAGGGGATGCAGGCAGCGAAAGTGCTGCCCGTCCACCCCGTTGGCCAGACACAGGTGAGGGTGGCACTTCATGCGCACGGGACCGATGTGCAACACCTTCTGGCCGGGCTCGTCCACCCCGGGAAGCGGAAACAGCGGTTCGGAACCGAGAAACACCCAGAGATGCCCCCAGCGCTCCAACACCGAATAGTGGCTCAGCCGGCGCTGGGGAGGATGGGGAAAGGGGCCCTTGCGGCACACCCCCTGGGCGTCGAAGCACCAGTGGTGAAAGGGGCACTCCAGTAACCCCTCCGAGGTGATGCGGCCCTGAGAAAGGTCGGCGCCCAGATGAGCACAGCGCCGGTCCATCGCTACCGGATGACCCTGAGCATCCCTCCACAGGACCAGCGGAAAACCCTCCAGGTCGAGCGGCCGCGGCCGGCCCCGCCGCAAAGCGGCAGCCTTACCCGCCCAGAACCAGCCCGGCACTTCCCTTTGGGTGCGGGCGAACCAGGTCACTCGCCCTTAAAGGCCTGTCGAGGAACGATGTCGTCGCCCTCCACCTTGAGGTCGCAGGGGAAGGTGATGCAGCCCACCACGTGCTTGGCGGCCTGCTCGAGGTCTTTGATCTTGATGTATTCCAGGGTGGTGTGCATATCGCGCTCGCCCACTCCGATGGCCATGCTGCGAATGGGGCCCGAGTTGAAAGCCCGCGTGTTGGCGTCGGAACCCGCACCGGTCAAAATCGGGGCGGGAATGGGACGCGGCTTCATGCCGGCGTTGGCCATGCTCTGATAGAGCACCTGAACCAGCGGGTCTTCCTGGCCATAGTTGTATTTCACGCTGTTGGGGTTGACGATCACGGCGTCGTTGGTGAGATGCACGTCGCGCACGTCGAGCGCGTCCACCACGTAGCCCAGCGTGGGTCGGGTGCTGATGTCCTCGGTCTTCAGCGCGGTGGCGCCGACCAGGCCGCGCTCTTCGTCGACGGTGAACACCAGCTTGACCTCGGGATGAGGCAGCCCCTGTTCCTTGACGCTTTCCAGACCTTCCAGAATTTGGGCGATGCCGGCCCGGTCGTCGGCACCCAGAATGGACTTCTCGTTGGTGTGAATACGGCGCTCGCCGATCTTGATGTTCTCCAACTTGGTGGGGGCCACCGTGTCCTGGTGGGCGCTGAACATCACCGTGGGGCTGTCTTCATAGCCCGGGGTTGCCGGCCAGGTGGCAATGATATTGCCATCGGGGCGGCGCTCGTAGGGAATTTCCAGCTTCTGCAGGCGCTTCTCCAGCTCGTCGCCTACCAGCTTTTCCTCGCCCGAGGGGCCGTGAATGCCGGCCAGGCTGACGAAGTTGTCGATCAGGCGCTGGCGATTGACGGCCGCCGGGGGCCGCTCGCTGAACTCCATCACCTGCACCGGGGTGCGGGCCAACAGGCGGTTGCCCGCAATGGTGGTGTCGAGCAGGTAGCCGATCATCGGCTGTCCCACCAGGTGGTTGAACTCCAAAAAGCCCTTCTTCAGCAGGCCGGGCTCGCTCTTGGGAGCGGGCGGCTTGGCGGGCTGGGCGGCGCCACCCTCGGGGGCCGGCGAGAGCTTGTCGATGGCTCGTCCCACCAGCTCGCCGGCGGCGCGGCCGATGCCCAGGGTGCTTTCGGCCAGTCCACCCAGCACCATGCCGGTGAGCGGGCCTACCATCGTGGTGGCCAGAGCGTTGCCCACCGGCCCACCTACCAGATTGCCGATCATGCTGGGCACCGTGTAGGCCACCACCATCGTGCTGGCGGTGGCTCCCACCAGTTCGCTCACCTCGAGGGCCTTTGAACGTTGCTTGATTTCACCGAAGGCCAGATCCAGTCCCTTTTGGGCCAGCGGTCGGAAGGGCTTGATCTTCCCCGGGGCCTGGCGCTTCAGCTCGACTTTCTCGGGAGAGGCCGCTTCGGGGCCGGTGAGTTCCTGGAAAGCTCCCTTGATGACGCCGGCTCCGGCGCCCAGAGCCTTGCCAGCCAGACCGCCCAAATGCTTTCCAATGCCCAGATACTTCTCTTCTAAGGCGGCGACGGGCAGTGCCGCCACCAGCATTCCGATGGCCACCGGGCCAAAGAGTGCGTCGGGAATGCGCCCCATGGTGGCGGTCAGCCCCCACAGCGGCAGGGCCGAGGCCAGATAGGACACGGCCGCCAGGCTGCCCAACTTTTTGCCCATATGACCCCAATCTTCCACGGTTTCGGCCACCGTTTCCGAAAAGGCGCTGCGCGGCGGCGTGGGCGGCTGGGAGGGGCCCTGCGAGAGCACCACCTTGTCCACTCCCGGGCTGAGCGGGGAGGAATGACCCGGCAGGTTGCCGGAACGCACGAGTTGGGGGGTGCTGGTGGGGAGCGATTGGATCTTCATGTCCTGACTGTAGGTGGGAGGCCTGAAAAACTATGGAAACGACCCGACGACTTTGGCAACGCTAGATCAACCCTGGGGCACCAGCCACTATGAGGTCTGGGGCCAGGGCCCGCCGCTGCTGCTGCTCAACGGCCTGGGTTTCAGCCGCTGGAGCTGGGACTGGCAGCGAAGCCTGGGGCTGCGCTGCCTGGTGTGGGAACATCGGGGCTTTGGCGGCTCGGACCCGGGTGAGCACGATTTTTCGCTGGCCGAACTGGCCGACGACGCGCTGGCCCTGCTCGACCACCTGCAGTTGGAGCGGGCCGTGGTCTTCGGCGTCAGCATGGGCGGTATGGTGGCCCAGGAGTTTGCCCTGCGCCACCCTGGGCGCTGTGCCGGACTGGTACTGGGCTGCACCTGGTGCGGGGGTCCCGAGACCGTCAAGATGACCCCCGAAGTGCAGCAACGCATGACCGAAGTGGCCGAGCGCAACTGGAGCCTCGAGGCCCTGCGCGAAGTGCTGGACCTGAGTTTTTCGCCGGGCTGGATCGACAGCCGCCCGCAGGAGGTGGAACGCTACCTCCGCTCGCGAATGCAGTATCAGTCGCGGGACTTTCTGAGCTGGTCGCGCCAGCGCAAGGCCAGCCTGCGCTTTGACAGCAGCCAGCGCCTCGGAGAGTACCTCGGGCCAGCGCTGCTCCTGCACGGGCGGGACGATCAGGTCGTGCCCTTTGACAATCTCGGCGTCCTTCGCCAACGACTGCCTCAGGCCCGGGTCCGAGCATTCACCGAAGCGCGACATCTCTTCTGGATCGAATGTGCCAGCCAGCTTCAGCCCTTGCTTGAGGACTTTACTCGCCAATGCTTGCCGAACTAGAAACGCAACTGGCCGGGCGCATTCCCGGAGCTCGCCTGGAGTCGATCCAGGTCGAGGGAGTGAATCTCTATCTTCTCAACCGCGACTTTCCGCGCACTCCCCTGCCGGCCGAGGTCGCCCGGGCCATTTGGGACCAGCCCCCCTTCTGGGCCTTCTGCTGGCCAGCCGGGCGCTGGTTGGCTCGCCACCTGCAGCTGCCGCCAACCCGCATCGTAGATCTTGGGTGCGGCTCCGGCATCCTGTCCATTGCGCTGGCTTTACGAGGGCACACGGTGGTGGCCGTCGATTCCGACCCCGAGGCTCGATGGGCTTGTCAGGTCAATGCTCGGGCCAACGGGGTGGAATTTCCCATCCTGGAGTCTCTGGAGGCGCTGGCCGAGCCAGTCCAACTGATGATACTGGCGGACTTTCTCTACGACCCGGCCAACCTGGCCGACATCACCAGGCTCGAGTCTTTCTGCGATCGGCTTTTGCTGGCCGACTGCCGATTGCAGCAGGCGCCTCCGGGCTACCAGCTGCTGGCCCGCGACCGGGGGGCCATCGTGCCCGACCTGGATTGGGGCGACGAATTTCGTCAGGTGATGATCGCCGGCTGCTCCAGAGAGCGGGCCAACAATTCGCGTGCCGCCTTGGAACTGCGCTTCGACTTGCCCTGACCCGAAAGGCTGGGCTGGGTGAGGAAAAACTGATGAGCGGAAAAGGCCGGTTCGCCCTGATTGCGCCGATAGGCGCCATCGGGGCCCAACAGCCAACTGTTGCGATTGTCGCTGAGGTTGGCCACCATGATTTGCTCGAGAATCTGGGCATGAATCGAGTCGACGTCGACGGGCACCAGGGTTTCTACCCGGCTGTGAAAGTTGCGCGGCATCCAGTCGGCCGACGAGATAAAGACCTTGGCCTTCTTGTGGGGCAACTTGTGCCCGTTGCCAAAGCATAAGATGCGCGAGTGCTCGAGGAAACGCCCCACAATGCTGCGCACCCGAATATTCTCGGAAAGGCCCGGTATACCCGGGCGCAAACAACAGATGCCGCGCACCACCAGCTCGACCTGCACGCCGGCCTGGCTGGCCCGATACAGTGCGTCGCAGGCCTTGGTGTCCACCAGTGAGTTCATTTTGGCCCAAATATGGGCCGGACGACCTTCCTGAGCGTGGCGAATTTCGTCTTCGATCAGAGCCAGCAACGTGGACTTCAGGCTGAGCGGGGCTATGGCCAGCTTCTCCAGCTTTTGGGGCACGGCATAGCCGGTTAAATAGTTGAACACCTTGCCCACGTCGCGCACCACCGCCTCGTCGCAGGTAAAGTAGCTCAAATCGGTGTACACCCGGGCCGTCACCGGATGGTAGTTGCCCGTGCCCAGATGCACATAGCCACGCAGCCCTCGAGCCTCGCGGCGCATCACCAGGGTCATTTTGGCGTGGGTCTTTTTGTCGACAAAGCCATATACGATATGGGCTCCGGCGCGCTCCAGGTCGTGGGCCAGTCGGATATTGGCCTCTTCATCAAAGCGTGCCTTGAGTTCCACCACGACGGTTACCGACTTACCGGCCTCGGCGGCCTCGACCAGCGCGCGCACGATGCTGGAGATACGACTGGTACGGTAAAGCGTTTGCTTGATGCTGAGCACATCGGGGTCGCGGGCGGCCTGGCGCAAGAATTCGACCACCACGTCAAAGCTCTCATAGGGGTGGTGGACCACGAACGCCTTGCTGGCGATGGCGCCGAAGTAGTCGCCGCGCCAATCCAATACCCGCTGGGGAAAGCGCACCTCAAACGGTGGGAACTTCAGGTCGGGCCGGTCCTCGTTGGCGATCTGGGAAATGTCCGAGAGGTTGAGTAAGCCCTCGATTTCCATCACGTCTTCGGCGTCGGCATCGAGCTGGGTGGTGATGAAATCGCGCATGTCCTCGGGCACGCCACTGCCAAAGATCAGGCGCACGACATGGCCCCAGCGCCGCCCCTTGACGGCCCGCAAATAGTGCTCGGCCAGATCCACCGGGCTCTCGGTGCGACCGAGCTCCATGGCGGCCTCACTATCGCGCAGCACGTGGAACAAACCGTAGCGCTTCACCTTGAAATTGGGAAACAGGCGGTCGAAAAAGAGCGGAATGGCTTCCTCGAGCGGCAGATAGCGCCGATCGGTCCAGCGCCGACCTTCGAAGCTGCCCTGGCGCACCAGGTCGCGGCGGGGGTTGTCTCCAAGCAGAATGAATCGGGGCAGGCTGGTCGGCAAGGGCAACAACGACCACAGAGTCTTGCTGTCTTTCAGCTTGAGCCCCATGCACAGGCCATCGTTGGGAATGAATGGGAAGGGATGAGCCGGGTCGCAGGCCAGGGGCGTCAACACCGGAAGAATCTCTCGCGTGAAGTGCTGTTGCAACCAGTCGAGGTCGTCTTCGTCGAGCTCGTCGACGTGCACCAAACGAATTCCGTTCTCGTTCAGCGTGCGACGCAGCACACTCCAGGCTCGTTGCTGCTCCACCAGCAAATCGTCGATTTCCTCGGAGATCATCTCCAGCTGCTGGTGCAGGGTGAGTCCGTCGTCGGTGAGAGTCTCGATGCCCTCTTCCAGCCGCCCCTTGATGTTGGCCACCCGCACGGTGGTGAACTCGTCGAGATTGGTATCGCTGATGGCCAGAAAGCGAACCCGCTCCAGTAAAGGGTTGCGAGCGTTCTGGGCCTCTTCCAAAACGCGGTAGTTAAAGGCCAGCCAGGACAGTTCCCGGTTCAAATAACGCTGGCTCGGGGGCAAAGTAGACGGAGTTGGATTTGGGGAAGCGACGGGGGTATCCGCTTCGAGGTCGGCGGGCTTGAGCGAGTCCATGCCAGCAGATTCGCCTCAACCCGCCCGGACCCTATTCGCTGGAGGGCGGAGGTTGCAAAGGCCCCAAAATCAGTCCCGCCTCATAGTTATCGCGGGTGGTTTTGGCCAGCACAAAAGTGGTGTTGATCTGGAAAAGAAACGCTGCCAGGAAAAACCCCTGGGGCCAACCCTGCACCGGAAACCAATAAATGCCCGTAAACGTGGCGATCACGGAAATCACGAAAAGTGCCCACACAGCAAAAATCCAGGCCGGATTGTCGGGCCGACCCGAAGTATTGTCTCGCACTGTCTTGGACAGCGTGAAGGTGGTTCCAATGGTGAACAGGCAGGCCATCATCAAAAACCCCCGCACCCAGGGGTTGATCTGCACGAGATAAATACCTCGGGTCAATATCATGAAAGCCAGCACCCAGGAAGCCCAGGCCTGAAAATTCCAGGCGGCCGTGTTGGGTGGTAATACGCGCATCGAATTCGGTCCAGTAGGGTTCATGGCATCCTCCGCAAGCGCCTTTCGACAGCCCTGGACAGCCTCCGCCTGGGCGAAAAAAAAGCCTACCGGGCCCGATAGGCGACTAGAATCGCAGTGAAAACAAGCCCCTAGCCCGGATCGCTCCGCTTCCGGGAACAGGCGTTCAGAACGACAATCCGTAGGGACGGCAACCCCAGTGTTGATGCTGGCGGTGATGCACCGAGGTGTAGTTGCTATAAGGATCGATGAAGTTCAAGCGACCGCTGCCGAAGCCAGGAGTGGGGAAATTGTACGGGCTGTGCTGCTCCCAGGGCTGAAACCTTCCGTCACGATTACGGTCGACCAGAACACTTCCACCGGCCCGACTAAACTCGGCCCCACTCAGACGACCGTCACCATCGCAATCATAGCGCTGCATCTCGCGCTGATAGCGAGAGCCTTGAGAGCGTTCGCAGATGGTGGTTCGGCCATCGCCATTGAGGTCGAAGTTGCCGCCCATGGCGTTCAAGCGTTGGCGCGACTCTTGAATCTCTTTGGGAGTAATGCGACCGTCACGGTTGAGGTCCATGGCCAGCACGCCGTCCTGTCCTCGGGTGTAGCGACCGTCGCCATTCAGGTCGGTAGCATAGCCACGGGTGTTGCCCAGGCCCAGAAATCCGTGGTGACCAACCTGGGCATTATTGAGGTTTCCGTGACCCTGATTCCAATGCCAGGGGCGAGGTCCCCAGGGCCCGGGGCAGGCAACCGGAGGCCGATAGCAGCCACCCGGAGCGATGCCGATCTGAACCTGCGCAAAACCCAATGAGAACGCCATTTTTTGTCTTCCTCCACCTGCTGTGCGATGCTCTTTATGTCCCTCGCTGCAGAACCTGGTAAAGAGAAATCAGGTAACCGTTTTGTATCAAGTTTGTTGCCGAAATATGGCCGCCCGCAGGTCGATCCTGCTGGCTTCCGAATCCTGTCCCATGCGAATCCTGATCGTAGGCGACAAAGAGGAGGAACGGGCCATTTTGCGTCAGGCCCTGCGGGACAAAAACCTGCCCTGGCGTGAAGCTCACGACGGTGACGAGGGTTGGCTGGCCTACCTCGACTACGCCCCCCAAATCATCCTCAGCGACTTTGTGATGCCCGGTCGCGACGGCCTGCAACTGACCCAGGATGTCCGGCGCCAACCCTTTGAACACTATACCTACATCGTGCTGCTCTCGACGCTGGCCGAAAAGCATCATGTGTTGGAGGGGCTACGAGCTGGAGCCGACGACTATCTTCCCAAGCCCGTCGATGTGGACGAACTGGAGCTTCGCCTACTGTCGGCTCACCGGGTCACTCAACTGCACCAGCGACTGGCCCAGCAGAAGGCGGAACTGGAAAACCTGACTCGCCGACTGCGAGAAGAAAGTCGCCGAGACGCCCTGACCCAGGTGGGCAACCGTTTTCGCTTGCACGACCACACCCCCGAATTTCTCAAGAGTCACGCCCCCCCCGAGCGCCCCTGCTGGGTGGCCCTGTGTGACATCGATGGGTTCAAACAATACAACGACATTTATGGTCACCACGAAGGCGACAAGGTCTTAAAGCTCGTGGCCCAGCACCTGCAACATCGAAGCCCACCCGAAGTCGAAGTCTACCGCTTCGGAGGCGAGGAGTTTCTGCTGACCTTCACCGACATGAAGGAAGCATCGGTGGTGCAGTGCCTGGAACAACTACGCACAGAGCTTCACGATCTCAACGTAACCCACCTGGGCAACCCGCCCCACGGAAGGGTCACCCTGACACTGGGCTACTGCCCGCTGGAGGAAGACACCGCGGGAGACCTGGAACGAGCCATCAAAAAGGCCGATGCGGCCCTTTACGAGGGCAAACGCAGCGGCAAGAACCAGGTATTGCGGGGGGCTCAGTAGGCGGGCATCTGGATGCCGAGCAACTTGCGCGCCCACCAGGGCAACTTGCGCTCGAGCGCATCGTAACGCTGACGCCAGATTTCGGCCTCGTGCCGCTGATACTGAGCTTCCAACTCGCAACGGTGGACCTGCTCTTCAAGCTCGGCCTCGCGGTCGCGCGTGTGGCGAGCCACACGAAAGGCGTGCTGAAAAGCCTGGTCTACGTTTTCCAGGGCCCGCACCAGTTCTTCCATACGAGCGGGGCTGTCGCCCGAGGTCGAGGGAGGGGTGAAGGCCGATGCGCTCTGCAGGTTCGGCACCGTGAGCGTTTCGGAAGATTCGGGGATCACGCTGGTCAGAGTCATATCCATCATAGGCGGTCGGTTTCGCTTGAACCCCGCTTTCCCTCGACAGTAAGAGAAAAAAATTCAATCATTCTTGGGTCGCCCCAAAAGAAATCGTCAGGTGAACGAAACAAATCTGCAGGATCCCTCGAGAATCTCGCCAAGGCGCCTGAGTGAGTATTCTGGTTGACCCGAAAACGGTTCGTTCCAAGCAAAAATTCGTCCCCGAGAGCGGACCTCAAGTGGGCCTGCTGATCGGCATCGAGAAAAATCGCAAGGGAGAGCCGCGCCTCCTCGACGTAGAAACCGTAGCGGGTACCTTCCAGGCCAGTGTGGCCAAAAAGTTGCGCGCGCCGCTCAGTCTGGAGCTAGAAACCGGCATGGCCGTGCGCTTGTGGCTACGCAACAAGGGGGGCAGGCTGCGGGTGGAGCTCGCCATCCCGCTGGAAGCCAAGAAGATGATCCACATCGCCGGCTGCTCGCACAAGGAAGCCTGCATCTGGGTTTGCACCAGCAAAAGTTGCTGCCGACGCGGCAGCTCCGAAGTGCTGGAGGCGCTCCAGGAGGCCGTTCAGCACCAGCAGGCCGAAATCCGGGTCAAAAAGTGCGGCTGCCTGGGCACCTGCAAGAAGGGTCCCAGCCTGAAGGTGCGGGGCGACCGCAAGGTACATCAGGTCTCGCCTCGTTCGGCCGAAGAGTTCTTGCAGCGAGTCCTGAACCGCAATTAGCCCAGCAGGCTCCGTGGCGTAAGGAGAAACTCCAGACTGGCCTGCCCCGGGGCACCCAACAAGCCACAGAGACCGGCTTTCTTCAGTCGAAAGCAGGGAGCCTCGAGCCCCAACAGCCGAGCCGCCAGCCAGCTGAGGTCGGGTTCGTGTCCCACCAGGACCAGCGGTCCGGCAGTTCCCTGCTCAAGCAGCCAATCAAAGGCATCTTCTCCAGGAGCCAGACAATCCAGCTGTTCACAGGCAAGGCCCCAGGCCTTGGCCGCAATTTCTGCCGTCTGGGCAGCCCGCACATAGGGACTGGAGAGGACCCGTTCGGGACGCGGCAGCCTGGCGGTCAAGACTTTGAGCAAGCGACGCAACTTCTTGCGTCCCTCCACTGTCAATCGGCGGAACTCGTCCATTTCGGGATGTTCCAGGCTTCGCTCCTCGGCGATGGCGTGACGCAGCAACCAGATTCTCACTCGGCTTCGGCGCCATCCTCCTCGACTGAGGTCTCCTCTTGAGGCCACTCCCAGAGCGACTCCCAATCGAGATCCTGGAGGTGAACTTTGCCCAGTTGCTGATGCCGCTCCTTGAGAAGGCGATTGACCACCCGGGCCTGACTCTCGCGTATGGGGGGGCTTTCGGCCCAGTACAGATCCAGGTGACAGGCCAGTACCTCAACATCCTGCAGCGAGCCCAGAGCCTCGTGCAGCCCTTTGATCTTCTCCCAACCTTGCTGTTCATCCAGGCGCGTTTGCCAGCCGGCCTCGCGGAACACTTCGGCGCCATAGCGGAAGTGCTTCAGCGTGAGCCGCAGCGGATGATAGGAGAAACTGTGATCGGGGTCCACCTCGTCGGCACAGGCCATGGCCGACAGCAGCGACTCCCAGAGATGTCGTGAGAAAATCTCTCGCACCTGCTCTTCCTGGTCGGCCTCTTCCAGCAAGCCAGCCAGCAGAGCGTCCAGGTGTTCCAGACGCTTTTCCAAACGGGAAACCGAAGAGCTGCGAACTTTTTTGGTGGCTCGACGCACGGTAGCCGGCAACTGAGCGGCCTTTTCGGTGAGGTACTCATCGAGAAGGGGTTCATCGGACAGCCACTCCAGCTGCCGCTGCAGATCGCGCAGGGGGCCCAGAGCCCGGCGATGGCGCTTGAGCTGGCGGCGAATCTTGCGAACCGGCGCGCGCCCCACCAGGCCGGCGAACAGCTCCAGTGCAGCTTCCAGGCGACGACTGGAGACCCTCAACTGATGGACGGCCTCGGGAGAGAGCTCTTGATGGGCCAGATCGAGCCATTCGATCACCGCCCGCCCTCGGCGATAGAGAGCCTGACGCAGCCGACCCTGGAGGCCCTCGCCAAAGTCGGGGCCCTCTTCTTCAACCTGCTCCGGCTCCTGCTCGGACGAGCCTTCCTCAGCCACCGGTTCTTCGACCTCCAGCTCGACAGCTACGGCCTCCGACTCGGCCGAGTCGGGACTCACGGGCTCGGCCTCGGCCACCGGCACCTCCTCGGTGACGATGGGGGTTTCATGGACCTCGGGATTTGGGGTTCGTCGTCGTCGCGCCATTGCAGCCTCCAGAAAAATCTTCCGATTGCTTCTGGAGCCGAGGCCGGACTCCTATGCTTCGCTGCTGAGTCCGACCTTAATCCCTAAAGCCTTTTCCAGGGGATCAAACTTGGAAGGAACCAGCCATCGCTCCAGGGCGAGGTCGCCCTGACCATGCAGCGAGAGCTGAACCCGGTTCCGGCGCACAAGCACCTGCACCCGCCGCACCATGCCACCATGCTCGGCATCGAGGGCTTCGGCCAGACGAAGCAGCGCGGAAAGCCGCACCACCCGCCCCCGGTCTTCCTCACTGAGCTGGCGAAAAAACTCATGCTGCAGGCCCGGTACGGTCTTGCGGTGGTAGCGCGCCAGAGCGGCAACCAGTTGGCGCTGAACCTGGGTCAGTCCCACCATCGGGCTGGACAGAATGATGTAATGGCTGTGCTTGTGATGACCCGAAAAGTTGATAAACTTACCGATGTCGTGCAACAAACCGGCAGCCTCGAGCAACAGCCGGTCGGTAGGTCGGCAGCGATGCACCGACAGCAAACCGTCAAATAGCTGCAACGAAAGATCGGCCACCTGTCGAGCATGCTCTTCATCAAAGTCATACTTTCGCCCCAGCTGCAGGCATGCGGCGATCACCTGGTCGCGGTCGAGGCCGTCGGGCCGATCGCCCAGTGCCCGCACCCGCAGTTCTTCCAGCAGCCCGTCTTTCAGACCCACTCCGGGTACCACCAGTTGACTGGCCTCGGCCTGGTGCATCAACGACTGAAACACCAACGCCGCCGGCAAAATGACGTCGGCCCGATCCACGCGTAAGCCCAGGCGCCTGCGGCGTTCATCGGCACTCATCGACTCGAGCAGAGCCACCAGCTGATCGAGTTCGTCTTTTGAAATTTGATCGCCGAAGGGTCGGTGAAAATGCTGCTGGGCCAGTTCGGCCAGGGCTTCGGCATTGCCGCCCGTGGCCACCATGACATCCACTCGGTGTTCGGCGAGGAAATACTGCACCCAGCCTCGAGTGGCCTCGATATACTCGCGAGCCCTGCGAATGAAAAGCTGTCCGTCGCGAACCTTCTCGGCTCCCAGCCTCGCCAGGATGCGTACCGTGCCCATTTTCAACGACTCCAGCGCGCGCACCTGACCCCCCTGACCGACGATCAGTTCGACGCTGCCGCCACCGATATCGACCACCAGCACCGATCGATCGCCCAGGGGCAGATGGCGCTGCACCGCCAGATACACGAGCCGGGCCTCTTCCTCGCCAGGAAGCAGCTGAACTTCTATCCCCGACTCGCGCCGAATGGTCTCAAAGATCTGCTTCTGGTTCTTTGCCTCGCGGGCCGCACTGGTGGCCACGGCCAGCACCTGGGTTACCGAATACTTCTTCAGCCATTCGGAGAAGCCGGCCAGGGCCTGACAGGCCTTCTTCAACGTGGCTTCCTGCACCACGCCGGTGGTGAAAACGTCCTGGCCCAGGCGCACGGCGCTGCGAATCGACTTGAGCGGCTTCAGATGGAAGCCGGGCTGCATTTCGGCAATCACCATCCGCATGGCGTTTGATCCGATGTCGATGGCGGCCAGACGCGGATAAGCTGAGACGATCTTCTTCGGGCTCTTCTTAGCCACCGAGTTCCAGGCGCACCTTTCGAAAATCGGCCACGGCCTGGGCGCGAAGCGGATGTCGACCATCCTGCAGTCGGGGCACACCGGCGCTCCACACCTGGGTGATGGCCTGACGGGGCATGGACCAGATCAGCTCGGCAAGCAACCAGTGCGAGTCGTCACCGGCGAGCACCGGATGCTCCAGGTCGACAGCCAGCAGGTCGGCACGCAGCCCCGCAGCGATCTGGCCGCAGGGCTGGCCCAGCGCACTGGCCCCGCCCGGGCTGGCTGCCTGCCAGAGAAACGCTTCGAGCTGCCCCGGGGGGTCGTCGAGCACGGCCCGTTTGCGCTGAATCAGGCGCAGATGATAGTCCAGCTGGCGGGCATCCTCCCACAGATCAACCTGACACTGGGAATCGGTGCCCAGGGCGAATCGGCATCCGGCTTTGCGCAACTCCAGAGCAGGTACCACCCCGTCGCCCAGATTGCGCTCGGTGGTGGGGCAGCTACAAATGTGGGCGACGCCCAACAACGGAATGTCGCGAGGCTCGAGGTGAATGGCGTGAACGGCAGTGAAGTTCGGCCCCAGAACCTCTTCCTGGTCGAGCAGTTGTACCGGAGACAGCCCGCACTCGGCCCGGCATTGCTCGACCTCGGCCGGCTGTTCGCTGACATGCATATGCAAAGGCCAGCCCCTCACACGGGCGGCCTCGGCCAGCGGGCGCAGCCAGCTCGGGGGCACAGCCCGCACGCTGTGGGGTGCCAGACCCACGGCCACCCCCGCAGCCTGCAGCCGGTCGGCTGCGGCCACCGCCGACTCCCAGTCGGCATCCAAAAAACGCAGCTGGCGCGGGTTGGGAGGCAGCCTGAAACCGGATCGATGATAGGCACAGCGCAACAGAACCAGCTGAATCCCGGCCCAGCGAGCCGCCCGCACCAGGGCCCAGGCCATGGCATCGGGCTCGTCATAGGCTCGCCCGTCGGGCTGATGGTGCTGGTAGTGAAACTCGCCCACCGTGGTGATTCCGCTCTCGACCATTTCCAGGTAGAGCAACCGCGCCACCCGCTCCAGCTGATCGGGGCTGGGGCCAAGGGCCGACTGATACATCAGCTCGCGCCAGCTCCAGAAATCGTCTTCGGGGCGCTGGGGATTGCGAAACTCGGTGCGTCCGCGAATCAGACGCTGAAAAGCGTGGCTATGGGCATTGACCAACCCTGGCAGCAAAGCCTGACGAACCAGCCTCTGACCCGACCCCTGAGCAGGACCCAGCGAGGCAATGGTTCCCTCGCGCAGCACCACCTGCCACCCCTGTTTCCATCCGTCGGGCGTTAGCAGCCAGTCGGGCTGTAGAACATGCTCCATCTCGGCCTATCTCGGCAAGCAGGCCGGAAAGTCCTTGTCGCTCAGGTCGCAGCCGACTCCAGTTCCTCCGCCTTTTTCAACGCTTCGGCCACATTTTTATCGCGTTTGAGCATGGCGTAAGTCTCGGCCAGCTCGCGATAGCCAGCCGGATTGGGACGCGCCACCAGATACTTTTGGTACTGGACCACGGCCAGAATCGGCTTGTTCAACCGCACATAAGCACGAGCGAAATTGCGGCAATGCAGGGGTTGATCAGGCTCGTCGCGAGAAAGGGCGCGAAAATAGTTCAAAATGACTTCTTCCTGCCCCACACCCAACTCGAACACCCGGGCCAAAACAGCGTCATCGTCGAGACTGGCTTTAAGCGCCTCGAAGGCCTCATCCAGAGTTTCTGCCGACGGAGCCGGGGTAGCTTCTTCGCCGGCCTCAGGGGCGGCTTCGTCGCTGGAAGGCACCGTCTCTTCCGCTGCAGGCAGCTGCTCGGGAACAGGCTCAACCTCGTCAGCGGCCTCAACCGGGGCCTCGTCGGCTGGAGGTTCGCTTTCAGCTTCGCAAGCGGCTTCCGCTTCCGCGGGCGCTGGCAACTCGGGTAAGACCTCGTCCACCTCAACCGTCTCGGGGGGCAGTGGTTGCAACTCGCCGAACTCGCGGGCCAGGGCCTGGTCAAAATCGGCCAGTTGTTCTGCGGACCCAAGCTCGATAAAGCTACGCCAGTGATGCAGGGAAACGGAACAACGTCCGCGGTCGCGGTGTTCTTCAGGCATCTGTAGCCAGAGCAGAGCCGACTGACGGTAGCAACCCGCAGCCGCCAGTTCGTCGGCGGCGCGGCCCAGAATCTGCCAGGGCGTCTCTCCCTGATCGTGCGGGCCAGGAAAGGTTTCCAGCCTGACCTCTTGGGGCGCCTCTTGGGTCAGAACCCTGGTCAGCGCCTCAGCCATCTCAGAACCGGTCAATTCAGAAACCTCAGCTTCAGGGGCCTCGGGAGCCGGTGGGGCTTCGGCGGGCTCTTCCTCCGGCGGAAGAATGGATTCGACCGGCTCCTCCTGCGGTGTCGGAGCGCCTTCAGCCGAAGCCGACTGCTCAACCTCCAACGGCTCTTCCTGGGGGCTCGGGGCCACCTCAGTCGCAGCCGATGGCTCAACCTCCATCGGTTCTGCCTGGGGGCTCGGGGCCACCTCAGTCGTCGCCGATGGCTCAACTTCCATCGGTTCTGCCTGGGGGCTGGGGGCAACCTCAGTCGCAGCCGATGGCTCAACCTCCATCGGCTCAGCCTGGGGGCTCGGCGCAACCTCATCGGTCTGGACGACCGGGGTGTCCTCGACGGGGGGCAACTCCTCAACCGCGACGGGTTGCTCTTCGACGGGAGCCGGGGATACAAACTCGAGTTCGGGCAAACCGTCGAATTCGTATGTGGGGGCCTGGCTGGGCTCTGGGGGCTCGAGATAGGTGGGTTCTGCGGCGCCCGACTTCAGGTCTTCCCAGCGCTGGCGCGCCTCGGCGTCGCTGGGGAAGCGAGACATGAGGCCCTGGGCAATCAAATCCACCAGGACTTCCCGATCGACCCCGCGGCGCAAGCCGTAGAGCAGGCTGAAAAGCGGAGGACGTTCGAGGTCGGCGGGTATCCCCAGTACCAGCTTCGACAGCGATTCTTCTCGGTCCATCTCATCGACCCGGGAAAGCCAGTCGATCAGTTCGGGCCACAGGGAAGCATCGGATGGCTCCTGACGGTAAGCGTCGACCAAGAACTCGGAGCCCAGTTCGTAAAGACCTTTCTTGGCGTGCAGGCGAGCCGCTTCAATCCGACACTCACGCTGACTCGAATCAAAGCCCAGCGCCTTGCGATACATCTTCAACGCATCGGCTTCCTGGCCGGTGGCCGCCAGGTGTCGGGCGCGCTCCAGAGCCTCTTCGAAATTGCTCGGCTCGGCTACGGGCTCGGGAACCGCCTGGGGCAACGCCTCCGGTGGGACAGACTCGGCGACCGCGGCCACGGGTTCTTCTGGGGCCGCGGGTTCGGGGTCTAACCAGGGGTTGTGTTCCTCCTGAGTCTGAATCAGCGAACTGGTCAGGGTCCGATCCACCGGCACAGCACTGGGGTCCAGTTGCAACAGGGCAGCGCGCAACTCGCTGTGGTGCGGGTGGGCTTCCAGCGTGGCCTTCAGCAGGCTGAGCGCCGAGGCCCGGTCGTCCAACCTGGCCAGACAGTCGGCCAGATCGAGAGTGACCAGCACATCTCGACCCATCAATTCGCGGGCCTTCTCCAGATGATGCCGGGCTTCGGCGTAATTGCCGCGAGTGCGCAACAAATTGCCCAGGGCGTGGTTGGGAACGCCTTCGTTGGGCGAAAGTTCGAGCCACTTGCGATAGTAGTCGATGGCGCTGTCGGCGTCGCCCCTCTGCTGAGCGGCTTTGGCCAGCAGCGCATACACCTCGGGCTGGTTCGGTTCTTGTTCCAGGGCTCGCTTGAGACAGTCGACGCCCAGATCGAGGTCGCCAAACTGCAGAGCCAGATTCCCCAATTCGAGCAGCGCCCTCAGGTTGCGCGGCTCCAGCTCAACCGCCGAGCGCAGATACTGTAGGGCCTCGTCGAAGCGATACTGCCCCTTGACGCACTCGGCCATGCCCAGGTAGGCCGAAGCCGACGGCCCGCGCTGAATGCACTCGAGAAACTGGGGTTCGCCCAGATCGAAGCGCCCCTGCTTGAGGTAAATCTCGCCCAACACCTGCCGCACGCGCAAGTCGGTGGGCTCGAGCCGATTGGCCTTCTCGAGGTGACGAAGAGCGAAAGCTATCGAATTCTGCTGGAAGTAATGCAGCCCCATATGGTAGAGAATCTCGACATTGTCGGGGCGGGTTTCCAGCATGCGGGTCAACACCTGAAGAGCCGGCTCGCTCTGGCCGGTGCGAGCCAACAGCGTGGCCATCATACAGCCCTCCGACCAGGCCGCCGGATTCAAATCCAGGGCAATTCCGAGATGGCGGATGGCTTCATCGAAGCGTCCAAACAGTCGATAGGCTCGCCCCAGAGCCCCGTGGGTGATGGAATCGTTGTCTACCGTGGTTTCGAAGTGGAAATTGTAGAAACTCTTCTCCACCAGAGCCGGATACAGCTCTTGCAGGCGAGCGGCCAATGGCATTCGCCCGTCCAGGGCGGTTTCCCAGTCGGCAATGGCCCCAGGCACGTCTTCTCGTGAGAGGCGCAAACTGCCCCGGCAAAACAGCAAGGCCGGATTGTCGGGCTCCTGGCCCAACCAGCCTTCTACAAGAGCCAGGGCTTCATCATAAGACTCTGATTTTTGTAACTCCGTGACCTGTTCAACTCTAGGATCCAGTTCCAACATGAAGTTCGCCGTTCTCGAGGTGGGTCGCCCACTCTTCGTCACGACCCTCCTCCTCGTCCTCGTTCAACCTGCCGGAACCTGGAAGTGCCCGCAGCGCCTGTCGCTTGAACAGGCACTGCGAGCACGGGCTGGATCAAAAATCGCGAAAGTGGATTACCGGGGTCAAATCCTTGCGTCGCGCGGCCTTGGGCTCTTGCTCAGAGGCCTGGGGCGCCTTGTCAACGCTTTCTGCCGTGGCCTTGGGGGCAGCTTCAGGCTGCTTCTGCTGTTGCTCTACAACCCGCACCTCTTGCGAGGGCGGAACCTCGGGCGGATTGTTTTTCGGCTCGACCTGCGACCACCCCCCTGACTGGAGGCTCAACAACAGGCCAAACATTCCCAGTGCTTGTTTCAATGAACGGATACTCATAGGATCTCCTCTCTTCTTCAAAGCCGGGCTCGATCTCCCAGCTTTGATTTAGACCAGTCTACATATTCAAGACAAATCATCGCTCGCGTCAGCGGCTCTTCAGGGCCGACTCAAGCATCAGGTGAATTTGCCCGGCCACCCGGCGAAGCGGGTCGGGACTTCTTTGCACCTTGCTCAACAGCAAAGCGCCTTCGTAGGCAGAAAATGCCAGCAGAGCCAGATCGCGAGCCGCTTGCTGGTCAAGACCGTGCTTCACCAACCAGCCCTCCAGAATCGACAGCGCCTGCTGAAAAATGTCACTGCAACATTGCCGCAACTCGGGAGAGTGAGAAGAGGTCTCGAGTGCCACCGTGGCAATGGGACATGCGTCCCGATAGTCACTGGATTGCAGCTCCTGAATGCTGACTTCGACCAGTTGCTTGAGCGCTTCTCTCGGGTCCAGTTTTCCCAAAGCCGAAAGACGCTCCCGAAGCAACTGCCCGGCACTTCGCAGAGCCTCCTGACCCAACTGCTCCTTACCATCGGGGAAGTAATGATAGAGGGAACCTTTGGGTGCCTGACTCTCCTCAACGATTTGATTGAGCCCGGTGGCGTGATAGCCCTGGAAACGAAACAGGCGAGCAGCCGTCGCCACGAGGCGCTCTCGACTGTCAGCGGTTCCTTCCAGGACTTTACGTTTTCTAGGCACGCTCTATTTATACCAATCGGTCTATATGATTTCCATAGGACCAAAGTCTACCAGATGTAGTCCTTGGCGACCTGGCGGATTTGATGGCCGCTGAGTACGTGAAACACGCGAATGCGCTGAATGCTCTGGGGGCTCAGACTGCCTACCGGCAGATAGACGATCTTCTTACCCACCCGCGAGGCCAGCGTGCGAAACAGCGAACGCGGCGGTTTTGCAGCAACGTAGACGATATGGGGATCGAGTCCGTAGTCGATGGCAGCCATCAGAAGCACCTCTGACTTGTTGCGGCACTCGCGGCGATACATGGCCTCCGACCAGATATCGCCGAGGCGACGATGAGGATAGGTCATCAAAATACCCCCATACTCGCACCGGGCGATGCCAGGGCCGACGATCTTCTGCTGAATGGGTGTGGCGTAAAAGGCCATGTCGGACTCCTGGGCGTGCTCGCCGTGCCAGGTCATTCGCCAGGGGTAGCGTCGATCATCAGGGTCCTCGTCGAAAATCACCACCACGGCCCCCACCCCGCCGCGAACCCGCCGACTTTCGTGAACATACAGCTTCTTCTCGTGCCAGTTGCGCAGCGTTTCGCGCATCTCGATACCGTCCAGCAAACTGGTGGTAAATGGCTCGATGCGGGCCTTCTCCAGGCTCAGCTGCTGAATGGCCTTCTTCTGCAGATAGCGCGCATAGTCTTCGATCACCAGGTCTTCGGGTGGGTAGCTGCAAAGCGTTCCATCCTCAAAGCTCTCGGACCAGTCGCCCGGAGACTTCTCCCGGCCACGCTGTCCCTGAATGGGCATGCGCATGCGCAGGCCGGGCAGCTTGCGATGAAAGGTCCAGTGCTGCACCGCCTGACCGCCCAGGAACAGCTGATCGGCCCGCAGCTCCAGCAGCGGCAGGTCACAGGGGTCGCCCTCCTCGACCGTCCAGGGATAGAAGCTGCCCAGGTCCCAGATTTCGTAACTCAGGTTGTCGTCGGCCACACCCCGGGCCCCCATCACCAGCTCATACAGGTTGGGCAACAGTCGGCCGCGTAGACGCGCGTAGTTGCGCGTGAACTGATAGAGCACCTGAAGCTGCCAGGGGCGCACGAAATCTCCGGTATTCTCCTGGTAAAACCGACCGGCGTGCTCCACCAGCGAATGCAGCATCTCCTGGCGGTCAAACCGCTCACCGGCACGCTCCAGGGCGGCGGCGTAGATGCCCTGCAACTGATGACGGCGCTGATGCACCTGACGAAAGGTGAAGGCCTTGAACTTCGGGGGCGCCTTCACCTTGGGCAATTCGATCCTGTCGCCCGAGCCGATTTGATGAAGCAGCGAAAAGAGGGCGGCGGGTTGCTCTTGCAGGCCCTGAAGATAGCGGGCCAGGGCGCGCTTTTGCCCGGGAGGCAAGGGAGGTGGGCGTCGTCGAATGCCCCCCAGCATCGACTCCAGCGACGCCACCAGTTGTTCGGGCTTGAGATCTTTGAGTGATTCTCGCAGGTCCTCCGAGGTTTCGTCCGGCGGTTCGGGCGGAGGCAACCAGGTTTCGTCGGGTCCGGGCCCGCCGCGCTGCAACTCGAAAAGAGCCATGACCCAGCCCATCTCCAGGCTGGCCTCACGGGTGGAGCGCAAATCGGGCTGATACAGCACCACCTCTGGGGGGCGACTGAGCGACGGCACGGGCAAGGGCAATTCGGCCTCGCTGGCCAGCAGCTCCAAAACGGGCCGAACATGGGTCAGTCCTAGCGCCACCACGATGGGTTCGTCGGGGTATCGCTTTTCGAGAAACTTTAACGAATGCACCATGCTCAGATGGCGCTCCCGGTCGGCCTTATCAGGGCCTGGCCCGGGATACCGCGACCACTCTTCCCAGAAGGCCTTCAGCCCGATGGCTGTCAGCGAGCAACTGTCGGGGATCGGGTCGTGATGCTGACCGTAGCCCACCACCGCGGCATCGATACCGTGCACCTGACACTCCCGAGCCCTGGCCCAGCGCACCGCTTCGACGAAAGGGTCAGTAGGCTCGACGGGAAGCAGCATCTGACCCTCGCCCACGGGGAAGGCCAGGGTGGTCAGACGTGGCAGTCGGGCCACCGCCTGTTGCAGAGGTTCGATCAGAAACATCGGAAGCTCCAGGGCCAGGTGGCCAGGCTTCACCGCCTGGAGAACCCGCCCCAACTCCAACGCGAACTCCAACTTGTAGTGGCAGATTGGGACGATGTGCAACTGCCCGCGCTGTAGCCAGAAAGGCTCAGGGGGCATAGACCGTGGCCTCGTCACCGAGAATCTGAATGACCGCCTTGCGCAATGCCGCCCGGATCTCAAGCCCGCTGGCCGTGGAATACTTCAGGGCGTAGCGAGCGATATTGATGCCGTCGCGCACCGAGTAGCGTTCATCGGCCTGATGAGCCCGCTGCAAAAAGTCAGCGACGTAATGCAGGATCTCTTCCTCCATAAAGGGCAAATTGGCCCGCAAAATCGTGAGTTCTTCCGCCTTCTCGGGAAAATCGACGAGTATCTGAGGCTGCAGCCGCGAGTGGATATACTCGGGCAGCTCAAAAGTGCTGGAATCCTCGTTCATGGTGGCCACGAAACGGAACATCGGATGGGCCGCGATCTTCACTCCGGCGATGACCGACTCGACATAGCGCCGGGCATCGAGCAACGGGGCCAGCGAGGCCCAGGCCTTCTCGCTCATGCGGTTACCCTCGTCGAGAATCACCACGCCGCCGTGAATCATGGCCGTCACCACCGCACTGGCCACATATTGAATCTGCTGATCGGGGCCCACCACCGGGGCGATGATCAGGTCTTCGGGACGGGTGTCCATGGTGGCCTGAAACAGGTAGCAGGGGCGACCCAGCGTGCGCGCTGCGGCATAGGCCAGGGTGGTTTTGCCCACGCCGGGTTTGCCCAGCAGCCGCGGGTTCAGCGGCGTGTCGCGGGGGTCGAGAATCGACCAGGCCGCCACGAGCTGCAACATCAACTCCTGCTGCCCGACCCACTGCAGCGGCAGCTCGTCGGGCCTGGAGAGGCGCAGGCGAACCCCCTGAATCTCGACTTCGTGCTGATCGGAAGGGGTTTGAGGGGAGTCGGACTGGGTCAAATGGAAGGCTCCAATACTAAAGCTCAGCCCGGGCGGGCCCTGAATTGCAATTAGGCGCCGGCCCAGGGCTCCCTCCTGGGGGAAAGGAATCCGCTTGATCCGCCTCTTGCTGCTGTGGCTCTACCTGGCTGGCTGGGCCTTCGCCCAGGGTCGAATCGAGGTTCATTTCGTCAAGCCCACGCGCCCCGTGGGACTGGCGATGCACGAGGCCCTCGTCAACGACCCTCAGCGTGGGGTGCAAACGCTGATGGACGTGATCAGCAACGAATTCGCCCTGCCGCGCAACTTCGCGGTGATTTTTGCCGAAACGGGCGAGGTGAACGCCTGGTATGATCCCACCCGTCACCAGGTGGTCATGGCCTACGACTTTATCGAGTTCATCATTCAGGATGCGGTGCAGAACAAGCCCAACCAGCAAGAAGCCGTGGAATATGCCACGGGGGCCATTCTGTTCACGCTGATGCACGAACTGGGCCACGCCCTGATCGGCGAAATGGACCTGCCCGTGGTGGGTCGCGAAGAAGATGCCGCCGACGAATTTGCCACCATGATTTTGTTGGAAGCCGGACCCATCGGACACACCATCCTGGGCTCGGCCGCCGACTGGTTTGGAGTGATGGCCCGCAACAAATCACAGCTCTCCTTTTGGGACGAGCACTCGCTGGATCAACAGCGGCTTTTCAACATTCTTTTGCTGATGTATGGCCACAGCCCCGGGGTTTATGGACCGCTGGTGGGCCAGGTGGTTCCCCAGCAGCGAATGGCCAAGGCATTACACGAGTACAAGTTGAAAGACCACCGCTGGAACAAGCTCCTGCTACCCTACCAACGAAAGTGAATTCGAAGCTCCCATGACCGTAGTCACCCAACTGGCCCAGGAAGTCGAACGACGTCGCACCTTCGCCATCATCTCTCACCCCGACGCCGGCAAAACCACACTTACCGAGAAGCTGCTGCTCTATGGCGGAGCGGTGCACATGGCCGGCGCCGTAAAGGCCCGCCGGGCCCAACAGCACGCTGTTTCCGACTGGATGGAACTGGAGAAACAGCGCGGCATCTCGATCACCTCGACGGTGCTGAGCTTCGACTACCAGGGCTTCCGCCTGAACCTGCTGGACACTCCGGGTCACCAGGACTTTTCCGAGGACACCTATCGAACGCTGCTGGCCGCCGATTCGGCCGTGATGATTCTCGACGCTGCCCGTGGCATCCAGGCCCAAACCCTGAAGCTGTTCGAAGTGTGCAAGCAGCGCAAGATGCCCCTGTTCACTTTTATCAACAAGATGGATCGTCCGGCCCTCGACCCGCTCGACCTGCTGGACGAAATCGAAAAGGTGCTGGGCCTGAAAACCGTGGCCATGAACTGGCCCGTGGGCAATGGCACCACCTTCAAGGGCGTCTACGACCGCCATCAGAGCCAGGTACACTGGTTTGAACGCGGCGAGGACCGCCGGGGCCGAGCCCAGGTACAGCAGATGGGCGCCGACGACCCGTTCCTGCGCCAGAGTTGCGACGCCGATACCTACGCCCAGTTTGCCGACGGTATCGAGCTGCTGGAAGCGGCCGGCGAAGAGTTTCAGCCCGAACTTTTCCGCCAGGGGCTGCAAACGCCGGTCTACTTTGGCAGCGCCGTCACCAACTTCGGAGTACAACTGTTCCTCGATCAGTTCCTTACGATGGCGCCGCCCCCCGCTGGCCGCAAAACGGACCAGGAAGCCCCCTGCCTGCCGGCCCAGGAAAAGTTTTCGGGCTTTGTCTTCAAGATCCAGGCCGATATGAACCCCAAGCATCGGGACCATGTGGCTTTTCTGCGCATTTGCTCGGGCCGTTTCGAGCGGGGAATGAAGGTGAAGAACACGCGCACCGGCGACACCCTGCGCCTGGCCAACCCCATGCAACTCTTTGCTCAGAGCCGCGAGACCGTCGATGAAGCCTATCCGGGCGACGTGGTAGGGCTGGTCAACGCGGGCGATCTGGCCCTGGGCGACACCCTGTACGACAGCGGCCCGGCCTTTCGCTTTGAGCCGATTCCCCAATTTCCGTCCGAGCATTTCGTGCGCATCACCGTGGCCGATCCTTCGCGGCGCAAACAGTTTCGCAAGGCTCTGGATCAGCTCACGCTGGAGGGGGCGGTGCAGGTGTTCTGGCTGGAAGATTCCACCACCTACGACCCCATTCTGGGGGCTGTAGGACAGCTGCAGTTCGAGGTGGTAGAACATCGTCTGAAAAACGACTACGGCGTAGACATTCATATGGAGGGCCTGCCCCTCAAGCTGGTGCGCTGGCTGGAGGGCGACCCCCAACAGCTCCAGTCGATGCAACTGTCGCGCTCGACCCGCCGAGGCACCGACAACTGGGAACGCCCCGTGTTGCTGCTGCCAGGCCAGTGGGACCTGGACTACGCCCGAGAGAAGAATCCCAAGGTGCAGTTTCACGCCCTATCCCAGTTGGGCCGCTAGGCCATGTTTGACCGACGCTGGTTGGGTGACGAATTTGAGTCGCTTCCCGGGCTCTTCGCCGACTTCGACGCCAATGGCAGGCTGCGCCGCTTTGGTCGTCGCGATGAACTTTGCCAGGTCGAGGTTGTGGTGCATCCGCCCCAGGCCACCACTCGCGAGGTGCCCGACGACGACCTTCTGCCCGAAGAATGGCTTGACGGCTGGCGCCACAACCTGCTGGAGCAGGCCCGGCCTAAAGAGTTTAAGCCGGCCTGTTCGTTTTGCGGCAAAACCCAGGCCGAAGTGCGCAAGCTGATCGCCGGGCCGCAGGTGATGATCTGCAACGAATGTGTTGACCTGTGCGCCGAGATCCTGGCTGAAGAGAGCTGAGCTTACCTCAAACTTACAACTCCCACACCCCGGACCTAAGTCGCCTGAGTAGCTTGGGGCCATGGAATCCGCCTCACTGTTTCTTCTTATTCTGGCCGTAGCCGGAGCACTTGCCTTCGAATTCGTCAACGGCTTTCATGACACGGCCAATGCCGTGGCCACCGTCATCTACACGCGTTCGCTGCGCCCTCTGAAAGCGGTAATACTCTCGGGATTTCTCAACTTCGCCGGCGTCATGATGGCCGGCGTAGGTGTGGCCTACTCCATCGTGCATCTCTTTCCGATGGACAGCCTGACCTCGGCCGGCACCGCCGGCTCCCACACCGTCAGCCTGATCTTCGCCGTATTGGGCGCGGCCATGGTCTGGAACCTGGGCACCTGGTACGTGGGCATTCCGGCCTCCAGCAGCCACGCGCTGATCGGCTCGATCCTGGGTGCCTCGATGGGCTACTGCTTGCAGAACGGCGTTCCGCTCGAGAGCGGCGTGCCCTGGGACAAAGCCCGCCAGGTGATGGCGGCGCTGCTGCTCTCTCCGCTGCTCGGCTTTGCCTCAGCGGCTCTGCTGCTGCGCCTGGTCAAAACCTGGGTTCGCGACCCCGATCTCTACCGCTCGCCCCGGGGCGACGAGCCTCCGCCCTGGTGGATCCGTGGCCTGCTGATCGCCACCTGCGGAGGAGTGAGCTTCGCCCACGGCTCTAACGACGGCCAGAAGGGTATGGGCCTGGTGATGCTGATCCTGATCGGCCTGGCGCCGGCCAGCTTCTGCCTGAACTTGAAAGACCAACCGGAGGTGCGTGCCGCCGCTCGAGCCGCCTGCTTGAACGTGGCCAACAAACTGCCCGAGAATCATCTGCCTCCGCTTGCCCTGGAAGCCGAGCTGACGGCCTATCTGCAGGGAGCCATCGTGCCGGCGGGGCTGCGTCCCTCATTGCTACGATCGGCCCAACTATGGGAGCAGCCGCCCGCTCACCTGAGCCCCGCTGACCGCATGGAGCTTCGCCGCCTCAGCACCCTGCAAATCAAGTGTTTGAAAAAACTGGGCCAGGAGCATCCCGAGTGGGCCTCCGACTGCCAAAGCGCCGCTCACGCGCTGGCTCTTCCCATTGAATATGTGGCCGACTGGGTCAAGATCAGCGTGGCCCTGGCCCTGGGCCTGGGCACGATGGTGGGCTGGAAGCGTATCGTGGTGACCGTAGGCGAAAAAATCGGCAAAAGCCAGTTGACCTACGCCCAGGGGGCCACCGCCCAACTGGTGGCGGCCACCACCATCTTGCTGGCAGACGTCTGCAAGATGCCGGTCAGCACCACCCACGTGCTCTCGTCGGGCATCGCAGGCTCGATGGCCGCCGAGAGTCACGGCCTGCAACGTCGCACCCTGGCCCACATCGCGCTGGCCTGGGCCCTGACCCTGCCGGTGTGCATCACCCTGTCGTTGGGGCTGTATCTGGCTCTTTCCTGAGGCGCTGGTGCTGCTCCAGTTCTTCCAGAGTGCGCGGCCAATCGCCCTTTAGCAACCGGGAAAGCGAACGGTCGGCCAGCAACTTGCCCCCCGTCTGACACTGGCAGCAGTAGTTGGTTTCACTGTCGGCAAAACGAATGCGCTGAATCGGCTGCTGGCACTGGGGGCAGGGCTGGCCAAATTTGCCGTGTGCCGCCATCTCCGGGTGAAAAGCCGTTACCTGGGTAGGGAAAGCCTCTCCCCATTGCTGCAGAAGCCGTTGTTTCCATTCTTCGAGAACCTCCCGAGTGCAGCCGTATAAACGCTCGACCTCTTCAGGGCCCAGCTGGGTGGTCCAGCGTACCGGCGACAGCCTTGCCCGCAGCAGAATCTCGTCGCTGTAGGCGTTGCCGATGCCGGAAAACAGCCTGGGGTCGGTCAGGGCGCGCTTGAGTGTATGGCGGCGCAACTGCAATCGCCGGGCAAACTCTTGGGCCGTTGCCGCAAAGACTTCCAGGCCTCCCGGATCGTGGCGATTCAGAGCCTCCCGACCGGCTTCAATGACGACCCTGGCCCGGCGCTTGCTGCCCGCCTCGCGAATCCCCAGCCAGCCCCGTTCGAATTGCAACAGCAACAAAGAGGCCGGGGGCTTTTTGGGGGGCTCGGTCCAGCTGAAGCGTCCGCTGATCATCAGATGAACGACCATGAAGACTTCACCTTCGAAGCCCAGCACGATGCGCTTGCCCATTCGCTCGAGCGACTCTAGTTGTCGTCCAACCAGGGCCTGCAATGGGGGCTCGACACTGCCGAGGATGAAGGGATCGCGTTGGATTGCCGAGGTCAGCCGAGTGCCCTGCAGGCGGCTGCCCAAAGCCTGCAGGTAGAGTTCAATATCAGGATACTCCGGCATTTCGTTCAGGGTTGCATGGCAGCCGGTTGGGGGCTGGGCGGACGGCGAGCTCCCAGGTAGCGAGGCTTGAAATAGGCACTCTCGAGCTCGTCCTCGACCACCCCCCGCGAGGAGGAGGCGTGCAGAAAACGCCCCTCTCCCAGATAAATGCCGACGTGGGATGGTCCTGGCTGATAGGTCGAAAAGAACACCAGGTCACCGCCCGCGGGTTCCGACACCTCCTGGCAGGCGTTGAACTGCTCGTCGGCCAGCCTGGGCAACGTGTGACCCGCCAAACGGAAGACCTCCTGCACAAAGCCCGAGCAGTCCACCCCGTTGGGCGATTGGCCGCCCCAGCGGTAAGGCGCACCCAGAAATCGCCGCGCCACCTGCAACAGTTCTTCGGGAGGCAGGGGCTGAGCGCTGGGCAGCCACAGGCTGGCACGAGGTGCCCAACCACGCCGACCATCGGCCAGCGTGATCGCTTCCCATTCCCCCGGCGGGGCCAGCGATCCGGAGCCCTCCCCTGACTCGGGCGCGGGCGCAGAAGGGGCGGCGGGTGGCTCTCCCAGCGGCGTGGGGGCGGGAACCCAGATCAACTCGCCCACCCGAAGGCGATGGGGATCGACCTCGGGGTTGGCAGCCACAACGGCGCTGAGCGACAGACCATAACGCCTGGCGATGGAGGCCAGCGTTTGCCCCTGTTCAACCCGGTGTTGCATAGCCTCTCCGGCCCTGCCCGCCTGGAGCAGCAGCAACACCAGCGAGCCCAGCAGCCAGGGTGCGCGCATACAGGAACTTTAAAAGCCAACACCCAACAAGCCTTCTGCAGAGAAGAAAAATCTTCAAAATCCGGCCGGCCGGAAGGGGTCATGGCGCGGGGCGCCAAACGCTCTCCTCTTGGGAGGCCGGAAATGACTCAGGATGAAACCGTCCAACAGGACGACTTCAAAGTAGGGGACCTCGTTGCAGAGCGCTTCAAAATCGAAGAAGTGCTGCCGCCATTGGGAATCAACCCCCACTATCGGGCCCTGGACACGCAAAATGGCGACCACCGCTGCGTCCTTTCCCAGATCGGTCGACCCGAAAAGGAGAGCGAACCCGACAAGGTCAAGCGCGGACTCGAGCGCGCCACCCGAGCCCTGTCCTGGATTCGCCATCCCGGTTTCGTGGTTCCGAAAGAATTTGTCTTCCACGGCGGCTGCCTGATCTCGGTGTTTCCCGAGGTCAAAGGCGTTTTGCTCGATAAATATATTGAAGAGCAACAGCCGCCGCTGAGCAAAATGGTCCACTGGATCACCGAAATGGCTGCCATGTTCGAGCAGATCCACGAAGCTCGCCAGCCCCAATTCGTGGGTCAGTTACCGATTCGCAACGTGCTCGTCAATGCCGACGGCGAGGTGCAACTGCTGGGCTTCGATCTCAAACCCGACCTCAAGCTGGGCTTTATGTGCGTCGACGACAATGCCCCCAAGGCCCCCGACGCCCGGCTTGACGCGCGTTCCGACGTCTGGTGTTTGGGCAAACTGTTGCAGCAAATGGTGGAAGCGGGTGGCGACACCAGCAAGAAAGCCTATCGCGAAGAAGCCGATTTGCGCGCGCTGGTCCAGACGATGATCAGCGAAGACCCGGAAAAACGCGTGATCAATATGTCCACGCTCAAGTCTCGGCTCGAGCGCATGCGCTGGAAAGACAATCCCAAGCCCTCGGCGGTCAGCCAGCTCGATGCGCCGATCACGGTTCTCACCGTGGAAAACCAGGACCCTTTCAAAGACATCAAACAAAAGATTCGCGTGGGATTGGGCGTGGCAATTCTGGCTATTTTGCTGGTCATGCTCATCGGCCAAACCCTGTTTCCCAATGCGGAGGCCCTGTGAGGCCCATCGCCCTGCTGTGGCTCCTGTGCACGCTCCTGGTGCCGGCCTGGGGCCAGGATCCCACCGAGTATGTCGAGGTGGAAATCATGCACTCCAAGCCGTCCTCGGTCATTGTGTGGCCGGGTGGCAAAACCGACGTGGTTCGGCTCTACGGCAAGGGCTTCGAGCTGGTCCGCGGGGTTCAAGTCCACCGCCAGGGCCGAAAAGCCCCGCTCGAAGCGCGCTTGAAGGTGGTCAGCCACGGCATCGCCGACCTGCAGGTCACCGCCTCCCCCGAAGCCGTTCCAGGGGTCGATTACCAGTTGATCTTCCTCACGCCTCAGCACTCCTATCCGCTGGAGTTCGAAGTCGAGGTTGTAGACCCCAACGAGTAGGAGAATTGCGTGAGTCACGACCTCGCCAGTGTCAAGGAAGAAGTCGAGCAGCATAGCGCCCAACTGCGGCGTTTGCAAAGCGAAATCGGCCAGGTGATCGTGGGCCAGCACGAAGTCATCGAGAAAATCTTGGTGGGCCTGCTGGCCTCGGGCCATATTCTCCTGGAGGGTTTGCCCGGCCTGGCCAAGACACTCACCTTTCGCACGCTGGCGGCGGCCTTACAGGCCAGTTTCCAGCGGGTGCAGTTCACTCCCGACCTGCTGCCGGCCGACCTGGTGGGCACCAATATCTTCAACCCACAAACCGCCGAGTTTTCGGTGAAGAAGGGCCCCTTGTTCGCCAATCTGGTGCTGGCCGACGAAATCAACCGGGCACCTGCCAAGGTGCAAAGCGCTCTGCTGGAGGCCATGCAAGAACGACAGGTGACGATCGGCGAGCGCAGTTACCCCCTTCCCGATCCGTTCCTGGTACTGGCTACCCAGAACCCCATCGAGCAAGAAGGAACCTATCCCTTACCCGAGGCTCAGGTCGACCGCTTCATGCTGAAAGTGCGCGTCGACTACCCCAGCCGCGAGGAAGAGTCGGCCATCATCGATCGGATGACCGGCCAGACCACACCTCAGGCCAGCCCGGTGCTCAACACCGACCAATTGGGGCAGATGCGGGCGCTGCTTCCCAAAATCTATCTCGACCCTCGAGTGAAGAACTACATCCTGGATCTGGTCTTTTCCACCCGTCAGCCCGAGAAATTCCGCCTTCCCCACTTGCGCGGCATGATCGCCTGTGGCGCCTCGCCTCGAGCCAGCCTTTGCCTGGCCCAGGCAGCCCGCGCCTACGCCTTTTTGCGGGGGCGTGCCCACGCCACTCCCGACGACGTCAAGTCGATCGGCTACGACGTGTTGCGCCACCGGGTGCAACCCAGTTACGAGGCCGAGGCCGAAGAGAAAACCTCGGAAACCCTTCTGCGCGACATCTTTGACCGGGTGGAAGTCCCCTGATGTTTAGCTGGCTCCGCCCCCCCCGGCCGGCGCCTCCACCCGAGCCCACCGAGAGTCCAGGCAAACGCCTCCGGCGGCTGGAAGTGGTGGCCACCCGCATGGTTCAGGAAGTTTTTGCGGGCCAGTATGAAAGCCTGTTCAAAGGTCAGGGTATCGAGTTTCGCGAGATTCGCGAGTATCAACCCGGCGATGATGTACGAGCCCTGGATTGGAACGTAACCGCCCGGCTCGGTCGCCCCTTCGTCAAGCGCAACGAAGAAGAGCGCGAACTGGCCATGTTGTTGATCATCGACTCCAGCGCCTCGATGGACTTTTCCAGCCAGTCGCGAACCAAACGTGAGGTGGCTGGGGAACTTGCAGCCCTGCTGGCCTTTTCTGCACTCCAGAACGGAGACAAAGTGGGGCTGGTCCGATTTTGCAAAGATATCGAGCATGTGCTGCCGCCGCGCAAGGGTAGGCGCCACCTGATGCGCATCCTTGGAGAGGTGCTGGCGGCCCCCGCTCAGCCCGAGAACTCGCGCCTGGACATTGTGCTCGATGGACTGAATCAGATCTTCAAACGGCGAGCCCTGGTCTTCGTCCTGTCCGACCTGATCTGCCCCGACTTTTCCAAGGCTCTGGCCCGAGCCCAAAAACGCCACGACCTTTCGGTGCTGCGCATTGTAGACCCGTGGGAAAAAGAGCTTCCCGATCTGGGTCGGCTGAGGCTCAGGGATCTGGAAAGTCACCAGGGGGCGCTGATCGACACCGGCCGCCCCGAGTTTCGCAAAGCCTATCAGCAGAAGGTACAGCAGCAGTGGGAAAAGACCCGACAGTTGCTGGACGGTCAGCAGGTCGATTGGGCCGAGTTTTCCACGGCCGACCCCGTGGTCGGTCCCCTGACCCGATTCTTTCAACAGAAGAAACGGCGACGCTTTCGCCGCAGGGTCAACCCGTGAGCTTCTCCGGCCGAAGAGCCGTGGGGGTAGCACTGACCCTGGTGCTGCTCGCCCAGGCCCAGGTGGAAGGTGGAGAAGCTCGTCTGCAGCAGGGCCCCTTTCAAGTGACCGCCAGCATTGATCGGGCCCGCTTTGAACTGGGCCAGAGCGCCCGCCTTACCTATCGAATTGAAGGTCCCGCCAATGTGCAATTCACCTTTCCCGAACCCGACAAGCTGGAACTGAAGCCCGTGGTGGTCAAAGACGGCGCCAGTCTGGCCCTACCGGGACAGGGCGAACGCAAAACCTGGGAGATTCGCCTCAAGGTAACCGCCTACGAGACCGGCAATTTGACGCTGCCGGAATGGGAGTTGCGCTACCTTCCGCAGGGTAGTTCCTCAGCGCAACTCCTGAAGACCCCCGCCCTGAAGCTGCAGGTAGATCGAGTGCCGGCGGGGCCCACCGACCAGCCCGGCCAGATTCGCGACGCCAAGGGCCTGCAGTTGCAGCCCATACCGCTGATTCTCTGGCTGCTGGGGCTGCTGGCCCTGGGTCTGCTGGGCGCCCTTGTGTACGCCCTGAAGCGCTGGATGCAAAAGCCTCGGGTAGTGGCCTCGGCTCCCCTGCTTCCTCCCTACCCGTGGGCCCTCAAGCAGTTGGAAGAACTGCGCCAGCAACGCTGGGACCGTGAAGGGCGCTGGGAAGAACACTATGAGAAACTGACGTATTTATTGCGCTTCTACCTGGGTTGGCGCATGTCGTGTCCGCTGCTCGAACAGACCACCAGCGAGATCCTCAAGACGCTGACGCTGGAGCACGAGGCCCATCGCCAGTTAAAGGAAATTCTCGAAGTGGCCGATCTGGTCAAATTCGCTCGCCTCTACCCTGCCCTCGAGAAGTCCGAGCAACATTTGCAGTGGGCCTCGGCTTTGGTAGAGCAGCATGCCCCGCCGAGCGAGGTGAAGCCGTGACCCGCGAATTTCTCCACTGGCACAGTCCGGCGGTATTGCTGCTGGCGCTGGGGCTGCTGGCCTGTCTTTGGCCCAGCTATCGCTCCGCTCTGCGACGCCGTCCCAGCCTGGCCTGGCCCAGTTTGCAACTGGTGGAAGGGCTTCCGGGCGTGTCCCCGCGCAGCGAGCGCACCTTTCCGTGGTCGTGGCTGGTGGTGGCTTGCCTGTTGGGCCTGGTGGCCCTGGCCCGACCCCAGCGCGGACTGGAAGTGAAGGTCCAGCAAACCCAGGGAATCGACATCGTGCTGTGTCTCGACACCTCCACCAGCATGGAGGCCATGGACCTGCAGCCCAATCGCCTGGCCGCGGCCCTGCAGGTCAGCACTCGCTTCATTGAGGGGCGCAGCGGGGACCGCATCGGACTGGTCTGTTTCGGAGGTCAGGCGCTGACCCAGTGTCCCCTGACCAGCGACCATCAGACCCTGCTCAGCTACCTGCAGCACATCCAGGCAGGCCAGACCGGCGTCGACGGCACGGCCATCGGCAACGGCATCGCCACTTCGGTCAATCGCCTGAAGAAAGCCCAGGGCAAAAGCAAGGTGGTCATCTTGTTGACCGACGGACGCAGCAACGCCGGCGAAATCGATCCTCTGGCCGCCGCCGATCTGGCCCGAACCTTCGGCGTACGTATTTACACGATCGGAGCCGCTACGCGCGGCGAAGCCCCGGTTCAGGTGCGTGATGCCCTGGGCATGAGTCGTCAGGTGATGGTGCGCGTCGACCTGGATGAGGGCACCCTGACCGAAATCGCCCAGCGCACCGGAGGCAAGTTCTTCCGCGCTACCGATACCGATAGTCTGGAAAAAATCTTCAACGAGATCGACCGTCTGGAAAAGAACGATGCGCCCTCTCGCCAGCAGGTGGAATACCGGGAGCTATATGACTGGCCCCTGCTGGCCGCCATTCTGTGCTTGTTGCTGTTTCTCTGGGAAGAACACGGCCCGCGACGGGAGCGTCCCTGATGTTCGACCACCCTCTGCGCTTGCTCTGGCTGCTGCCTGTCCTCGCCCTGGGGGTCTATTGGCTGCGGCGCTATCCTCAGCCCGACGGGGTATCCGCCGAGGCCTGGAAACGACTGGCCCAGGAGTCTCGCCCCGGGCGTATGAGGGCGGTGGCGCTGCTGCGCTGGCTGGCCCTGCTCAGCTGGATCGTGGCCTGGGCAGGTCCGCGCTGGGGCGTGGAGCGCATTCGCATCGAGCGCAGTTCCTACGACATTGTCTTCGCCGTGGATTGTTCCCGCAGTATGCTGGCAGAGGATCTGGTGCCAAGTCGAAAGCTGGCAGCGCGCCAGGAGCTGGCCGAACTGATTCGGCGCCTGGAGGGCAATCGCTTCGGCCTGGTGGGCTTTACCGACGAAGCCTTCGTCTTTTGCCCGCTGACCCGCGACGGCGGGGCTGCCACTCTGTTTCTGGAGCAACTGGAAGAGAATTCCTTTCCCCGCCAGGGCACCAATCTGGGCAAGGCTCTGGAGGTGGCTGCCAGTCTGCTGCCTGGTCAAGGAGCTCCCGGCTCGCGCGTGGTCGTGTTGCTCAGCGATGGCGAGGATCGGCTGGGCAAGCCTCTGGATGTGGCCAAACAGCTGGCCAAGAGGAATATCGTCGTCCATACCGTGGCCATCGGCAACCCCGACGGGGCGCCGATTCCCCTGGATGGAGGTGGCTACCACAAGGACACCGAGGGCAAGACCGTGATCACCCGGGCCGACCACAAGGCACTGACCGAGATTGCCGCCACCACGGGGGGCCGATGCATTCGCTTGAGCAACAACAGCGATCACCTGGATCCATTGATCGCCGCCATCCAGGAGCAAGAACGTCGGCGCCTGGAGCAAGAGTTAAGCAGCCGCAAGCGCCACCAGTTCTTCTGGTTTGTGGGCCTGGGCCTGGGCTTGCTGGGGCTGGCCCAGGTTATTGTGCCACGGTATCGCAGCGGGGTCAGGCCCTCGTGAAGAAGTCGCTCCTGTGGCTGTGGCTGCTGACCTCGCCGGCGCTGGCCTACTATCCTATGGATATGTGGCAGGCCCAGCGCAAGGCTGCCGAAGGCAAGTGGACAGAAGCCGCCGCCCTTTATCAGAAGGCACTCCAGGAGCGCCCTGATTCGGCCGAAGCCCTGTTCAACCTGGGGCTCTGCCACTACCGTCAGGGCCAGTTCGACAAGGCCCTGGCTCACTTTCAAAAGGCCCAGGAGTTGGCCAGCCCGGGGGCGCTGCGAGGTCGCGCCGCCTACAATGTGGGCAACTGTCTGTTTCAGCAAAAGAAGCTCAAGGAAGCCCTCGAAGCCTACAAAGTAGCGCTGCGTTGGAACGAACTCGACGACGACGCCCGCTACAATATCCAGGTGATTCTGGACATGCTGAATCCTCCCCAGAAACCCAAACCGAAAGACGACCCGAAAGACAAGAAGGATCCTAAGGACAAGAAGGACCCGAAAGACAAGAAGGAGCCCAAGAACAAGAAGAACCCCAAAGACAAGAAGGATCCCAAGGACAAGAAAGACCCCAAAGACAAGAAAGATCCCAAGGACAAGAAAGACCCGAAAGACAAGAAGGATCCCAAGGATGGGGGCAGCCCCACCCCAACGCCTTCTCCTTCGGCCCCTCCACCTTCGCCCTCGCCAACCCCCAAATCTCCCCAGCAAAGCGAGAAAGAGGACGCCGAACGCCTGCTCAAATTGTTTCAAAACCGCGAGAAAGACGCCCAGAAAAAGCGCTATCCGGCACGCATGGTGCAGCCTACAGGAGCCGATGACTGGTGATGCTGCGTAGAACAGGTCTGTTGTTGTTGCTTTACCTGATGCTGGCGGCGGGCTGGGCCCAGGGGCGGCTGCGCCTGGAAGCCTCGCTGAGCACCCCCCGCTGCGGCATGGAGGAGCAGGTGGTGCTTGAACTCAGGCTGACCGGAGCCAGCCAGGACCCCCAGGAGCCGGACCTGCCCAACATCGATGGGCTGGAGTTTCGCAGCATTGGTGTCAGCAAAAGCCTGTCGATGATCAACGGGATCAGTTCCTCGGCTTCAACCTACACCTACCTCATCTTGCCCCGGCGCGAGGGTCGCTATCGCATTCCCCCCATCTCCCTCGAGGTCGACGGGCAGACCCTGAAATCGCCTGCCCTCCATCTGGAGGTGGTCACGAGCCGAATTCACCCGGCCCCCTCGCCGCCCCCGGCCAACCCGCCGCCGCGCAACCCCTCTCTCTACCCTCCCCCACTGCCCGGTGCCAACCCCTGGGGTGGACCCCTTACCCTCGACACCCCCCTGCGTCCGCCTGTGCAGCCGGTGCGGGTCGAGTGCGAAATAAGCCAGCGGCGTCCCTATGTCAATCAACTGGTGGTATACACCTTCCGCTTTCTCCACAGCGTCAATCTGCAAGGCCAACCGAGTTACGAGCCACCGGCGGCCACGGGGTTCTTGCGTGAGGACCTGGGCCAATCGACCTCGACGGTCGAGCGCGACGGAGTGACCTACTCGGTCAGCGAGGTGAAAACCGCCTTCTTTCCCACCTCGGCCGGCCACTTTGTCATCGGACCCACCCGACTTACCTGCCAGGTTCGCATCGATCCGTTCGATCCGATGGCACTGTTCAACGACCCGGTTCGCGAACTCAGCAGCGAACCCGTAGAATTGGAAGTTCTGCCCTTGCCGAGTGAAGGTCGCCCTCCTTCCTTCCAGGGTGCCGTGGGAAGCAATTTTGAATTCGAGGCCCGACTGCCGTCCGGAGCCACGGAGGTCAAAACCGGCTCTGCTTTCAAGCTGCTCTTGAGCCTTAAGGGAGACGAGCATCCCGACCTGCTGCTCGAACCCAACCTTCCCAACTGGCCTGGCCTGCGCACCTACAGCCCCGAAACCCAGGTAGCGGCTTTCGACCGCTCGAGCCTGCGAGCCGGAAAGACGTTCAAATACTCGATCGTCGCCCAGCAGCCGGGTAGCTACTCCTTGGGCCCGCTATCCTTCAGTTACTTCGACCCCGAGCAGAGGCGCTACCGCACCCTGCAGGCTCGGGCACCGGAAATCAAGGTGCGGGGCGCCCGGGCGAGCGAACCGGGAGCTACGGCAACTCCCCTCCCTGGGAGCTCGGAGCAGCCCCTGGCCCCCCCCCAGCCCGGCAACGATTCCGACCCCAGCTGGGCCCGTCAACCAGGGCTCGTCGGCCTGGCATTGCTGCCCTGGGCCCTCAGCCTGGCGGTCTTGGGAGTGGCGCGCATCCATCGTGGCTACGAGGAAAGTCGCTCCACCCCCCGAGCGCGAATCCTGCGGTTGCGAAGGCAGATCCAGGCCAGCAAATCGCTGGAGGAAGTCCACGAACTTGCCTACCAGGGCCTGCAGCTCATTCACCAGCAAAGCCTGCGCGGCTTGCCCCACCAAAAGCTCAAAGAACTCTTGCCGGAACAGCTGGTGGAACGCCTGGCCGAAGTCGAAGCCCTGCGCTTCGCCCCCCAACCCCTGCAGCCCGAAGGGCAGCTCCGGCAGCTCAAAGACTGCCTGTTGCAAGAACTCAAGGTGCCACCGCGATGAAGGCCCTGCTCTTGTGGTTGTGCCTCAACCTGCTATGCCCGCTGGCCGGCCGGGCGGAAGCGCCGGGGCAGGAGCTGCAGATGGCCCTGACCCAGAAGCGATGGGACCAGGCCGTGGTACTGCTGCAACAGGCCGATAAAGGCGCGCGCGACTACTACAATCTGGGCCTGTGCTACCATCACCTCAGCGACCCGGGTCGAGCCCGTGCCTACTATGAGGCCTCCCTGAAACGAAATCCCTGGAACAGTGCCCTGCACAACAACCTGGCTCTACTCAAAGCGCGATTCGCCGAGCCCGAACCTGAAGACACCTGGCTGGAGGCCGCCTCTCGCTGCGCCCCCCCCGAAGTCCTGGCCCTCGGCGGGCTGCTTTTCAGCTGGTCAGCCTGTGCCCTGGCCTGGCTCTATACCTATCGGCGTCGTGAACGCTGGCTGTGGAGCGGCTTGAGCTGTGCCGCAGCGGCTTTGCTGACCGGAATCCTGTGGGGACTTTCGATTTGGCAGCCCGAACGCGCCGTCATTCTGCCTGAAACGGCCATGTTGATGAACGGTCCGGGAAATGAATTTACCCAGAGTATCAGCCTTCACGCCGGTCACTGCGTCGAAATCCACCGACGCGAGGGCGATTGGGTAGAAGTCGATGCCTTTAACCGTGTGCGTGCCTGGATCCGCAGCGATCAACTGCTATGGATCCCCTGACCTGCCAGCCCTTGCAACTCGGGCCCTGGAGACTGCCCGTAGCCACCTATCTGGCGCCGATGGCGGGGCTGACCAATCGAGCTTTTCGCCAACTCTGTCGCGAACTGGGAGGCGTCGGCATGGTGTGCAGCGAGTTGATCAGCAGCCAGGTGCTGGAACTGCGCGGCCACCGTCAGCCTCCGGCCCGACTGGGGGTCGATTTTTGCTCTAGCGAGGCTCCGCTGGCAGTTCAACTCTTTGGCGCCGAACCCACCACCATGGCCGAGGCCGCACGCATTTTGGAGGGCTGGGGGGCGCCGATGATCGATATCAACATGGGTTGCTGGGTGCCCAAAGTGGTGCGCCGAGGGGGCGGAGCGGCCCTGCTCGAGGATCCCTTACAGGCTGCCCGAGTGGTGGAAGCCGTGGTGAAAGCGGTGAGCCTTCCAGTCAGCGTAAAGGTGCGCAGCGGACCGGCCCCCGATCGCATCACCGCTCCTGAGTTCGCGCACCTGGCCCAAGAGTCTGGCGCCTGTGCGCTGGCGGTGCACGCCCGCTGCGCCTGTCAGGGCTTTCAAGGCCAGGCCGACTGGTCGGTGATCGCCCGAGTCTGCCAGCGCGTTCGCCTGCCGGTATTTGGCAACGGTGACCTGCGAACCCCCGAGGACGCGCGGGCCATGCAGCTTGCCACCGGCTGTCATGGCTGGATGGTGGGCAGGGCTGCCATCGGGCAGCCCTGGATTTTTGCCCAGTGGGTCGGTCGGCTGCCCTGGGGCACGCCACCTTTGAGTTTCCGGGCCCGGGTGGCAGGCCGACACGTGGCTCTTACCCAGCAGCACACCGGCCTGGGAGAACTGAAAGCGGCGCGAGAGTTGCGTGGACAGCTGGCGGGCTACCAGCTGGGCCCGAGAGCCCAGCAGATGCTGCTGCACATCGAGAGTTTTCAACAGGCCCTCGACATCCTGGAGGGGCTCAGTGATGAGGACGAGCCAGAGGATCCTGATGATCCGAAGCGTCCTCGATGGCCCAGATTTCCGGAATTTCTTCCCATAGAGTGCGGGCGATCTCTTCCCCTACGGTGATGGCCGCAGAACTACAACCCTGACAACCACCGCCCAATCGCAGCCGGACCACGCCGCTTTGCTGAGACACAAGTTCGATGGTGCCGCGGTGTGACTCCAACTCGGGTTGAACCTTTTTTCGCAACACCTGGGGCAGGCGATGGGCCCAGTCGGGCTCAGACTGAGGCTCCCAGGGGTGCTGCTCCCAGCTGCCCGTTTCCAACCACTCCAGAATGCCATTCAGGCGCCTGCCCCAGTTGGCCGGGTCGGGCGCCAGTACGGCCAGCTCGTGGTCACGCCACCAGAGTCGAAGACAATCAAAGGGCAATGCTTCGGGGCGACCTTCCAGCGGCTCGGGGGTGCCCCGAGGCAAACGAAAACGCATCTGCCGGCGGTCGGGCAGTTGGCGAATTCGGGCCCCTGTCGGGGCGTCGCAACCATAGTGAGGAAGGCGATCGTCGACTTCTTCCACCCAGCGACGCAACCCACCGCTCAACACCTGGGGCTCCAGCCCGAGCTTCTGCAAATGCAGAGCAGCCGCGCCAGCCATAGGACCGCGATGGTCAAAGAGCAGCAGGGGAGCACGGGGAGGACTTCGACGCAGTTGTTCCACCAGCGGGGCCGCCAGGAAGTGGGCCCCCGGCAGAGACCAGGAACGATACTCCTCCAGGCTGCGGCAGTCGACCAGGTAGGCCCCGGGGCTCTGCAGCAAGGCCGAAAACCGGTCCGGGTCTACCCTCAAACCACGCTGCTGCTGCTCGACCTCCCAAAGAACCTCAAGCACAGGATTGGGCTCAAAGACCAGATACTGGCGCAGCACCGCGGCCAGTGTTTGATGGGGCTGAAAACCCAACTTGTCGCGCGAGCCGACTCCGTAGCGAGCGAATAGCGTAAGCCCGGCGCTTGGCCAGACCTCCAGCAGCCTGCCCATGGGCGTTTCGCCGTCGATGGTCACCTACAGCAACGAACTTCCGATCGGTGGCGCAGCGACCCCAAAGACCGAAGCCACCGTGGCTCCCAGATCGGCGAAGGTCGGGCGAATGCCGTAGTTGTGACCACCCGCCAGCGAGGGGCTGAAGAGCAGCAAAGGGGCATATTCTCGGCAGTGATCGGTGCTGGGCGTGGTGGGGTCGTTGCCATGATCGGCCGTGATCATCAATAAATCCGAAGGTTCCAGAGCCTGCATCAACTCACCCACGTAACCATCGAACTGTTCCAGGGCCCGGGCGAAGCCCTGAGGGTCGTTGCGATGGCCATAGAGCATGTCGAAGTCCTCGAAATTGACGAAGAAGAAACCCTGCGGTTGAGAAGCGAGCAGGCGCATCGTGGCTGCGTGGTGATCGGGGTTGGTCTGGGTGCGCTCGGCGTAGCGGAAGCCGCGACCGCCGAACACCTCGGGTACTACCCCGATCCCGGCCGTGTACACGCCTGCGGCATACAGGGAATCGAGCACGTTGGGCGGCGGATCCAGTGGGAAATCCTTGCGCCGCTCGGTGCGCCGGAAACTTCCCGGGGCTCCCTCGAAGGGTCGCGCAATGACCCTCTGGACCCCGTGTTGCCCCTGCAACACCCGGCGAGCGGCCCGGCAAAACTCATAAAGCTGTTCAATCGGAACGCAGTCTTCGTGGCAGGCGACTTGGAAGACGCTGTCGGCGCTGGTGTAAACAATGGGCCTACCGCTGGCCAGGTGCTGTTCGCCCAGTTCGTCCAGGATTACCGTGCCCGAACTGGCCTTGTTACCCAGGGTCGAGCGACCGATGGCGGCCTCGAAAGCCTGCATCACCTCGGACGGAAAGCCCTGAGGATAGGTCGGGAAAGGCTGATCCACCCGAATGCCCATCATCTCCCAGTGGCCGGTCACCGTATCCTTGCCGCCCTTCGAGGTTTCGGTCAAACGCCCGTAGCTACCGCGCAGCTCGCTGAGGGGCTCGCCGCCCGCCAGTGGCAGAGCGTTGCCCAAACCCAAGGAGCGCAAATGCGGAATCGACAACCCCCCCACTGCTTTGGCGGTATTGACCAGAGTGTTGCCCAGGTTGTCTCCCACATCGCCGTAGTCGGCGGCATCCGGGGCAGCGCCTGCGCCGCACCCATCCATAACCAGCAAAAGGACGCGTTTCAAGTTCATAGCGGAGCCTTTGCAGCGAAGGCCTTGTCCCCTGCCGGGCGGAAGGGAAGGCCATGGGGATGCTGGCCGACCGAATCTTGAAAAATGCTCGCCATCTTCGCAAATGGGGCCGACGCCAGGGGTTTCACTGCCTGCGGCTGTACGACCACGACATCCCCCAATATCCTCTCAGCCTGGACGATTACGAGGGGCACCTTCTGGTGACGCTCTCCCAGGGGTGTCAGGCCGGAGTGGAGGAGCTGCAGTCGGAAGTGGCCTGCATGGAGCCGGTGGAAGTGGTGTTCAAACAGCGCGGCAGCGCAACCGAAAGCCGCCTCAACCCGGAAAAAGCCTTTGTGATTCACGAAGGCGATCTGCGGTTTGAGATCAATCTGCACGGCTATCAAGACAGTGGACTCTTTCTCGACCATCGTCTGACCCGACGGCGCGTTGGCCAACACGCCTCAGGTCGCAAAGTGCTCAACTTGTTCTGCTACACAGCCAGTTTCTCGGTGGCCGCGGCAGCTGGCGGAGCCAGCTCGGTGACCAGCGTCGACCTGTCTGCCACCTACTTGGAGTGGGGACGACGCAACTTTTTGTGCAACGGGCTGCGCCCCGAAGATCACCGCTGGATCCAGGCCGATATCCTGCAATGGTTGCCCCAGGCGCTGGAGGCTGGCGAGCTTTACGACTGCATTGTGTGCGACCCGCCCACCTTCAGCAACTCCAAAAGGATGCGACAGGTTTTCGAGGTGCAGCGCTGCCACGTGGCGCTGCTCGAAGACTTGCAGCAGCTGCTGGCGCCGGGGGGCGAGCTCTTCTTCAGCTGCAACGACCGCGGTTTTCGCCTCGACCCCCGGCTGCCACTTCGAGAAATTACGGCCCAGACTCGTTCGGAAGACTTCCGTCGCGGTTCGGGTCATCGCTGCTGGCACTACACAAAGGACAGCTGAGAGCTCCCGGCCAGATGGCCTGCTCCCATGGCCGGGCCTCCCAATTCCAGGTCAGTTGCCAGGCACACTGGTTACAGGTCCAACGGATGATGTGGCGGCCGAACTGACGGGTCACCGACAGCCCGGAAACAGAGGGAGACTGCAGCGCTGGCCAGGGAGCGACGAGCCGCGCAGCGATGGCAGCGCGATGCTCCCACTGGGGAGCCAGGGCCTGCAACCCCCCAAGGCCCCGTTCCAGGCTTTCCAACGAGCCGCTCTGAGCGAAGTCTCGCAGGTCACACAACACGCCAACACTGGCCGTGCGCAGTTGCGACGGAAGGTCGAGCTCTTGGAGCAGGCCGTGCATCTGATCAAGGTGGGAAATCCATTCCACCACCGGGCGTTGCTGCTCCAGCAGGCCGGCGGTGGATTCGACAAGCGTGCTCCAGGGTGACGAACTCAGGGGGTGGGCGGAGGAGGAGGCGTGGCGGGCAGATTGATGGCCAGAGAACGCGACTCCTGATCGCCGTGATACACCTCGAAGTCGCCAGCGCTGGCCGACCCGAGGACGGTTTTTTGCTGGACGTCCACGCGTTCTCGAGCCATGAGGAACTTCTCAAACTCTTCTAGCTCTTGCTCGATCTCGGGGGGTAGATTGACGAACTCGAGGCCGATCAGGAAACGCTTCCGCTCCACCTGCTGGCACCAGCACACCTTGGCCTGACAGAGAACTCGCGGGATGTTTCCGCCCTCCAACTCGAGGTTCAGGGCAATGATTTTGCCGCACTCCATCTCGCCTTCGGTCTGGATTTGAAGGCCGAGCGCGTTGTAGTCGACCGAGATGGCCTTAAATCCGGGCAAGTCTTTGGAAAGCAGTCGCAAGCTGAGGCGAATCCGCGGTCGTCGGCGTCCGCCAGCGCCCGTGTTCTCGGCCATCTTGGCAGAGTCGAGCACCTGGCGTATCTGGGCCAGATGGTGCGAGCCCATGGGAACCTCGGAAACGGCGATGCGAAGCTTTTCCCCCTCTACATTGCGCAGCGAGGTGACCACCACGGGGATCTGCATCTTTTGAGGACCGGTCTCGGTGGGGACTTCAAACTTGACCCGGACCGTCTGGCCCGCTTTATAAGCCTTTTTGCATTTGAAGGTCAGTCGCCGATCGACCAGGCTTACAAACTCGACCACATCCGGTGGGAAAAGAAAATCAAACAACGGCCCAACTCCTCCGAGGACTGCCCTAACGTTCTCAGTCGTGAGAATTGTTCCTTGTTGAGGCGACAAATTCCGCTGCAAAGGGGCTGCCTGGGTTGGCTAGAAGCAGACTTTATGACCACCGAGCTTCGCATTCTCCTCGAGGCACTGCCCCACGAGGCCCGTCCCGTGGCCGAAAAGTTCTGGAACCAGATGCCCCCAGATATGAGGCGCGAGGCCGAACTGACGCTGGGAAGCTTCGTGAAACTGGCACGCCAGAATCCGACTTCAGTGACCGACCTGCTCAAGTTGCTGCAGCGCAGTACCGCCCCTCTGGTCGATTCGGCACGCAAAGTGGCGATCATCGGTCCTGTCAACGTAGGCAAATCGACGCTGTACAACGCGCTCATCCATCGCGAGCCGGAAAAGGCGGCCTGCAGCCCCATTCCCGGCACGACCAAAGTGGTCCAGAGCAGCGAGACCGGATTGTTTCGGGTGCTCGACACCCCCGGTGCCGATCACGGCGGTGAATCGGGCGGAGAAGAACGCGACCTGGCCTTCGCTGCCGCCGATGAAGCCGACTTTCTGCTGGTGGTTTTCGACGCCGCCGGCAGCGTCACCCAGAGCGATCGTCTGCTCTATCGAAAAATCCAGGAATTGGGAAAACCGCATCTGGTGGTGCTCAACAAGATCGACCTGATCCGCTCCAACCAGCGTCCTCTGGTACGAGAGTCGGCGGCCCGCATTCTGGACCTGCCCCTGGAGTGTGTGGTGCCGGTCAGCGCCCAGAGTTCGACCAACATCGACCAGTTGATTTTGGAAATCACGGCGGCAGAACCCAAGCTCTTGCTGAAGGTTGCCGAAACCTTACCCAGCCTGCGCCGCAGCCTGGGCTGGCAGGCCATTCGTCGAGCCGCCGTCCTGTCGGCCGTGGTTGGCCTTTCGCCGCTGCCTCTGACCGACGTCATTCCGCTTACCCTGCTGCAGGGCAACATGGTGCTGACGATTTCTCGGATCTATGGCCACCCACTGACCTTCAAACGGATTCTGGAACTGGCCTCGACCTTCGGGGCCGGCTGGGTCGCTCGCTTGTTGTTTCAGGAACTGAGCAAGTTCGGCGGCCTACCCGGCTGGGTACTGTCGGCATCGGTGGCCGCATCAGCCACACTAACCATCGGCTATGCCAGTCTCAGCTACTTTGAAACCGGTCAGATGCCCGAGAAGAAGGCCATGGAAAAACAGGCACGATCGCTGCAGCAGCGCATTAAAGACCTGTTCCTGAACCTGGGCAAGAGCAAGCCGTCGGCGAAGAAAGTGACTCAGGAACTCGAGGGCCTGTTGCCTGACCTGTTTCCCGAGGAGGTGGGCTTGAAGCCCATCCACAAAACCGGAGAACTCGACTCCGAACCCTCCCTCCCTGCCGAGCCGGGCTAGAGCTTGTGGCGGAGCCGCTTGGCCGCCCGCGCTCCTAAGGCCCTTCAACCTCGATAGGATACATCTGTTCGACGTCAGCAGCTTCATCGGCACGCGCTCCCTGCCCCGAGATCTCCACCTTGAGTTCTTGTTTGCCCGGGCGTTCGGCGGTCCAGCGCAGTTGAATGCGAGCCACCTGTCCCGGGGCCAACGAGGGTCCCAGGCTGGCGCTCCATAGACGACTACCACGCTGGGTGAGCACGGCTCGGGGCGCCTCACAAGGTAGCGTGCCGGCATTGCTGACCTCCAACTCAAAAATCCAGTCTTTATCCAGTCGACTGATTTTGGGGATGTTGCTCGACACGATCTGCAGTCGGTAACCGGGGCGCGGCTCAACGTGCACCGAGCGGGGGGGAGTGGCCACCCCCTGACAGACGAGACGAAGCTGATGCTCGCCGGCCCGACGAGGCACCCAGGCCAGTTGAAAATCGGCTTCGCCCTCGGGCGCCAACGCCTGGAAGAACTTCTTCTCGACCTCGGTCTCGCCATTGACCTGTAAACTGAGAGGCACGCGATAGAGGTCGATGTCGCCCTGATTGGTTACCGACACGATCAGTCGGACGGGCGTGCCGACCTGAATTCCCTTGTCCTCGATGTTCCAGTTGCGCACACTGAGGTCGGGGCGAGAGCTGGCCTGGCTCCACTGCAACGTGTAGCGATTGTTGGTCAGGTTCGAGTCTTCCAACTCCTGCTCGGGGTCGATCAGGCACTCCAGCTTATGTCTGGCCCCTTCCCAAGTCGACCGATCCAGGTATACCAGGGTGCGCGCTTCACCGGGTCCCAGTGCATCGAGCTGCTTCTTCTGGAAAACGTTTTCACCGTTGCGCAGCAATCGATAGGGAATACTGGCGGCAGGCGCCAGTCCCTGATTGACCACCGTGACCAGCCAGCGCACTCCCTGGCCCCCTCCCAGCGCGGCCTGCTCGACCGCAATGTCGGTCACGGCCAGATCGGCGATGCGCTGAGCCGACAGTTCGATGCGCAGGGCCTGTCCGGGCTCCTTGCCCTCGAGACGAGCCCGTTGCGACGGGGACAGTTGCAACGTGCCCTCGAGCAACATCTGTTTTTGGGCCGGTAGGTCGGCCGGGCTGCTCAACTGGCCCACTTTTTCCGAGCCGAGATACACGACACAGAGCACGCCCCTGGCCAGATCGGGGCCGCGATTGGAAACGGTCACCTCAAGTCGCAGCGCATCGCCCGCACCGCTCCAACGACGCGAGGCGATCTCCAGACGAGGACGTGCCAGGGCCGGTGCTATCAGAAGAAAAGCCAGCAGCAGAAGAAAAGGGTTTCGCATGGGCGGGCGTTCCCCAACCTGTGCTCAGTGCCTCCTTGGCACCAAGGCGGAGCTGGCTGTGATCTTCATCACAGAGTTGGTTACAATTTACCACTAAACTTGGAATTATGAGTTCCAGTTCGTTGCAGCCATCCTCCGACCCCGGCCGGGCCCACTGGATTTTCTGGGAACTCGGCCTCCTGGCAGCCCTGGCAGCCATCATTGCCACCCCGGCCGAGAGTTCTTTCCGGGCCATTATGGGCGTCATCGGGCTGCTCTTTCTGCTGGGCCTGGCCAATCAGGAAGGCGACGGGCTGGAACCGTCACCTGAACCGGGGCTGTCGCCGTCTGAACCCTCGGAGACCAACCAGTAGAGGAACTCGTCCCAGCGGGTGTTCTTGCTCCATTCCAGATCGGAGTATATCTGGCCCACCCTGCGGTCGGGCGGCCCCAGGTGGGCGAAAGCCTGGTCGGGGCCGTAGAGTGATAGCCTGGTTCCCAGGCTATCGAGCAGGTCGCCAACCCGCCGCGCACTGTGCCGAAGCTGCTCGGGCAGGCTTTCGTCCTGGGCCAGGCGCGACACCAAGGACCCCAGATCGTGTTGGTCAACCACCGGCCGGTCCTGGGGACGCGGCCAGCAATCCTCCAACGCCTTAAAGTGGGACCGGAGGTCGGCTCGATGGCGGGCATCGGCCATCAAGTAGCCGGCCAGAGCGTCGATGGACTCACGAATTTCGGGCCAACCCTCCAGGTTCAAGGCCGAGACCTGAGGGGCCCGATCTGGAACTCGGCTCGATTCTTCGGCCAGGGCACGGGCAGCCTCGGCAGCCGAGATTCGTGCGTCCAGCCGGGGCAACCAGGCCGCCAGTGGCAAACCCAGGCCTCTGAGTTGGGACTGGGATGCGACCAGCTGGGAAGCCGTTCCCTGAAGCTGTTCTGCCACTTCGGCTTGAGCCATCAGACAGGTGTTGAAAATCAACAACTCCGGTCGGGCGGGCAGACCGCTCAACTGTTGCTGGATCGAAGGCAAACTGAGCATCGAGCGGCGCTGCGAATCGGTAACGGCCCCCGCAAAACCGGCCCCGTGTCCGCCCAGCACCACCGCATAGCGCTGAGCTGGAAAGCGGCTCATACCCCATTCCAGAAACTCGCGCAGCCGGCCCGGTTCGGTCATTTCTCCGCGGGTGGCCGGACCCAGGGGCTGGGGCTGGTCGACGCCGTGCAACTGCAAGCGCTGCATGGAGCCAGCCGTGCCCATCTGGGCCACCACCTGAACCGAGTCGTTGGAAGCGCCGTAGCGGTCGCTGATTTCGGCCAGACTTTCCTGAACCGCCTCACGCAAATCAGGGCTGGCACTGGTATAGATCAACACCGTCCAGGCAGGAGCAACGGAACGCAGCATTCGAGGGGCTTCGCCCTCCGGCATAGGAAACCCTGATCGCGGGACGAAATGGGGACCATCTTCAAGGAGGTATTTCGATGATCGCTCGGTTCACCTGGAGAGCAGCCCTGTTGGTGCTGACTCTGGCCACCACTCTGGGATTGGCCCCGGCGCGAGCCGAGGGCGATGATGTCGATGCTCGAGGCCCTGCCAAGGTCCAGATCGGCAAGGACCTGGCCACGCTCAACCTGCCCAAAGGCTATGTGTATTTGGGCGAGGCCAAGGCACGGGCTCTCATGGAACAGATGGGTAGCGGCGATAAAGATGTGCTGGCCTTCATCATGCCCGACCAGAAGGACGCCAATTTCGGCATTTTGATCGGCTTTGAGGATACCGGCTACGTCAAAGACGATGATGCCGGGAAAATCGACGCCAAAGCCATCCTGGAAAGTTATCAGGAAGGCACCGAGGCTCAAAATGAAGCCCGCAAATCCAAGGGTCTGGGCGAACTGCACGTCACAGGCTGGGATCAGGAACCAAGCTACGACCCCAAGACCCATGTGGTGCTCTGGAGCCTGCAGGGCGAAAATCAGGACAAGGAACAGTTCGTCAACTACAACACTCGAGTTCTGGGGCGCAAAGGGGTGCTTTCGATCAACCTGATGTGCGACAACAAAGACCTGGCCGCTGCCAAGCCCCGCTCCCAGGAGATCGTCCAGGCCATTGCCTTCAATCAAGGACAAAGATACGAGGACTATCAACAGGGAGATAAGATTTCTACCGGAGGCCTGGTGGCCTTGATCGCCGGTGGCGCTTTGCTGGCGAAGAAAACCGGCGTGCTGGCCTTCATCGCCGTCATGTTCAAGCCGCTTCTGCTGCTGCTCAAAGCCGGCGGGGCCAAGTTGCTGATTCTGGGAGCCGCTCTGCTCGGCGGAATCGGCAAAGCGATCTTTGGAAAGAAGAACCAGGACTAGGAAGCTGCTGAAGAGTGTCCACAGGATGTGCCAGGATCGCGGCGACGGAACAACGGGTTTTCTGCCGCGCTCCTGGCTAGCCCTCGGGGGCGGCCAGTGCCAGGAACTGCAACCGGGCCTCCTCTTGCTGACGCACCAGGGCCTGGATTCGGCCCGACTGGTCGGGTCCAAGGTTTAATCCTCGAGCGATCTGCTCGAGGATTTCTTGTTCATCGGGGTCGAGCTGCCCATCGGCCCAGGCCACCACACAGGCGTCTCGATACAGACAGAGCGACACCGGAGGCTGCTGCAGCGGGGCCAGCAGTTGGGCCCAGGTGGGGGGCAGTTCTTCATCGAACCGGAAGGCCTCCTGACGAGTGGACTCGTCGGCCAACACGAAAGCGATAGAAGCGGCCGCATTGCGCTCGGGCACGGAAATGCCCCGACTCTTGGCCAGCCTCAACAACACCGCCAGGTAGCGAGCCAACTGGCAGCCCTGCACCACCGTCGCGGCCTCACCATAATAGCGTTGTAAGGCAAACTCGTCTGTCATTCTACACCCTCTCCATCATCAACAAAGCCAGATCGTCCTGCAGTCGTCCCTGACAGTGACTGCGAACGCGGCCTTCGACCTGCTCCAACGCCTGTTCCAGCGGCAGCCGGCAAGTCTCGCGCAGTGCCAGGGACAGGCTCTCCTGGCCGAATTCGGGGCCTTCGCGGCCCCGAGCCTCCAGCACACCATCGCTGCACACAATGAGCCGTTCTCCCGGGGCCATGGGAAGCTGTCGCTCTTCCCACTCGCTCTCCTCGAGAACTCCCAGAGGCAGTCCCGTGCCCTCCAAAGCCAGAACCTCGCCCTGGTTGCGCAACAGCAGCGCGGCGGGATGGCCGGCATTGGCGTACGACAGCATCTGCTGTTCCTCGTCATACACCGCGTAAAACATGGTGACAAAACTGGTTTGTTGTTGATTCCACTGGGCCAACCGAGAATTGAGCTTGCGCAGCACGAACGAAGGGGACGGACTCTTTTTGCCCCACTCGAACATGAACCCCATCACGAGCGCCATCAACAACGAAGCTGAGATGCCCTTGCCCATAACGTCCCCCAGACAGAACACCACATACTTCTGACCGAAGGGCCGAAAGTAGTAGAAGTCGCCACCCACCGCCAGAGTCTGATTGACCTTTCCTTCGAGCCGCACCGAGCCCATCTCGAAGCGACGCTGCATCAATGCCGACTGGAGCCGACGGGCCAGCTCGACATCCTGGTCCATCCTGGCCTGCAAGCGCTTGATCGCGCCATAACGATCGAGTGTTACCAGGGCAAAACCGGCCAGAATCGACCACTCGAAGGCCTGTCCGGCGGTATTGAGCCAGAGGTGGCGATTGTCGATGCCCCGGCAACCCAACCCCCCGAAGTAAAATGCCACAGTGGCCAGGGGCACAACCAGCAAACCTCGGTTGCGAAACAGGGCAGCCCCCAGCAGCACCGGCACCAGAAACAGGTCCACCGACAGCACATCGCCATATTGCCAGCGAACCAGAAAGGCCAGCATCAACTGCATCCCGATCAGAGCACGCCACAGCCGGGCGTTGCGAGTTGTGGGACGAAAGGCGATCAGACGTTCCAGAACCCGGTCGAGGTGAACCCCGACGGCGCGAATCGTCTTTCTCCAAAGGGCGATCATCGCGGCAGGTTCGACTTCCCAACCAGGAGCACCTAGCAGGTAGCTGAGGAAACGGTCAGAAAGCAGCGCCATGTCAACCCGAGCGCGCTTGATCCGACTGCTCGCCGTGGCGACGTGCAGCCTGGCGATGGGTTACTGGCTGGCGCTACGCCAGCTGGACCCGGCCCGACAGCTCGCCGCTCGAGTCAATGGCGAACCGATTACCGCGGCCGAACTTCAACGCGAACTGCAAACCAGGTTCGGAAGCGACGTGCTTCGCGATCTGGTACACCAACGCCTCATTCTTCAAGAGGCCCAGCGTTCCAAGATCGCGCCCGACCAGGCCCGTATTGAGGCACGTCTGGCTGAAATGAAGAAACAACCCGAAGTGCGGGCGCGGCTTCAGGCAGGAGCGATTCAGGAGCAGGACCTGCGCCGCAACCTCAGCATTCTCGTTCCCCTGGATGCACTGGTGCAGGCCCAAATCGAAATTGAAGACGAAGCCAACTACCTGGAAGCCCATCGCGACGAACTGGAGGTCTGGGAACTGGAGCACATCCTGATCAAGGATGAAGCGAAGGCCGCCGAGGTCGTGCGGGAAGCCCGTGCGCCCGGAGCCAACTTTGGCGCGCTGGCGAAAAAACACAGTCAGGACAAACCCACCGCCAACTCAGGAGGGAAGCTCGGGCAGGTTCATCGCTCCGAATTGCCTCCCGAACTGGCCGAAGAAATCGCCTCACTGCCTGTGGGTCAGGTGAGTGACCCGATTCCGGGACCGGAAGGTCTGCATATTTTCCGGGTGGTGGCCAGGAAAACCAGCCTTGAGGAGTTGCGCCCCCAGATTCGAGAAATTCTGACGGCAAAAAAACGCGGTGAGTATCTTGAGGACCTGCGAGCATCGGCGAAAATCGAGCTGCGCCCCCCCTACTCGCTGCCCGAGAGCCTCAAGATTGAGAACGAGCCTTGAGTTCGTTCCAGGCGGCCTGAAGCGTTTCGGCCGATTGTTGCTGCAGGCTGCCGGAAAAGCGTTCCTCGAGCCGCTCATAGCGCTGGCGGAACTTGCGGTTGGTCGTGCGCAGGGCGGCTTCAGGGTCGATGCCGTGAAAATGAGCCACCGACACCAGCGCAAACAGCATATCGCCAAACTCCTCTGGACTGGGAGAACGACGGAACTCAGAGAGTTCTTCCTCGAATTTGCTCCAGGCCGATTCGACATCGGGATAAGCAAAGCCCTGGCGGCGCACGCGCTGTTGCAGTAAGGCCGCCTGGGGAAGAGCCGGAAGCCCCGAGCTGACCCCCTCGAGAACCGAGCGAGAACCCTCTTTCTCCTGGCTCTTGAGCACCTCCCACTGCTGAAGCACTTCCTCGGCACTTTCTAAACCGGCCTGTTGGCCGAACACATGGGGATGCCGTCGGACCATCTTGTCGTTAATCGCCCGACATACATCGTCGGCATCAAAGTCGCCGCGCTCGCTTGCCAGCTGGGCGTGAAAGACGATCTGCAGCATCAAGTCGCCCAGTTCTTCTCGCATCGCTTGGGAGTCGTTGGCCTCGATGGCCTCGATCAGTTCGTAAGCCTCCTCAATCAGGTAGGGAATCAGAGTCTGATGATCCTGCTTGAGGTCCCAGGGGCAGCCATTGGGCCCCCGTAACCTTTGCATAATGGCGACCAACTCTTGAAAGGGGCTCTCCGACATTACGCCCGCTTCGCCTCTCCAAAGGGCTTACCCTGGCAGGGCGACGGAAGGGGGTGGTTTCCCGCGGCACGAACTGCGTTCAGCCCTGCACCAGGGTGGATCGGAGAAACGTTATGAGTGAAATTGTATCGGTTGTTGCTCGCCAAATTCTCGACTCTCGGGGAAATCCCACGGTCGAAGTCGAGGTGGAGCTTGAATCAGGAGCAACGGGACGAGCTGCCGTACCTTCCGGGGCCTCGACGGGCACCCACGAGGCCGTCGAATTGAGAGATGGCGAGCCCAAAGTGTATCTGGGCAAGGGGGTTCTCAAGGCGGTCGACAATGTCGAGCAACTCATTGCCCCCGAAATCGAGGGCATGCTGGGCGTCGACCAGATGGCCGTCGACCAGGCCATGCTCGACCTGGATGCCACCGAGAACAAAGCCAAACTTGGAGCCAACGCCATTCTGGCCGTGTCGCTGGCGGTGGCCCGAGCCGCAGCCCAGGACGTGGGGCTGCCCCTGTTCGCCTATCTGGGAGGGCCACTGGCCCATGTGCTGCCGGTGCCGATGATGAACATTCTCAACGGCGGCCAGCACGCCGACAATACCGTGGATGTCCAGGAATTCATGGTGATGCCGGCCGGGGCTCCGGACTTTCGCGAGGGGCTTCGCTGCGGCGCCGAGATTTTTCACGCCCTCAAGTCCGTGCTCAAGAAGAAGGGCCTGTCCACCGCCGTCGGCGACGAGGGTGGCTTTGCTCCCGACCTGAAGAGCAACGAGGAGGCTCTCGAGATCATCATGACGGCCATTGAAAAGGCCGGCTATCAAGCCGGCAAGGACGTATTTCTGGCCCTCGACGTGGCGGCCTCGGAGTTTTTCAAAAACGGCCAGTACGTTTTCGAAAAATCAGGGGGCGCCGTGCGCAGCTCGGATCAGATGGTGGAGATGTATCTCGATTGGGTGGCCAAATTCCCCATCATCTCCATTGAAGACGGGCTGAGCGAGGACGACTGGACGGGCTGGGCAACGCTTTCGAAAAAGCTTGGACACAGCGTGCAGCTGGTCGGCGACGACCTGTTTGTGACCAATCCCAAGCGCCTGCAGAAGGGCATCGATCAGGGCATTGCCAATTCGATTCTGATCAAGGTCAACCAGATCGGCAGCCTGACCGAAACCCTGCAGTGCATTGAACTGGCCAAGTGCAACCGCTACACCTCGGTGATCTCCCACCGCTCGGGAGAAACCGAAGACCCCTTCATCGCCGACCTGGCGGTGGCCACCAACGCCGGACAGATCAAGACCGGATCGCTGTGTCGCTCGGAGCGCATCGCCAAATACAACCAGCTGCTTCGCATCGAGGAAATGCTGGGGTCGCAAGCCCGCTACGCCGGCATGAGCGTGGTGAGGAAAGCCATGGCGCTGACCTAGTCCAGGGGTCTGGAGCGGCTGGGGGTGTGGCGACGGAACAAGTCCTGATGCTGCGCCACCAGCCGCTCAATCGCCCTCAAGCTCGGGTCAATGGTGCGCTGCACCTCGGGCAGGGGAGCCGGAGGCGGCGACTGTGGCGATGAAATCCAGGCTTCGAGAAAGTGCAGGGCGACGTCGTCGACGTCCTGGGTGGGGTCTGGGTTTTGAGCGTTGGTCACGGGCGCCCTCTCCTTTCACATTCCCCCACCGGGCCTGAGTTGAGGTTAGCGCCCCCCGCTCAAAAATTGCTTAACCTTGTTCTTCCTCAAGGAAGCTGTTCCAAAGCCGTTGCAGCCGTAGTCGGGCCGGTCCCAGGCCAGGCTTACCCTCAAACAGCGGTGTTAAGCCATGCTGCAATTCCTCGAGCAGGGCCTCGTGATCGCGCAATTCGTCGCGCAGACTCCCATAGGTAGCCGCCGTGATGCCCACGAGACGCGCCGCCTCGTGGTCCGCCAACGGGTTGAGGCGTTTGCTGAACACCTCGCCTTGCCAGAGGAACTCCCGAGTGTAGAGAAAGCCCTCCCAGTTGCTTGCCTGATAGAGTTGCAGGAGCAACTGGCTGGCCAGTGACTCGAAGTCGGGGCCGGGCTGCAACGCATCGAGTCGTTGCTGGAGCTCGGGATGGGGCATGGCGTTTTCTTCCAGGAAAAGCTCGACGGCCGCCTGTATGAGGCGCAATCGAGCGGCATCGTCCAGGCCTTCGGCCATGTGAGCCAGTTGGCTGTGGCCGCGGTACATACCCACCAGATGGCGGAACACCAGGAAACACAGTTCCTCGGGGGGCAACCCTTCGATGTCGCGATGGAACACCAGGGTCAGTTCGGGCTCGGCACAGGCGTCCACGACGAAGGTGTCGGGTCCATCATAGGTCAGCACCTTCAGATCGGGGAAATTGAACAGGGTGTAGTCCACCGCCCTGAGAGCCTGGCGCAACGTTCCCACAAAAGCTGCCGGGCCCGTGGCCTCCAGGCGGTCCTGAAACTTCTGAGAGGGCATCGGCAGGTGCAGTCCGGCTTTGGGGATCAGGTGATCGCGAAGAAAGCCCACGATCTGCTCTTCCACTTCGTCGCCGATACTGGCGACGAAGTCTCGGTTCAGACTGCGCTTACCCAGGCCCACTCCTGATTCCAACTTGAGCATGTCGGCTCGAGAGGTCATACCAAACTGGTAAAACAACCCCAGGCGCTCGGCCACCGAACCTCGGGCCACCGACTCGGCTGCCGACAGCAGAGGAAACAGGTCCTCGACCTCAACTCCCGCCATCGCCTCGCTGAGAGGGTCCATGATGTCGTGCAGGCTGGCTTTCAGCCTGGCCACGGCCAGATGCGCCCGCGGCTCGGCTTCCACCCAGACCTCCACCTCGAGGGCCTGCTCCAACATTTCCAGAGCCAGAGCGGGCTGGCTTTGAACCAGTTCCAGAGCACTCTCGATCTGTTCCTGTTTGGCGCGCGCCTGAGGCGGCACCCAGGCACCATGGTGGTCTCCAGTCGGGCTCTGGGACTCGGCGGCTGGCTCTGCAATTTCGTCAACCACTTCGTCAACCACTTCGGCGTCGCCATGGGACGTAGCCTCAACCTCGACCACCGGCTCCTCGGAGCCCATGCCCAACAGAGCGTCCAGGTCCAGGCCGCCTTCCTCGACGGCCGGCTCTTGCTCGACGGCCGCCGGCTCCTCTTCGGCAGCCGCAAGCTCGGGCTCGTTTTCAGGGACGGGCTCCGTTGCCAACTCCAGTTCGGGCACCTGGAACTCTGCGCTCGCGTCTTCGTGGGCTTCGGCCTCTGGCTCCAACTCCGCATCGAGGGGGGGTTCAGGCTCAAGCTCAGGCTCCACCTCGACCACCACTTCGGGCTCGGCAGGAGCCGAGGGTGCAGGTTCGAGTTCTGCCACCGGCTCCGGCTCGGCAATCGAGTCGACTTCCACAACCTGCGCCGAGGTGGACGTCAGCGAAGGCTGCCCCGACAGCAGACCCCAGGTGCGCTGCAGCGACTGCTTCAACACAGCCTGCTCCTCGGGGGAAGAAAAAACGGCCTCGCCGGTGTCCTGAAGACACTCAAAAAGGTCCTCGAGCACCTCCATATCGTCGCTGGAGTGGTCGACACCCATCAGATCATAGACCTGATCCACCAGAGTCTGTCCGGAAAGCCCCAGAGCCTCTCCGAGATGGAGTTGCAGCAAAGCATAAGCCCCCTCGGCCGAGGGAGGCTCAGCGACTGCGGCAAAATCTCCGGAGAGAAACTGCTCCTTGAAGTCGTTGACCAGGTGCTCCAATTTGGCGATCCGCTCTTCGCGCTGACGTAGTTCTTCTTGAAGATTGTGTAGCGAGGCCTGTCCTTGCGACAGAGCCGCCTTCTGCCGCTCGAGCTCCTGTTCGTGGGATAGCACCTGCTCGCGACTCTGAGAGAGTTCACCCTGCAGCTCTTCCATCGACTGATGAAGTCGCTGGCCCTGTTCAGCGGCCTGTCCCAACTCTTCCTGAAGCTTCTTGACCTGCTGCTCCAGGCCCCGATTCTTGAAGGCCAGCTGGACACTCTCGCCCGTCAGGCGTTTCACGTCGTCGGCCAGCTTCTTGTTTGCACTTCGCAGTTCCCGAATTTGCTCGAAGGCTTTCAGGTCGGGCTCGGACAGCTGACTCCGTAAACTTTCGTTCTCTGCTTGAAGCTCAGCCAGTTGTTGAGCAAGTGAATCGGCGGACATGAGTGGCTCCATTCAGCTCGGATGGGGTGGTCTTTTCTGTCCCGGTCGGAAAACCCTTGGGCCCCGCGCAACCCGGAGTGGAAGCCAGGGAATTTCAAAATGTATTTCGAAATGCCGAGCTATGGGTCATCGATTCCCGAGTGCATTTCTTCCCGGCCGCTTTGGGAAAACGAATTAGCCGTGCAGTCCATCCTGCTGCTCGAAGACGACGAGGTTCTACGCGAGACGATCGCCGAAGTGCTCGATGAAAACGACTACCGGGTGGTAGCCGTTGGCAGTAGCCAGGCGGCGCTTACAGCCGCACAGCAACAACAGTTTCACCTGATCCTCAGCGACGTACGAATGGCTGGCGAACTGGACGGCGTGGACACCATTGCGGCCATCAAGAAGCGTCAGCCTCAACTGCGTAGCATCGTCATGACGGGCTATGCCGACCTGGATGTACCCATCAAGGCGGCCCGAATTCAGGCTGATGATTATTTGCGCAAGCCGTTCAAATTGACCGTGCTGCTGCAAACACTGCGCAGCGTATTGGAACGCGAAATGCCCTTTCGTGGCCTGTTCTCTCGGCTGGGCAGCAAGGCCGCACGCTGGCTCTACGATGCTCATCTGGAAAAGCTCAATGACATTCGCAGGCTATGCCTCCAGAGGCTGTTTTTGCTCATGCGCTCAGGCAGGCGCTCGGCCGAAGAGGTCTACCCCCTGTTCTGTGCGTTGGAGACGCTCGAACTCGAGTATCTTCGCCAGGACCAGCCGCAGCAGTGGAAGGCTCTCACCCAGCGTTATCAGGTGTTGGAAGAAGCCTGCTTGAGCGAGGGATTCCAGCATGCCCCCTCGACCACCCTGACGATGCCGCTGTTCCGACAACTCTATTCGAAGGTTCAGGACGGCCGAGTGGAGTCGGTTCACCTTCAGCGCGCCTTTCCGCTGTTGCATTCCGATCAGGCTCGCCGCCAGAACCTCGAGGCCTATTCCACCTTTCACTGGCTCTGGAGCGAAGGAACCGGCCAGGCCGATCAGGATCCCTTTTTGGGGCTGCAACTGGAAGGCCACCAGTTGCACACGCTGCGGTCGAGCCCCACTCCCCGCGCTCGCCTCTACGACACGCCGCGAGGGGACGTCATCTTGTGCCTGCCCGCCGATGACGAATCTCGTGCTTTTCTCCAGAACGAATCCCATCAGCTGCTGAAGGAAGCCTATGGCCACTTCTTTCTCTACTTTGCTGGAGAGTCGCTTTCGCTCAAGCGACACATCCCGGCCGAGGGCCTGGGGGCCAGGGCGGCATGGGATCTGTTACGCCCGGTCTTTCTGGAGGTTTTGCAGCACCACCAGCAGGGTCGCTGCAGCGGCTCGTTCTCGCTGCAAGACATCGAGAAATGGCCCGGTCAACCCGCCAAACTGAGGGAATTCAGCCCCCGCAAATTTCTCGAGCGGCGCCGGGCCATTTTGCAAAACCACGCCATCGCCCTTCACTACCCCTGTGCCCCCGAGGCAGCCCGCCAGGAGCAGCCAACCCCGGCCTCGGACCAGTACGTGCTGGGCCTGTTGCTCGGGCAGGTGCTACAAACCGGACTCCTCGCGGACATTCGCCAACGAATGACCCGAACCGAGCCCGACGAACGCTACCCCGACCTTCGCCAGGCGGGTCAGGCCCTGACCGCAGCGGTGCAGCAAGGCGGCGGTTAGACGACCTCAACCACCTGCATCATGCCGATGTCTTCGTGGACCAGAATATGGCAGTGCAGCACAAACACACCGGTGAAGTCCTCGAACCGATGTCGAATTACCACCTCACCATTCTTGGGAATCAAAATCGTGTCTCGCCACTCCGGTTCCGGCAACGCCACGCCGTTGATGGAAATCACCTGAAAGGCGTTCACGTGAATATGGAAGGGGTGAGCCACGTTGCTGGTGTTCACCAGCTTCCACTCCTCGACGGCCCCGAGGTTGACCGTCTGGTTGACGACATTCTCGTCGAAGAGCACCCCGTCGATTTCAAAACTGCCAAAGCCGAGCGGACCACCAGCACCCACACTGAAGGTCAGGGTTCGATTGCCGGTGACTTCGCCAGCCTCAATGGTGGGCAGAGCTGCAGGAGCAGGCAAGGCGCCGGGCAGCGACATGTTGACCACCGTGGGCAGAACCTCCAGGAAGCCCAGCACCAGCTGAGCATCGGGCGCATTGTTGGAATTGTCGACGAGCTTGCGAATTTCGTAGAGCCCGGGCGCCCCGGCCTGGACCAGAATATCCACTCGATTGCCCGGTGCGGTGAGCGTCGAACCGGCCTGGCGAACATTGGGCAAAGTCAGGCCGTCGAAAGAGATGATGTTGAGATCGTGGCCCTCGACCGCGAAAGGAATGTTGGTGCGCACTGTGCCGTTGATCACGCGCAAGCGCACGACTTCGCCCGAAAAAGCCTGAAGCGTGGGCTGAAACACGCCATTGACGGCCAGAGTGCGCTGATTTAGAGGAAAAGACGCGCCCACAAAGGCGGGTACGTCGCCGCCGCTCAGATTGAACTCGGTAATCAGATACACCAGATCTCGGGCTGCGGCGATCTCGGGAACCAGATCGATGTCGCCCTCGATAATCAACGCGCCGGCCATGCCGCTGAAGAGTTGCATCGACGAGGAGCCGTGTTTGTGAGGGTGATACCAGAAGGTTCCGGCCGGATGGTTGGCCGGAATCTGGTATTCGTATTGGAAGGACTGACCGGGCTGGATATCTACGAAAACGTTGTCGCTGTTGCCCTGCGGCGAGACGTGCAAACCGTGGGTGTGAAGATTGGTCGAATTGAAGTGATGGGGCACGTTATGGTCGGCGATCACCATGCCCTGATCGGGGTTAGCTGGCAACTGATTGATCACGTTGACGCGCAGCCGATCACCGGGACGACAACGGAGCGTTGGCCCACCCAGCGTCCCATTATAGGTGCGAACGTTGATGTTTGCGCCGTTGAGAACATGGTCGGCGCGGACCAACGTCAACGACGTATCCAGCGTTGTGCCCACACTGCGGATCTCCTGGGGCTGAATGAAGGCCGGCGGGACCTGTGGGGGCTGAGGGGGGGGGACGTTCACATTGGTCGGCTGCTGAAAAATGCTCTGTAAGGTTTCATTGCCGCAACCCGAAAGCATCGTGATGGCTCCCAGGCCACAAAGCGAGGCACCAGCAGAAAGTAGTTGGCGACGGCTGACGAGTTTTGACAAGTGGATCCCCTCCCGTATCAGTGTTGTGCGGTGGCGCCTTGTTCGTCGGGAGACCTGGCAAATCCCCCGTGCAAACGAAGCAGAACAGGGGTGACCCATAACGACAAAAAGGTAGACGAAAGCAGGCCTCCCACGATCACGGTAACCAGCGGAGCATAGGCGTCAAAGCCTCCACCCGGAGTCAGCACCAGCGGCAACAACACGCCCACGGTAATGGTGGCCGTCAAGAGGATCGGCAACAGCCTGCGAGGGAGTGCCTCACACAGGGCCTCCTCCAGGGAGCCTTTGGTTCGTTTGTGGCCCCATACCGCGTCCACAAGCAACAGCGAGGCGGTGAGGTCCATTCCGTGCAAAACCACCAGACCCAGCAAAGACACACTGGAAAACCCCTGGCCTGTGAGTAGCAAACCCAGGACGACTCCGGGGAGCTCCATCGGAATCGAAGCCAGCAACACCAGGGGCAGAGTGAAAGAAGCAAACTGCAGCCCCAATATCAGGTAAATCAGCACCACGGCCAGGGCCAGCGCGGCCGTCAATCGGGCAAACGAATCCATCATCAACACCATGTCGCCGCGCAATTCGAGCTGGTAGTTGCTGGGGATCGCCAGCTGCATGCGAGCGGCCATCAGCCAGTTCATTTGCAGTTGCATGGAGCCTCCGGTCCCCTTCCGATAGAAGCCCATCACCGTTAGACTTCGCTGCCCCTGGTCGTGGTCGATGCGCTCGGAGGTTAGCGAGGTTGTGGTTCCCTGGCTCCAACCTTCGAGGTCGGCCGGAGAACGGCGTACCGCCGGTCGATAGCTCAGCATCCAGGGATGAGCCGACAGCCCCGAGCGCTCCAGTTGACCACCACCCAGGCCCAGGCGGGTTCCGTTTCGATCGCTCACCCCCCGCAACACCAACTGAGGTTGGCCCAGCTGCCAGGAAGTGGCCGGTGTGACGACTCCCACTGAGGGAGCCAACTGCAACATCTGCTCACCCAACCGGCTCAATCGAGCCAGTTCGGGGCCTCGCAACACCAGTTCCAAGGGAGCAGAGGCCGAGGCCATCATATCAGCCCCCAGCTCTTTGAAGGTCAGGCGACGCAATTGGGGATACTGGCGCCGAGCCTCGCTCTGTACGGCGTCGGCCAGTTCCCATAAGGCTCGACGCCTTCGGTCATCGCCCAGAGTTACCAGGAAAGTGGCTGAATTCTCGGCCATCTGACCGTGACCGCTGAACACTCCGATGGGAGTCGTGCCGGCCACCTCACAGCTGACGTCCTGCACCTCGGGCTGTCTGAGCAGCAGCTTCTCAACGCCCTGGGCCAGGCGTTCGACCTGATCACGACTGGAACCCGGCGGACCCTCGAGAAATCCGATGAATTGACCGGTATCGGCCAGGGGCATCATCTCGTAGCCGATTCGGGGCAGCATCACCACAGAGAGGTAGCAAGCAGCAACGGCCAGGCCGAGCACGCTACCCGGGTGACGCAGCACCTCTTGCAAACCGGCTCGGTAGCGTCGGCGCAGACCCTCTCCGCCGGGTGCGGGCAACAGTCCCGCTCGGGAATACACCCAGGCCGCCAGCACCGGGGTGAGTGTAACGGCCGCCGTCAACGAGGCTACCAGGGCCAGCCCGTAGGCCCAGGCGATGGCCTCGAACATATCCTGCACGACGCCACCCACGCGCGTCAGCACCAGCGCAGCCAGCAGGGTGACCAGCGTGGAGGAAACGACGGCCCGCCGCACCTCACTGCAGCCCAAGAGGGCCGACTCGGCGGCCGTTCGGCCCCGAGCCAGTTGGCGACGAACGGCATCCAGATCGAGGATCGTATCATCGACCAGTCGCCCGCAGGCCAGCAACAAACCCACCAGCGTCGACGAGTTGAGACTGAATCCCAAAACGAAGAGGCAAACCAGGGTAAGTGCCAGCGAAGCCAGGGGCGTGGCCAAAGCGATGAGCACCCCCCTGGCTTCGCCCAGGAACAGATAAAGTGACAACGTCAGCAACGCCAGGCCCAGTGCCATCGCCAGCCCAAAATCCCAGAGCATGCGCCTTAGAAGGTGGGAACCGTCAAAGGCAATTTCAAGCTTCAACCCGACGGCTTCGGCCTGCTCGATCCAGTTCTCTACCCTCCTCAGCACCCCGGGGGTCGAAGCCTCCGGCAAAGCCTGCACACAAATTTGGACAGCTCTGGCCCCGTTGTGACGATAGCGCGGCGAGGTCGGGTTATCGCTGCGCATGACCTCGGCCAGCTCGCGAAGCAACAGGCGGCGCGGTCGTTCTCGCACCCTTTGTGAGCCGGGGTCTTGCTCGAGCTCGTTTCGCTCGGCGACGAGCGCCCGGGTGGGAGCAGTGGAAGTGCGCAATTCACCCAGGCCGTGCTCAACAGGCAACGATTTTAGCCAGTGATAGAGGTCCTCGAGCGTCAGGCCGTGACGCTGCAACCGTTGGGGGTCGACCATGATCTCCCAAATAGGTTCGGGCTGCCCCAGCAGGTGCACCGAAGCCACGCCCGAGAGTTGTCGCAACTGGGGCAAGCCGGTCTGCTCTAACCATTGCAGTTGTTCAGGCAGTGGATGATGCAGTGCCAGATGAAGCAAAGCCGGACGCAGGGGCTCCATCGGTCGAGCCTCCAACTGCCAGCCTTTCAGTTCGTCCATCGCCAGTATTCGCGCCCGCACCTGTTCCAGCGAAGGTCCCAGGGCCTTGCGGTAGTCGAACTCGAGGGTCAGCATCACCATCCCTGGCAAGGTCTGGGAGCGATGAGCTCGCAGACCCTCGATGTCTTGCAGGGCGCGCTCTAGAGGCATGGTCACCACCTGCTCGGTGTCGCTGACGGAATGGCCCATCTGTTGGGCGACCACCATGACCATGTTGGGGGGCAGGGCCGGGTTCAACTGGATCACCAGCCCGCCCGCCAGAGCACCCAGAGCGGCCACCACGATCAACGCCCAGGTAGCCAGCACGAGCCGGGGGTAGTGCAGCGACCACGCGATCACCCTCATGGCTCGGCCATGAAGTCCTCAGGCATCAACAGGCCCCCCGAACTTCCCTCCTCCCAGCGGCCAGCCGTAACCACCATGCCCTCCCTGAGGCCTGGCTCGCAGAGTGCCACCACTTGCTCGCCTTCTCGCAGGCCACTCAGCACCTGGATCATTTCAGGCGTCTGCAACCCCAACGTCACCTCTCGACGGCGAACCAGCTTCTGCCCGGCCACCGACTCAGCCACCAGCACCGAAGCTCCCTCGGGTTCGAACCGCACCCCCTGGCGAGGCACGCACAGCGCCCCATCCACCTCTTCGAGCAGACATTCCACTTCGACCCGCTGTTGCAGCGCAAAGAGCAGCGGAGGCTGCCCTGGCGGACTGGGGCGAACAGGTCGATCGCCGTGGCCCAGAGCCCCGCCGGGCTGGTCGTTGTCGATGACCGCCTCCAGCCAGCATGTCTCGCCCTCGGCCACGGCCGACAGGGCCCGAAGACGGGTGCGGGCGGAATTCATCTCATCTCGAACTCGCAGCGGGGCCCCTACCGACAGCAAATTTCGAACCATCACGGGCACCTGAGCTCGAATTCTCACCCGGTCGAGTTCAGCCACTTCGAGCAGGGCCTGGCCAGGTTCGACCGCCTGTCCCGGTTCCACCAGGGTTCTCAACACAGCACCCGCCAGAGGGGACGGGAGCCAGCCTCTGTCGAGGCGAACAGCGGGCTGATCCCGTCGAAGCCTTTGTCCGGGGGCAGCCACCTCCAGCACGGCAGCCCGACGGGGCGCCCGCAGCACCCTCATTTTCTCAGCTTCGACGGTGCCCGGAAAGGAGCGGCGCAGACCGAGCTTAAGCCGCTGAACCCGGGCCAGTTGGACCGGCATGGGGGCACTGAGAACGTCGAGCCCTAAATCGGGCCGCGCCATGTCCATCAGCATCTCCCCCGGACGAGGCCAAAACCGCTCGAGGGCCACGGCCAGGCCCAACGTGGAAAAACACATCGCCCAACCCAGCGCCACCGGACCAGGGGCCCGGCCTTTGCGCCAGGTCCACACCCCAAGGGGCAGGGCCAGCAGCCCGACCAACAACCAGAGGCGTCGTTGACCTTGAGGCGCACCCGGTGGATCGACCACGAAAACGCTGGGCGCACTGACCTGTCCGTCGAGATCGACCCTTACCTGCCAGACTCCGGCCATGGGAAAGTTGACCTCGACTTCGTAGCTACCGTCTTTGCGGGCACGAGCCTCGCGGGGCGGAACAGACATCGCGACTCCCGACAACTCGACACCAACATAGGCCCGGCGAGCCGGTGTGGCACTTTCGATGCGCAGGCGGTTGTCGCCCAGTCGCGCGGACCCACCCCCCAGAAGTCGAATCTTGACCTCGGGGGCTCCCTCCTTTTCCTCGGGCCCGCAGAACTCGCGACTCGGGTCCGGCACGGGGCTGGCCGCCGCTTCCAGAGGCACTCGGGTCACGACTCGAAACTCGCCGGTTGGAGTCTTGACCAGGAACTGAACCCTCCAGATTCCTCGCATCGTGAGTATCAGGTCGCCCTCGTAAAAGCCATCCGGGCGCCTGATCAGAGGGGTCCGGAAGGGACGCTGTCGAGGCATCGAGGGCATATCGACGAGCAACTGGACCCCCTCCACCGCGATGGGGGGTCCCTCGCGCACGGGACCGACCTCCACCCGAACGCGGCTACGCCCGAGTCGCACCGGCGTAGGTGAAATCCAGGCGCGTAGGGGATGAAGTCCGGCCATGCCCTGAACCATTTCCGACTCCTGGCAGCAAACCGGGGCCCAAGAACCCAGCCAGAGGAGTAGAACCAACAGTACCGCCTTAGGCATCCAGGCGCAGTTCGGTTTCCGAAAGCGTTCTCCCCCAGAGGGGATCTGGCAGGTGATTTCGCGAAACGCCCTCCTGCCAAAGGCGCGTGCCCTTTTGGGGTGGGAAAGGAGTTCCATGACAAAAACGTGTTGGTTAGGCCTGGCGGTGGGGCTGGGGTTATTGGTGAGCGGTTGCGGCGATGATGAGCGCCAGGTGATTATCAAACTGAACCAGCTCTTTGCCTACAGCAGCCCCAATACGGGAGCACCCGACCTGCTGAGGGTCTTCGGCATTAACCGTGAGAGCGGGGCCGTTGGTCCCGAGCGGCAGCAAATTGCGGGAAATTTCCTTACCCTCGAGGTGCATCCAAGTCTGGCACGCCTTTACGCCCTGACAACCACGCCTGAAATCGTCTGTTTCGACATGGACGCCACTACCGGCAATCTGACTCAAATCAGCAGCGTCGCCACCAGCAATCCGGGCACTTTCCAACAGTTGCTGGCCCATCCCTCAGGCCTGGCTCTTTATCATCCCAATGGGGGCAACATCAACCAGTTCGCGGTCGATGGCTCGGCCAATCAGCTTACGCCGCTGGCGCCCGCCAGCGTGGCAGCAGGTGGGGTCAACCTGGTGGGCGGTGCCGCCGACCCCACCGGACGCTTTGTCTATTTCGCCGATTTCGACGCCGATAGCGTGCTGGGCTTCAGCGTCGGTGGCAATGGGGCACTGACCCCCCTGGGCACGGTGGCGGCCGGACTGGATGACCCCATTTCCCTGGGCATCGACCCCTCCGGGCAATTCCTGTTTTCGCTGAGCGACGGCAACGACCAGCTCAACAGCTTCCGTATCGCCGCCGACGGCACGTTGGCTCCGCTGAATTCCATCGGGCTGGGCAATGCGGGCAATTTTCATCCTCACCTCGAGGTTGCGGGCGATCTCGTGTTTGTGGGTGACGACAGCGCCGCTACCACCAAGGTCTTCCGTTTCGACAGCAACGGCGCGTTCCAGGTGGTGGTTGCGGCTCAACCCGGTGGTGGTGGAGCCTTCAGTCTGATCGAGGATTTCCCCGGGCTGGTCACCAGCGACTCCACCGCCCCCGGCAACATGCGCTCCCAGCTGATCCAGGCCGACGGAACGCTAACCTCGGTAGCTGGCCAGGCTCTCTTCAGTCCGGCCCGTTGGGTAGAGACGGCGGTACTGGCTCAGCCTTAGTATGAACCCCCGCGACGTACAGGCCCAACCCCCGCTGGAGCCGGCCGACCAGCCCTACAGCCTGCGGCCCGCTGAAACGGTGGCGGCCGGCCTGCCGGCAGTGCTGTCCACGGCTCGTTTCACCCTTCAGGGGCCCGGGCTGGTCAAGGGCATCTCGCTGTTACGGGTGCTCAACCAGGCCCAGGGGGTCGACTGTGCCAGCTGCGCCTGGCCTGAACCGACAGGCCAGCGCTCACTGGCAGAGTTCTGCGAAAATGGGGCCAAAGCCATGGCCGACGAAGGCACCCGGCGGCGGGTGGACGCCGAGTTTTTCGCGCGGCATTCGGTCGAAGAACTCTCGCGTCAGAGCGACTACTGGCTGAACCAGCAAGGCCGCCTCTGCCAACCGATGTGGTTGCCCGAAGGCGAGGTGCACTACCGACCGATCTCCTGGGAACTGGCCTTGGAGAAACTGGCCGAGAAGCTGCGATCCCTGCCCTCGCCGCAACGAGCGGCCTTTTATACTTCGGGACGCACCAGCAACGAAGCCGCCTTTCTCTACCAATTGATGGTGCGGCGTTTCGGCACCAACAATCTGCCCGATTGCGCCAACATGTGCCACGAGTCCAGCGGCGTGGGCCTGGCCGGCAGCGTTGGGGTGGGCAAAGGCACCGTTCAGCTCGAGGACTTCCAGCAGGCCGACCTGATTGTGCTGATCGGCCAGAATCCAGGCACCAATCATCCCAGAATGCTCAGCACCCTGGAGAAAGCGCGCCAGGCCGGGGCCCGGTTGGTGTCGATCAACCCGCTGGCAGAAGCCGCTCTGGTGGCCTTTAAAAACCCCCAGGACTTTATGAACCCGTTGAAGGCGGCCACCACCTTGTTCGGCCGGGGAACGCCCATGGCCGACCTGCATCTGCCCGTGCGCATCAATGGCGACGTGGCGCTTTTACAGTGGGCCTGCCGTCGGCTGCTGGAGCTCGACAAGGTCGACCACGCGTTTATCGCCGAGCGAACCGGGGGTTTTGAAGAATTCCGAGCCGCTCTGGCCGCCGAGGATCCTGGGGAACTGCTGGAGCAGTGCGGAATCCGTGAAGACCAGGCGGAAGCCCTGGTAGCCGCGCTGGCCGGCACCCAGAAGATCATCTTCTGCTGGGCCATGGGGCTCACCCAGCACGTCAACGCAGTAGACAACATCCAGGCGCTGGTCAACCTCTGCCTGTTGCGCGGCGCCATCGGCCGCCCGGGTGCCGGGCTGTGCCCGGTGCGCGGCCACAGCAATGTGCAGGGCGACCGTACGATGGGCATCACCTGTCACCCCAAGCCTGCCTTTCTCGACGCCCTGGGGCAGCGCTTCCAGTTTTCACCGCCGCGCGAGGCTGGCCTGGATACCGTCGAGAGCATTCGCGCCATGCGAGCCGGCCAGCTCGAGGTGCTGGTGTGCTTGGGGGGCAACTTTCTGTCGGCCACCCCCGACACCGAGGCCTGTGCCCAGGGGCTACGTCAGCTGGCGATGTCGGTGCAGATCTCCACCAAGCTCAACCGTTCGCATCTGGTCACCGGGCGCCAGGCCCTGATCCTCCCCTGTCTGGGGCGCAGCGAAATCGACCTTCAGGCAGGCCAGCCCCAGTTCGTCAGCGTGGAAAACTCGATGGGCATCGTGCACAGCTCGCAGGGTCGGGCCCGTCCCGCCTCTGCCCAGCTGCGTTCGGAAGTGGCCATCGTGTGCGGCCTGGCCCAGCAACTGTTGGGCGTGGACTGGAGCGTGTATCAACACAACTATGACCGCATTCGCAGCGAAATCGAAGCCACCATCCCCGGGTTTCAGGACTACAATGCGCGCGTGCGCCAACCCGAAGGTTTCACTCTACCGAACCCGGTGCGCCAGGGCGGCTTTGGCACGCTGGACGGCAAGGCCCACTTTACTGCGCTGAAGGCCCCCGACCTGCGCCTGCCCCCGCAGCACTACTGGATGATGACCATTCGCACCCACGACCAGTTCAATACCACCGTCTACGGGCTGGAAGACCGCTACCGCGGCATTTCCGGGCGCCGCCGGGTGATTCTGATGCATCCGGCCGACGCCGAAGCCGAGGGCCTGCGCAGCGGCGACGTGGTGGATCTGATCTCGCATTTTCAGGGTCAGCAGCGAATCACCCGGGCCTTTATGGTGATCACCTATGAGATCCCTGCGGGCTGTACGGCCACCTACTTTCCCGAGGCCAACGCCCTGGTACCGCTCGAACAGGTCGCCCGAGGCAGCAATACGCCGGCATCCAAATCGGTGGTGATCAGCCTGCGCCGGTCAACTCAGGCGCCCGAAGTCAGCGCTGAATAGAGCCGCAACAACTCATCGGAAGCCAGATGCAGCCGATGCAAGCCCTCTTCCAAATACGAATCGTCGTCTTTATCCCAGGCCAGCCGCATATGATCCAGGGCCTCCAGGCTGCGTTCCAGGGCCGTGTGGGTTTCGGCCAGATAACCCTGAGGGTCACCTTCGGCCTCGATGGCCTGCTGGTTTCCGTCCTGATGCCCCAATAGCTTTTCTTCCACCTCGTCGAGCACTGCGTAGAGCTGCTCGAAATCCAGCTGACCCTGGCGATAGGCGTCCACGGCCTGGGTGATGCGCAGGGCATTCTCGGTCATCGGCCGACCCTCGCCCGCAGACAGGGGCAACCCCTCGGCCTGCACCACCGACACGGTTTGTCCGGTGGGCTCGGCCATGGGCAAATTGCGCGAGCAACTCGAGCAACGCTCCGAGCCACGCTCGTTGGTGGTGGAACAAAACGGGCAGTCGACGTAACTCTGATGATGGACTCGCTGAACCAGCTCGAACTGAGCCTTCATCAGGGCATCGTTGGCCTGCAGGGCCAGTTCCAGACCGGCCACCATGTGTCCCTGACCGGGGTCGTTAAGCTCTTCCGCCATCCTCTCCACGGCTTCAAGCTGACGCTCGAAGGCCTCGACCACGGCCGCGAAGATGGGATCCTTAGGGTCGCTCTGCCCCTGGAAAACCTGTCCTTCCAGCCGATTCAGCTCAAACTGAACCCGATCGGCGAACGCCTGTAAGGTAAGCAGCAGGTCCGACTCGTCGGCCTGGCCCTGACAGACACTCTCCCAGCAACGACGCACCGCAGCCACCGGAGGCGAGTCGTAATGGCCGTCGGGGCCGGGAGGGGGCATGGTTAGGGTTGGCTGTTCCATGGCGGAGGGATTTCCGCACCCACCCCTCGCCCTCCCCCTGGAATGAAAAGAGGCTCCCGAAGGAGCCCCGTTCGCTCGCTGAAACTCGCTAACGACTAGAAGCAGCCGCCGCCAAACCAACCGCCGGCCGAATAGCCGCCTCCGGCGTGGTAACAACGGTGACCGTAGGCCGGCACAGAGCCAGCATTCCAACCGAAATTGCCAAAAACATCGCCCTGTTGGTGGGCCCAGCGCTGGCTGCCGTTCCAGGCATTGCCGGCCACGTCGCTATTGCTGTAGCCCCACATATTGGCCGAGGTATTCCCCTGGTAATAGTTGCCCCAGACATCGTTGGCATAGCGGTTGTTCTGATAGTTGCCAAATACGTCCGAGTAGGTGGAGCTGCCACGAGTGGTTCCGCTGGTGTCGATACCCCAGTAGTTGTCCTGGCGTTGAAAGCCGTTGGAAGCACCGTTCATCCCGTCGAGATAGACCCCACGGCCGGTGTTGAAGCCCACCTCGCCTGCGCTGTAGGCACCGGCATAACCATTGCCATATCCCTGATACTGGCGAACCCCCAGGCCAAAATCGACCTTGCCGTCGCCGTTGGTGTCACCGATCTGCAGGTTGACTCCCTGACCGCCGTGACTGGGGATGAAAATATTCAGTGCCATCGTGTCGCGCTCCCTCTGTCGTTGTAGTATCCTGCAAGCCTAGCCTGGCCACCTGAAAGTTTCCAGAAACGGCGGCCAAACCCCTCGCGGCCGGTCAAATGTGCAGTAGCCCTAACAATTTCGCGAATCGCCGTCAGTCGCGTGCCGAGCGATCAAGCTTGAGTGCCACCAACTGGTTGATCAGCAGCAACCAGCCATAGATGCGCAGCAGCTCCAAAGCGCCGCCGCCGCTGAGCGGGTTGTCGAAAAAGCCCCAGATGGCCAGATTGCCAATAATCGCCAGGGCAGCGAAGAAACCCGCCATCAGCTTGCGTGGCCAGCCGGGCGGACAGGAGAAGATGTTGGTGGCCGGCACCACCAGCGTGAAATAAATGATGCAGGCCACCAGTGACCAGACCCGATGGGTCCAATGCCACCAGCCCCAGGCCGCCATGCCGACCAGGATGGAACCGGTAACCAGATTGCTCTCGACCACCTCCTCAGGCTTGAGCAACTTGCGCCCATAGCGATTAAAACGCAGCAGGGAATTGCAGAGCGGGCGAGCGGTGAAGGTCAGATAGGAAAAAATCGACCATCCCCACAGCAACCAGCCCACCAGGGGACGCAGTGCCGGATAGCGCTGGGCCAGCTCCTTGAGGAAACGCTCGGCGAAGTGCTCGGCCACCAGCAGCGCCCAACGCAGCTTGTCGGGCAGCGAAGAGACAAAGAGCAAGTAACGGACCACCCAACCGTAGATAGGGTATTTCATATGCAGGGCGTCAAGGAAGCCATCTCGGGCCATCTCACCCTCGGGGTCGAGCGCCAACGACGAAGAGAACTGTTCCAGGGCGCGTTCGCGCTGGCCCTGGCGCAGGGCCGAGTAGCCCAGGCTGCAGAGGGCGTGAGCGTCCTCGGGGTGCTCGCGAAGGAGCTCGTTGAGCAAATCCTCGCCTTCGGCAAATCTTCCCAAATTGACCAACGCCCAGGCCCGAGCGTGAGTACAGGTTTCGTCACCGGTATTCAGGGCCAGCCCCCGCGACGTCAACTCGAGCGCCTCCTGCCAGCGCTTCTGATCGCAGGCGACCATGGCCGCGACCCCCAGCAGGTCGGCTCGCTCGGGAGACAGGGCCAGAGCCTTCTGGATGGCCTCTTGAGCCGCCGCCCCCATGCGCCGACTGCGATAAATTTCACACAGTGCCGAGTGAGCAAAGATGCAGTCGGGATCCATGGAAATCGCCTGCTGAACCACTTCGGTGGCCCGTTTTTTCTGGCCCAGGTGCAGCCAGCACAGCCCGATATAGGCCATGGCATAAGGGTCGTCACCACGCTCTTTCAGGGCTTCGACAAACTGGCCCAGGGCTTCCTTATAGCGCCGATGCTGATAAAGCAGCCGTCCCCGCTCGTAAGCATTGTCACTGAAGTCGTCTCGCGGCTCGCCTCGCACCTGACTCATCGGATCCTCGCTTTCTCCAAATACCGATCCAGGTCGTCATAGAGTCCGTCCTGGTTGGCGAAATTGACGTAATTCTTGGCCCGCCTCAGCCACTCCATGGTGGAGGGACGGCACTCCTTGAGGGCCATCTGGAAATCGCGCTGATCGACCTCGCGCAGCTGACCGCTGCGCAGCGCCTCGGACAGCGCCCGCTCGGTGGCCATCTCGACCAGATGGGACAGATCGGCCCCCGAGAAGTGCTCGGTTTTCGAGGCCATCTCGGCCAGATTGACGGCGCTGGAAAGCTTGCGGTTCTGGCAATGAATCTGCAGGATTTGTTCGCGGGCCGGCCGGTCGGGCGGAGGCACGAACAACACCCGATCGAAACGTCCGGGGCGGCGCAGCGCCGAATCCACGTTCCAGGGCATGTTGGTGGCGCCGAGCACCATGACTTTTTGATTGTTGGACACAATGCCGTCCATCTCGACCAGGAACTGGGAAACAATGGCCCTTCCGGTAGCCGAGTTGAAGTCGCTGCGTTTGGCTCCCAAAGCGTCGACTTCGTCGATGAAGATCACCGATGGAGCGTGCTGGCGTGCGGTTTCAAACAAACGAGCCAGGGCCTTTTCACTTTCACCCAACCACATGCTCAAGATTTCGTTGAGCGAAAGGGTATAAAAATTGGCTCCCAGCTCGCCGGCCGTGGCTCGAGCCAGATAGGTCTTGCCGCAACCCGGCGGCCCGTAGAGCAGCAGCCCCCCGCCGATTTTCTTGCCATAAGCGGCGTAAATTTCGGGCTTCTGCAGGGGGTAAAGGATGCTGAGCCTGATCTTTTCCTTGAGCGAATCCATGCCCCCGATCTGGTCGAAGGTGATGCGCATCCGGTTATCGTCCTCGTGAGCCTCGCCCAGATCGCCTCTGGCTTCGCCGGGAAGCGGCACACGCAAGGGCTGCTGGACTTCCAACTCGGCTTCCAGACCCTCATCGATCAGCCGGGAATTCAGGGTAATCGCTTCTTTGTAGCTGGCCCGGGCCTGGTCCAGCTGATGGTCGGCCAGTTCCTGGCGGGCCCGCGCCAACAAGCCCAGGCCGCGATGCTCCGACTGAAGCAGCGGACCGGCCACCTCGGCGGCCTGACCGTAGCGTCGGGACTTGAGCAACTCTTGCACCACATGCTGGCGCAGAGGGAGGTTATCGGGGCTCAGCTTTAAGGCCGCGAGCAGGGCATCGAGAGGATCGTCACTCACCCGGAAACACTTCCGGACCGACGAGATTCTCCCTCTGCCAGGCCTTAGCGGCGGTACAGCCGTGTCCACTCCTTCAGCCGGGACTGGTGATTGGCCTGGAGCTGATTGGGCAAGAGCCGCCACTGCCAGTTGTCGTGGCTGCGACCGGGAAAGTTCATGCGCGCCTCGGTTCCCAGGTCGAGCACATCCTGCAGCGGAACGATGGCCACCGTGGCCACACTGGCCATGGTGGCGCGGATCAGCACCTGGCTCATGGGCTCCTGTGGGTTGCCGAAGTAGTCGAGGCAGTATTGCCGTTCCCGGGGCGTGGCCTGCTCGAACCAGCCCTTCACAGTGTCATTGTCGTGGGTGCCGGTATAGGCAACGAAGTTCGTAGACTCAAAGTTGTGCGGCAGAAACGGGTTGCCCGGGTCGGAGCCAAAGCCGAACTGCACCACCTTCATGCCGGGCAGCTTGAACTGGTCGCGCAAGGCCAACACATCGGGCGTGATGTCGCCCAGGTCTTCGGCCACAATGGCTGCTTCGGGAAGCACCTTGAGCACCTGGCGGAAGAAGTCGGCCCCGGGGCCCTTCACCCAGCGACCCTTTTCGGCTGTTTTGGCGCCCGCTGGAACCTGCCAGTAAGCGGCAAACCCCCGAAAATGGTCGATGCGCAACACATCATAAAGGTTCAGGGCTGCTCGAATGCGCTCGATCCACCAGCTATAACCGCTGGCACGGTGCTGCTTCCAATCGTAAAGCGGATTGCCCCACAGCTGTCCGGTGGGAGAAAAATAATCAGGCGGCACTCCTGCCACGGCGCGAGGCTGCAGCTTCGAGTCGAACTGAAACAGCCCGGGCTGGCACCAGGTATCGGCGCTGTCCAGGGCGACAAAGATGGGAATGTCGCCGAAGATCTGGACTCCGCGGCGATTGGCATAGGCTTTCAACTGGGCCCACTGGCGAAAGAACAACCATTGGATGAGCTTTTCCTCGGCGATAACCGCGGACAGTCGTTGGCGGGCATCCTGCAAGGCGGCCGTCTGACGACTGCGCAGCTCCCAGGGCCACTCAATCCAGGATTGATTGTTGCGCTCGCCCTTGATAGCCGCAAACAGGGCATAGTCGTCGAGCCAGCGCTGCTGCTGCTCACAAAAGCTCTGAAACTCGGCTAGCGGCTGTTGCAACATCCGCCGGGCCAGCCGCCGCAGCAAGGGCAGCTTCCATTCGTACAGGGCGCAATAATCCACCTTGCCTTCCGGCATTTCGGGAGCTCCCTGCAGCTCGGCCGCCTCGAGCAAGCCCTCTTCCTGCAAAGCTTCCAGGCCTATCAGGTAGGGGTTGCCAGCGAAGGTCGAGGGGCTCTGATAAGGGCTGTCGCCATAAGAGGTAGGGCCCAGCGGTAGCACCTGCCAGAGCTTCTGACCCGCATCAGCCAGAAAGTCGACCCAGGCATAAGCCGAGCGACCGAGAGAACCCACGCCATAGCGGCCCGGAAAACTGGTGGGGTGGAGCAATACTCCACTGCATCGTGTGAAAGCCATGGATGGCTATGCGCTAACCAGGGGAGTGGCTCCTGTCAGGGCCACACTTCAAGCAACCGCAGCTGCTCGACCACCCGCGCCACCTCGGGAGGGGGTTGCTTCGGGTCGAAATCGAGCTGCTCGGGGCCACGATCGGAGTAAAACCGCAGCCGGCCCTGGCCACCCGGGCCGGCCGTTGGCAATCGCGAGACATGCTGGCGCAGGTCGATCCACTCACTCTCGGTCAATCGGCGTTTTCCCAGCACCTGACCATCGGGCTGAATGGTCAGGCGTCGGCCAGACAGTTCCAGCTCGAGCAGGAACCGAGGCTGCACCCGGGGGGTGGGACGGGGGGTTCGGAAACTGGATGGGTCGCGATTGTCGCGCATGGAATATCCCAGCAGCAAGAACATCGAGAGCACAACGGCCATGAGAAACTCGGGTAGGTTTTGACGCAGCACCGGATGGTGCTGCGAGCCCCTCCGGCGATCTCCTTTCCGTCAGGGGGAAGGCAGGCATCCATCAGAGAAAACAAGGGCATGCGAACGACACACTGGATTGCCCTGATGCTGCTGGCCGGTATGGCCCAGGCCCAAACGCCTCCCTACATGCGAAAGGCCAAGGAAATTCAGGCCGAGGCCCGCGAGATTCGCGATCAGTCGAGGAGCAATCCTCAACCGATTCCAGATGCCAATCCGACCCCCCAGAAGCCCGCCCGGGTGGCCCAAAAGTCGCAGGCTCAGAAAGCCGCCGCCAGCGGCTCGGTGCACGAACTCGAGCTGCTCGAGGCCAAAGGGGAAAACATGAACGGCGCCGACAGCGACGGCAGCACGCCGCTGCACATGGCTGCCTATAAGGGCCAGGCCTCCACGGTAGAATATCTGTTGGCACGCCCGGGCATTTTCAAAGACCCGATTGACAACCGTGGCTATACGCCGCTGACGCTGGCGGCCAGCGCCGGGCACGCCGAGGTGGTCGATCTGTTGCTGGCCGCCGGTTGCGACCATAAAATCGCCTGTGGCGACGGGGGTACTGCTCTGCACAAAGCTGCCGGCCAGGGGCATTTGCGCGTGGTGGAATCGTTGCTCAAGGCGGGCGCCGACCCGAGGTTGGCCGACCGCTCGGGCAAAACGCCCATACAACTGGCCCAGGACAAGCGTAAAGGCGACTGGGATCGGGTGGTGAGCAAGCTTGAAGAGGCCCTGAACAACGCTCCGTGACCGGAGCCCGTCTCCAGATACCCATCGAACCTGGCTGGACTCCCACCGTGGTGGCCTTCGTGGAATGCGGCGCCATGCACTATGGAATGTCCCTCCAGGCCGCCCGCCCTCTGGCCCAGGCCAGCGCCCGGGTAGTGGAAGTTTTGCTGGGTCAAGAATTTCACCAGGACGCTTCCCCGCTCGACCTGTGCCTGAGTTCCATCCCTGGAGGTCTGCAACTCACCGTCCGCGACCAGGGATTGCCCTTTGACCCTCAGATGTGGACCCGGCCCGAGGTTGCCAGCCGACTGCAAGGGGCCCAGAGCGAATTCGATAAACTGGAGTTCTCCAATCGGGGCCTGGAGGGCAAGGTTACAACCATTGTCAAATACCATCCCCTGGAGCAGTCCCAGGAGGTGGCTGCTGCGCCGGCGCCCGAGACCAGCACCACCTCTCCGGTTCGAGAGATCCGACCGCTGCGGGCCGAAGACGCCGTAGCCGTTTCCCGCTGCGTCTGGCGCACCTACGGATATTCTTATTCGGTGCTCGATGCGGTCTATCTGCCCGAGCGCCTGGCCAACCTGAACGAGCAGGGACTCATGCGCTCGCTGGTGGCCATCAACGAAGCGGGCGAGGTGGTAGGCCATCTGGCCTACGAGCGCAGTCGACTCGATTCGGTGGTGGCGGTGGGCGGAGTGGCTTCGGTAGAACCTGCCTATCGCAAGGGAGGTCTGGCCAAACAGATGGCCGCACAGCTGCTGGAACAGGCTCGCCAGGATGGCGTGCGCCGCATGCAGACCTACGCGGTGACCACCCATCCTTACTCTCAGCGACTGGTGCACAGCTTTGGCTTCAAAGCCTGTTGTGTGGTACTGGGAGCCAGTCTGTTTTGCTTTCAAGGCATCGAGCAGCCGGTGCAGCAGCGGGAAAGCCTGGTCGGTTATCACCTGGCCCTTGACCCGAGCATTCTCAAAGAAAAAGAGGTTCTCTATGTGCCCAACCGACATCGGGCCATGGTCGAGAGCCTGTGCCAGCATCTGGACCTGGAGATGGAATTTGCCCAGGCCGGGCCGCTCGAGCTGCACGCCGGCGAATCGGTGGTCTCTTCCCAGGAAAGCCCCAAGCGCAAGACCGCCAAGATCCACATCGATCGCTATGGTTCCAACATCCTGGAGCGCATTCGCTCCATGGCCCGCTATCTAAGAATGCAAGAGTATCGCTGCTTTCAACTCACTCTGCCGCTGGGCGACCCCTGCACCTTTCACCTTTTGCGCCCCCTGGAGAAAATGGGCTTTTTCTTTTCCGGACTGCAGTTTCGTACCACCGGCACCTGCCTGATGCTGCAGGACCTTTTCGGAGTAGCCATCGACTACGACGCCATCCAGGTGGAGGACGAGATGGCCCGGGAAATCCTGGCCTACGTTCGCTACCACGAGCCCGAGGGTCTGTAGCTTCATGAAAATTTCATGCCGACAGGATAACCTGAAACCAGTTTCGGAGATGGAGCGACATATATACAATGTTCAGCCAGAATCTGTTCGACGCCCTCTGTCAGACCCCCAGCACCAGCCCTGACACCCAGTCTTCCCAGCTCGAAGAGGCTGCCATGATGCAGGCCATCGAGCGAGCCATGAACACCTACCAGCGCCTATTCACCGGCGCTGAAGAGACCCGCTAACTCCGGCTCCCAACCGGGCTCGCAGCGCACCTCGACCTGCTGCTGCAGGCGCGGGTGCACAAAACGCAAACTCACTGCGTGTAGCGCCAGACGCGGGGCAGGCGGCCCTCCATACAGCGGGTCGCCGACGATGGGCCAGCCGCTGCTGGCCAAATGGACTCGAAGCTGGTGCTTTCTTCCCGTCTCCGGATTCAGCTCCAACCAGGCCTTCGACCCTTGCTGGGCCAGTCGGCGAAATCGCGTGCGAGCCGGCTTGCCCAATCCGGGCTGCACCCGTCCGCGCACCTCGTCGAGGGGCCGATCGATCCGCCCCGACTCGGGTGGCCTGCCCTGTACCCAGGCCCAATAGGTCTTTTCCAAGCGCCCTTCGGCCAGGTCCTGGCTCAACACACGCGCCACCTGCGCATCCAGGGCCAGAAGCACGAGGCCTGAGGTTTCGCGGTCGAGCCGATGCAACAAGGTGAGTTCCGGGAATTGCTCTCGCAGTTGACTCACCAGGTCGTCGCGCTGGCCATCGGCGGTGGCGTGGGTCAACAGTCCGGCAGGCTTATTCACAGCCAGCAGGCCCTCCGACTGCCAGACCACCGAGGGCTTTCCGAAAGACGGAGCCAGCACCACCTGCAAATCCAACCAGCCCGATTGCAGGGGTTGTCCCAGGCGCAACACTCGGCCCTGCCAACGGGCTCGACCGGATTTGAGCCAGTCGCGGACCTGGGCGCGGGAAACCTTCACCTGTTGGGACTGCAGGGCAGCCTGAACGGTGCTTACCCAATCTTCTTTCAAGTCGCAAATGGCCAGCCTCATGTGCGCACTTTCTGCACAGAGGGAAATCCCTCCCGGCTTGAGGAAGGTTCAACCATGATCGTCGTCTTGCGCCCCGACCTCGCCCCGCCTCAAATCGAACAATTGCAGCATCTGATCGCACGCAAAGGCCTGGAAACCCGGCTGATTCAGGGGGCCGAGCGCTCGGTGCTGGCGGTGATCGGCAATACGCCCAAAGACGCCCGTGAACTGGAAATGCTGCCGGGGGTCAGTCAGGTGATCAAGGTGGGCCGCCCCTACAAGCTGGCCTCGCGCGAAGCTGGCAGCCAGGAGACCAGCCGGGTGGCCGTCGGCCCCCTCGAATTGGGGGGCCCTCAACTGCTGGTCATGGCCGGGCCCTGCTCGGTAGAGTCTCGCGAAGGGCTGTTGAACATCGCTTCCCAGGTCAAGGAGGCCGGTGCCCATATTCTTCGCGGTGGGGCCTACAAGCCGCGCAGCTCGCCCTACGCATTCCAGGGGCTGGGACAGGAAGGCCTGGAGATTCTGGCCGAGGCTCGCCGTCTCTACGGCCTGCCCATCGTTACTGAGGTGGTTTCCCCCGCCCATGTCGAGCTGGTGGCCGAATATACCGACGTCTTTCAAATCGGCGCCCGCAATATGCAGAATTTTGAACTGCTCAAAGCGGTGGCCACCACCAACCGGGCGGTGCTGCTCAAGCGCGGACTGTCGGCCACGATTGAAGAGTTTCTGATGTCGGCCGAATACGTGCTGGCAGGAGGCAACGGCGTGCGCGTCATTTTGTGCGAGCGAGGCATTCGCACCTTTGAGCCCAGCACGCGCAACACCCTGGACCTGAGTGCCATACCCGTCATTCGCCAGTTGAGCCATCTGCCCATCATCGTCGATCCCAGCCACGGAACCGGTCACCGCGGTTATGTGCCGGCCATGGCCCTGGCGGCCGTAGCCGCAGGAGCCGATGGCCTGATGGTGGAGGTCCATCCCAATCCGCCCGAGGCGATGTCCGACGGGGCCCAAAGCCTGTATCCCCAGCAGTTTGAAAAACTGATGCGCGACGTGGCGGCCATTGCGCCCGTGGTGGGGCGCCACCTCAGCATGGATTTTCGCCGTCAGATCGCCCCCACCCCAGAGCCCTCAGCCGGGCCCGCCCGCGCCTGCTACCAGGGCGAACCGGGGGCCTTCAGCGAGCGCGCCCTGCGACAGTTCTTCGGCAACCGTGTGGAAGCGGTTCCCGTGCCCAGCTTTGCCGAGGCCTTCGCCCAGGTGGCCCTCGGCGAGACCCGCTATGCCGTGATTCCCATGGAAAACTCGCTGGCGGGCAGCGTGCATCCCAACTATGACCTGATTTTGGAATACCCTGAGCTGCAGGTGGTCGGAGAGATTTCGCTGCGCATCTGCCACAGCCTGATCGGCCTGAAAGGCAGTACCCTGGAGGGCATTCGGCGCGTGTTCGCCCATCCTCAGGCGGCCGCCCAGTGTGAGGACTTTCTGCGCAGTCATCCCGACTGGGAAATTCTGCATGTCTACGACACGGCGGGCAGCGTGCTCTATGTGGAGCGTGAAGGACGCCACGACTCGGCCGCCATCGCCCATCGCCAGGTGGCCGACCAGCGGGGGCTGGAAGTACTGCGCGAAGGCATTGAACGGCATCCGCGCAACTTCACCCGCTTCTGGATTTTGGAACGGCAGGGCCAGCCCCAGGCCGAAGCCGACAAGGCCAGTCTGGTGTTCGACACCCCCCACCACGCCGGGGCACTGCACGAGACCCTGGGAAAACTGGTGAAATACGGCATCAATCTGCACCGCCTCGAGTCTCGACCCATTGCGGGCAGGCCCTGGGAGTATCGTTTTTTCGCCGACCTGCAGGTGCCCGAAAAGCGCTCGGATCTGGAGGCGGCTCTGGCTGAACTGCGAGACTTCTGCCCCTACTTCCATCTACTCGGGCAGTATCGGGCCGCCGACGCGTGAGCCTGCCCTACCGACCCAATGTCTGCATGCTGGTCTATAATCCGCAGCGCCAACTGTGGATTGGCGAGCGATACGGCTGCGACACCTGGCAGTTTCCTCAGGGCGGAGTCAAAGCCGATACCGATTTGAAGGGCAACGTGATTCGCGAAGTCTGCGAGGAACTCGGCCTGCAACACCGCCATCTGGGGGCTATCGAACAATTGCAGGCCACCCACCGCTATGACTTCCTGCACACCCCACCTCGCTGGAAGCATCGCTGGCGAGGTCAGGAGCAAACCTTCTGGACCGTAGAATTCCTGGGTCAGGACCAGGATATTCGCCTGGATCGTCACCATCCGCAGGAGTTTTCGCGCTGGAGCTGGTGCCCCCCCGAAGAGGTGCTGCAACGGGTCGAGCCCATCCGTCGAGCCGGCTACGTTCAGCCCCTGGAAGAGTTCAAGACGCGATTTGTAAACTGCTGAAAACAGTTTGCTAACTTGTTGTCTATGGGTGAACCTGCACACCTGTGGCACACTATAAGCCATGTTGGGAAGTATCGCGCCCAGGGCGCCCATCCCGGGGGGGAACAAGGTCCAGGCAAAGCCTGCTTCAGCGCAGCCGGCTGCGGGCTTCGAAGCCCCACCCTCAGCCCGAGACCAGGCCCAATTCTCGGCTGGCGAAGCCGAGGAACCCTGCGCGGGACATCAGGGCTTACAGGCTCTGATGGCCAACTTCAAGCCCCCGGAACTCCAATCCACCCAAAAGGTGGAAGAGGTGTCGGCGACCTCTTCCAGCCTCAAGTCGGGCAAAGCTTCCACTCACGACCCTGTGTTAAAGGCCCGGGCCCAACGCGACTCCGACTCAACGGGTGGCAGCTTGAAGGCCAGCAAATCGGCCCCCCGGCCTGTAACTCCCGAAACCCTGCCCCCCGCCAGTAGCAAAGGCGCTCCCAAAATCGAAGTGCCTCGACCCGTGGGCCAGGCCGAAGAAGCCCGCCAAAGTAAGGCCCACAGCCGCATTCGTCAGCGCAGCACGCTGCAAACCGCCACCATGCCCCGAGACCGGGTGATGCTCTCGAGCGAGGGTTGCGAGGACGCCTGACCGGATGGAATCGGAAGTTGCCGCTCACATCCGGCAACTCGCCGAAGAGGCCCACACCCACTCCCGGGGCGTCTTCTCGATGCATCCCGAGGGTGTCTACCAGAAGCTGACCCAGGGATTTCCCTCCTCCGGGCTGGACTTTCTCTACTACTGGCTGCGAGCGGCTCGCTTCTTCGGGGTGGAAGGGGCGGCGCTGCAGTGGACCGCCGGCGGCCAGCTAAAACTGGCCTGGCAGGGAAACGGCCCCTCCAGGGAAGAGTTGCAAGGACTTGCCCTGTCGGGCTCAGACGGAACGGCCTATTTGTTGTTGGGTAGCCTGTGCGCCCTTCACCAGGGCTTTAGCGACGTCCAATGGCGCTTTACCCAGGGCAGTGCTCATTGGAGCCCCAAAGGACCGGTATGGAACTGGCAAGAGCGTTTGCGCATACCCGGCTTCCAGTTGCAGGCTGGTGGGCGAAAACCGCCCACCAGCCAGGCCCTACCGCCGCTGCCGATCGACCTTGACTGGAATGGACGAACGCTGAAGCGGGCCGCATTGCCGCCATCTCGCTTTCAAACGGGACCCCTGACGGCTGGCTCGGCGCATTTTTGGGTGGACGGTTGGAGGCTGCCACCCCCCCCGGAGCTTCAGCCACCCACGCGCAGCCAGCTGGAAATCCCCATCACTGCCGATGAGCGCCCGTTGGTGCGGCTGGATCTGCTATGCCAGCGCCCGCTCGCCGGCCAGGGAACGCTCTGGCAACAGCGCATCTGGCAACATCTGCTCCAGCAGCCCAACTGGACCAGTGATTGGACCGAATGGGGTCGGGCGCGCGGCTTTCCGGTCAGCCATCGCGGTTCTGCCCCCTGTCCCGAAGATCCCTATGCACCCGCCTATTACGAACGTGCCTGGCTGCAAGGCGATGCCAGCGCAGAAGCACCACGCACAGCGGCCTGGCGCCAATGGGATGCCGACCACAACTGGGAACTGCTCTGGCAAGCCGGCTGCGTGCCCTGGCCCGGACCGACCTGGCTGGGCCCCACCCTGCGCAGCTTCCGCTCGGGCCTGGCCCGGGCCACCTATCGCTACCTTCTGCGTCTGCAGGAGCGAGGCCCCGGCCCGGATAGCGAACTGCTGCATCAGTTGGTCGGCTATCGCCGCGACTCGCTGGGTGGCAACTATCTCCTGGCGCAGCAACTCCTCCTCTCGAGTCGCTGGCCTCGAACCGACTGGGCAGAATTTTGCTGCCAGTATCTTCAAGCGGCCTGTCGAGGCCAGGAAGCCCGCGATCAGGTGGCCAACCTGACCCCCGACGAGCGCTCCGACCTCTGGTTCCTGACACGCCAGTTGACGCAAATTCGCAGCTCGAAAGGATGAACCCATGGAGCTTCGCCCGGGTCGTGCCGACGACATGGAGGCCATTATCGAACTGCGCCGCGACTGCTACCCCAGCAGTCCGGGCCCCGATGCGCTGCGCCAGCGTTATCTACACAACCCTCGATTCCAGCTTGAAGATGCCCTGTGGATTGGCGAAGTGGGCGGACGGGTGGTGGCCAGTTTGCTGCTGCTGCCTCTGGAACTTTACTGGCCCGGTGGCCCGCAAAGCATGCTGGGAGTGGCCGGAGTGGCGGTGCATCCCAGCCATCGGCGTCAGGGCCTGGCCGAGCAGCTGCTGCGTCGGGCCCTGGCCACGCGTCCGGCCAGCTTCAGCGGCCTCTACCCCTTTCGCTCGGCCTTCTACGCCAGGCTTGGCTACGCGCCCATCGCGCGCAACCAGCACTGGCGGGTAGCCCCCGAATCGCTGCCCCGGCCTCAAGATTGGGAACCCCTTCAAAGCGCCAGCTGGCAGCAGCTTGCCTCGATCTATCACGAGGCCGAATCGGCCTTGGGACGAGGAGCAGCCTGCCGAAAGGAAGCCTTTTGGAAGCAGCTGCTCAGCGACGAGCAGCTTCGCGTCCACGCCCATCCTCACGGATATCTGATCTACCTTCACCACCCCGACCGTCGTCAGCCGCTCACCAGTCGTCTGGAAGTGTTGGAGTGCGTGGTCCGGCGGGCCGAGGCCTGGCCCCACCTGGTGGGACATCTGATCGGCCTGCAGAAACAGGTTCGCAGCATCGAATGGCCCGACTGTGGCGACTCGTCCTGGCCGCTGCGGTGGGCCGAGACGGTGCAGCCCTGGGGCCGTGAATTGCGGGGCGAAAACATGACGGTGGGTCGCACCTCCACAGGCCTGATGCTGCGATTTCTCGACCTTCCCTCGGCCTGGCAGGCCCGATGCTATGAGCCCCAGGGCCGCTGGGGGGTGAGTATCGAGGTCAGCGATCCGCTGGGCCGCTGCCAGGGCACTTTCCAACTTGACTTCAGCGACGAACGTGTCGAGGTTAGAGGCCAGGCAAGCGGGGCCGAACTGCACTGCAACGTCGGCGCGCTGACCCAGTTATGGTGCGGAGCCGCTACTGCGCGAGAATTGCTCCTTTGGGGACAACTGCAAGGACCCGCTGAACTGTGGCTGCGGCTGGGCCGTGCCTGTCGCGCTGAGGGACGCCCCTATATCCATCCCAGCGACTGTTTCTAGCCTCTGAAGAGCAGCCAGCCGGCCATTCCCGAGCAGACCATCGCCAGCGGAATTCCCAGTCGCTTGCTGCCTACCAGCCAGGCCACGATCAGCGTGATGGCCCAGCTGGCCGCTCCGCGATTGGTGGCCAGGGCAACCAGCAGAGCCGAAGCCAGCATGGTGGCCACGGCCAGGGGGCGTGCAGCGCGTTGAGACACCGACCTCCAGGGCGAGTTTTGTAGCCGCTGCCAGCCACGCTGAATGACTAGCAGCAGCAGGCTGCTGGGGCCAAACATTCCCAGCGCGGCCGCCAGCGAGCCCGTCCATCCGGCCGCCTGAAAGCCCACCAGAACCACCACCATCATGCTGGGGCCGGGCGTCACCTGGGTCAATGCGTAGTAGTCGACAAACTGGCGCCCGCTGAGCCAGCGATGCTCCTCGACAGCCTGGCGGTAGAGCTCGGGAATGATGGCCGAGCCCCCGCCGACGGCCAGCAAAGAGAGGCCGGCAAAGAAGAGGAACACCTGCAGAGTCATCGGCGCCACCGTTGTTCCCCGGCCAGCAAAACCAGCACGACGGCCACCACCGCCAGCATGGGAACTCGCATCAGCAGGGCCAGGCTGGCCAGCAGAGCCAGCAGCAACAGGATGCGCTCGTTGAGCTGCTTGCGCCCCATCTGCGCGGCCGTTCCCAGAGCCACGCCAGCCGCGCCGGCACCCAAGCCGCGGAACAGCCCCTGCCACCCCGGCCCTTGCTCCAGCTGACCATAGGCCAATCCCAGGCCCAGCACCAAGACGAAGGGCAGCAGCGTCAATCCGCTGAGTGCCGCCAGGGCACCGGCCCAGCCCCGCAGATGGCTGCCGAGAAAGGCCGCCATATTGAGGGTGTTGGCCCCCGGCACCAGCTGGCACACCGCCAGGGCCTGGCCAAACTCGTCTTCACTGCACCATTGGCGGCGCTGCACGACAAAATCGCGAGTCCAGGCCATCGTGGCCCCCCCCACGCTGACCAGCGAGATCTGGGAGAAGGTGGCAAAAATCGCCAGCAGTCCTGGAGATTTAGCTGTCGGCGCGCGACCAGTCAAGTTCGAACTGCCGGGACAGCTCCCCCAGCGGAATCGGGTTGTCGACGATGACACCCAGTTCGCGCCGCAGCTCGAAACAGCTGCGGTCCAGGTTCATCGAGCCCACCAGCGCACGGCGGCGGTCGACCAGGATCAGCTTGGCGTGAACCTTGGGTCGCTTCAATTCGCGTACCTTCCCTCCGACCTTGCGCAGAGCTTTCATGGCCGCCGTGTTTTCGGCGATGTCCCACTGGCTAAGACACTTCAGTCCGCTGCTGAGAAAGCGAACCTGAACCCCGCGTCGGCAGGCCTCGATCAGTTGATTCAGGCTTTGCTCATCGACCAGCTTGGGATTCTGAATCTCGATGCTGCTCCGGGCCGACTCGAACAGTTCACGAATACGCTGGCGAGTATTGCCCTGAGTTCCCTGGCTCCAGACCAGCCGGCCCGGCTGAAAGTCACGCCGCTCCCAGTCGGCCTCGAAACCCGCCACCACCTCGTCGACCTCGGCCGCATCGCGGGTAACGATGGCGTAGCCGCGGGTCTTGGTGAAGTATTTCTCGGCGAAGTTGAAGGTGCAAATGAAGGCGATGTGATCGACCACCATCGACTTCTCGTGGGTGACATAGAAGGCCGGTGCCGTCCACTGCACCTCGACCCCAGCCTGCTGCAATCGAGCATAGGCCTCGTCGTTGGCGCGAGAACCGTCGGAACGAGAAGGATTGAGCATCACTCGAACGACCACTCCCCGCCGGGCAGCCGCGGCCAGGCGCTCTATGATCGGCTCGGAGGTGAGCTTGAACATTTTGACACACACCCGAAAACGAGCGTGATCCAGGGCATCGAGCAGCGGTTCCATCCCCACCTCGGGCTGCAGCAATAGAGAATGCAACGAGGGCTGCGGCACCAACCGAAGCAGCGGAGTATCGACAGGCGAGGGGCTGAGGAGCTGGCAGGCGGGGGTCATACCAGGAAGTGTAGTGCTTTGATCCTCGGGACGGATTGCTCGGATGTTACATCCGGCCCAGCCCATGGGTAGGACTACGGGTCATGGATGCGGATCTCTTGATCGTGGGGGCTGGGGCGGCGGGTGTATTTGCCGCAGCCCGCCTGAGAGCCCTGCGCCCGGAAGCCCGCATCGTCTTGTTGGAAGCCGCCCCCCGGCCGCTGCAAAAGGTGAAGATTTCCGGCGGCGGGCGCTGCAATGTCACCCACGCCTGCTTTGAGGTGGCCCGGCTGCTCGAGCATTATCCTCGGGGTTATCGCCAGCTGCGCGGTTTGCTGAGCCGCTTTGGTCCGGCCGATACCATGGAATGGTTCGGCAGCCGCGGGGTCGATCTCAAGGTGGAGCCCGACGGACGGGTGTTCCCCTGTAGCGACGATTCACAGACCATCATCGACTGTTTGCTGGAGCAGCTGGGCCACAGCGACATTCGCTGCCGAACGCGAGTTACCGGCCTGAAACCGGGATTCGAGGTGGCCACCGCCGAGAAACTCTGGCGGGCCCCTCGAGTGCTGCTCGCCAGCGGTGGAAACCCCCTGGTATTTCCCTGGCTCGAGGCCCTGGGACATCGACCCGTGGCGCCTGTGCCTTCGCTGTTCACTTTCGAAATCGCCGAGTTGGCCTTCCGACAGTTGGCCGGAGTGTCGCTGCCCGATTGTCGCGCGCGGCTCCCGCTGCTGCCCGGTAAGGAACAGCGTGGACCCCTGCTCTTTACTCACTGGGGGCTCAGTGGACCCGTGATCCTTCGGCTTTCGGCCTGGGGGGCTCGGGAACTGGCCGAATGCGGCTATCGAACCGAAGTGCGCCTGGACCTGCTGCCCGACCTCACCCAGCAGCAGATCGCCGATAGGCTGCTCGATTACAAGGCCCGGCATCCCCGCAAGCAATGGGGCGGTGACTCTCCCCTACCGCTGCCGCGGCGACTTTTCCAAACCCTGAGCGCCGAATGGCCCGCCAGCGTGTGGCAGGAGGTCTCCAAGAAAGTATTGATGCGCCTGGCCGAAGTCTGCAAGCGGCTATGCCTGCATGTGGTGGCCAGGGGGGTTTTCAAAGATGAGTTCGTCACAGCGGGCGGCGTGCCCCTCGACGAGGTCGACCTGAAAACGCTGGAGAGTCGCTGCTGTCCCGGCCTGTATCTGGCCGGAGAGGTGCTGAACGTCGACGGCCTGACGGGAGGGTTCAATTTTCAGAACGCCTGGTCGGGCGGCTGGGCCGTGGCCCAGGCGGTGGCGGCCCAACCCGGCTAATCACGGCGACGTCGACGGGAACGATTGGCGTCGACTTCAAAATACTCTAAATCAACGAACAGAGCCGCACCCAGTAGCAACAGTCGGTCTTGAAGCGAGAGGGAGCGGTCCTCGAAATCCAGCACAAAGGTATCCGCGTCGGTAAAGAGTTCTTTGAGGAAGCCACCAAATTCTTTGTGCAAACAGGCCACTTGCTGTCCCTGGCGATAGAACGGGAACTTCCACACGCTGAAAAACCCCGAATTCATTTCCATGGGCGACCCCCCCGAGCCGGTCAGGGTGAATTTCTTGGACAACAATGTCCAGTTCTTCACCATCTTGCCCAGCCTGTTCCCCTGGGCGTCGAGCACCTGAAGCTCCTGGAACAGCAGACGAAAAGGGTGAACCAGCTGCACCACCTTGCGCCCGTCGGGCTCCTCAATATCGACGTGAAAGGTGCGCCAATGGCTCATCACCTGACGCAGGAAAAATCCCAGCCAGCCGCGTTCCTCTTCGGCCCGTGCCAGCAACTCGCCCTGGGGGGTGAGGATCTCGTAGCGATTGCGACCCTCGACCCCCAGCAACTCCACCTTCTCGACCACCTGGCGAACCACCACCCGATCGGTCTGGGCCAGAAACTCTGCAAGCATGGCGGGCTTCCTTCGGCTTTCACCAGGGCTGCCCTGTAAGACGCAGAAGGGGCGTGCCCATGCAGAAGAACAGTGAAGACGTCAACCTGGCCCTGTTTATCGACTACGAAAACCTGGCTATCGGGGCCCGCCAGGCTCGCTACGACGGTCTGGACATCGAGCTGCTGATGCAGCGACTGCTGGAGAAAGGGCGTGTGCTCTTCAAGCGAGCCTACTGTGATTGGTCGAGCTTTTCTCGCGAGAAGCGCATCCTGCACGAAGCCGCCATCGAGCTATTCGACATCCCCCAACGCAACCAGACCGGCAAGAATTCGGCCGACATCCGCATGGTGGTCGACGCGCTCGACCTGTGCTACACCCGTCCTCACCTGGACACGTTCGTGATCGCCTCGGGCGATAGCGACTTCTCCCCACTGGTCTCCAAGCTGCGCGAATACAATAAAGTGGTCATCGGGGTGGGCGTCAAGAGCTCCACCTCAGCACTGCTGGTCGACAACTGCGATGAATTCATCTTCTACGAAGATCTGATGCGAGGACGCGAGGTAGAGGCACGCCTGCCCGATTCTCTGCCCAAGAAAAAGCGCGAGCTCTTTGAATTGCTGCAAAGCGCCGTGCTGGCGTTGCAGCGCAGCAATGCCGAGATTCTCTGGAGTTCCATGGTCAAGCAGATGATGCAGCGCCTCAAACCCACCTTCGATATGCAGTACTATGGATATCGCAACTTCTCCGACCTGCTAGAGGCCGCCGAGAAGGCCGGCGTGGTGATCATCGAACGCGACGACCGCAGCGGTTCTTACATCGTGCTGGACGTTAGTGAACCCGAATGAGCGACGACCTGAAGGAAATCCAACGCCAACTGCTGATGGCTCCGCCGGGCCAACGCCTGGACTGGCTCGAGCGCTGCGCCGCCAGCCCCGAAGGACGCACCTGGTGTCGCCAACGATTTGCTCTGCACGAAGTGCTTGAGTGGATGTGGCAGGAGCAGCGAGGCAACTTTGAGCTGCTGGAGCTCTGGGAGCCGGCGCCCGACCAGCGCGACCTGATTCAGGCCCTGGCCCCCGATGGCTATTCGCCCCAGGCCCTGGCCCAGGTGCTCTTTCCCTTGCCCGGACGCTATCGGCTGGAGAGCACGGGGGTACAGGGGCCGCGATCGCGCAGCCTACCACCCGAGCTGTTCGGGGTATTGCGTCGGCGCGTACGCGAAATCCGCCCGCTGCCGCGGGGCTATCGCCTGAAAGAGCGGGGCGAGGCCCTGGAGTTGTTGCCCGTCGACGAAGGCCCGCGTATCCAGCTATCTCAGCTGCCCCTGCAGGAAGTCGATGCCGATGTGCTCGGCTACGGAGCCAAAGACACGGGAGAGATGGGCGGCGGAGCCGCCGGGGCTCTACTGGTGGCGGCCGGGCCGGAACTGGAGGCGGCCGCCCGCGAGCAACTGGCCCAGGGCACACGAGGCATCGGTGAGGCCCATTTGACGCCCAGCTTTGGCGGGCTGCGCAAGCGCGGTGTCCAATGGGTGTGCCATATCATCAGCATTCAGAAACACACCGACCAGGGCGCCTGGTGCCCCCACCCCGAGAGGCTTGAAAAGGGCGTAGCTCGCGCCCTGGAGCTGGCCGAATCCCGCGAGGCCTCGGTATTGGCCCTGTCAGCCCTGGGCACCAACGAGGGTCGAGTGAAGGCCGATCACGCAGCCAGCATGATGGTGCGCGCCGCCCGCCAATACTTTCGTGAGCACCCTGAAAGCCAGCTGCGAGTGATCTTCTCGTTGCCGAACCCGAGAGATTTCGAGGCTTTTGAGAAGGCTTTGTCCCACTAGCCCATGCCGCCGCTGGCCTCGAGCACCTGGCCGCTGACCCAGCCCGACTGAGGCCCGGCCAGAAAGGCAACGACCTGGGCCACGTCCTCGGGCAGCCCGACCCGAGGGATGGCTTGCTGCCACAGTACCTCGGAATCGACGCCAGGGGTCATGTCACTGCGAATGAATCCGGGGGCCACGGCGTTCACGGTGATCTGACGAGGGCCGAGAAGCGGAGCCAATTGACGCACCAGCGCTTCAAGGGCGGCTTTGCTCAGGGCGTAGACGCACTCGCTGGGGTAGGCCAGGCGAGCCGCCACCGAAGAAATCATCACCACCCGCCCGCCCTCTGCAAGATAAGGCAGCAAGGACTGGGTCAAGAAAAAGGGGGTGCGAAAATTGACCCCCATCACTTCCTCAAATTCCTCGGGCCGTGTGCTGGCAAATCCGCTCAGGCGTGTGAGGGCCGCGTTGTGCACCAGGATGTCCAGAGCTTCCCCCGCCAGCTGTTCCAGTAGTTCGGACGTCATTCGGACCAGCTGCTGGGGCTGACGAAAGTCGGCCTGCAAGCAATAGGCCCCGTGGCCGCAGAGCTCGGCCGTCTGTTGGGCCCGTTCGGCCTGTTCGAAAAAGTGCACTCCCACACGTGCCCCCTGAGCAGCCAGCCCCACGGCAATGGCCCGACCGATGCCGCGGCTGGCCCCCGTCACCAGGGCCTGCTTCCCCTGCAGGCTCAGCATTCTTGAAACCAATCCACGCGCTGTTGCCAATCCACCGGGAAACCCATCGGGTCCAGGGGTTCTTCGAACTGGCGCAGGGCCTCGAGCAGGCGATGGGCCCAGGAGTTGCCCGGACAGATCAGGTCCATCCAGTAGTCGAGAAACACCAGAGTATTGTAGATCCGGTCCGGCTGCTGGGGATAAAGCGCCTTCAAAGCGCCCTTCTTCTTGCGGGGCAGCGGCACGGTGGGCTCAAAGCAGCGGTCCCAACAGCGAGAGTGATGGGCCGCCAGATTGCGCACCTCGGTGAGATGAAGCAAAAACTGAACAAGAACGCCCTCTTCCAACTGATAAGCATCGGCCACCCCCTGGCGATCGCGCACCTGCTTGAGGCTGCCGATCCACTTGACCAGCTGACCCAAGGACATCATCTCGCTACAAATCCAAACCGGAGGCAACTCGAGCTGGGGATACTTGCGGCGAAAGTGCTGAGCCGATTCATCATCACTGTTGCGATAAAAGTGCATCACCGAATCCAGGTTGCGCCGATACACTTCGCCTCGGGTGAAGAGTTCGCGCCGCCCCAAACAAAGGGGGCCGTGGCGCAAAGACATCAAGTTGGACCAGCGGCTGCGCACCGAGACCTCGATACGCTCGATGGCGTCGAGCAAGAGCATGCGCAGTCGACGGTCCAGTCGATAGCGCCCGAGCACCGTGGAAAAACGGGCCCCCTCGACAAAGCGCAGCTGACCGCCGGGACGCTCCAAACTGACCCAGTAGGGGCGGAGGCGATGGTAGTTGATGTGGCGCAGGTGAAACTCGGCCTCGGCGCGATCTTCAATCTGCAGCCCCTGGCTCTCCAGAAGCTCAACCTGCTGGGCCGGCGTCAGTGCCGCTTCGGGAAAATGCACTCGCCGAGGTTTGCCGAGGGCCAGTCCAGGACCTGCGAGACCTGCCACGAAACTCCCAGACATGGGAAGGTTGCTGCTCTGGCTGGCCCTGTGGCTGTGTGGATGCCTGGCCAACCGGCCCGTGCCCGGGCCCGGCCCTTCCCAGTCGCCTCTTGGACCCGTAACCGGCAGGGTTTCAGAGTCAGCGCCCGCTCCGCGGCTGCCCGAAGCGGTCGCCAGCCCGAGCCGGCGAGAAGGCCAGCGCCTCACTCTGCGCACTCAACCGCCCCCGCCTGTGCGCATCACGCCTGCCCCACCTCCTCCGGCTGCTCCGCCCGTGGCCCGGCCCACCCCGCCAAGGGCCCTGGCCGCGCCTGCGCTTCCCGACGCTCACTATCCCACCCGCAGCTCGGGGGCATCGGCCCCTCAGGGCTCCGCCGTGCTTGGCCCGGCTGCCTACCAGGCTCGAGCTCAGCGCGCCACCCGTCAGCTCGAAGCGCTCATCGCCAGGGGCAAGCTGGAAGCGTCGTTTATGGGAACCGGGGACTCGACCTACATGGCCGAAGTCGCCTTTAGCAACCCGACCAACAAACCCATTACCGTTGCCCTGGAGCCGGGAATGATCCTGCGTCCGCCCGAGGGCAAACGCGTCCAACCCTTGCTGGTGAACCATCCCACCACCTTGACGCTGGCTCCTCAAACCACCTTGCGTGTGCCTCTGGAGAGTTTTTGCATGGACTCGCGGGTTCCAGCCCCGGGGCCCTACGATACCATCGATTACGCCTTTAAGGAACGGGCTCGCCAGGGTGGCCCCGAGGCTGTCGAGGTGCTGCGACGCTCCGAAGCCCTACAACTGGGCGAGCTGGAGCCCTATCGCCGCGCCATCGTCCAGCTGGCCATCTGGAAATCGCTGCATCAGCCCGTAGGAGAGCGTCAGTTGCAGTCGGTGCTGGGGCCCTACTACTATGATTCGGATCTGCGCCAACAGGTGCTAAAGGCCGCCAGCCGGCTGGCTCGAGCTCCCTGACCAGGGGCGAATCCCAGCAGGGCGAACGGGCGAACCGTGTTGCTTCGTAACGGATTCGTCGGACTGATGCTCTTCTGTCTGTTGAGCCTGGGGCTGCTCGGGCTGCGCCCCGACCACCTGAACACGCTGTTCGAGTTCGACGGCGACAGCTTGCAGGCACTGCGCTGGATGAAGGCCACCTTCGAGCCCGGGGGATATTACGAAAATCACCGACTCGGAGCCCCACTGGCCGCCAGTCACTACGGCTTTCCGCGCATGATGGCGCTCGATCTGCCCATACTCTGGGCCTGGCACCAATTGGGCTGGAGCCCGCCGCTGTTCTACAACCTATTTTACCTGTCCGGATTCTTTCTGGCGGCGGCCAGCGCCTATTGGGTTTTGCTGCGCTGGGGATGCAGCTGGCAGGTGTCCCTGCAGCTGTCCTGGCTATATGCCTTCCTGCCGGGCCACATCGACCGCTACGGCCATCCCACCATGATCCTGTACTTCTGTGCTCCGCTGGCCTTTTTCGACAGCCTGCAACTTCTACGGGGAGGCCAACTCACCCCGGGCAGCGCCGCCCGCTGCCTGCTGGCCGGCTTGTGCGGCCCCTACATCGCTTTCTTTTACTGTGTGGTCCTGGCCTGGGCGGGGGCGGTGGGTAGCCTCAGGCTGGCCTGCTATCGCCCCTTGCTGAGAGCGATCGGGGCCAGCTCTGTAGTCAGTCTGCTGCTGTTGCTGAGCCTTGCGCCCAACCTGGCGGGCAGAAACGTAGAGCCGTCCCACCTCCCCTATCGAGCCCCGGCAGACCTGATCACCTGGTCGAGCACAATCGGGCAACTGGTCCTGCCCCAAAATGCCCGCAGCGGACACCCTTTGCGCGGCCTGGCCCGCGAGTATTTCGGACGCTTCCCCCAGCCCTCGGCTACTGAGGCCTCTTATCTGGGCCTGGCAGCCTGCCTGGGATTGCTGGGACTGCTGATCACAGGGCTGGCCCGGCGCCCCTCGGTCTCCGGGCAGCCGGGACCCGACCGACAGGAACTCACCACCATGGCGCTGGGCGTCTGGCTGATTCAATGCTGCGGTGGGCTCAATCCGCTGTTGACTCTGGTGATTGGAACCAGTATCCGCAGCTACAATCGATTCTCCTTCTGGCTGGCTTTCCTGGGGCTGGCCGCCCTGGGCCTGGAAATCTCGCGGCGCCGTCTCTCCCGGCGCCAACACGGGGCTCTTCTGGTCCTCACGATGCTGGCCTGGGGCGAACAGGCGCTGGCCAGTCGAGGCTGGCACCCCGATCGCTACCGACCTCGCTGGGACAGCGTCAGAGCCTTCGTGGCAGAAATGGAAACACGCTACCCGGCGGGTGCCATGATCTGGCAATACCCCCTGGTAGGCTACCCCGAACGCCCCCCGCTGCAGCGCGAAGGCTGGTATGGCCTGCTGCGCCCCTACCTGGTGTCTCGCCAGCTGCACTGGAGCACCGGCAGCGTGGAGGGAAGCCGGGTCGATCGGCTGCAGCGAGCCCTCTGCCTGCTTCCCCTCTCGGGTCAGCTGGAAATCCTGAAGGCCAGCGGATTCTCGGCGGTGATGATCGACCGATCCGGCTACCACGACCGGGCCAGAGGGCTGGAGCAGGAGCTGCAGCAACTGGCAGCGATCGCCGATGGCGAAAGCAACGACGGACAGCTGGTCTGCTATCGATTGGCTGGGGCGGCAACACCCAACGCCCAGGCCTTTGAACCCGCAGTGATCGAGGCCGCCTGGCAGCGGCAGCCCTTCCTCTTCACCTCAGAATCGCCCAACGGCGCTCTCTTGCGCGGAGCCGGCTGGAGCGACTTTGAACCCAACGGCTGCTGGAGCCTGGGCAGAAAGAGCCGGCTGGAACTACCGGCCCCACAGCCCGGCCTCTACCGGGCAGAGCTGGAATTGCACCCCATGTACAACCGCCAGGGACAGCAGCACCTGAGACTGCGCTCGGAATCGGGGGCGCTTGGGGAATGGAAGTTCCGTTACCGCCCTGGCGTTCAAGAAGAGCGCCTGCAGGTCGACGTGCAGCTGCCTGGCTGGCTGGAATTTGAGGTAGCCGAGCCCCAACGCCCCTCCTGGCTGGGCAGCCCGGACACCCGCCCCCTGGGCATCCAGTTGCGTTCGCTGAAGCTAACCCAAACGCGCCTGTAGTTCGGCCACCAGCGCGATATACTGCTGGCTGGCCTGCTCGCGAGAAGTGCCCTTCAGAGCCTCCCAGGCGCCGTATTTGGCGTTGCCCACAAAATCGAACATCCCGGGCTTGTCACCGCTGACATCGCCCTGGGTGGCTTGTTTGTACAGACCATACAATTTGAGTTTGGTCTGGTTGTCCGGAGCCTCGCTCAGTTGGGTCACCGCTTCGGCTGCGGCCTGCAGCTTGCTTTCAAGTTCGTTCATCGCTGTCGCCTTTCTTTCTCAGTCCCCCAAGCTTACTTACGCTTCAACAGTCCTTTGATCAACCCCAAAAGGGTCTTGACATCGCTTGGACCCAGTCGCAGACGCGACATAATGCGCATGACGCTGCGCATGTTCCGCTGTCGGGTGGCCTCGAGCAATTCGGGAATCGCCTCCTGAATTTTGGCCACCTTGGCCTCGCCCAGGCGTTGCAAGATTTCAGGGTGACGGCTGCGCACCAGGTCGGCGAAGTATTGCCCTGGATCCTGGGTCACTTCCAGGATGTCGGCGGTACCGTCGTGGTCCAGGTCCATCAAATCACTGAGCCAGGGAATGCGCTGGTTGATCTCGTCGGTGAGCTCGGGGTGTTGTTTCAGCAGTCCAACCGCCGCTTCCAGATCGGCGCGTTTCTTGGACTTCCAGGCCTTCTCCAAAGCCGTAACGATCTGGTCGAGGTTGGCCTGGCGCAGAGCCTTCTCGGCAGCTTCTTTGAGCAGTTGCTCGGGCTGCACACGGCCCGACATCACATCGCTCAAGGTGCGCGAGAACTGACCCAGCGGCCGCAAATCATCCTTCCAGGGCTCGTCGGGCACCCAGCGTTCCAGGGCCGGATATTGAGACACCACCCAGGCCCGATTGAAGCCAGCTCGTTCCAGCTCGTCAAAAGTCGCCTCGGCGGCCGCCATATCTCCCGCCGCAACCTGCTCGCCCAGCCGACCCAGGCGCTCGAGTAGCCCGATGCGATCGTCGAGCGTAAAGGGTGGTAAGGGTGGCGGCCCCAACACCTCGGCCTGACTGGTTGCAGCCGGTGGCGGATCAGGCTCGGTCAGCCAGCTGGGCACTTTCACCGGGGGAGCAGCCGGGGGCTTGGGAGCCTCTGCCGGTTGCTTGACTTCGGTCGGAGCCTCGACCGCCTGAGGCGGGGGCGCTGGTGGGGCTGGCGGCGCGACCTTCGCCTCGGGGGCCGGCTTGGGTTTCGGAGGTGGGGGGGGCGCGGGTTTCTTGACCTCGAACACCCGGCCGGCAAGAAACTTGCTCAAGGTGGAATCCCAGTTGCTGCCATCGCCCAGCGCCTTCAGAAATCTGCGGGCCTGGGTGCTGGAGCAACCCATTTCCGAAACCAGCAGATCCACGGCCGCCAGTCTGCGCTGGTTGCCTACCAACTCCAACAGTTCATCCCGCCTGCGGGCCAGGCGACGCAGCCACAACGGATCGGGCACACCGGCAAGGCCGGCCACCACTTCGGGCCACAGCCCCACCACCGAGTCCCAGGGGTTGGGCTTACCGTCGAACAGGGCCTCTTCCAGCCCGTCGACGAGGGCCTGACAGGACTCGCGAGGGGCTCCCGAGAGGCGCCGAACCCAGGTGAGAGCGGCCCGGTGCTGGCCCCGCGAAAGCCACTCCAGCAGCAGTTCGGGCTGAAATTCTTCGGGCGGGAAAAGCAGCACGTTCTCGTGTTCGGGCGGCGGATCGGGCAGCGGGCGACGCTCCCAGAAATCCGCCGGCACCTCTTGGTAGAGGCGCTCGAGCAGTTCCCAGTGCTCGCCCTGCAGCCACAGCCCTCGCAGGAACTGGCGGCTTTGATGGGCGGGGAGCTCGCCCAGCAAGCGCATGGCATCCAGCGTTTGACGGCGTCGCACCAGGCGCAACAGCACAGAACGTTGAGAGCGATAGCGCTTCAGCAACGAGGGCGCCGGGTCTTCCAGCCAGGTGGCCACAATGTCGGGAAACTGCTTGACGAGTTGCAGTGGCTGAGCCAATAAGCGGACACACTCGCGGGCTTCTGCCTGGGTGCAACGGGTGCGGCGCCGCAGCAGCGAAGTCGCCTCGGCTTCCTGGCCCAGCCGCAGGGCCTCTTCGAGTTCGCGAAAAGGTGAGGTCATCGTCATCATGGCGAGCCCTTCGCGGTGCGGGATTCGGTCTCCGCCATGGTGGGTATAGGTTGTGCCCCGGAGGTGCTTCAGTGAACAAAGTTTCCAATATGGAAGCCGCAATGGCCAAGGTCTTCGACGGTGCCACCCTGCTCATGGGTGGCTTTGGCGTATGCGGCATCCCCGAGAATCTCATTCGAGCCCTGGTTCAGAAGGGCAGCAAAAACTTGACCATCGTCAGCAACAACGCCGGCGTCGAGGGCGCCGGCATCGGCCTGCTGATCGAAAATGGTCAGGTGCGCAAAATGATTTCCAGCTACATCGGCGAGAACAAAGTGCTCGAACAAAAGGTCATCAGCAAAGAGATCGAGGTTGAGCTCAACCCCCAGGGCACACTGGCCGAACGCGTGCGCGCCGGCGGCGCCGGAATCGCCGCCTTCTTCACCCCTACCGGGGTCGGTACCCCCGTGGCCGAGGGCAAGGAAGTGCGCGAGTTCAACGGCCGCAAATACCTGATGGAACAGGGGCTGCGCGGCGACGTGGCTTTCGTCAAGGCCTATAAGGCCGACAAGCACGGCAACCTGATTTACAACAAGACCGCCCGCAACTTCAACCCGGTGATGGCCACCGCCGCCAACTTTGTCATCGCCGAGGTGGAAGAAATCGTGGAGCCCGGGGAACTCGACCCCGAATCGATTGTGACCCCCAGTGTATTTGTAGATATGGTGATCAAGGGAGAACGTTATGACAAGCGCATCGAAAAGAGAGTCCATCGCCAGACGAGTGGCGCAGGAGTTTAAGGACGGGTTTTACGTCAACCTGGGCATCGGCATTCCTACCCTGGCCGCCAGCTACATTCCCGAGGGTCGCGAGGTCATCTTGCACTCGGAAAACGGCCTGATGGGCATCGGTGACTATCCGTTGCCGGGTGAGGAAGACGCCGACCTGATCAACGCCGGCAAGGAAACCGTGACCACCATTCCCGGCTCCAGCTTCTTCAACGCCGCCGAGTCCTTTGCCATTGTGCGCGGCGGACATATCGACATCACCGTAATCGGCGCCATGGAGGTCGACCAGGAAGGCAATCTGGCCAACTGGATGATCCCCGGCAAAATGGTCAAGGGAATGGGAGGCGCCATGGACCTGGTGGCTGGCTCCAAGCGAGTGATTATCGCCATGCAGCACACCGGCCCCGACGGCGCCTCGAAAATTCTCAAGCGCTGCACGCTGCCCCTCACCGGGGTGGGCGTGGTCGACACCATCGTCACCGAGATGGCCGTTATGAAGAAGGTGCCGGCCGGACTGGAACTGATCGAGGTTCAACCCGGATTCACCGTGCAGCAAGTGCTGGAAGCCACCGACGCCGAGCTGATCCTGAGCCCCCAGCTCAAGGTTCACGCCGAATAATTTAGAGGAGAGATACCGTGCCCGCCCTACGCCAATTGCCCCCCGATTTATTGCCCGACAGCCACCTGTTGCAGTCCGAACACCACGAATGGCGCCAACAACTGCGCCGCTTCCTGGCCGAGCGGGTCGAACCCGTGTGGGCCGAGTATGAACGGCACGAGCGCTTTCCTCGCGATATTCTTCAGGAAATGGCCGGCCTGGGCTACTTGGGCATCCCCTTCGCCAAAGAATATGGCGGAATGGGCCTGGACTCGCTGAGCCTGGCCATCGCCATCGAAGAGTTCTCGCGGGCCTGGGGCTCGTTGGGCATCATCATGGCGGCCCACATCGGGCTGGGGTCCTCGCCCATTGCCAACTGGGGTAATGAAGAGCAGAAGCGCAAGTATCTGGTGCCTCTGGCCAAAGGCGAGCGGCTGGGTGGCTACGGCCTGACCGAGCCCCAGGCCGGCTCCGATTCGGGCGCAACCAAAACCTTCGCCCGCCTGGAGGGCGACCACTGGGTGCTGAATGGCGCCAAGGCCTGGTGCACCAACGCCACCGAGGCCTACAGCTACGTGGTGAGTGCCGTGACCGATGAAGACAAGGGCAAAGGGGCGGGCATCTCGGCCTTCATCGTCGAGCGCGACTTCCCGGGTTTCTCCTTCGGCAAAAAGGAAGACAAAATGGGGCTGCGTTCCTCGGCCACCGGCGTATTGCTGTTCGACAACTGCCGGGTGCCAGCCGAGAACCTGCTGGGTCAGCGTGGCATGGGCTTCAAATACTTCATGCAAACGCTGGACGGCGGCCGCATCACCATTGGGGCCATGGCCCTGGGGCTGGGCTATGCCGCCCTGGAAGAGGCGGTGCGCGCGGTGGTGGGCGAGAATTACACCAAAGACCTCTGGTCGCACGAGTACAAGCTGGCCCCGCTGGCCGAAATCGCCACCGAACTGGCGGCGGCACGCCAGATGATCTACAACGCCGCCCTCACCAAAGACCGCGGCAAGCGCTGGACTCTGGACGGAGCCATGGCCAAATGGTTCGCCTCGGAAGTGGCCATGCGGGCCACCGACAAGCTGGTAGCCTACATGGCCGAACAGGGGCAGTTGATGGACAGCAAGTTCAGCAGCGCCTTCCGCGACGCCAAGCTGTGCACCATCGGCGAGGGCACCAACGAAATCTGTCGGGTGGTCATCGCTCGCGAGATACTCAAGGCCTATCAAACCAGGGATTAAGCGGGCTCTTCAGAAAACCCCCTGATGGCTTCCATCAACCCCAACCTCCCTCCTATTCAGTCCCGTGGGCTGGCTTCGGCCAGCCCCCTCAAGGCCACGCCGCCGCCTCCGCCGCCCGACGGCTTCGAGGCCACTCCGGCGACCAGCTGGAAGCCGCAGCCGCCCAAGTTGGAAGCCAATGGCCCCAGTGACCCGCGCCCCAGTGGGACGGGCAAGAAGGCCCTGTTGGCCCTGGCCGGACTGGGTCTGCTGGCGGGCGGGGCCGTGGTGGGGGGAGCGCTGGGCCCGGTGGTGTCGCAGAGCGCGCCCGAAACGGTGCAAACCCAGGTCCAACAACAGGCGTCCACCCAGAGCCTGGAGCTGCAGTCTGCTCGCTTCGGCACCTCGCCCACGGTGCGCTCATTTGGCGAGGCTCCGGCCTCGGTTTCCCACGACACTTATCGCTCTACCAAGGGAAGCCAGAGCCACGACGTTTCCATCGATCGGCTGGATCGGGCCGACGGTCACGCCCTCTACAGCTCGGAAGACGCCGAGTTGTCCACCCTGGACTTCCACGACCAGGGCACCGGCAACTGGGTTACCCGAAGCCAACTGCGCCCGGCCGGCAACTTCGAGCGCTTTGTCTCGGTGGCCGAGAGCACCACTCTCAAGAACGACCAGGGCACCACCGTTCGCACCCAGTTGCGCACAGTCGACACTCAAACCAAAGAGGTGGCCAATCTCAGCCAGCTGCTCTCGCCCGAAGACTATCAGCAGGTGGCTCAGTCCATCACTTCGCGTCTGAATAGCCTGGAGGGCATCAGCTACCAGCAGCCCGATATGGAGTCGCTCGACTCGCACATGAACCAGAGCTTCGCCCTGAACCAGGAAAAGGACGGCTCGGTGACCCTGAGCATCACCATCGGCAACTCGATGGAGTCGCAGTCGGGCAAGGTGGCCGAGTTCACCTTCCGCCTCGACGCTTCCAGGATTCAGCGCTACTAGTATGCTCGGTTCAGAACTCCCCGGAGCAACAACACCCTAATCCAGTAGCCACGTGAAGGACCGGCCGGCGATGTGGAAGAACGTGACAGGGTCGAAATCGACCCCGCCGCCGCTTGGGCTATAAATTCGAGGAGAGCTAGAACTTGCAACGAGTTGTCTCGCTACTTCCGCTAGGTTCAATAGGTGTGAAAACGCTGACACTGAGGATTCTGTTAGTCCTAGTTTTGGCATTATCGGCATCGGCCCAGGGGCGCTGGGAGTACATATGTTCGGACGCAAGCAACTGGAAGAGTTACCTTGATACGCGAACTGTCGTAAGACCCAACCACGACTTAGTATTGTTTTGGGCCAAGAATGAGCCACCGCGAGACATGGATTATTCTCAATACATCCCGTCATCAAGCCAGACTGCCAGAACTTTTCGCTACAAAATGTGGCGCGACCGCAGATATCAGGTAATCAGCGAGCCCAACTACAGGATCCAAGATGTGGTGCCAGACTCAGTGATGGAAGCCTTCTATGAGCGTCTATTTCGCTAGTCACTGCACATTCCGAATTTCTGAGCCAGCAACCTGAGACTAGTCTGGAACGCTGTGTTGCTAGTGCTCCGTCTAGATAAGATTTTTGGGTAGACTGCCTTGAGCTTCACTATGGCGTCCCCGGCTTTCATCTGCCAATCGACCCCTTTCTGCGTTGAGTTGACACCCCCGGACCAAGTCTTTATCTCGTCACTGAGCGTCTTAAGCTCTCCAATTCGGCGACCATCCAGGCATTGGCGCATCGGGCTGCTCAACTCCTTCTCGGCTATGTTCAGCCAACTTCCGTGCTGTAGGGGGCCGATCTCTGTGGCCGCTTTCTGACCCACTCTGACCAAGATCCCTGGCCGCTGCCGACTCATGAAAACAGGCCCAGGGGTTACCTGAGATTACCTGGGCTCAATCCCAAAATTCATGCTCGACGGAGCACTAGCCTATCCTGCTAGTCGGTCCTCACCTTGATGCTTCTCTGGCTCGTAGTTCAGGCTCTGACCATTCCAAGTCGAACTTAAGCAGCGCTAGACGTCCGACCAGGAGTTGGCCCCTTAAGAGGTCTAGAGACCTGGACCCGAAGCAATTCGGGTGAACTACGGAAAGTGCTTCCCGATGGAGTCGCTCAACAACCTTGATATCGCTGAGCGAGCACTCGCCCTGTAACCTCTTTTTCTCCAACAAGTAAATCTGAGTCTCCAGCAGGTCGACCGTCTCCCCAGAGATGTCATTCAAACCCCTTTCGGGCCTGACAGGTAACCCCAAGTAGATGGTCAGCAATTGTCTGATCAGTTGGCTTTTGTTTTCAACCTCCACTCTCTCTAGTATCGCTTGGTCAATACGTAGCTGAAAGGGCTTCTTAGGCATAAAACCTCCTATTTTGCACATCTGCGTTTGCAGCAATTGGCCACACCTAGTATACACAAGCAAAGACGAAAGCACATACTAAAGTAATTACACTTATACACACATCAGGCATTCTGTGTCAAGGCAAATCTCTGGCCAACTTGGGTCCGGGACTGTAAAGGGCGAAGTAAGGCGATAAGTCTGGCTCGACAGCCTCGCGGTGAAAAACTTTCTTACGAACTCATGAGCAGGGCTAAGAGCCAAAAACCGTTTAGACCCTGCTCCGGCGAGGTAAATCCAGTGCATACTTCCCCTTAGGAGCATCCTGATGAGTGTCGCAACGATGAGTGAAAGCGCTGGGGTCTGCTTTCAGCTTTCCGAAGACCATACTATGGTCCGGGACATGGTGCGCAAGCTGGCCACCGACGAAATCGCCCCCAAAGCTGCCGAATATGACCATAGCCGCGAATTCCCCTGGGACAACATCCGCAAAATGGCAGAGCTGGGCCTGATGGGGGTGACCGTGCCCGAGGCCTTCGGCGGAGCCGGCATGGACACGCTGGCCTACGTGCTGGTCATTGAAGAAATCTCCAAGGCCTGCGCTTCCACGGGCGTGATTACGGCCGTGCAGAACTCGCTGGGCTGCTACCCCATCCTGGCCTTCGGCACCGAAGAGCAGAAGAAGAAGTACCTGCCGCTCATCGCCAGCGGCCAGAAGATTGCCGCCTATGCTCTGACCGAGCCCAACTCGGGTTCCGACGCCGGGGCCATGAAAACCACCTGCGTTCGCGACGGCGACCACTGGGTCTTGAACGGCCAGAAGAACTGGATCACCAACTCGACCGCGGCCGAAATCTACATCGTGTACGCCACCAAGGACGTGCAACAGAAGCACAAGGGGACGTGTTGCTTCATCGTGGAGAAGGGAACCCCCGGGTTCACCATCGGCAAACACGAAGAAACCATGGGCGTGCGCGCTTCGGGCACCTGCCCGCTGAGCTTTGAGAACGTGCGCATTCCCCACGAGAATATGCTGGGCGAAGAAGGCAAGGGCTTCAACATCGCCATGGCTACCCTCGACACCGGCCGCATCGGCATTGCCGCTCAGGCCGTGGGCATCGCCCAGGCCGCCCTCGAGCACGCGCTGCGCTACTCCAAGGAGCGGGCCCAGTTCGGCAAGCCCATCTCCGAGTTCCAGCTGGTGCAGGAGATGCTGGTGCAGATGGCCACCGAAATCGAGGCAGCTCGGTTGCTGGTGTGGCAGGCCGCGCGCAAGCGCGACGCGGGCGAAAAGTTCACCAAGGAAGCCTCGATGGCCAAATGGTTCGCCTCTGAGGTGGCCGTCAAAGCCGCCCTGCACGCCATCCAGATTCACGGTGGCTACGGCTACTCGAAGGAATACCCGGTGGAGCGCCTGCTGCGCGACGCCAAAATCACCCAGATCTACGAAGGCACGACGGAGGTCCAGAAACTGGTCATCGCCCGTCAGCTTCTGAGCGAAGGATAGGAGCAACATGAACATTATCGCCTGCGTTCGGCAAACGCCGGACACGGAAACCGTGATCAAGATCAATGGCGCGGCTCAGGGCATCGAAACCGACGGCGTGAAATTCGTCCTCGGACCCTACGATGAATACGCCCTGGAAGCCGCCGCCCAGATCAAAGAAAAGCAGGGAGGCGAAGTGGTGGCCGTCACCGTCGGCGCCGACCGGGCCGCCGAAACCCTGCGCCACTGCCTGGCGGTGGGTGCCGATAAAGCGGTGCACATCGTCGACAATGGCACCACCGGCGACGACGCCCTGGCCGTGGCCAGCGCTCTGGCCGCCCAAATCAAGAAGATGCCCCACGACCTGGTATTCGTCAGCAACAAGGGCACCGACAGCGACCGCGGCGCGGTGGGCCCGATGCTGGCCGAACTGCTGGGCCTGCCCTATGTGGGCCTGGTGACCGAGATCGAAGTCGACGGCAATGCCGTGATTGTCGGCCGCGACGTGGAAGGCGGCGCTAAAGAGAAGTACAAAGTGCAGCTGCCTGCCGTGATCTGCGCCCAGAAGGGCGTGCGCGGCGAGCCTCGCTATGCTTCGCTGCCGGCCATTATGAAGGCCAAGAAGAAGCCCATCGAAACCGCCGCCATCGAAGGCGACTCGGGTGCGCTGCGCAAGGTCGACCTGCAGAAGCTCGAGTATCCGCCGGCCCGCCCCCCGGGACGCATGGTGCCCGGCGACAGCGCCGTCGACAAAGCCAAGGAGCTGGTCCGTCTGCTCCGTGAAGAAGCCAAGGTCATCTAAGGAGTAGCCATGTCGAAAACCATTCTCGTATTTGGACAGGTGCGTCAGGGTCAGCCCACCCGACCCACCCTCGAGTGCCTCTCGCTGGCCGCCCAGCTGGGCAATGCGCAAGTCATCCTGTTGGGCAGCGGTGCCAAAGGGGCGGCGGCCGCCGCCGGTCACCAGGGCGCTTCGGTGGCCCTGGTCAATGAGGACGCCGCTTTTGATAAGTGGGACCTCAGCGCCGTGGCCAACACCGTGGCCGAGGCCGTGCGTTCGCTGAACCCGGCCCTGGTGCTGGTTCCCGCCACCAC
>CAZYPN010000020.1:5297-109641 GCA_964649085.1 uncultured Burkholderiales bacterium | reverse complement strand
GGAGTTGCAGGCCGAACGGCAGGCTCGCGAGGGGCTGGGCCAAGAGTTGCAGCGCTCCCAGCAGTTGCTCCAATCGCTGAAGCAGCGGGCCGAGAGCAAACTCGAGGCGGCCGACGGCGAATTGCTGCGCCTGCGCCAGGCTCTGCAGAACTCCGAATCGCTGCGGGCTGGCCTCGACGATCAGGTGCAGACTGAACGAGAGGCTCGTCAGATGCTGGAAGTTGAGCGCGACGCACTGGCCGAGGAACTTCTCCTGGCTCAGCAACTTGAGGAGAAGTTGCGCCTCAAGCTGCACGACACTTTGGAGAAAGCTCGTTGGCTCAAGGCCCAACTCGAGGCTCGGGCGCAGGCGGAAGGGGGCTTGCAAGAGTTCCACTAACACTCGCTCATGCTTTGTCTGGCCTGTGGACACTTTCAACCTGGTCTGGAGTCTCGCTGTTCTCGCTGTCAGTCGTTTCTGGGATATCCCGCTGAGGGGCAGGGCTATCTGCCTCAACTGGTCCATCTTCAATCGGCTCTGAAGCAGGGTCAGCTCAGCGATCGCGAGGCTGAGGATCGGTTGATGCGGCTCGACGAGGCTCTGGGGGCCATGGTGTCTCAAATGGACGCCCTGGGGGCGCAAATCATGCAATTGCCCCTCGACGATGTCCAGGGGGGTACCCTCGGGGGCTTCTTGATGCCGGTTCGTGAAAGTCTTACTCGCCTGCGGGCGCTGGCCGCCGATCTCGATTTGAGCGGCGATTGGAGCGAGGAAGACTGGCAGGACCTCAAGCAGGCCCAGGCCGACCTGCTCAAGGCCAACCAGGGGGTCGAGTTTGTCTTTCAGTTTTTGGGTCAGATGGCGGCCCAGCAGGGCATTGCCTGGCCCGGAGCCCGCCCCTCGGGCACTTGAACGACCAGGACGAACGCTTCTATTTTTCCTCGCTGCTCAGTATGTTCAGCGAGTCTCCCTCGGCTGGGGAAGCGGCCCGCCAACTGGTGGTGCTCCTGGAGCGACTTTTTTCCCCCTGCCAATGCGAGGTCTGGCTTCAGGAAGTGCGGGGTCTGCGCTGTGTGCACCCCTATGGCAGCTTCAGTCGGTTCGATTGGACCGCCGGCCAACCCCTGGAGGATCGCGACGAGCGCGAGTTCTTGGAACTGCGACCGGGTCGCTATCGCGTTCGTCTCAGTTCGGCCGGATATCTGTTGGCCGAAAGCCCGGCCTGGGACCCTTCCTTGCAGCGTCGATTCGCGCGCTGCTGCCAGCTGGCTGTGGGGCCGCTGGCCGCGTTGCTCGAACGCGAACAATTGATGGAGTCCAGGCTGGCCCTCGAGGCTCGCAATCGCGATCTGCAAACCGAGAGCGCATGGTTGCAAAGCTGCTTTCAGCTGATGCAGGGAGGATCGGATCTGCTTGAGCCTGAGGTGGTATTGAGCCGGTTGACCCCCTTGATCGAGAGCACCTTTCCGGGCGACGGGCTGGTTTTGGGGCGGCTTCAGGCTGAGGATTGGAAAGTGCGCGTGTTGCGCGGTGGAGCCTGGCCTGCCGAGGGGAGCTGGCGTTCCTTGTGGGACACCTGCCTGCGATATGGTCGGGTGGTGCACTTTTCTGATGTGCGCACCAGCCGATTTGCCCAAGCCGTTCCGGGGGCAGTGGGGTTGACGGTGGCCCCGCTGGGTTTTGACCTGGGGGTGCTCTGCCGCAGCAATTCACAGGCCAGCCCGGGCTCGGAAGAGCGCCTGAAGCACTTTGAAATCGCCGCTACGCTGTTGGGCTATCTGCTCAAGCTGGGAGAGCTTGAAATGCAGCGTGCCCAGGCCGGCAAGCTGGCCGCTATCGGTCAGATCGCCGCCGGGGTGGCCCACGAGATGAACAATCCGCTGGCTGCTATCCAGTTGGGCCTGGAGATGACGGCACGGGAAAAGTCGCTTTCCCACACGACCTCGGTGGCTTTGAAATCGGCCCTTCAGGCCCTCGACCGATGTCGCGACGTGGCCAGGGAGTTGTTGAGCTTCTCTCGTGAGGCGCAGCACGTTCACCATTTGCCGGTCGACCTTCAGGAAGTGGCCCGCCGGGCTCTGGGAATCAGCACTGAGTGGGCCCGCAGCCGAGGGTTAGAACTGAAGGGTGAATTCTGTGATCATCCGCTGACCGTGCAGGCCAACTCGGGTCAGCTTCAAGAGATTTTGCTGCATCTGCTCGACAACGCACTCTGGGCCGCCGAGCAGGGTGGAAAGCAGGTGCAGCTTTGCCTCCGGGGAACCTCTGAAGCGGCCGAGGTGATGGTTCAGGACAATGGCCCCGGGGTTCCCGAGGAGGTTCTGGAAAAAATCTTCGAGCCATTCTTTACCACGCGCCCTATGGGTGAAGCCACGGGTCTGGGTCTGGCGATCTCACGGCGGTTGGCTCAAAACCTCGGAGGGGATGTGCAGTTGGTGAAGCATCAAGCGGGCGGAGCTATGTTTTGTCTACGAATCCCTCTCGTCCCAGCTGGGAACCCGTCGTTGGTGACCTGATCGGTCGCTATCAGATTCGCTCCATTTTAGGTCGCGGGGGCACTTCGGTGGTGTATCGCGCCCATCAGGCCTCGACCGATCGCACGGTAGCCCTGAAGGTCTTGCGCGGAGAGTTTCGCCTCGATCAGACCTATCGGGCCCGTCTTGAACGAGAAGGCGCCGCGCTGCAGCGGCTTGAGCATCCGAACCTGCTGGGCTTTATCGAGTCGGGCGAACACGAGGCCTACCTCTATGTGGCCATGGAGTATGTGGCCGGAATCAGTTTGCGTCAGTTGCTGCATATGCGGGGTCCTCTGCCGGTCGAGGAGGGGCTCCAGCTCTATCGTGAGGTGCTGCGGGGGCTGCACTTTGCGCACAGCCACGGCGTTTTGCATCGCGATCTCAAACCCGAGAACGTTCTGATTGCGGAAAAGGGCGAGGTCAAGCTCAGCGACTTCGGCTGTGCCAAGGGCCCCGGACTGGCCAACGTGACGGCTGAAGGGGTGGTGTTGGGAACGCCGACGTACATGGCTCCAGAACACTTTCAGGGCCAACACACGCCCCTCAGCGACCAGTATTCGGCCGCGGTTCTACTGTTTGAAATGCTGTGCGGACGGGCTCCCTTTCTCGAGAGCGAACCGGTGGCGCTGGCCATGGCTCACGTGGGGAAGAAGCCCCCCGTGCCACGCTCGCTGAGGGAAGACCTGGCCGATTCCGTCAGCGATGCCATTCTGAAGGGGCTGGCCAAAGTGCCCCAGCAGCGCCACGTCGATCTGCCGGCGATGGCTGAGGCTTTGGGAATCCCCATGTAGGTCCTCCGGGTTGGGGGAGCGGCGAGCCGTCCGAGTTCGGAGCACCTGCTCATGTTGTAACACCGCCGGGCCTGTCCGACCGTGAATTTTTCCCGTTCAAACGACGTTCCAACCGAACGAATTCGGCATCGGCGGGGCTCATTTGGTAACCCAGGGAACGATACAATTCCTGTAACGGGCGATTGGTCACAGCGGTGTAGGTGCAGGCTCGTTCCAGGGCACGGTCTCGCATCCATTGTTCTCCCCAAGCGATCAGTTTTCGAGCAATGCCCCTGCCTCGCGCTTTGGGCACCACGTAGGTGGTGGAAAAGAGGCCAAGGTCGGGGGCTTCCACGCGCACGATGGTATGCCCGAGATATTCGCTATCAAGCGCGAGGTAGACGGCTCCCTCCAACTTGGACGGGTCCAGATGCTCCAGCACTCGCTGGCGTAGCCAGTTGCGATCGTAGAGCGGCTGTCCCACCACCTCGAGCAGGGTGGCATGCATCCCTTCGGCCACCCGCTCGACTTCTTCGGGTGAGTTCGGGTCGAGAGGGCGAATCAGCGGTTCAGTAATAGTCGTAGCATCCGCTGTCGTAGGAGCTGTCGGTATCGGTGACAAAACCCTCTTCGATACCGTGGTCGCACGAGCCGCTCGAACCTCGAGTAAGCAGGTATACGAGCAGCACAACGGCGGGGATCAAAAACAAAATCCACATCTTGGACCTCCAAGTGTCGATCTCAAGGCGATACCCTGGGTAGCTACCTTGGATTCCCCGGGTGGACAGGTTAGCACGCCGGTTGGGGTCCTACAAGTCTGTTGCTGGGTGGTTTGTTTTGTTATACTGGTCCTTGGGGCAATTTTGATCGCCCATGTAGGTCCTCCGGGTTGGGGGAGCGGCGAGCCGTCCGAGTTCGGAGCACCTGCTCATGTTGTAACACCGCCGGTCATCCTCTTCTGTAAGATTTTCCCCAAGTTCTACAGCACCAGGTCGAGCAACGATCCCGCGGTATCTTTGAGCCACTCGGTTTTGCGAGCCACATCGTCGGTCAGGCATCCCAGAGTGCTTTCTGGTTGCTGGACTACGTCCCGCGCCTGGCTCTGGATCAGGTTGCGTGCCCGGGCCTGCGAGGCTTCATCGGGGCCCGTGTGGCGGCTGAAGTATTCGACGATGGTTCCGGGCTGGTCGGGGTCGGGCAGGTAGTGGTGGGTGGCACCCTGGGCATCACGCACGGCGATGGCCTGGGGGTGATCGGCGGCAACCTCGCGCATGCCCATACGCGAGGCAAAATCGGTCCAGTCCTGGTGGAGCGACCCCACCCGATGTTTGCCGTTGGCATCGCTGAAGGTCATCTGGCCGCGCACCGAGCGCAGGGCCAGCTGCACTTCGGGGTCGCCATAGATAGCTGGTTGTTGCAAGATTTCCAGCTGCTCTTGAATGCCCAGCATCAGGTTACCCCGTTCCACCGAGGTGCGGCGGTCTTCGAGAAGTTCGGCTTTCAGGGCGCCGTTTTTGGTGCGCTGGGCCCAAATCCCGGACTGGCGCGCCTGACGGTAGCATTCGAAAGCCTCGGTGACAAACCCCTGGGGGTCTTTGCTCGACCCGGGAGCGTATCCGGCATCTCGCAGCTTCTTCATTCCGCCTTCGCCGCTCGACTCACCGCTGAGGAAAAGGTCGTAGGCAGGGGCGATGTTGTGGTGAATTTCGCTGTTGCCCTTGATCAACGCCCGGCTCAATCGATCCATCCTGTCGTTCATGGTCACGGCTGCGCTGACCGGATGTGGCATGGGAATGCCTTGCAACTCGCCCGAGGTTTGCTGAACCGTGTCCTTGCCCATTGACAGGGCCTGGCTCACCGCCTCCAGGTTGAAGCCATCTCGACTCAGATCTCCAGCGGCTTTGAGGTCGCCGCCACGGGCCTTCTGGAAGTTCTCCAGGTTACGAATTTGTTCACCCGCCTCCCGCGAGGCGTATTTGCCGAAGGTCATCCAGTCGGGCACCGTGGGCAACGTTTCGGCTGAACGATCGCCTGCCAGATAGCGCTGCATACTGCGGTTCAGTCGGTGATAGTCGTCGTTGATGCGCTGGTTGGCTTGGGACGGACTCAAGTTCGATGAGCCCGGCTTCCAGTCTTGAACCGAGGTCAGATCGGGCGGGTGGAGTGGCCGGTGAGAAAAGGTGCGCTCGGACACCGCGGCCGAGGGGGACTGGCGCAATTTGCGACCCTTGCCCAGCACTACCGTATCGCGGGGTTCCTCGGCCTGAACCGAGGGGCGCGGACGCGGGGGCCCGCCGCCCTGGGGCTTGGGGTGAACGGGGTGGGCTTGGGTGCGGGTCCTGGTTTCGGGAATCGGTGCCATTGTGAGAACCTCCTTGAGGCCCTGATTGTGGCCGGTGGGGCACTCCCAAGTTTCCACCGGACCGGAGTCGATGTTAACATTTGCCGAATTCCCGGCAGGGAAGCACTTCTCCGATGGCGGAGAGGGTCAAATGTTGGTCTATCGTACAGGCGACGCCACTCGGCCCGATTGCCAGGGCCCCGCCATCATTGCTCATGTCTGCAACGATCAGGGAGCCTGGGGTAAGGGTTTCGTCCGGGCTCTTTCGGCACGCTGGCCGCAGCCCGAAGAAGCCTATCGTCAGTGGGCCAGCACTGGACTGTGGCAAGAGGAGCCCTTCGGACTGGGAGGGGTGCAGGCCGTGGCCATTCCCGATACCCCCTGGTTGGTGGCCAATATGGTGGCCCAGCACGGATTGGACCCCCAGCAGGGTGTGCCGCCAATCCGCTACGGGGCGCTGGAAACCTGTTTGCACAAGCTACAGAAACTGGCCCGACTTCACTCTGCCAGCCTGCACATGCCGCGTATTGGTTGCGGACTGGCCGGGGGCCAGTGGGAGCGGGTCGAGCCGCTCATCGTGAAGTTGCTCTCCGAGTTCGAGGTCGTGGTCTACGACCTGGCCGGACCAACCAACGCCGTCGGATCGTGAGGCGGCGGGCAGGCTGGTGCCGGGTGGGTGCGCCAGGTGCAACCCCTGCCGGATGTTGCTGAGATCCGTGACGCCTGAGGGTGGCCCAGCATGGGAGTTTCGTGCGGGCCCGAGTTGGTTCCGGTTTTGCCGACGTCTCTAGTCGCTGTTAGGTGCCACCTGTGGTGCCACCTAACTCCTTGAAACCGCCTGCAACTGACTGCAAGTTGACTCGAGCCACGAACTCGAGGCCACTCCCTGGACAAAGAAAAAACCCCGATTTTTTCGGGGTTTGTGGCGGAGAGAGGGAGATTCGAACTCCCGATACCCTTGCGAGTATAACGGTTTTCAAGACCGCCGCATTCAACCGCTCTGCCATCTCTCCAGATGCCGTCACGGTTGAATTTGGCGGGCGTCAGCAGTTCCCTGCTATGCGTGAGCGCCGGCCGCCATGGGCGGCATGGCCTTTTGGAAGGCCGGCAGGCTGGTGATACGCATGGCCAGTCCCTGAATATTGGGATAGTCGCCCAGCGGAAAGCCGGCGGGCTGCGAATACACCAGGGTGCAGGCCACCGCGAAGTCGGCGATGGTGGGAGCCTCGCCTACCAGGTATTGGCGACCCTTGAGGTGGTCCTCCAGCACTCGGGCAAAGCGATGGAACGGCTCGTCGGCCTTGGCGAGTTCCTCAGGGTCGGGTTGTTCGCCGCGGAACATCGGTTTGATCATCCGTTCATACAGGTACGGCCGAAGAGCCTGACCCCAGTGATTGCTGCTCCAGGAGAGCCATTGGTCCACCTGGGCCTGCATTTTGGGGTCGGCGGGATACAGGCCGCTTTCCGGCTTCTTGCGGGCCAGATACATCAAGATGGCGTTGGATTCCCACAGCACAAAGTCGCCGTCCATCAGGGTGGGCATCATGCCATTGGGATTCATCTTCAGATAGTCGGGCGATTGGTGCTGGCCGTTGGGCATGTCCACCGGAATGATTTCCAGGGGAAGGTCGAGGTGGTAGGCCACGGCCGTCACTTTGAAAGTGTTCGGGGAAGGAGGCAGGGCATAGAGCTTCATCAGCTTGCTCCTCTCGGATGTCGTCGTAGACGCGCCCCAGGTTTCCCTGGCGCGTCGCTGCAGTCCTTTCAAGAAAAAGGGCCCCGCTCATGAGAGCGAGGCCCAGACTTGAACGGAACCTTGGCTTCCTAGCGGGCGACCAGCTCGCGCAGGCTTCCCCAGTGGGCGGTGGGCAGGTTCTTGGCGTTCTTCTTGGCCAGATCCATCAGGTGGTTGCCCATGTGCTCCACGGCCCAGCCGAAGTGAGCTTCCTTCAGCGAGCGGAAGTCCATATCGCAGACGTAGTTGGTGATGTCGATGGCATAGACCACGTCGTCCTTCACCGCATACTCGAGAGCGTTCATGTCGTAGCCGATCACTTCGTTGAAGCGAATGCTGTATTCGGCGGCCTTGCGGGCGTGCTCGGGCTTGAGCACCGACAGGTCCTGCACATACTCACCCATGCCCATGGGGCGCGGGATGTAGCGGATGGGGCGGGTGTGCTTCCAGCCGATGGTGAGGCAGCGAATGTAGTCATCCCAATCGATGAACTCTTGCAGCATCATCGTCAACTGGCCCGACTCGTTCCACTTCTCGATCGCTTCTTCGATGGTGTGGATCTTGTGCACGCTCTTCCAGCCGCCGCCGAAGGCCGGCTTCATGATACAGGGCAGGCCCACTTCTTCGAGGCGAGCCTTCCAGTCGATGGGCCACATATTACGCAGCGACATCTCGTTGATGTCGTCGATGTACTCCCGGTTGGGCAGCACCACCGTCTTGGGCACGGGAATGCCCAGCTTGCGGGCCAGGCTGTAGCCGAAAAATTTGTCGTCGGCATTCATCCAGAAGGGGTTGTTCACCACGTAGGTGCCCATCATCGAGGCCTGCTTCAGATACACCTGATAGTAGGGAACCTCGTGGGAGATGCGATCCATAATGACGTTGAAGGGATTGACTTCGCCCATGCTGGTGCCGCCCACCTGGACCCACTCGCCGCGAAAGCCTTTCTTCGAGTTGATATAAGCCAACACCGCTTCGGGAAAAGATTCTTCTCGACCCCGCATGATGCCGATACGGTACATTGCTGATTCCTCCGGAACTGTTTGTAGCGCTGCTCTTTCCCCAACCCATCGGGGCTAAAACAAGGATTCTTCCACCAATTCAAAGCGGCCGTGGTCGAAGGGACTGCCTTCAGCGGCCTGGATGGCCACCAGCCGTTCGCGGATTCCCTTTCGGGCCTGACTCAGGGCGCGGTGGTGACAGTACGGGTTGTTGCCCGATCGACCGAAAAAGACGTGAGCTGTCCAGGTACAACCGCCTCGACACAGGTCGGCATACTCGCAGCTGGCGCAAAACCCCCACAGATGGTCGCAGCGGGCTCCCAGGTTGAATTTCAGTTGCGGAGCCTGTTCCAGCAGATCTTTGAGCCTTTGGGTGCGCAGGTTGCCCCCACGATAGGCGCGGGTGGGCAGCGAGGGGCATCCCTTCAAGGTGCCGTCGGCCTCGATACCCAGGGTGTTCAGCCCGGCGTGACAACCGGTCCAGGGGCTCCAGTCACCGTCGGGGCGGCGATGAATGGCCACATCTTCGGCCGAATAGTAGCCGATATTGTTGCCCGCAAAGAAGAAGATTCCGTCGGCGTCGGCACGCGCTTTGAGAAGGGCCAGCGTGGGAAAGAGTTCGAGCAGTTCCCAGGGCTGCAACAGCAGTTCGGGACGGTCGGCGGCGTTGCCCATCGGCACCGTGAGCTGCAACTGCCAGGCCCCTACCCCCGCAGGTTGAAGCAACTCATACAGAGCACTGAGCTCGGGATGGGTCAGGCGGTTGATCTGGGTGTTGCAGGCGGTCGACACTCCCGCTTCACGCAGAGCCCCGAGTGATTGAAAGCAGGCTTTCCAAGACCCCTTGCGCCCCCGCAAGTGGTCGTGGCTCTCTTCCAGCCCGTCGATGGACACCGATACCTGCGACAGTCCCGCCTCGCGCATCGCCTCGGCGGCCTTGCGGCTGATGCCATAGCCTCCGGTGGTCAGAGTGCAGGTCATCCCCTGTTGCACGATGGCCCGCACGAGTTGCAGCCAGTCTTTGCGCACAAAGGCCTCACCTCCGATCAAGGTGACCTCGGTAACGCCGCACTCGGCCAGCTGGTCGATCACGTTCAGGGCTTCCTGGGTGCTCAGTTCGTCCTTACGAGCCTTGCCGGCTCGCGAGCCGCAATGGATGCAGGCTAAATTGCAGGCCAGCGTGATTTCCCAGACGGCGTATACCTTACGGCCTTTGCGTTGGAGGCTCACGTCGGGGGACTCCCTCGGCCGGTGGGGCGGCGCCATAGGGCGGCCGGGGCCGCGTGTCGTCGGTGGTTTTTTTGGGCTCTTGGGTGGGCTCTGGGCTGGGGGTTTCGCTACGCAGCGGAATGGGTGGCCCGCCATAGACGGCCCGAGGGTCTAGCGGGGTGCCGCAGCCCATCAGAGCGGTGGCGGCCAGGGCCAGCTTGACCTGACGCAGCCGTTCCTGCAGCCGGTTGGGGTCGTTCCAGGCGGGGCGAGGCAGAATCGGTTCGTCCGAGTCCACCTTACTTGGTCACCATATTTCGCGGAATCGTCAGGTGGCCATAGTTGGCCGCCTGCACTTTGCCGGGGCTGCGTGAGTCCATATACAGAATGCAGAAATAACCGGCGCTGATGGCGTTGTCGAGGCGATGTCCATCGCTAAACTTCAAATGGTGAAAGCCGCTCGAGCCACTGAAGCCGTGCTTGGCCTCAACGGTGGTTTCCTCACCGGGCTGCAGGGTGATTTTGCGCATCTGTTTTTCGTCCACCAGATCGAAGGTCTGGGGGGCTTCGGTGGCGTTGTAGAGGGTCAACTCACGTTTGTGCTTCTGCCCGTTGTCCATGCTCCACGAGCAGGGCTTGAAGACCAGTTTGCCATCTTTCTTGCCTACCAGGTAGCAACGCGAGTAAGGAGCTTTGACCTCGACGCCGGTGCTGCCCGACTCGCTCATCACCTTAAAGGTAGTCAGCCGGCCTTCGGGGGTGCTGATGGTGGTTTGAACTGGATAGTAGCCGCGATACTCTTCAATGGTACCGTCTTTGGTGTCGCCATTGGGCAACATGACCTGGTAGGTCATGCGTTCATCGGTGGTGTTGTAAATATAGACATCGGCTTGAGCGGCGGTAGCCAGCAACAGTGAAAGAAAGAGGCGCTTGAGCATCACCTGAGGTTCGTGAGGGGCGACCAAAGTCCTAGCCACAACGCTGCCTTGGTCGGACGGCCTGGAGGTCCTCGGGAGGATAGGATGCTGTCATGCGATCCCTGGGTCTTGCTCTGCTATGCATGGGCGTGCTGTGGGCCGAGCCGTTGACCCTCAAGCAGGTTCAGCAGCTGGCACTGGAGCACAGCCCTCAGTTGCGCGAAGGGGAGTCGAAGGTGCGCGAGGCGCGCTATCGGGTCGACGAGGCCTACACCCAGGTGGCTCCCACGGTGCAGCTCAGCGCCGGTGCCAACCGCACCACTCCCTCGGTGTCTGCCCAGTTTGGCGGCCGCAGCGTGGACATTATTCCAGAATACAATTACAACGCGCAGCTCAGCCTGCGCCAGACGCTGCTCACCTTCGGCCGGCTGCGCTGGAGCGCAGCCTCGGCCGAATTGCAGGAGAAGTCTCAGCAGGCCGACCTTCAGGACCGTCGACTGCGACTGCTCGAGGAGAGCGCGTTGCTCTACTATGAAACGTTGCTGACCCAGGAACAGGTGCGTATTTCCGAGGATCTGGTCAAAGCCCGTCAGGCCCATCTGCGCGATGCTCACAACCTGGTCAAAGCGGGCTCGGCGGCCGTTTTCGATGTGAAACGCGACGAGGCCGCTCTGGCCCAGGCCGAGCAGCAGCTGTTGGAGGCCCGCAACCGCGCCGGTCTGGCCCGTATTCGCCTATTTACCCTTATTCAACAGAACGATCAGGGCCAGGTGCTGGAAGAGGCGGCTGCTCCGCCGTCGCCTCCCAAAGACGAGCTGGATGCGGCCATGCAGCGGCGTTTCGACCTTCAGGCCGTGCGCTGGGCGGCCGAGGCGGCGCGGGCGCGGGTGCTGTTGCAGGAGGCGGCCGATAACCCCAACCTGGGATTCCAGACCGACTACACCCTGCGCAATCAAACCGGTCTGTCGCCGGCCTACCAGTGGGTGGTAGGGCTCAACCTGCAAATCCCTCTCTACGACGGCGGGCTGGCCCAGGCACGAGCCGATCAGGCTCGGGAAGTGGTGCAGCAGCTCGAGTCTCAATATGAGCAGGCCCGGCGACAGGCTCAGGTCGAGCTGCAGAGCCTGGCCCTGGATGTCGAAAATCGCTATCAGCGCATCGAAGTGGCTCGGCGCAGTTTGGACTCGGCCCAGGAGTCGGCCCGCATTGCCCGGTTGCGTTACCAGAACGGCCTGAGCACCAATGTGGAGCTGCTCGACGCCGAGGCGAACCTTACCCAGGCACAACAGGACTGGATGGTGGCTCGCTACCAGTACTGGCAGAACCTGGCGCGTTGGAAACGGGCCTTTGCCCAGGAAGAGCCCACCCCGTGAAGCGACTTTTGCCCTTTGTTTTGTTGCTCGTGGCTGTGTCGGTGTGGTGGAATCAACGTCCCTCCGGGCCTCGTCCCCGGTTGACCTATTCGGGTGTGGTCGAGGCCACCACCGTCGACTGTGCTTTCGAAACTCCCGGAACGGTGGCCGAAGTGCTGGTTACCGAAGGCGCCGAGGTTCAGGTCGGACAGCCCCTGGCCCGGCTCGATCGTCGGCAGCTGAAGGCCCAACTCGAGCAGATGGAGGCCCGCGTGGGAGCGGCTCGGGCTCGCCACGAGCAGTTGAGGCGAGGTTATCGTCCGGCCGAGATCGCCCAGGCCGAGGCTCGGGTTCGAGCGGCCGCGGCCGAGCTTGAACAGTTGCGCAACGGAGCCACCGCTCCCGAGTTGGAAAGCCTGCAGGCTCAGATGGGCGCCACCCGTCAGCGGGCTCAGATGATGTCCGAGGGTTCGCGGCCGGAGGATGTCGAGGCCGCGCGCAGCCTGCTGGCGGGAGCACGCACCCAGCTCGACACCTCGCGACGCGACTTCGAACGTTTTACTCGCCTGCATCGCGAGGGGGCGGTGTCCGACCAGCAACTGGAGTCACGTCGCAACCAGTGGGCTCAGGCCGAGGCTCAGTTTCGCAATGCCGAGCAGAGCCTGCTGCGACTCCAGCGAGGCCCTCGGGTTCAGGAGGTTCGGGGTGCCTGGGAAGACTATCGCAGCGCACGCTCTCGCTATCAGGACCGGGCCCAGGGAACCCGGCCCGAACTGATCGCCCGAGCCGAGGCCCAGTGGGACGAGCGGCGCCGGGCACTCGACCTGATGCGCGAGGGCCCGCGCCGCGAGGAAATCGAGGCGGCCGCCAGGCAACTGCAGGAAGCCCAGGCTGTCCTGCGGGCCACCCGGGTGCAGTGGGAAAAGGCCGAACTCAAGGCCCCACTGGCAGGTCGGATCACCGTGCGCAATCTGGAGCCCGGCGAGGCCGTGGTCGCGGGTCAGGCCGTGCTGACCCTGTCAGACCTGCGTCGCGCCTGGGTCAACCTCTACATTCCCGAAGAGGAGCTTTCCAGGGTGCATCTGGGCCAGGCCGGCAGCCTGACGGCCGACGGGCTGCAGGGTAGCCTGAGCGGTACACTGGTGCGAATTTATGAAAAGGCCGAGTTCACTCCCAAGTTTATCCAAACCCCGCGCGAGCGCATCAACCTGGTGTTTCGGGCCAAGCTGGCGCTGGACAACCCGGACATGAAGGTTCATCCGGGCCAGCCCGTAGACGTGGAGCTGAAGCCTTGAAGTTTTTGGAGGTCGAGGGGCTCAGCAAGAGCTTTCAAGGGCGGGACGCCCTGATCGATCTTCACTTTCAGGTATCGCTGGGAGAGGTCTTCGGACTGGTGGGTCCCGATGGCGCCGGCAAAACCACCTTGTTGCGCATTCTGGCCGGACTGATGCGGCCCGACCGGGGGCGGGCGCTGCGCCATCAGAGCGGCTCGGTGGGCTATATTTCCCAGCGCTTCAGCCTGTATCGAGACCTTTCGGTGAGCGAGAATGTGGATTTCTTCGCTCGAGTCTATGGGCTGCGCAACTTTGAGAAGCGCCGCGACGCCCTGCTCGATCAGATCGGGCTGCTGCCCTTTCGCGCCCGGCTGGCCGAACAACTGTCGGGCGGAATGAAGCAAAAGCTGGCCCTGTGTTGCAGCCTGATCCATCAGCCCTCCCTGCTGCTGATGGACGAACCCACCACCGGCGTCGACCCGGTCTCGCGCCGAGAGTTTTGGGGCATCGTTTTTCACCTGCAGAAAGAGGGTCTCACGGTGCTTTCCTCCACGCCTTACATGGACGAGGCCGAGCAATTCGATCGCCTGGCGTTGCTCCACGAAGGTCGCCTCTTGCGCTTGGGAACGGCAGACGAAATTCGCCATTCGGTGCCGGGCCGGGTCTTTCAGGTGCTGGTCGAGCGACCTTATGAAGCTCGCGAAGCGCTGCGTTCCCAGGGGCTTTCTCAAGAAGTGGAGTTGTTTGGCGACTCTCTGCACGTGGTGCTGGCCGAAGATTCTCCCGTAGGGGCCGGCCAACTTGAAGACTGCCTGAAGGCTCGCCAGCTTGAGGTGCGGGCGGTGCGGCCGGTGGAGTTTTCCATGGAAGACGTCTTCTTGAAGGTGGCCCGGTGAACTACTCGGTCGACGTGCGCGGATTGACCCGTAAGTTTGGCGATTTCGTGGCCGTCGATCGGGTCGAATTCCGCATCCCCCAGGGCAGCATCTTCGGCTTTTTGGGGCCCAACGGTGCCGGCAAATCCACAACCATTCGCATGCTGTTGGGCATCCTGCCCATCACGGCGGGCGAAGGCACGGTGCTCAACTTCGACATTCGCAGCGAAGCTCAGAAGATTCGTTCGAGGGTGGGTTACATGTCGCAGAAATTCTCGCTCTACGAAGACCTGACCGTGCTGGAGAACCTGCGATTTTTCGGGGGCGTTCAGGGCTTGAACCCTGCTCAGATCGCCCGTCAGCAGGAGTATCTTCTCGACCTGTGTCGGCTTACGGAGTACGCTCACCAGCTGGCCTTTCATCTGCCCGGGGGCATTCGCCAGCGCCTGGCCTTCGCGGTGGCGCTGCTGCACGACCCCGACATCGTCTTTCTCGATGAGCCCACAGGGGCTGTCGATCCCGCCCTGCGCCGCTACTTTTGGGACATCATCGTGCGGCTGAGCCAGGCGGGCAAGACGATCATGGTAACCACTCACTATATGGATGAAGTGGAGCGCTGCGACCAGATTTGCTTTATCGCCGCCGGTCGCCTGATCGCTCAAGGCACCCCCAGCCAGATCAAAGCCGAGGCGCTGCCCGGTCGTATGTATCAGTTTGTGCCCCGCAATCGTCTCGAAGCCCTCGAAGCCCTGGCTCAGCGCCCCTGGGTGCGCACGCCGTTTCCGGCCGGCAACCGCGTGCGCTTTCTGGTTCCCCACGAGAAGAATCCGCAGTTTGAAGAGATTCAAGAGTTCTGTCGGTCGCCGGTAGAGCCCACCGAAGCGTCGCTCGAAGATGTCTTTATCGCCCTACAGCAGGTGAGTCAGGCGTGCTAGCTCGCATCCTGGCGATGATTCGCAAGGAGTTCATTCAGATGAGGCGCGATCGGGGCACCATCGTCATCGCCCTCATGATTCCCATCATCCAGCTTACGCTCTTTGGATTCGCCATCAATACCGACATCAAGCATGTGCCGATGGCCGTGCTCGATTACAGCCGCAGCCCCGAGAGCCGCGAACTGATCGCGGCCTTTACCCAGACCGACTATTTTACGATGAAGGGCTACGCCGACAATCCCGTCGACATGACCCGCCGCATCGACCGCGGCTGGGTGCGCGTGGGATTGGTCATCGATAGCGACTATGCCAAAGACCTGCATCGGGGTCGCCCGGCCCGCCTTCAGGTGCTGGTCGATGCCAGCGACCCTCAGGTGGCCGCTTCGACGCTGGCCAACGCCAATGGCATTGCCCAGCAGCGCAGCCTGGCCATTCTGTCCCAGCGGGCCCGGGTGGCCGCCGATCGGCCCCCCGTGGATGTTCAGATTCGTGCCTGGTATAACCCCGATCTGGTCACGGCCCATCACGTGGTTCCCGGACTGATCGGCATCATTTTGACCATGACGATGACCAACATCACCGCCATGGCCATTGTGAAAGAGAAGGAGATGGGCACGATGGAGCAGCTGACCACCACTCCGCTGCGGGCCATTGAAATCGTCATCGGCAAAATCGTGCCCTACATCGTGGTGGGTTATGCCCAGGTGACGGTAGCGTTGATATTGAGCCAGATCCTCTTTCAGGTGCCCCTCAGGGGCAGCCTGCCCCTGCTGTATTTTCTTTGTTCGTTGCAGGTGCTGAGCTATCTCAGCATCGGGCTGTTGATCAGCACCGTGGCCCGTTCGCAACAACAGGCCAGCCAGATGGGCTTTCTCATCTTTCTGCCCAATATGTTGCTGGCGGGGTTCATGTTCCCTCGCGAAGGAATGCCTCCCTGGGCCCAAACCATCGGCCAGTTTCTGCCGCTGACCTACTTTCTGCAAATCGTGCGGGGCATCTTGATGAAAGGCCTGGGTCTGGAGCACCTGCTGCAATATGTGCTGCCCATGTTCGCCATCATGGTGGCCATCATCGCCCTGGCCGTAAGCCGCCTGCAGCGCAGCAGCCTCACCTGAGCCGAAGCGAAACAGTTGACATCTCGTTGATACCCGGCCATGGGGGGGCCGCTATACTGGCGGAATGAGGACCGGTGTGCGGGTGCTGGCGCTTTTGGTGCTGGGGCTGGTGGTCATGGAGCTGGCCCTGCGCTGGGCGCTGTTCCGTGGCCCCCGCTATTTCGCTCCGCTGCGCCGTGCCGAACTGTATGCCGACAGTTTGCGGGGCGATCTCTACTTTCGCCTGGCTCACGCCTGGCGCGAAATGTCGCCGCGCACTCCCGATCGAGTTCACCCCGAGTTGGGCTGGAGTCAGGGCGCCCCTCATCCCCAAAACCCCCTCGGCCTGCGCCACGAGCCGCTGCTGCAGGCGGCTCGAAAGGGCCCGAAGTTCGTGGTTTTTGGCAGCTCGGTGATCGACGGCCGCCCCTACGACCTGCGCGACACCCTGCCCAACCAGCTGGCCCGCTCTTTGGGGAAAACGGTGGTCGACGTCAGCGTTGGGGGGTTCAGCCCCGAGCAGGTGCTGATGATGATGAAGCGCTATCGAGACCAGTTTCCTCAACATCCCGATGACCACTGGTTGATAGGTCTTGCCAGCGTTGATCTCGATCGTTCGGGAACGGCCGTCTACAGTTCGCTAAAGCCCTATTTTCGATTGAACCAGGGGGAACTCTGTTTGACTGGCGTTCCGGTGCCAGAAGACCAGTTGCAGCAGTTGCGCCGGCCCTCTGGATTGCCGTCAAGTTTTCTACTGACGGCCTATCGAAGGCGCTGGCAATCGGGGCTCGACCTGCCCGATTCCGGAGAAGTGGAACTGAACCGTGCGCTGATCAAGGCGATGATCGACTACTTGCAGGAAGAGCAGATCAAGGCCACGTTCTTGCTGTATTGCACACGAACAGAGATGCTTCGCCCGGGGTGGAGAGAGCCTTTGATTGGCGATACTCTACAGCAGCGGGGTTATTCACCCATTCGCATTCGCTCCGCGCTGCAGGCCGCACCGGGCGCAATGGATGAGTATTACCATGATGAAGGCCACTTCAACGGTTTGGGCAACCTTGTGGCCAGCAGATATGTCGTACAAAAGTTGGGATTGTCCCCGGTCGCCGAGTTGACCGACCTTGAGAGGTTGAGATTGAAGCCGCTCCCGAATGCCGCGGCTCAAGGGATCTGGCGAGAGGTGGTGGGGGCTTGGGAGCAAGGATGGCTGATGAAGTCTCCCGGCTCAACTTGGAGAATTTGCCGTCGGCAACCGGGCCCGGGTTGGGAACAGCCGGCTTTCGACGACTCTCTTTGGACGTGGGCAAGTGATGTGGGGCGTCCCGAGGGCACTCCCTGGCCGTCTGGCGAGATCTGGTTGCGCTCTCGAATTTCTTTGAAGAAATTGGCACCCGCTGTTCGGCTTCGTGTGCTTCATCCCGGGCCGATCGAGGTGTACCTGGACGGTCGACCACTGGTTCAGGCCTACTCGCCTCGAGATGAAAACTGGCGACTGTTGCGTTGGCCTCACCCCCTAGTCAAGGGCGAGCACTTGCTGGCCGTTCACTGTCGCCGCCAGGTCCCGGGCGGGCTCGACCTGCTGTTGACGGGAGCCCGGCGCTAGTGCTCTTCCACTCCTATCACTTTCTGCTCTTTCTGCCCATTGTGGTGGGCGTATATCGTACGCTCTCCGTGCGCTACAGGGTATTCTGGTTGGCTGCGGCCAGTTGCTACTTTTACGCCCAACTCATTCCCGCCTACTTACTGGTGATGTTTCTCATGGTTGCCATCGATTACGCAGCCGGGCGATGGATGCAGGCTTCGCGGGGCACAGCCCGGCTGCTGGCGATGCTCTTTAGCCTGGTTGGAAATCTGGCACTTTTGGGTGTGTTCAAGTATTGGGAGTTTTGGGGACAGTTGGTGCGACCCATGGGGTTGATTTGGCCTAGCTTGAACTGGCCTCTGCCCGTAGGGCTTTCATTTCATACCTTCCAATCGCTCGCCTATACCTTTGAAGTGTATTCTGGGCGCTATGCGGCCGAGCGCAGCCTCGTTCATTTTCTAACCTACGTGCTCTTTTTTCCTCAGTTGGCTGCCGGGCCTATCGAGCGCCCCCGACGTCTGCTTGGGCAGCTTCGCGCGGCCAGCAACGCGGATCGATTGCAGATATACTCAGGGCTGCGGTTGATGTGCCTGGGTTATGTCAAGAAAGTCTTCGTGGCTGATACCCTCGCTCCGTTTGTGGATGAGGTGTATGCCCAACCGACAGAACTAATGGGCCCTGCTCTGGGATTGGCCACCCTCTACTTCTTGTTTCAAATTTACTGCGACTTCTCCGGATACACCGACATGGCTCTGGGCTGTGCTCGGATTCTGGGTTTCCAACTCTCCCGGAATTTTCAACGTCCTTTCCTGGCAACTTCGCTGCGCGAGTTTTGGCGTCGTTGGCATATTTCGTTGGGCACCTGGTTCCGAGACTATGTGTACCCCCACGCGCGCCGTTACGGTGTTACTTTAGGCCTGATTCTAACCTTCGGCTTGTCTGGATTCTGGCACGGAGCCCACGCAAAGTTCCTTTTGTGGGGTCTATATCATGGCATCCTGGTTGCCTTCGAGCGCGGGTTCCCTCGGTTTCTGCGTCAGGGTTGGTTGGGAAGGGCCCTGATGTTGCTTTTGTTGGTTTGGAGTATGCCATTGTTCAGAGCCCAGAGCCTTCAAGATGCTCTCTACGTGCAGGCCTGTTTCTTTATGCCGGGAGCCTCAACTCTGCCCCTCTGGCCTTTGCTGCTGATTTTGCTGGTATATGGGTTAGAGTATCTGGAGGAACGAGGCTGGTTGAGGTATCCTGGACTGAATGCCGAGATGGCCTGCATCTATGCCTCGGTGATAGTGGCGGCCGTAACCTACTCTGAACTCACCCATGGTGATTCCCAGGGGCTGCGGCAGTTCGTCTACTTCCAGTTTTAGCCGGGCGGGCAACCCGACTTGGTTTCGTCAGGCGAACAGGCCACCGGCCTTCTCGCCGAGCCAACGGCCTACGCTGCTCCCGGCGATGGCACCACCGACTCCGCCTACGATGGCACCTACGACCATGCCTGGAGGGCCGCCGACTGCACCAAGAGCGAGGCCAATCTTGGCCCCAGCGGCCCCTGCTGCCAGGCTGCCGGTTCCCGATCCGATGGCTCCACCGACACGCTCGGCTCTTTCCGTGCTACTTGCATTGGGGTCTTTAAGGGCCTGATGAGCCTCGAGGCCCGAAGAAGCAACCGTGGCCGCGACTCCAATCGGGCCCGCAACCCGCAACGCACCTGCACCCACGCGACTCAGAGTGGAGGCTCCGCGCGCCACCTCATCAGCGTTAGAAGTCACGGCTCTCAAGGCTTCATCGGTGCCGTTGCCTGCCGCTCGAGTCGCGGCCGAGTGCCTGGCCTGTTTCAGGGCGTCTACATATTCCGCTCCCTGGCCCACCCGGTCAGCGAGCTCTTCGGGCCGCAGACTCTCCGAGGGGTTGCTTTGACGAGCGAGGGTCTCCTGGGCCTTGGGCGAGAGGGTTATCGAATCATCGGAAGGACAGATGAGTCGAGAAGGGTCTTCCTGTCCCAGGATGGCGGGAGGCAGCTTGCCCATCGTGGGACGGCCGTAACTTTGGGTAGAGTAAGGCAAAGACTGGGGAAAGAAGACTCCGGCCATTGAAACCTCCGAAACTGGCTTAAGCGTGTCCCCACCTCAGTGTAGCCGAGAGGCTGGCGCGAAGTGTGAGTGAAAGGTTGCTTAATGTAAAAAAATTGCAAACACCTATTGTCATTGTGTTACCGCTGGCCCATCTCGAACCTTGCTTGCGAGACGTGCAGGCGACCTCAGGATGATCGGGAATCTTCCCCCATGAATATTCGGGGCGCGGGTGAGTCAGAGTCACTTCGGTCAAAAAGTAGGAAGAAGTCCGAGAAGCCGAAGTCGAGCGAAGAAGGCTCCGTCGCCGATCCTACCGACAGGGTCGAGCGACTGATCGATGACCTGCAAAGCGGCAAGATTCGCTATGCTGACGAGATCGCATCGAAAGTTCGCCAGCAGCCGCTGTCGCTGGGCAATTTCCCCTGCCACAAGTACATCATCAAGGCCGATGCACAGCTCGATGCGCGGCAGTTGCCCACCGAAATCGTGGCCAAAGGGGAGAAGCCCACCTATCGTCAGTCGATCACCGTCGATTCCAACCTGACCCTCGCACAGAACGAGGCCGATCTGGCCGAACGGGTCGAGTCGATTCGCGATCAGATGAACGAGCTGTATGCCCAGAAGGGCGAGAGCTTGATGGTGTTGCTCGAAGGCGACAATGCCGCCGGCAAAGACGGCATGGTCAAGCATGTCTTTCATCTCAACCCCATGACCACCCGTGGCCAGGTGGCTTTCAAGGCGGCCACCCCCGAGGAGGCGAGCCACGACCCCAATTGGCGAGTGATGCAGAACCTGGCCGGCCCCGGGCAGATCATGTTCCACAATCGCAGCCATTATGGTGATGTCGTTTTTGCCGCTCGCGGTGAACAGGCGAAGCAGCAGCGCCTGGCCGAAATCAAAGAGCTGGAGTATGGCCTCACCATGGGGCTGCCCATGACCCCGGAAGGTCGCATCGCCCTGCCCGACTCTCGGGGCCAGGTCGATCCGTCTGCGATTCAGCGGCCGCCGATGCGGTTTATCAAAGTGCTGATCGGCATTTCCAAAGAAGAGCAGGCGGCGCGACTGGCCGAGCGTCTCCTCAACGACGATAAGGTCTACAAGGTTAGCGCCGCCGACCTCGAGGGCCGGGCACACCACGACGACATCCAAAGCGACTTCGCCCGGGCCATGGCCGCCAACAGCACCCCCTGGGCTCCGACCTACTACCTGCCCAACGACACCAAGCTGACGGGACGTCGCAAACTGGCCGAGATCGCCGACGAAATCCTTGAAGACATGGCCCCAACTCCCGCCCCCAACCGCGATGGGATGTCGCTGGCCGAGCGCAAGAAGCTGGCTCGGGAGTTGATGAAAGAGGTCGAGAAGGCCCGTAATCCGTGAAGGGTCGGGGCCTGTGGGCGCTGGGTTTGGCCTTGCTGGCAGCGGCTTCGAACGGCGAGCCGCAGCCAAGAATGCTGATGATTTGCTCGGGCGGGGTGGACGGAGCTTACATTGAGCCGATTGCCTGGTATAGCCAGGGTCGCTATCGCGAGGTGATGGTTACCGGCAGCGATGGCAAAGAGTTGGGCCAGAACATGCGCAAGTTCTGCGACCGTTATTTCAACACCGGGCATCGCTACACGTTGTGGCAAGGAGGTTCCCCTTCGGGTCAGGTGACGGTGGTGAACTGTGCTACCGCCCGCGAGTTGGCCAGGGGTTTGGAGCAGGATGGTTCCGGTGCCTATAGCCTGGAGGCCCAGGTGAAGGCCCCGCGCTTGCGCCGTGAGGTCGCCCTGGCGACCAACGATGGCAACCTGGCGGCTCGCGCCCCTCGCTCTCGCCCCGCCAATGCCCGTGAGGCGGAACAGTTTCGAGCACGCTTTAAGACATTCGGAGAAATGCTGGTCGTCGACCTCGATCGTCAGGGGGGTGTCGAGTGGGTGGCCACTTCGGCTCATCGACTGTGGATTACCGATGCCAGCGGCAAAGTTCGCTTTCAAGACAGCGTTCAGTCCTCCGGGCAGATTCAAATCATGGACCATCTCGACGTGGATGGCGATGGCAAGGACGAACTGGTGTACAAACTTCAGGCTGAGGGTGGGTGGAGTTACACCGTCCTCAGCCTGAAATCAGGTCAGTGGAAAAAGGTCTTCGAAGGCGCCGGGGGCGGCTGCTAGCTGGCCTCTTTCTTCATTTCCTCAACGAAGATCAAGGTCGGCTCCGACTTTTTCTCGATGACCTCAGGCGTGATGATGCACTTGCGAATGCTCTGCAGTGAGGGCACTTCATACATAATGTCGAGCATGACCTCTTCCAGAATGCTGCGCAGCGCGCGCGCTCCGGTTTTGCGCTTCTGGGCTTCGCGGGCGATGCAGGAAACCGCCTCTTTGGTGAAGACCAGGTCGACCCCGTCCATCTGGAAGATCTTCTGATACTGCTTGAGCAGCGCATTGCGCGGCTCGGTGAGAATCTTCATCAGCGACTCTTCGTCGAGGGCATTGAGGGTAACCACAATCGGCAGTCGCCCGATGAACTCGGGAATCAGACCGAACTTCAGCAGGTCTTCCGGCAGTACCATGGCCAGCAATTCACCAAGCTTGCGCTCTTTGCGGCTCTCGATGGTGGCGCGGAAGCCCATCGACTGGTCTTTCACCCGAGTTTCGATGATCTTTTCCAGGCCTTCGAAAGCGCCACCGCAGATGAAGAGGATGTTGGTGGTGTCGATCTGGATGAATTCCTGATGGGGATGCTTGCGGCCGCCCTGGGGGGGCACGTTGGCCTCGGTACCTTCCAGAATTTTGAGCAGTGCCTGCTGCACGCCTTCGCCCGATACGTCTCGGGTGATCGACGGGTTTTCCGATTTGCGGGCGATCTTGTCGATTTCGTCGATGTAGATGATGCCCTGTTGGGCCCGCTTCACGTCGTAATCGGCGGCCTGGATCAGTTTGAGCAGGATGTTCTCCACGTCTTCACCCACGTAGCCCGCTTCCGTAAGCGAAGTCGCGTCGGCCAGAGCCAGGGGAACGTTGAGAATCTTGGCCAGCGTTTGGGCCAGATAGGTTTTTCCGCAGCCCGTGGGACCCACCAGCAATACGTTGCTCTTCTGCAATTCCACGTCTTCGCCACCGCTGGGGGTGCCGCCCTTACCGTGAATTCGCTTGTAGTGGTTGTACACGGCCACCGACAGGGTGCGCTTGGGGCGCTCCTGGCCGACGACGTATTGGTCGAGAATCTGGTTGATCTCCTTGGGCTTCGGCAGGTTGCGGAAGCGCATCGGGTCTTCGGTGGTGCGAGAGAGTTCTTCCTCGATGATCTCGTTGCACAACTCGATGCATTCGTCGCAGATATAGACGCCGGGACCGGCAATCAGCTTGCGGACCTGATCCTGGCTCTTTCCGCAAAACGAGCACTTCAGTGTGCCCCTGTCATCTCCAAAACGGAACATTGGCTCTCCTCCGAGACTATCGGCTTTCCTTGGTGATAATTTTGTCGATGATACCGTAATCTACCGCCTCTTGAGCGTCGAGATAGAAGTCTCGGTCGGTATCGGCAAGAATCTTTTCAATCGGCTGGCCCGTGTGTTTGGCGAGGATCTCATTCAAAACCTGCCGGGTGTGAATAATTTCCTTGGCCTGAATGTCGATGTCTACGGCCTGTCCACGGGCGCCGCCACGCGGTTGGTGCAGCATGATTTCGGAGAACGGCAGGGCAAAGCGCTTGCCCTTGGTGCCCCCGGCGAGCAGCACCGCAGCTCCACTGCCGGCCATTCCCATGCAGATGGTGGAAATCTCGGGTTTGACCAGCTGCATACAGTCGTAGATGGCCAATCCGTCGCTGGTCGACCCACCCCAGCTGTTGATGTAGATGTCGATGTCTTTATCCGGGTCTTCTTGCTCGAGAAACAGCAGCTGGGCGATGATCAGGTTGGCTACGACATCGTTGATGGGCGTGCCGATGAAGATGATGCGGTTTTTCAACAGACGCGAGAAGATGTCGTAGACCCGCTCTCCTCGGGCCGTGTTCTCAACAACGGTGGGAATCCAGCTCATAGGACGTGGGGCAGTGACGGAGTTAGAGGTCTGTTGAATTGCCATGGGTCATCCTTCGGTGATTTGCTGTCGCTGGCTTAGCCATCGGAGAGTTGCCCCCCTGCCTGAGTGGGCTCCCCAGAAGAAGATCCCATCGAATGGTCAGGTGGACATCAAGAAAGGGGGCGGAATCTCCGCCCCCTTTCTGCTGGGTGTCGCTTCTCAGGCCTCTTCGGCTTTCTTCTTGGAAGCGCGCTTGGGCTTGGGTTTTTCCTCTGTCGCTTCGGGTTCGGCTTCCGGCGCCGGGGCTTCTTTGGCTTTTTTCGCCCGGGCTTTGGGCTTGCTTTCCTCGGCGGGCTCTTCGGCTGCAACGGCTTCGCTCTCGGCGGGGGCTTTTTTGGCTTTGCCCTTCTTGGGCTTGGCTTCCTCGGCGGCGGGTTGCTCGCTGGGGGCGGGCTCCTCGATCAGGGTTCCGGGTGCCACGAATTCGATCTTGGCGTTGTCAAACAAGAAGTCCATCACCTTGGCCCGCAGCAGGGCGTAGCGCACCAGGCGGTGGGTGCCCTCATCGTTGATGGCTTTGCGCAACTGGGCCACCGAGACACCGCGATTGCGGGCTTCCACCTGCAACAACTCCTCGAGTTCCTCTTCCGAGGGGTGCAGGTTCTCTTGAGTGGCGATCGAGTTGAGCAAAATCTCCACCCGCGACTCCAGCATGCCCATCACCGAAAGTTCGGTGACCCACTGCTGTTGGGAGATATTGCGATCGGCCAGATAACGTTCGGGATTGATTCCCGCCTGCTCCAACTGCTGCAGACGTCGGCGCAGTTCGATGTTGGTGCGGTCCTGGTGCAGAGCCCGGGGAACGGCGCCTTGCTCGACCTGGGGCAGCAATTTGTCGATGATTTTGATGGCCACCTGTTCGCGCACGCGGCGCTCCTCGTTGGTTTCCAGGCGATCCTGCAGCTCCTTGCGCAACTCTTCCAGGCTGCTGAACGGCGACACGGCCTTGGCCAGATCGTCGTCGAGCGGCGGAAGCTCCTTGATCTTGATCTGGTGGAGCTTGAAGCTGAAATGAACCTGCTTGCCGGCCAGTTCCTGGTTGGGATAGTCGGCGGGGAATTCAATGTCGAACTCCTTCTCGTCGCCGCCCTTCAGGCCCACCAGGTTGTCGACGAACCCGGGAATGAAGTGCTCGGCGCGCACTTCCATCAAGTAGTTGGTAGCCGCGCCCCCGTCCACGTTCTCGCCATTCAGCGTAGAGCTATAGTCCACCAGGGCCAGATCGCCCAGTTCCAGGCCTCGTTCCTCGGCCAGGTCGACCAGCTTGGCCTGGCTGGCTCGCAGTTCTTCCACGGCGGCGTCGACCTGCTCGCTGCCGATATCCTGACGCTCGTTCTTGAGTTCAAAGCCTTTGTAGCCCTCGATGGAAAGCACGGGTTTGACTTCGAAAGAGACTTTGAAAATCAGTTCCTTGCCGCGGTCGTCCTGGACCAGCTCCCAGCGCGGCTGGGAAATCGGCTCCAGGTTGTTCTGGCGCAGCGCTTCCGAGAAGGCCGGGTCGACCACCTCGTTGATGACGTCCCGCTTGAGGTCCTGATCGGTGATGTATTTCTTGGCCATCGGAAGCGGCACTTTGCCGGGGCGGAATCCGGGGAGACGAAGCCGCCGGGCGGCCCGTCCAAAAGCTTTTTGATATGCGTTCTCGACCCGGTTGGCATCCACCGTAACTTCCAGGGTGCGCTCGAACAATGAAGGTTCAGAAACAACGACCTGCATCGGTCCTCCTCATTTTCAACTCAAATAGAAAAAGGGCCCGTGTGGGCCCCTTTTGGAGCGGGAGAAGGGATTCGAACCCTCGACCCTCGCCTTGGCAAGGCGATGCTCTACCACTGAGCTACTCCCGCGTGTCCCCAACCTTGCTGTGGCGTGTGGGCGAGAAGGGACTCGAACCCCCACGGATTGCTCCACAAGATCCTAAGTCTTGCGCGTCTACCAATTTCGCCACTCGCCCAGTTGGTTCACTGGCCTGGGTATCATAAACAGATCACCTCCGGTCGTCAAGTCACGTACCCGGAGAAAAGCTGGGAGGGAAATCTTGGGGGTGGGCAGAACACCTTGCCTCCGATAGGTCAATTAGTGAGGAGCGATGATTCCGGGTGGCTAGAGATTACTACTTAGTTCTTAACGTGCCTCCGATAGCTCCGGCTGAAGAGATTCGTAAGGCATACCGCAATCTGTCCAAGAAATACCATCCCGACGTGTATACGGGGGATAAAACGGTGGCCGAGGACAAGATGAAGGAGCTGGTCGAGGCCTTCAACAACCTCAGCGATAGCAACAAGCGGAAAACGTACGATAAGCAGCCGCAGTTTCAGGTGCGCAAGTTTTCCAAAACTCGTAAACCCCCAGACAAGAAAGCCTTCATCTCCAAGCAGGAGAAGCCCAAGGGTAGTTTCTTGCACAAGCTGCTGGCGCCGTTTATGAAAAAACCCGAGGCCGGGGCTGTGGGTCCCGATCCCAAGCAGGCCGATGTGCATTTCACGCTCGGGCTGTCGATGTCGGACAATGAGTCCTTCCTGGATCAGGCCAAGAAAGAGTTTGCGCTTTCGGTAAAGTTCGACCCCAAGCATAAAGAAGCGGCTTACAACCTGGGCCTGATGTGCTACAAGCTGGGTCAGTGGGACGAGGCTCGGGTGGCCTTTCAGAACTACCTGAAGATCGGCGCCGAGGACCAATTTGCCAAAAAAATGGTGCAGTTGCTCCACGATCCTGGGGAGTAACCCCTCGTCAGGCAGCGCGCTTTAAGGGCTCGGGGGCAGGCCTCCCGGGCTCTGCTCGTTCAGGGGGTCAGCTGGCGCGGTAAAGCAGTTCATCGTCGGGTTTTTTGCCTTGTTCCAGGTCCAGGTTGACTTTGTCCAGCCAGTCCCTCAAGCCGGGCGCCAGTCCCTTGACCTCCAGGCTGAAAATGGTGGCTGCAGCCGCTTCTTCCAGATCGCCCGATTCTACCAGGTAGCGAATGCGAGCCATGTGGGCCGGCCCGTGATCGGCCTGCACCTCGAGCAAACTGTTCAACGCTCGCAGCGCCAGTTCCAACTTGTCCAGCCTGCGATAGCAGGTGGCCAGCTCCATCCAGACTTCGCAGTGCTGGGTCTCGGCACGGAGCAGCTTTTGCAACTGCACCACTGCCAGCGAATCTTTGCCCGTTTTTGAATAAGCTCGGGCCAGATTAACCACCTGTCGCCAATCGTCGGGATAGCTTTTCTGCAGGTCTCGAAAGAAATCGACCAGACCTCGCCCCTGGTCAGGCGCCAGCAGCAGGCTTTCTACCAGGTCGTGCACACGGGAATCGAAGGGGAAATGGCCGAGATGCTGCTTGAAAAGATTGAGCGCATCCTCGACCTGGCCCCGAAGTATCAACTCGTTGGCCTGGTTTGCCACCTGTTCCGAGGTGAGCGTGGTGGAATCAGACATGGCGCTGGCCAGTTCGGGAATTTAGAGCGGGCTTCCTGGTGACTGGCGAAAGAAGCTTCTGATTGAAGCCAGGCAAAACCAGGATGGGTGCAGAATTTCTGCACATGCTCAGCCTGCTCAGGCGATCCTGTGAGTGGCCCGTGCGCAGTCGAGACGGACGGGTGTTGCTGCGTCCGTTTCGCAGCTACGATCTCGACGAAGTGGCCCGATGGATGGAAGACCCACAGCTTTTGCGGCTTGCCTTTGGCACCCAGCAAGACGACGCCGCCGTGTTGCGCCTGGGGAAAATCTATCTCGGCGAAATGGATGCGGCCCGCAGCAGCATTCTGGCTATCTGCACGCCCACCGAGCAGCTGTTAGGCTTCTTCCGCTTCTCCTTTTTTCAGCACGAGGGCCTCAGGAATGCACGCGTTGGGATTATGTTGGGGCGTAAAGAGCATTGGAATCAGGGGATGGGAACCGTGGCGGTGCGCCTGGCCCTGCAGTTTCTTTTCGAGCGCAAAGGTTGTCGTCGCATCGAACTGGACACGGCCGAATTCAACGAACGAGCTCAGCGTTGTTTTCGCAAGTGCGGCTTTGAAGCCGTGCCGCGTGAACGTCGTCAACCCTGGATGGAAACCACCGATCTCACCCCGAAGGTCTGGATGGAGCTCAGCCGCGAGCGTTTTCGCGAGCTTGCCGCTAGCGACCCGCGATAACGTTGGGCCTGGGGGTGTAGAGCTGCTCCAGGTCGGGCCCCTGAGTCGCCAACTCTGGTTCGCTTGATTCGGGTGTGTAGGGGCTCCAGCGCAGCTGCACCAGCACTTTCGAACCTTCGAGTCCGGCCAGCCATTCCAGGCGGTAGAACTGGTCGCCGTGTTTGAGGTGCATACGCCCGGCGCCCACTCTTTGCTCGCTGGCGATGGCGCCTTCCCAGGACTCCCAGGGTCGAGTGCTGGCTCCTCCCTGGCAGGGTATTCCGCTGGCGATCAGGGTTCCGGTTTCATCGCTGAGCACCTGATAGCTGGAGGATGGACCAACTTGATCCGAGGTATGGTCGGTCCAGGCCGCCCACGGCAGCCAGCCCTTTTGCAGGCGGCCCCATTGGGCGGCAAGCTGCTGGCTGTCGAATTCACTCTGGTAGGCCAATGCGCCCCAGCGTTCGCTGGCCAGCAGCCAGCGCAGCGCCGGTTGCCGGGGATGCATCTCCAACAGTCGGGCGGTGACTTCGCGCCGCATGCAGGCCATGAACGGAGCATTGGGCAGGGCCTTCCAGGCCTTTTCCAGACCCTCGTCGGCGGCCAGTTCTAGAGTTTCGCGCAGGTGAAAGCACACCTCGGCCTTGCCGCTTTGGGGCCAGGCTTTCCACTCGACGGCCTGGATTCCGCGGTCTAAGGCCAGACCTTCCGGCAGCAGGGGTTGCAGGCTCTGTGGGCTGCACAGGCTCCACACGGGAATGCCCGGTCGCCACCCCAGCTGTTCCAGCACCCACTTTCCGGCCACTCGGTGCTGTTTGCCCACCCAGGGCCAACCCGCTTCCACCTCTTCGAGGGGAAGGTTGGGGGGGGCCGAGGGGGCCGGGCTGCGCTTCAGTCCTTCCAGACTGGAGTATTCCCAGTCGCTACCGGCTTCTTCAAATTCGTCGCCTGAAGGATAGGCCCCGTTTTCATTGCAGCTCTCTTCCTGGGCATGCAAGATGGGGTTGGCCAGGGCGTCCTGAACGCATTCCGTCGGGGAAGTCGTCCATCCCATCCGACATTGCTGCTGTTGCACCCACAAGGCTGGGGGAAGTTCGGCGGGCAGCGGGGGTAAAGCGGGTTGGGTGTGAGCCCAGGCCAGTCTTCCACCCAAAAGCGCGCAACCCGACAGAAGCACTGCGCCCAGAACCCAGGCTCTACGGCGCAGTCGACGAAATTTCTTGAGGTTCTTAACCGAAAGGTGCATGCTTGGCAGATCCTGCTATTGAATCACCTTCAATTCTGCTTTCGCCAGAAGATCCTTCTGTTTACGGAGAAATCTCCAGCTTGAGGTGGGGAAACTTCCGCCCCTTCAACTCGATCATCTCCACTTCGCCAGTCCAGGCTTTCTGGTTCTTGAGGTCGCTGAGTTGGGCGGCAAACTCGCTACTGTTTCCGGGCTTCTCGCCGCTGAGAGGGTTGCTTTGGGCCGGCAATTCATAGCTCTGCTTGCCAATGAGAAGGCGGATGGAAGGTTGGACCAAAGGCACCCCGCGCTGGGCCTCGCCGTCGAGCACATAGATGCGTAATTCTCCGCTCTCGGGCTTCCACAGTGCCTCCAGATGGGCAAACTCCTCGCCGATCTCGATCAGCTGGCCGCCGTGAGGTGCCGGATGGTGGTGGTGGTGGCCGCTCTGAGGAGTGGTCGTTGTTGAAGGGTGGTCGTGATCGTGGGGCGCCGAGCAACCCAGGAGCAGCAAAGCCAGGAAGAAAGACCGTCGCATATATTGAGAATACCCTATCAACAGCCTTGCTCCTTCCAGGAATCGGCCGCTGCCGTGAGAACCTGGCAGCATGTTGAAAATCGTAACGGTATTGGGAGCTCGGCCCCAGTTTATCAAGGCTGCGCCCGTGTCCAGGGCGCTGGAACAGGCTGGATTTCGGGAAGTGCTGGTGCATACGGGCCAACACTACGATGCCAATCTGTCCGACATCTTTTTTGAACAACTGGGGCTGCGCACGCCCGACCATCACCTGGGCATCGGCTCTGCGCCCCACGGTCTTCAGACCGGGCGAATGCTGGCCGCCGTAGAGGAAGTCCTGGTGCAGGAACGACCCCACATCTTGCTGGTCTATGGGGATACCAATTCCACTCTGGCCGGGGCTCTGGCAGCGTCCAAGCTGCATATCCCGGTGGCTCATGTGGAGGCCGGACTGCGCTCGTTCAATCGGGCCATGCCCGAAGAGGTCAATCGGGTGCTCACCGATCATCTCTCGCGCTGGCTCTTCGTTCCCACCCCTACGGCGCGTGACCACCTGTTGCGCGAGGGATTGGATCCCGCTCATCTCTATGAAGTGGGCGACGTGATGATGGATGCTCAGCGGCATTTTCGCGGGGCAGCAGCCGGGCTGGAACTGGAGGTGCCCGACAACTTCATTCTGGCCACCATCCACCGCCAGGAGAATACCGACGACCTGGGGCGCTTGACGGCCATTGTCGAGGCTCTCGAGCGGGTGGCCTGCGAGGTGCCCGTGTGCTTGCCCCTGCACCCCCGCACGGCTCGCGCCCTGGAGTTGGCCCGGCTGAGCTGGCAACGGGTGAAGGTGCTACCCCCGCTGGGTTACCTGGAGATGCTGGCCCTGGAGCAGCGTGCCCAGCTAATCGTCACCGACAGCGGTGGAGTGCAAAAGGAAGCCTATCTCTGTTCGGTGCCCTGCCTGACGTTGCGCGAAGACACCGAATGGAACGAGTTGTTGGAAACGGGTTGGAATCAGCTTTGCCCGCCAAGCTCGGCCGATGCCATCGTGGCTGCTGTCTTTGAGCGACGCGGTCGCAAGGGTCAGGATGTCGAGCTGTATGGCGATGGACGGGCGGCTGAAAAAATTGCTCGGATTCTTCTTGGAGGGGTCGTTTCTTCCAACTGAGAACCCTTCCCCATGTTGATCGTGGTTATGAAAGAAGGCGCCTCGGTGAAACAGATCGGAGGCGTGCTTCGCGAGATCGAGTCGCGAGGCCTCACGCCCTTCCTTTCTCGAGGAAAAGACATCACCCAGGTCGGGTGCATGGTGCAAAAGGACAAGCTACAGGTAGAGGAAACACTGGGATCCCTCGACGGGGTGGAGCGCACGTTCTCGTCCAGCCGCCCGTTTCGCCTGGCCAGCCGAGAGTTTCATCCTGAGAACTCGGTCATTCATGTCAGCGGGGTGCCGGTGGGCGGCGAGCGGCTCATCATGATGGCCGGTCCTTGCGCGGTCGAGTCTCACGAGCAGCTGCACTCCGTGGGTAAGTTGCTCAACGAACTCAACGTGCCCATGATTCGCGGGGGGGCGTTCAAGCCGCGCTCCTCGCCCTACAGCTTCCAGGGCCTGGGGGAGCAGGGTTTGGAGCTGCTTCAGGAAGTGCGCAATCGCACCGGTCTGAAAGTGGTTACCGAGTGCCTCAAGCCCATGGACGTCGAGCTGGTGGGGCGCTATGCCGACCTGATTCAGGTAGGAGCCCGCAACATGCAGAACTTCTCGCTGTTGCAGGAGTTGGGTCGTTGTCGTGTGCCCATTTTGCTCAAACGCGGCATGATGAACAGCCTGGAAGAGTTTTTGATGTCGGCCGAATACATTCTGGCCAACGGAAATCAACAGGTCATCCTGTGCGAGCGCGGCATTCGCACCTTTGAAACCATGACTCGCAATACACTGGACATCAGCGCTGTGCCGGTGCTGCGTCGCCTGACTCATCTGCCCATCATCATCGACCCTTCCCACGCCGCCGGCGATCGGGAACTGGTTCCGGCCCTGTCCCTGGCCGCCATTGCGGCAGGCGCCGATGGCCTGATCGTGGAGATTCATCCCGACCCCGACCGGGCCTGGTCGGACGGTCCCCAATGTTTGAATTTTGCGGGCTTTCGCAGCCTGATGGAACAGCTGAAACTGGTGGCCCAGGCCGTGGGCCGGAGCTTCTGATGGCCGATTCGGGCAGTTACTTCCACGGGCTACATCCACTGACGGTGCACGCCACCCTGGACGGCCTGGCCGGTTTGAAGTCCGTGTGGGCCTTCATGGCAGGCTCGCCCTACGTTTATCCGGACAAGTGGGCGCCTCATTCGGCTACGCTCTACACCTCGGGTAGTTTTACCCTGGGGCTGGATACGAGCCTGGGACGCACCGGAACCAGCCGAGTGATCAATGCCGTATTCGGAAGCGGCCAGAACTCTTTGACTTCCAGCGCCGTTACCATCGGCGATGGCGAACCCTGGGTGTTGCGCCACCACCCGTTGGGCTGTGGTACGGCCTGGCAACAGTCTCACGTGTTTCTCTTCAAAGACTTCCATTGGACCGGCGCCGAGGCCGGCCCTGCCTGGCCTGAGCCTCCTCAGTCGTGGACTCCCTGGGGTGATCCGGCCCTGGCGGGCCTGCCCCGCCCCCAGCCACTGGGTTGCGATCCGCTCGAAGCCTGGCTGCCGCCCTGCGTTCACGGTTCGGTGGAGGAGGGCTCGGTGTTCGGGTGGGGCTTTCCGTTGGGGGCGCCTTCAGCCAGCATGGCCAAGAGGACCGGCTGATGGACATTGCCAGCACCCTACAGCAGGCCCGCGATTGGCTGGGTCAGGGGCTCTTGGAAGAAGCCGAGGAGTTGCTCTTCAGTCTGCGTCGTCAGTTTGAATCGGAACCTGGCGATCCTCGCGAAATGCTGGAGATGTGGCGCGGTGCGCTGGCCGTGGCTCAGGCGCGTCGGGACATTCGCACCACCCACGATGTGGTGCCCCGCATGATTCAGGCGGGGCGGCAGGTATTCGAGTTCGACTCGGAGCCCATGGGTCAGCTCATGCATCAGGCTGGCCTGGCTCTGGCCTGCGTGGGTTCGGGTGCCGACTCTGAGATGTTTTTCCAGCAGGCCCTGCGGCGCCTGGGCGACGACCCCGGGCGGCGCTACGGTTATGCTCGTGGCCTGACCAATTTCTATGCCTGCTATGGTCACTATGAAGTGGCTTTCAGTTGGGCTCGTCAGGCGGTGACCCTGGCCAGCGGCCCGGCCGAACAGGTGCAGGCGCAACGTGCTGTGGCCCTGCTGATGGACTTATTGGGCAAGGGTCTCGAGGCGCTGGCTCTGCGCCAGCAGGCCATGGGTCAGGACCCCTCGAGTCGAGCCTGGATGCTGGTCGATCAGGCCCGCGGCCAGCGGCGCCTGGGTTGGCCTTCTAAAGCTGAGCCTTATTATCTTGAGGCGCTCGAGCTATTGCCCGAGGATGAAAAACCAAGGATCTATCGAGAGCTGGCCCTGGCCCGTCTCAGCCGGCGCGATCTGGCCGGGGCTGAAGAGGCCCTGGAATTGGGCAAGACCGTTTGTGAGTCGACTTCGTTCGACCATCACCTGCTGCGGGCCGAGCAGGCTCGACTCTGGCAGTTTCAGGGGCGCTTTGCTGAAAGCCAGGCGGCCCTCGGCGAGGTGCTGGCCAGTTGGGGCGAGCGCTTCCAGCCCCACCATCCACTGTGCTTGCGCTTGCGCGAGGTGCAGGTCGAGCAGTTGATCTTGCGTCGAGATTTTGTGGTGGCTCGGGAACGAGCCCGTGAAATGCTGGTATTGGCCTCGGGTGCCTTCGGTTCCGATCACCCTTCGGTGGCACGAGCCCTGTATTGGATGGCGCAAACCTTCATCTACGAAGGCGAACGTCAGGTGGCCCATCAGGTGCTCAGGCAGGCCAACAAAATTTGGCAAGACTTTGGCGACGTCGACGATATCGAGTGGGCCCAGATCCGCTTCGGAATGGGCCTGATGCAGGCCGACGATCTCGAGTTCTACAAGGCAGAGGACGAAATTCGTCAGGCCTGCGATATGGTCGAGCGCAGCCTGGGGGGTGACAGCTCTGCCCTGGGACATTTTTTCAACGGGCTGAGCGACGTTCATCGCGTAACCGGCCGCGAGCGCCAGGCCCAGGAAATGGCCCAGAAGGCTCAGGAGTTGCTTCGCCCCCGGCGGTAAGCTAGACTGAACCCATGCGGCCTCCCCCTTTGCTCTCGGCCTCGTCCTCGAGTTTTTCCTCGCCTTTACCTTTGCCGTTCTGGTTGGGGAGCTCCACCCGACAAAAGTCTAAAGTGCGGCTGGTCGGGTTGCTGGATGCACTGTATCTCGAGCATCGTCGATTGGTGGTTCAGGTGGGCGAAGAAGATCTCTTCTGGGTGTGTTACGACGATTCCACCAGCCTGGGCCCCGGGCTTCCCGAGGCTCTCGAGGTGGGCCAGCGTCTGCAGGTCGACGGAATTCTCAGCGGCAGCCGCGTGCAGGCTACACGAGTCGTGCGTGCTTAGTTCTTGGCCGTCAGCTGCAGCGAGCTGAAAAAGCTCTGACGAGGGGCGGCGAAATCCTGGCCGGGGGCCGAAAGGGCCACCAGCTGGTAGAGCCGCGGGGCAGCGAAGATCATCTTGACCCAGCAACGATTGGGCCCTACCTGCATCTCGACGTCCAACATGGGCAGTCCCTTCCACTCCCCCTTTTGTGCCTTGACCAGCTGCACTTGCTTGCCGAAAAATCGGGCCGGGTCTTTCTCGAGACTCTCGGCGGTCAGGCCCTGAGGAAGTGCCATTCGAATCAGGGACAGATTGCTGCCCTGTTTGTCCAGGGGGCAGGCCAGCACCAGGTCGGTGGCGTTTTTACCCACCGATTCGGGTGCTTTGGGGAACAGTACCGAAAAACTGCCGTCCGGGGCCATGTAGTTATACCAGTCCAGGTTGGCCGAAACGGGTGCGGCCGACGGGGTGAGCGATACCGGCGGCTCGCTTTGCGATTGGCACCCCACCAGCACAAGCGCGCCCAACAATAGCCACGTACAAGCCTTCATTCGGCCGCCTACCCCGCCCACTGCAGAGTTCCTGGTAAGCAGAGGGAATTTGTTTGCTTCAGCGGGAAGCGCATTCGCATGAAACGCACGCTTGCCCCCCTTTTTCTGATCGCGATCACTACCTCCAGCCTGGCCTGGGCCGAGCCCCTGCTAAAAGTCCAGGCTACTCCGGCCAGCGCGTTGATTTTCATCGATCGCCAGCTGAAGGGCCAGGGCAGCGCCGAGATTTCCGGACTGAGCGAGGGGAATCACTGGTTGCGCGTGTCGGCCGGTGAAGACTGGGAAACCCACCAGCAGTCGGTGCCCGCTACGGGCGAGTTTCAGATCAAGCTGAAGCCGGGCGGGGCCAAATGGCTGCGCTTGGGGCGCCAGGCTTTGACCCAGGGCGATTACGGGCGGGCCGTCGACTGTTTCGAGCAGGCTACGGCCGCCCGACCGATCGAGGCTCCCTGGTGGGGCGGCGTGGCCTACTGGAAGGCGGGAAAAGCTCGCTTGGCATTGGAGAGCTTTCGCACTTACGCACAGTACATGCCCGACGTTCCTGAGTTGAACTGGGCTTTGGGGCGATTGCACGAACAACTGGGTCAGCCGGGTCCGGCTTTCACGGCCTACAAAAGAGCGGCCCTGGCTCAGCCCGAATTGAAAGGGGCGCTGGATCGGGTTCCCGCTCCCACCGACCAGGAGTTGTCCCGGCGCAGTCAGGCCTCAACTCCGCGCGAGCAGTTGCTGCTGGGGCAGCTTCTTATGCTGAAGGGCCGTATGCCTGAAGCCTGTGAACAAGTCCGCCGCGCGCTGGGTGCCCGCCACCAGGAGTGGTTGCAACAAGACTGGACTCGCTGGGAACCACCGCTTCCCAAAGCGCCGGCGGTAGAAGCCGCGCCCCCGGAAGACCTGGTGCCCTGATGGCTGGCCGACTGGTTCTGGTCGACGGCACCGGTTTGATTTTTCGCGCCTATTTCGCTTTGCCCAGCAACCTGACCACGCGCGACGGCCTGCACACCAACGCCATCTATGGTTTTTCCACCATGTTTAGCCGTCTGTTGCAGCGCCGCAACGTGGATTTTGGCGCGGTGATTTTCGACCCGCCGGGCAAGAGCTTTCGCGAAGAGGAGTATGCCGACTATAAAGCTCAGCGTCCGGAAACCTCTCAGGATCTGGTCGAACAGCTGCCCTGGATCGACAAGGTGGTGCAGGCCTACCGTTTTCCCATGCTGCGAATTCCCGGCTTCGAGGCCGACGACGTGATCGGTACACTGGCCGAGCGCGGTCGTGCGGCTGGCATGGAAGTCTGGATCGTTTCCAGCGACAAAGATTTCGCCCAGCTCGTAGGCGAGCAGGTTCGCATGTGGGAGGTTTTCAAGGACGTCGTTTTCGACCGAGAACTGGTGTTCAAGAAGTGGGGGGTCTATCCCGAGCAGTTCGTCGACTATCTGGCCCTGCTCGGCGACAAGGTAGACAATATTCCCGGGGTGCCCGGCATCGGGGCCAAGGGCGCCCAACAGCTGCTGCAACAGTATGCCAATTTGCAGGCCATGCTGGAGGCGGCTCCCGCGATTGCGGGTAGGAATGGCCGAGCCTTGCAAGAGTTCCGCGAGCAAGCCCTGCTTTCCCAGCGGCTGGCAACGATCGACTGCAATGTGCCCTTGGAGCTGAATCTGGAAGAGTTGCGGTTGCAGTCGCCCAATGTGGAGGAGCTCAACTCGCTGCATCGTCAACTCGAGTTCTATTCGCTGCTGAAAGACGATTCACGCAATCAGCAAGCTCGAGCGGAACAGGATGAGCAGGGCGGAGTGGAATACGCCGCCTGGAATGGCCAGGTGCCGCCGCGAGACCGGCCGGTGGCCATGCAGTTCTCCTGGAGTGGCCTGTGTCATCAGGCGAAAGTCAGCGGGCTGGCCCTGAGTTGGGAGCCCAACCGGGCCCATTGGGTCAGGCCCGAGCAATTCTCTCAGCTGGTGGGCTGGCTCGAGGATGAGCAGGCCCCGAAGGTGGTTCACGATCTTCGCAGCCAGCTGGTGGTGCTGCACGGCCTGGGGCTCATCTTGCGGGGGGCCGAAGACACCAAGCTGGCGTCCTATCTCTGCGAGCCCACCAAGGTCATTCCCCACGAACTGTCCCAGGTGGCTCGCGAGTATTTGCAACGCACGTTGGGTCAGGACGGCGACGATCGCAAAGCCTGCCAGCAAGCCGATCTGGTGTTGCAGCTCTGGCCCGTGCTCGAGCAGCGAATGCGCCAGCTTGAGCAGGAGAGCAACTATCGAGACCTCGACCTTCCCCTGGCGCCCGTCTTGGCGCGCATGCAGATAGACGGCGTGCAGGTCGACCCTCAGGACCTGGAACGGCTGGGCCTGGAGTTTCGTCAGCGACTGGCCAAGATCGAAGAGAAGGTGTTCGAACTGGCCGGACACGCTTTCAATTTGGGCAGCCCCAAGCAGCTGGCCACGGTTCTGTTTGAAGAGTTGAAGTTGCCGGTGGTCAAAAAAACCAAAACCGGCTACAGCACGGACGCCGAGGTGCTGGAAAAACTGGTAGACAAGCATCCCATCGCCGAGGAGCTGCTGGAACACCGCAAACTGGCCAAGCTGATCAACACTTATACCGATGTGCTGGGTCAGGCCATCGATCCGCGAACCCGGCGTATTCACGCCAGCTTGCAACAGACCAACTCGGCCACCGGTCGCCTGATCAGCACCGACCCCGACTTGCAGCGCACGCCCATTCGAACCCCCGAGGGTGTGCGCATTCGCCAGACCTTTGTGGCTCCCCCGGGCACGCGCCTGATCTCTGCCGACTGGAGCCAGATTGAGTTGCGGGTGCTGGCCCACCTCAGCGACGATCCCTTGCTGCTGGATGCCTTTCTCAACGACCAGGACATTCACCGGCGCACGGCTGCTCAGCTGTTTTTTGTCAGCGAATCGGAGGTCACCCCCCCCCAGCGCGAGGTGGCCAAGACCGTCAATTTCGCCACCATTTATGGTCAGGGCGCCACGGCCCTGGCCCAAATCGTGCGCACTTCGCGAAAAACGGCGCAGGAATACATCGACCAGTACTTTCGCACCTATGCCGGGGTTCGCAGTTGGCTCGATCGCACCATTCAAGAGGCTCACCAATGTGGCTTCGTCAGCACGATCTTGGGCAGACGGCGCTGGATTCCCGAGCTGTCCAGTCGCAATGTCATGGAGCGTCAGGCTGGGGAGCGTATTGCCGCCAACACACCCATTCAGGGCACCGCCGCCGATCTATGCAAACTGGCCATGCTGGGCATCGCCCGTGAGTTTGCCGACAAGGGGCTACGCACCATGATGGTGCTGCAAATTCACGATGAGCTGGTCTTCGAATGTCCCGAAGACGAGGTCGAGTCGGCCCGCGAGATCATTATGCGGCACATGCAAGGGGTCTACACCCTGAAGGTTCCCCTCAAGGTGAATCTGGGGGTGGGCGCCAGCTGGGCCGAGGCTCATTGAAGATGGAGTGGTCGTGGAAAGATCGTGAAAAGGGAGGTCTGGGACTGCGTTATGAGCCGGGAAACTGGGGCGACATTCTCAAGGGCGAGTGGTTGTGTTGCTGGTTCGAACACTGGCCCGGCCAGCGTGTGCACTATCGCGATCCCTTTTGTGGTCTGGAAGGCTATCCTCTGAGTCAGGCTACCCGCCAGCGAATCGAACTGGCCCCCGTGCCCCGCTATCGTTCTCATGTCGAGGCCGAGCGGCTGCCGTCGAGTGCTCAACTGGTGCGCCGCCAGGCCGAACGCGCTGGCATTGTGGTGCAACAGCACCTCAGCGATCGCGAGAGCGATCCCATGCAGTCCCTTCAGGATGGCGATTTATTGCTGTTCGACCCCTATGATTTCTTTGAGAACTGGCGCAACTGGACCCCGGCTCTGCTGGAGTGGTCACGGCGGGCAGACGCTCTGATTTACCTTTACAACAAATCGCCCCGTGGGGTGGGCCAGTTCCGCAACTATCAGGCCCTGCGTCAGGCCTTCCGTGAGGCCGAACCCTGGGTGGGTCGAGTGGCTGCCGACGGTTGTGTGCCCAGGGCCTGGCACGAGGTGTGGCTGGTGGGACCTCGCCCGGCCGGGTCGGCCCTGCGTTCCCAGTTGGAGCAGTCCACTCGCGAGCTCTACCACCATGTGCTGGCACCGGGGGCTTTCGAATGAGCCTGCGACCCTGGCTGGTGGGCGTGTTGGCCTTGTGTCTATGGGGCTGCCCCGCCCATCGGCAGGATACGACAAGCAGCACTAAGCCCTCTCCCAGGGTCACGCCCCGGCCGCTGACCACCCATGCCAGGGCCGAATGGACCCTGGTGTTCTATTTCGCTGCCGACAACGACCTTGAACAGGCCCAGATGCACGACCTGACCGAGTTGACCAGGCTGCCCGATCAGCCCGGGGTTCACCTGCTGGCTCTGGTCGACCGCAGCCCCATGGGGGAAGAATCCGAGGGTTACAGCAATCAGGCGGTGGCCAATCTGGCCAACTGGAGCGGGGCTCGACTCTTGCGAATCGGCCACGATCGTCTGGAAGAACTGGACGACTGGGGAAAATTGAACATGGCCGATCCCGCTTCGCTGCAACGGTTGTTGGGGGTGGCTCAAAACCACTTCCCCTCGCAGCGGCGGGCTCTCTTCATCGTCGATCACGGCCAGGCCTGGGTTGGGGTCTGCGACGACGACTCCGCGACTCGGCCCGGTGACACCCTTAATTTGAAAGAGCTCGATCTGGCTCTGCAGGGCCTTAAGCAGCCGCTAGACTTGCTGGCCTTCGATGCCTGTATGATGTCCAGCCTTGAGGTGCTGACGGCGGTCGCAGGCCATAGCCGCTACCTGGTGGCCAGCCAGGACTCGTTGCCGAGCCAGGGACTGGATTATTTTGGTGGGCTCAGTCCTCTGATGAAGAACGTTCGCGCCGACGGCAAGCAACTGGGACGCTGGTTCTTGGAGAGTTACCGTCAGAGCTTGAGACGGGATGACATCGAACTGTCACGCTTGCAGCTCAGCTTGTTGAGCACCGACCGGGCTGGTGAGCTGCAGGCGCAGTGGAACCAGCTGAGCAAGGCGCTGTCGCTGCGTGCCGACCGGAACTGGCAGGAACTCGCCCAGAGCCGGGCAGCGGTGGCCAGCTTTCGGGTAGACGATCCGGTGTCGAACCAGGGAATGACGATGCATGACATCTCGCAGTTGGTGACTCAGTGGCGCCAGCACTTTCCCGATCTGGAGAAGCCACTCAGCAAGTTGGCGCGCAGCCTGAGCGAGACTCGAGTAGACCAGATTTGTGGGCGATTTCATCGCGATTGTGGTGGGTTAAGCGTATTTTTCCCCGCCCAGTCGGCCCCCCTCAAGCAGGGAGAGCTGGACTACTCGCAGCAACTGGAGTCCTGGTTGCCGGCCTGGGTAGGCTTTGTGAAAGACTTCACTGAGACGCGAGCAGGTGGCGAGGCAACGCTTTCCGAGGTCGTGCTTGGCTCGCAGGGTTCCGGCCTGGAATTGAGTGCCCGGCTGGGCAGCCCCACCGAATTGGAGTCCAGCCACACCATTCTCGTTCAGGAGGAGCGCGTCATTGGACAGATTCCCTGCCTGCCCGAGGGGCAACAGGGCACGCTTCACGATACTTTCGAGGGCAGGTGGTTGACCCTGATTGAGCCCGGTGGCAAGTCGTGGTTGACTGCCCAGGTGTCTCGCCTCGACTCAGTCGAGGAAGGGCGCCGGGCCCTGGCCACGTTGCCCATGCTGTTGCAGAGGGGCACAGAGCCCGGTCCCCCATTGGATGTGCAGCTTTACTTTGGCTTGCAGGGCCACCTTTCCGAGGTGAAGGGGGCCTTCCTCGGAGCCGACCGTAGCACCGGCCTGGGGAGAACCCGGGTAGAACTCAAGCCTGGTGACCGGGTGGCTTTTCGAGAACTTAGCCTGGTTCCGGGCGGCCACGCCGATGCCATAACCTGGATGGTCCTTTCCGATCCCAATCGACTTCGTCTCGAGCAGAGAGCAGTGGAGCCGGGCAATTATCAGATCGGCTTTTTGCTGCGCGATCTTCAGGGGCGACCGCAGTGGAAAACCCGTCCTTTGCTCTGGGGTGAATAAAATATCCTGGCCTGCGACCCACCCCCGGTTGGATGGAGGTTGCTATGAAGAAGACCCTGTTGCTCTGCGGGATGCTCACCTGGATCGCCACAGCCGCTCCCGATCGTAAGTATTCCGAGGTGGTCCAGTCGACGGCGGCGATGGTGTCCGACTCGGCGGCCCAGTCTCTGGCCCGAAGTCACGGGCTGCAGATACTCAACCTTACCTGGGAGGACACCGGTCGTTACAAGGGCTCGAGCGTCGGGCCCAATATTAGCGACATGACTTTGCAGGTGCAGGAAGGTGACCGGATTACTTGCCTTCCGGTGATTCGCTTTCCCAACTTCGAGGACAAGTCGGCCGACCTGCGCCTGGAGAACTTCAACATTCTGGTGGGCAACGAAAAGGGCCAGTCGCTGCGGAAGATGTGTCTGCGTGATTACCTGGAGAATTTTCGCTCGCATCTGCACGATCCCGACTCTTGGAAGGGTGAGCGGCGCTCCTTGCTGGCCCCTCGCGATAGCCACGTACTCGTCAGCGCCCAGGCCTGTTTCTTGCCAATCCCCAAGAAGGGAGAGGCGAAGTTCAATCCGGTCTTGTTCAACTATCAAAGTTACAAAGGCAATCCTGCGGTATTGACCCTGGTGTGCACTCGCGAGGGCACCTCTGCCACCATCATTGACAATGTGCGAGACGGCTTCGCCACGGCGGGGGGCGCCTGGGGTCAGCGCCTGTTCTTCAATCAAGATGGCCAGCGGGCCAGCTTTACCGGCAAGCGACTCAGCGACGTTCTGGCCGACCGCCCCGAGCAGGCCCAGGTTCCCACGGCCGAGGTGGGTGCTCACCAGGGCATGAATATGGTGCTGCTGGTGCAGGTGCCCCTCAAGCATACACCGCCTCGCTATCGGGCCGCCGCTTGCGAGGCGATGCCGGCTCCCTGCATGAGCGCCGGCAGCAAAGACGCCTGCCGGCGCAGTGATGTGGAGAATGCAGTGGTGGGTCATGGCGAAGTCGAGGGACCCTTTACCGAGATCGACGGACTGGCTATTGAGCGCGATCCGCGATTTCCGATTCGGGTCACGGTGCAGTTCTACAAAGCCACCAGCAATGGTGTGGTCAGCGGTAAGGACTTGAGTTCCATCGCGGCCCAGATCAATCAGGTCTATGCCGATGGCGACTATGTGGGAAGCCTGGTGACGGGAGGCGACACTGAGCGGCCCACCGAATACGCCGGCAACAAACAGCAGCCGAGCCGTTGGTGGCGCGATTTCTGGAATCAGTATCACCAGAAGGTGAAGAACTCCAAAAGTTAGTGGGGTACCTCAGTGCGAAAGTGGGTGGTTGGGGGGCTGTTGGCTGCCCTCCATCTGACGGGTTGGGCCGAGGGGAGCCTCTGGGAGCTGTATCAGAAAGGTCTTCGCGGGGCTCGCTATGTCGACCTGACCCATGCCGTTTCTCCCCGTTCGCCGGTGTGGAAGGGCTTTGGCCCTTCCAGCTTTGGTCCGGCTCGTGAGCCCGCTAGCGGTCGTGCCTACAACTATGAAAAGGATGGGTTTGAAGCCACCGAGTTGCACCTGAGCACCGATCAGCTCGGCACCCAGCTCGACCCCCCGGCACATTGGAACCCCGACTATCCTGCCATCGATGAAATTCCCCCCACCTACGCCTTGCGGCCACTGGTGGTCATTTCTATCGTCGACCAGGTGAGGGGCAATCCGGGCTATTCACTGAGGGTCAACGATATCGAGTCCTGGGAGCGTCGTCACGGCACCATCCCGGAAGGATCGGTGGTGTTTGTTCGTTCCGATTGGAGCAAGCGCTGGGGTCAGCCTGGACTGGCCGCCGAGTCCGTCTTTCCCGGGGTCAGTCTGGAGGCGCTGCAGTTTCTCCACCGACAACGTGGCATTTTGTTTCACGGCCACGAGCCCCTCGACACCGACTGCAGTCCGGACTTGAAGGGTGAGGCCTGGCTGCTGCGCAACGGCTACACCCAGGCGGAAGGCGTGGCCAATCTGGACCAGGTCCCTGAAAGCGGGGCTCTGGTCGCCATTGGTTTCGCTCGCATTGCCGGCGGCCTGGGTGGTTATGCCCGCTTTATCGCCATTTGTCCGGCCGATTGGCCTCACGGCGTTCAGGTCGATCCCTCACGCGAATCGCCACTGCCCCGTCAGAGCCGTCGGCTGCGTTGGGACCCGGATCAGGGGCTGAGAACCCGCTGAAGCGCTTGCTGCTGCCGTTGTCGATGCAGGGGTTGCTCGGGCTCGAGTTCGGCGGCCGCCCCAAAAAAGTCCGCGGCCTGCTGCCATTCTCCCCGATGCTGATAGAGATAGCCCAGAAAGGCCAGAGTGAGCGGCTGAACCGCGCCGGCTAGCGACTCCAGCCAGGCCTGCTCGGCCAGCTCGAAACGTCCGATCTGGAAAGCATGAAAGCCCAGGAAGGCTTTCAAGTCGTAGCGTTCCGGGCAGTGGTCCAGCACCCACTGATAACGTTGCAGAGCTTCCTCGTGGTGTTCGTGTTGACCGGCCCACAGGGCGCGCACGTAATGGGCAAAAAGGGGCGCATCGGGCCCGGGTGGGGCCACTTCCACCTCTTCCCCTCGCGACAGAGCCGCCAGAGCCCGGTCCAGCGGGTCCTCCAGATTGAGCCCCACGGCGCCCCCCCCTGGATCATGGGAGGCGGGGGGGTCCGGGGGGAGGCGCCGAGCCCCCCCTGGATCATGGGAGGCGGGGGGGTCCGGGGGGAGGCGCCGAGCCCCCCCTGGATCATCGGCGGGGTCCGGGGGGAGGTTGGGGCGCAGCATCTGATAATCGCGGCTCAGCACCCTCAGGTCCTCGGCGCCGGGAACGCTGCGGTAATAATCCTGGTGAGGCAGGCTGCGTTCGCTGCCGCGGAAATGGCATTCGTCGGGAAGCCGCGTGTGTTCCAGCCGATAGTGGCCAAATACCCTGCAGGAAAAGGGGCGATGGGGGTACACGCTGCAACCTTCGGGCCCCAGGTTGGGACAGGGGTCAAAGGTGAACTGGCCGTCTGGCCTGCGCTCTCGACTGGCAAAGCGGCGAAAGTCTTGGGCTCGTTCGGGACCGTAGTGACGAGCCAGCAAGCCCAGTTCCAACTCGGTGACCACCTGACGGTCTACGCCCCGGGCCGTGCAGCAGGTGCGACAGGTTCCACAGGCGTTGGGGCGCGGGGAGGGGGGTTCCAGGCTGAGATACAGGCGCTCGAGGGCATCGAGCAGCTGGCGCCGGAAGGTTTCCTTCACCGTGAAAAGCAGATGATGGCGATATTGTCTTGCCCGCCCGGGTGGGGCTCTGCCCCGGCCAGGGCCTGCCGACACAGCCCTTCGGCCGGACCTTCGGGGGCCGCCAATCCGCGTTGAAAATGCTCGGGCTGCAGCGAGCGATGAGGGTCGCGGTAGCAGCACTCATTGACTCCGTCGGTGAACAGCAGGAGCATCTCTTCGGGTTGAAGGACAAACTCGAAGGGCTGAGCCTGGTCCATGGGAGGAGGGCCTTCCAGACGCAAAAATTCGGCGTTGTGCTGGTTCCAAACGCGCAACTGCCCACCCCGCACCGTGGCCAGACTGGAGTCACCAAAGGAAAAGCCGCAAACTTTGCCGCTGGCTTCTTCCAGACTGGCGATCACCAGGGTGGAGCCGGACGCGCCGCCTTCTTCCCAGGCGGGCAGTTGCATCAGCAGCAGAGCGATTTGACCCAACTTGGTCGGAACCGAGCGGCAATGCTCGCAGAGATCCTCGAGAATGGCGTGGCTGGCTTCGATCCCGTGATGGCCGTCGGCCACTGCGAACAGCCAGCGACCCGGCTCGTGCAAGACCAGCAGGGCGTCTTCATTGGGTTCGTCGCTGCGACCTTTGTGAACCAGCGCCGGCGAGTCGCCCTGAGAGCCCGGACTGAGGGCCACGGTAACCGGGCCCAGGCGGCCGGTTTTGACGTCACCGAGTGTCTTGCAATCGGTGCCTAAAAGCAACAACGATTGCATTCTAGGCAGGAACCACCGGCGAGTTGGATCGGGTCAGGTCGGCTTGAGCCATCATGGTGACCAGTTCGTCGAAGGCCACACTTGGAGTCCAGCCCAAGAGTTGGCGAGCTTTGCTGGCATCTCCCTGCAGCAGATCGACCTCGCCGGGTCGGAACTGCTCCTGAGCCACCTGCACCAGCACCCGGCCGCTGGAGCGGTCGACGGCCTGTTCGAGCGACTCGTCGGGCTGCTGCCACTCCACTTCAAAGCCCACCGCCGCCGCAGCAGCTTCGACAAAGTCGCGAACGCTGTGCAACTGGCCGGTGGCCAGAACGAAGTCCTCGGGACGGTTTTGCTGAAGCATCAGCCACATGCCTCGCACATAGTCTCCGGCAAAGCCCCAGTCGCGTTGGGCATTGAGATTGCCAAGCTCGATGGGCTGCTGCCCGCCGCGGGCCAGCTGGGCCATGCCGTGGGTGATTTTGCGGGTGACAAAGCGGCTGCCCCGCAGTGGCGACTCGTGGTTGAAGAGGATGCCCGAGCAGGCATACAAGCCATAGTGGTCCCGGTAGTTGGCCGTCATCCAGTGGGCATACAACTTGGCCGTGGCATAGGGACTGAGGGGATGGAAAGGAGTGGTTTCGCACTGGGGCACTTCGCGAACTTTGCCGTAGAGCATCGAGGACGAGGCCTGATAAAAGCGGGCTTCGGGGGCCTCTGCCCGGATGGCTTCCAGCAGGCGCACGGGTCCCAGGGCGTTGACATCGGCCGTGTAGAGCGCCTCTTCCCCGCTAGGACCCACGAAACTCTGGGCTGCCAGGTTGTAGACCTCGTCGGGACGCAGCTGGCGGATTAACTCCTGAATCCTGGCGTCGTCCCGCAGGTCGAGAGCCACCCGTTCCACCTGGCTTTCCAGCCCCAGTTCGGCCAGTCGCCAGGCCGGCTCTTGGGGCTGTCGACAGGTGCCGACGACCCGATATCCCTGCTCGAGCAGCAAACGAGACAAATAGGCCCCGTCCTGTCCGGTGACGCCGGTCACCAGCGCCGTTTTCTTTTTCATCGCTGGGCAAACTACCCGAGCCGTCTCAAAACTCCTACCGCGCCTCAATGCGCAGGGGTAGCCCGCCCCGGGGCTCGAGCGTGACCCTGGGAACCGGGCGGGGCAGTTCGGGCCGAAGCGCCCGGAAGCGAAAGCGCTGCAGCAGGCTGGCCAGAATCAAGACCCCTTCCAGGTGCGCAAAGGGTTCGCCGATGCACAGGCGCCCCCCGGCGCCGAAAGGAAAATACGCCAGACGGGGCGGCCCCTGGCCCGACCAGCGCTGGGGGCAGAACTGTTCGGGCAGGGCGTAGAGCTGTGGGTCCCGGTGGGCAACCCACTGGGAGAGAATCATGATACTGCCCGCCCGGATCGACTCCTGGCCGATGTGGGTGGGGCGCAAGCAGCGTCTTCCGATCATCCAGGCCGGTGGATACAGGCGCATGGCTTCCAACCAGATGCCCTGGCAGAGAACGAGCTGAGGGACGTCCCGGGCGCCGGGTAGCCGCGATCCCAACACTTTGTCTACCTCGCGGCTGGCCCTTTGGGCCCACTCGGGATGGCGTCCCAACAGGCCCATCATCCAACTGAGCGCGCTGGCCGTGGTTTCGTGGCCAGCCAGAAACATCGTCATGGTTTCGTCGCGCAGTTGTTGCTCGGAGAAGTTCGACTCCAGCATGAACCACAGAATGTCGGGCCCTGGTTGGCCACTGCGACGTTCTTGAATGCGCTGCTGCACCACCTGGTCGAGCCGCTGAATGGCCCGATCAAAGCGCCGATTGAACTCGAGGGGCAGCCGCTCGATCAGGCCCATGATCGGGATCAGTCCGACCTGAAAGCGGTCTACCGTAAGATGCAGAGCTTCCAGAAACAGGGGAGCCTGCTCGCCCAATGAACGCCCAAAGAGGGTGCGGGCCATGATGTCCAGGCTCAGAGCCGTCATTTCCGCATAGAAATCTCGCTGCTCGCCGTCGCGCCAGCCGGCCATCATGTCCAGGGTTGCCTGCACCATAAGGTCGGCGTCGTGCTCGAGACGCCCTCGTGAAAAGGCGGGCTGTAGCTTGCGCCGCTGGCAGAGATGGACCTCGCCCTCCGAGGTCAGCAGGCCCTCGCCGATGACGGCCTTGGCCAGTTCCAGGCCCCTGCCTTTGGCAAAATGGTCACCTCGCACCACCAGAACCTCACGGATCCGTTCGGGGTCGCTCACAGAATACACCGGGCGAGGCCCGCCTCGAAGCGCCACAAAGCGACCGTGGCGACGATGCAGGCGAGTGAGAAAGTTCAGCGGATCGCGATGGAGTTTCCACAGCAAGCACAGGGGCGATATCCAGGCACTACCGGTGAGCATTGACTATCCCCAGAGCACGAGGTAGCGGTCGATGGAACCGGCCACCCGGGCCAGATCGGTCGCATGGGGGCAAGGGGTGAGAGCTTGTTGTGAGGTCCAGTCCCGATGCACTTTCAATAGATCGGGCCATTCCAGTTCGGGATAGCTGGCCTTGAACAGCTTGCGCTCGGCTTTCGATTCCGAGAACGGCAGGGTGGTGGTGGTTCGTCTCGACCCGTCCTGGTATTCGCTGAAAAACTCTCGGATCAACTGCCGCTGGGCACCGGATGTCACTACGGCCCAACAATCCTGTTGGCTGCAGGCGTAGGTGCGCACCACGGCGCCGGCCAGCGAATCGCAGGTCAGGTCGCCGATGGGCGTAAATCCCAGGGCTTTCAACTCTCGGTCCTCGATGTCGATGTCGAGGGGTTGCAGCCAATCCCCACGGCAAATTTCAGAACGATAGAAGCACCCCTTTTTGCCCTGAAAGAGCCTGTCGCCCATCGTGACTCCCAGACTCTGGTTCAACACCTGGGCCAATTGCAGGGTCAGGCCGCTCATTTGCTGCTGGTGCTGGCGGCTTTGCTCGAGCAGCTCCTCCAGGAAAGCGTCCAGGCCCCAGGCCTGTCGGAATTCCGGGTCGTGCAGGAAAACGTGGACGGCAAAGAGCTTCATCCAACTTTGAACTTCTCCGTTCTGCTCCCGAATCAGCAGCTTCGCCTGCTGGCGTTGCAAGCGCGGGTTGGAATCTTCTTCAAGATTCCATTCGGCTCGCAGGCTGGCTTCGGCGGCTTCGGCCAGCGCTTCTGAGGCAGCGGTAAGGCACTCGTCTTCCGTGGCCTCTCGAGCCAACTCCAGAGCACGCCGAAGCACCTGGGTCGACACTGCCGGAAAGACCTCGGTCAGCTTCCAGATGCCCTGTTCTACAGGCCCCGAGAAGCGCAGGGGACGTGGCCCGCTTACGGCCAGTTCCAGCCCATCGGCAGCCTCGAGGGTTGCCAGTACACTGGCAACGCGATCCAGCACTTTCAGGTGGGCAAAGCGAGCCGCCTCTTTCTCGGCACCCACCAGCAGCTCTGGGCCGCGCTGACGAACCCGGGCCAGGGTGGGCGACCAGTCGACCTTGAGCTTGTCCTGGCTGCGCAGGTGGACTCTTAAAGCCGGGCGAGACTCGTCGCTGGCCCACCAGGCCAGGAAAAAGGGGCGCGTCAGGTGCTGCAAACTCAGCTCAATCGGCCTATCCAGGCCGACCAGGGGAAGGTCGTCGGTCACTTTAAGGACGGCTTCTGCCCAGCTCATCGGAGGCTCTCCCAGTCGAGCAGCAATTCGCTCATGTCCAAAGCACCGACTTCCCCAAGGCGCAGCCGTCGGCCGGCCTCTTCGACCCACAGTTCTCCCAGTTCTTGATCGCCCGACTGTTGCAGGGCGCCGAGATAGATGCCGTCACGAAACTCCAGGTGAGCCATACGGTCTTGTTGCAGGGGTTTGAGCATTTCGCAAAACACCCCACCGTCCAGGGCCGGTCCGCGCCGCCAGCCCCGCGACTCCAGGCCCACCAGTCGGCCCGGATGCACTCGACAGGTCCGGGGTGGAAGCAAGGCCTGCAGCGACTTCTGGGATTCCTCCAGTCGGTGCACTTCGCGACCCAGTTGAGGAAAGGGCTGAAGCAGATTGTAGTCGGCGAAGAGTTGGCTCCAACTCAGAAGCTCTTCGGAGCTGAGGTTCAGCGGATGAGGGAGCCCCACCTGTCCCGTGGCTGGCAGGCTCCAACTCTCATCTTCCTGGTTGGCCAGCGTGCCGTCTTCGGCCACACGAAAGAGCTGGGGAACGGCCTCGTCGGACGATCGGTAGGACCAGACCAGACGCTTGACCAGCAGCACCAGCAACGGATGTTCCAGCAAAAGCAAGGTCCATTCGCCAGGGCTCCAGTGTCGCTCGGCCGTCATGGCGCGTTGCAGTCGGGCGATCTGGATTTCGCCCAGCAGTTTGATATCTTTCTTCAGCTCTTTCCAGCGCTGCTGAGCCTGTTGTGCCAGCTGTGGGTCGTCCTGTCCGCCGGGTCTGGGCAGGTCCTTCAGCATGCGCCCCTGGCAGTCGAGCAGTTGGGGTCGAAGTTGCTCATCGAACTTGACGTGGAAGCTGCGGGGCCCGTAGTTCAGCAGGCAACTGCCACCGCGCTCCAACCCCAGATCATTCACCAGCCGGTCGGCCAGTTCTTCGTCGCCAAGACCACGGCGCAGGGCGATCTCGGCCAGTTTACGACGGGCTCGGTCCTGAAGAGCTTTCGACTTTAAGCGCAACGACATCTGGTGGAGGTGCATCAGGGCCAGATCGGTGCCGATGGCCGCCAGCACGTCCAGCCCCAGCTCGGCACGTGCGAAGAGCTTCTCTTGAGGCCAGGCCTTGAGCAAGGGAACCAGCTGCCTCACGGTGGCTTCGCCCCCCAGGTGGCCGAGGGCAAGGAAACACCACTTCTCCTTGCTCGGGCCTCCGGCCGATTGCCAGAGGTGAAAAAGCTCCGTGGCCAGTTCTTCCAGGCTGTCGGGGCAACATTGCTGTTGAACCGGTCTCAGTCCGGCATAGGGAGGATCGAGCGGAGAAAAGGCCAGCATGGTGAGGAGATGTTGTTGGGCTTGCAGCGACAGAGCTTTGCCATTGCGCAGCTTCACTCTGGGCAGGCTGTGAAGGGAAATGAAGCTGGCTAACTTGGGCAATCGAACCGGGAAATGAAAGAGGGGGTCATCGTCGAGCACTTCCTGGGCGGCCGTCTCGACGCCCATCGAGCGAGCTTGCTCAAGAATGAGGTCGCGGCCTTTCCAATCGGCCAACCAGCGTATGGCCTGTTCTGCTTCAGGGCGCAATGGGTCGTCGCCGACGGCCAGCGGCAGCAGTCCGGCGATGGCGGCCTCGGGAAAGCGTTGCATCCAACGAGTGGCCAACTTGCGGTGCTGCTGGAGCTTCATGGCAGCGGCGATGCAACTCGCCAGTTGGGGGCTCTCGACCCGCTGAATCACTTCCAGCACTTCGCGGGGCCTTTGGGAGAACTGGCCCACCAACCCCGGCAACGCGGCCAGGCCAAAACGTTCCATCAGGGGTTCCAAGGGGGTCCAGCTGTCCTGCCAACAGCCGGCCGGAGCCTGAAGCAACAGCTGCAAGGCCTCGCTGTTGGCCAGCTCATCCAGGCGATGCAGTGACAGTTGATGTCCTTTCTGCAGCTGCTTTTGCAGCCGCAGAAAGGTGGCCGAAGGTGCCTGGCCCTCGGGTGGGGGAACTTCATAGAAATAGGGCTGGCAGCCTGAGCTGGAGGGATGCAAGCGCTCTTCGTAGGGGGTGGCCTGGGCCCTGGCGACCAGGGGCTTTCGCGGCGCCCTTGGAGTGAGCCAGGGGGGCTTTGCCAGCACCTGGGGCAGTTCTTCGAGAGCGGCCTCGACAAGGGGTTGTTGGGCGCGTTGCAGTAGTTGCTCGCACAGTTGCCGTTCGCGAGCTTCCAGGGGGGGAAGTTGGGGGTGGTTTCGCAACAACTGGCCCAGCTGAACACGGGCCATTTCTTTGAGCTTGCCGCCCGCACAGGCCAGCTGGGCCAGGGCGCCGATGCCCTGGCTGGGAAAGCGCCGGAAATACTCAAGAATCAGAGGTTGCAGTGGCCGTTGGCCCAGCAGCGGGCCCAACTGGCGCGCCAGTTCGGGGTGACCTTGATGAAGTAACGGTTTGAGCCACTCGGGGCCGTCGTTTTCCGCGCGTTCGATCAACAGCGGCCATGCCTGTGAGCCCAGGTTGGCCAGGATGGATGCGGCCATGGTGTGGGGGGGTGAACTCTGAGGAGTGGCGCGGCACAGACCTAAGACCGACTCCAGGCTGGTCAAGCTGGCCAGAAGTGCCCAGCTGAATGCGGGCAGGTAGCGCATGCCCCATTGTTGGATTTCGGCCGCCAGACAGGCTTCCGCTTCGGCCTCGGCCCAGCCCGCGTCGGGGAAAAGAAAGGCCAACAGCACTCGCTCTTCCAGGCTGCCGCCAGGGCGCTTCTGGGCGGCCACCTGGAGAGCCTGTTGATAGTCTTCTTCTTTTGCCTGACAAAGCGCCTGGCGCAGGGTGATCCAGGGTTCCAGTGGGTAAGGCAGATACCAGGGGCGCTCGCCACCGTCCCGACTGCAGGTGAACCAACGATAACGAGGTGGATGCTGGGGCTCGTCGTTGATCTGCAAGGTTTGGCTGTGGAAAAAGGCCTCCAGGGCGGTTGCCGGCTCGACCAGCGAAAGCAGCTCTTCTGGTGCGATCAGGGCCAGACAGGCGTAGACCTCGGGTTCGCAGGCGGTCCGGTCTCGATGCTCAAGCAGGCTGAGGGCCCGGCGCACGGGGGTGCGAAGGCCGGCGGCGCTGACTCCCAGCCCCAGTTTCCAGGGTTCCAAATCGAGTTTGCGGCCCGTTCGGCGGGCTGCGCTCCCTGGCCGCGAACGCCAGGGCAGGGCGCCCGGAGGAAGTTCGAATTCGGCGGTGCTCACGCCAGAGAATACGTCAACGGGGTCTGCCTTCCTGGAGCGCGAAAGGGTGGCGATGCCGGTCGAATTTCGCCAGCGGGTCTATGCCCTGGTTGCCAGCATCCCTCGGGGTTGCGTGGTCAGCTATGGCCAGCTGGCGGCGTGGGCCGGCTATCCTCGAAGAAGTCGTCAGGTGGGACGGGCACTGGCTCAGGCCCCGGCGGAGTTGCCCTGGCATCGAGTTGTCAACGCCAGAGGATGCATTCGCACCCAACCTCCCGAGCGCCAGATCGCAGCTCTGCTGGCCGAAGGTGTGGTGGTCGTGGGCCAGCGGGTCGATATGAAGGCCTTCGGTTGGCAGGTGTCGCCGCTTTATTTTGCCGATGTTTGAGGCACAGGTTTGTCTCCTTGCCGGAGCGAACGGAGACCTATGGCAAACCTTCCTGAAGGCCTACCGGCCCTGTTCTCGATGGGCTGGATCGAGAACGAGCAACTGCACGTTCCAGCCGGGCCAGGCACGGTGATTTTCGATTTGTCGACGCGCAAGGCCAGCGGCCCTGGTCCCAGCGGACAACCTGTTGAGCTCGACTTGACCAGGCTCAAGCGATTCTCTATCGGGCACCGCGAGCAAGAGGGCGACTCGAAGACCCATCATTATTACACGGTGGTTCTCGAGGACGACCAGGGTCGAATGTTGTGTCTGGAGGAGCGGGCCAAAGAATACGCCGAGTTCCACCCCGACGTGCATGAAGAGATGCTCAAGACGCTGGCTGCCATTCATGCCCTGCCGGGCCTGCTGGGTCTGACTGCCGAACTGGCTCATCCCCAGCATGTGCCCGCCGACCCTCGCAGTGCTTATGGCAAGAAGGCCAGCCCGCTGTTTCGAGAACCCAAGCCCGAGCCGGCCGCTCAGGGGGGGCGCGAGGGCGACTGGAAATTGGGCCTGGCCCTGCTGGGAGTTTGCGCTCTGTTCTTGCTGTGGTGGCGCCGCCGCGACTGATTCTCGCCGGAGTTCTTTTCTTCAACGGGCTGGAAAAGCCCATCGGGCGTAGAACACCGGCCCCATGAGGCTGCTGCACACCTCGGATTGGCATTTGGGCCGCAATATTATGGGCATCTCGTTGCTCGAAGATCAGCGGGCTTTCTGTGAGCATCTCATTGAGCTGACCCACGATTTTCGCCCCGACCTTCTGGTCATTTTGGGCGATATCTTCGAACGCTCAACTCCTTCCGAGGAAGCCCTGGAGCTACTCGACCACGTGCTGCAGCGGTTGTTGCTTGAATGTAAGGTGAGGGTGCTGCTGGCTCCGGGTCTGCAAGACGGCATCCAGCGGCTCAGCTTTGGCAGCTGGCTGTACGAGCGGAAACAACTGCACATGATCACCCAGCTGGAGCAGGCGCTTTCCCCGATCATGCTCGAGGATGCCGACGGCCCGGTACAGATTCACGCCATCCCTCATCTGCGGTTGCAGGAAGTCGATCAGCATTTTCGTGGCCAGAGCATCCACAGCCACGCTCAGGCGGGGAACGCCATTTTGGAGCACCTGACTCGCTTTCGTCGTCTCCGGCGCAAGGCGGTGCGTGGAGTGGTAGCCGGCTACCTGTGGGTAGAAGGGGGCGAGTTGTGTGGCGAGGAGCGCCCTCTGGAAGGCGATTCCGAGTCGGCGGTGGCTCTGGCCAGTTTCGAGGGCATCCACTATTCGGCGCTGGGTTACCTGCATCGACCTCAGGTGCTGGGCGAAGGCCGATTCTGCTACAGCGGCAGCCCGGTTCCGTTTCAGTTCGAGACCCAGCCCATCGCTCGGGGTGTGGTCAAAGTGGAGATGGATGCCCAGGGCGAGGTTCACAGCGAGTTGGTGCCTTTTCCGCCCCATCGCCACTTTTACCGTTTCCAGGGCCAACTGGAGCGCCTGTTACACGGCCCCTCGCGCAAGTTGGACCCCAGCGACCTGGTGGTGTTGGAGTTGAGCCAGGACAGTGCGTTGCTCAGCGCCGACATGGTGCAGCGACTACGTCAGAGCTATTCCAACCTGTGGCGTATCGAGCGCCGCGACCTGCAGGCCCGACCCCTCGAACCGGGGGGTCAGGACCCGCTGGAAAGTTTTCAGACCTTCTTTGCTCAGGTTACCGGTGAGTCGGTCGACTCGGAAGATCTGGAGCTGTTGCAGGACCTTTTCCTGGAGCTCGAGCCGTGAAGCCTCTGCGCCTGGTGGCGCAGGCTTTTGGTCCGTTTTGGAACCAGGTCGAGGTCGACTTCCAGCCCGTGCATCCCCATGGCCTGTTTCTCATCCACGGCCCGGTGGGTTCGGGTAAGACCAGCTTGATGGATGCGATTTGTTTCAGCCTTTTCGGAGTTTCTTCCGGGGGCGAGCGGTCGGCGGCCCAGCTTCGCTGCGATCTGGCTGGCGAGTCGACGGCTACGCTGGTCGAGTTTGACTTCGAAGCTCAGGGCAAGGCCTGGCGTGTGCGCCGCGATTTGGAGCAATGCCAGCTCAGCGCTCTGGACGGTTCGCTGCCCAGCCCCGATACGGCGGCCGCCGAGAAACGCATTCATCGTTTGTTGGGGCTCGATTCGTTGCAGTTTCGCCGGGCGGTGATGCTGCCTCAGGGACAGTTTCGCCAGTTTTTATTGGCACCGACCGGCGAGCGCGAGCGGATTTTGTCGGCCTTGTTCCAAACCCGCTCTCCGGTGATGGTCGAGGCTGCCCTCGAGCGCGCTCATCTCGACCTGGAGGAGGAGCTGTCGCGAGCCTGGCAGCGTCGAGAGCAGTTGGCCGCCCAGGGCGATGTGCACGACTTGCGGCGCAGCCAGGAAATTCGCCTGCGCAAGTTGGAGCGCCAACTGGAACAGTGGAAAGAGCTGCAGCAGAAGGTCTTGCAGAACCGCGAGAGAGCGGTTCTCGTCAACGAGCGTTCGCGCGAGCGTCAGCGCACCAGCCAGGAATTGCAGCAACTGCTGACCCATGAAGGCGATCTGGACGAGCTTCGAAGTCTGACGCGGCGTTATCGAGCCGCCCTTCAGGTGGCCCCTCAGGTGGAACAGTGGGAACAGGCACGAGGCGAGGAGCTGCTGGCAGAGGGGCAGTTCGAAGAGGCCGATCGGGAGTTGCAGCGCCGCCTGCAGGAACTGACTTCACCCCAGCAGGTCGCCGGTGAACTGGAGGTGCTGCAGCAGCAGCGCCAGGAGTTGCTGCAGCAACTTCAAGAGCTGGACCGTATCGAGCGCGAACAGCGTCGTCTGGTTCAGGGCGAAGAGCAGCTGTTGAAGTGCCAACAAACCTGGAATGAACTCGAAGAGGAAGGCCACGCGTTGGCTCAGGATTTGGAGCAGGCCCGCCATCGCCAGGCCGAGGTCGAGCGCTTCAATCAGGAAGAACGCGCCCTGCGCGAGCAGCTGCAGTCTTCTCAGGCCCGCCTGGAAGGGCTGAAAGAGTCGTTTCGCGCCCAGCGTCAGCAGGCCGAACTCCAGGCCGGCATCGAGCGTCTGGAAGCTGGCCTGGTGCGTATCGGCGAACGCCGCAATCGGGTGCTCGACCAGATCGACAAACTCGAGCGTGATGTGCAGCAACGCACTCGCCTGCTGGAGCAGCACTGGGCTGGCGAACTGGCACGCCAGCTCAAGGCCGGGCTGCCCTGCGCGGTGTGTGGTTCCGAGCAGCACCCTCGTCCGGCGGAAGCGGGCGGGGCGCCGACTCAGCTGAGCCTGGAGCAGCTGCGCAAGCAGCTGGATCAAGCCTGGAAGCAGGCCGAGGGCATGGAGCAAGAAGAACAGGAGCAGCAGATTCAGCTGGCGCGTTTGCATGAGCGACTGACGATGGCGCGCGAGAAAGCCCCCGATCAGGGCGATGTGTCCGGCGAGGAAGTACAGGAGATCACCCAGCAGTTGCGCGATTTGGAGCGCGAACTGATGCGTCTGCAGCGCTATCGCGAGGCGTCGGAGCGCGATCAAAAGAGGGTTCGCAAGTTGGAGAAGCGACGCGAACGCTGGCAAGAAGCCCGCCTGATGGCTCAACAGGCCCTCAGCCAGGTGCAGGGCATGGTGGAAGAGCGCCGCCAGCAGTTGCCAGCTTCCTTGGGCACGCCGGCGTTGGTGCAGCGCAGGCGCCAGGAGTTGCAGGAGCAGCTCGAGCCGCTACAGCGGGAACTGGAGAATCAGCGGCTGCAATTGGGTCAGGATTCTCACCTGTACGCATCGCTGGCGGCGGCGGCCGAAGCTGCTCGCAAAGGCATCGAGCTCAGCCGCGAGCGCACCCGACTGGCCTTTGAACTGATGCAGGCTCGCTTGCAGCTCGGCGGTTTTCGCGATCTGGAAGAATGGCGGGGGCTGCACCAGGGGGCGTTGAGCGATCTGGAGACGATCGAAGGCGAATTACACAGCCACGAACAGAAACGCCGCATCCTGGAGGAGGAACTGGAGCGGGCCGAGAGCCTGTACCATGAGAGTCTGGAAGATTGGAGCGAACTGGAAGTTCCGCCCGACGAATTGGAGAAACGCCTGGCCGAGGGTTATGCCGAAGTGGCCGAATGCCAGGAGAAGCTCCGCCAGCTCGATCGTCAGATTCAGGACTATCAGCGCTGCCAGCTGGAAATTCAGGAGTTGGAACCGCGCGTGGCCCGCCTGCGCCGACTGGTGCGCACGGCCCAGGGACAGAACAGCAGCGGCCTGAGCTATTTGCAGTGGGTGCTGTCTCGCCAGATGGAGAGCGTGCTGCAGGCCGCCAATCTGCATCTGCACCGAATGACTTCGGGGCGTTTCAGCCTCGAAGCGGGCAAGTCAGCGCTGGAACTCGAGGTTCGCGATCATCTCTCGGGTCAGTCACGTTCGGTGATGACCCTGAGTGGCGGCGAGAGTTTTCTGGCCTCGCTGGCGCTGGCACTGGGCCTTTCGGAGAGTTTCTTGCAAACCGAGAGCACCACGTTGTTAGAGACTCTGTTTATCGACGAGGGTTTCGGCTACCTGGATGAAGAGGGGTTGGACCAGGCCTTCACCGCCCTCGAGTCCATTCAGAGGGACGGACGGATGATCGGCCTGATTTCTCATTTGCCTGAGATTCGTCAACGCGTTCCCCGGCGCCTGGAGATCCGGCCTCATCCTTCGGGGCATCAAATGATCTGGCATCATTGAGAGCTTTTCACCACAGCCGGCCAGGGGTTGCGCACAGCGAAGAGAAACAGCCGGCGATGGAATATCCAGACGTTCCGGGATATGAGATCGACGGGGTATTGGGCAAGGGGGCTATGGGCTGTGTCTACAGCGGTCGTCACCTCGAGTCGGGAGAACCCGTTGCGATCAAGGCGCTGCTCCATGAAGACCCTTCGCTGCATCGGGCCCTGGCCAACGAGTGGGAAGTGCTGATTCGCGTCGAGCATCCTTTTCTGGTCAACGAGCGCGAACTGCTCACCCAGGACGGTGCCAGCTACCTGGTGATGGAACGCATTCCGGGTATCACTCTGCAGCGCTGGATCGAAGAACACAGCCTGGAGCAACGCGTGGCCAAGGCCGGGGCCATTTTGGGGCAAATTTGCCAGGTGATGCAGTATCTGCACTCTCAAAATCCGCCCGTGATCGTTCGCGACTTGAAGCCGGAGAACGTTTTGATTACCGACTCGCTGGAGGTCAAGCTGATCGATTTCGGCATTGCCCGCTCGCTGGTGGCCAATGGTCGCACCGAGATCGCCCTGAAGGGCTTTGCCAGCGAGGCCTACTCGCCGCTGGAGCAGTATTCGGCCGACTCGACCACCGGAATTGCCTCGGATGTGTATTCCCTGGGAGCCACGGCCTTTCACCTGCTGTCTGGCAAGGCCCCGCCCAGCGCGCTCGACCTGTTGACCCACAAAACCCAGCCCGAGCAGTTGCTTCGCGACCTGGGCGTACGCACCGACTGGGCTCAACTGGTGGGTGCGGCCATGCGACTCAAGCCCCCGCAGCGCATCAGCCTTAACGACTTTATCGAGCAACTGCCGGGCACCCTTTCCGAGCGGCCCTCGCAGCGGGTAGAGCCCGCGGCCCTGCCCTCGAGGGCGGCTCCCACCACCGCTGCCTCAGGCAGCGGCTCTTGGGCCGGGTGGATCGGCGTGCTCCTGCTGTTGCTGCTGGCTGTTGGACTGTTCCTGATGCCCCAGCCCGAGCCGCCCCCTCCGCCCCTTCCGGGCGGGTTGATTGTGCAGCAGGCGGGATCCAACCTGAACTTGCGCTGGGTGGGTTTTCCCCAGGGTATCCAGCTCGACGCCAGCGAACGCACCCGGGTGGCCGATGCCCTCAAAAGTCCCACCAATCGCGTGGAAGCCCAGGGGCGGGTGCTTCAGTTGAAGGTGCTCGATGGTCCCTTTTTGGTCATCCTGGACAGCAATGGCAACGAGATTCATCGTTGGCCCCCGGGCTCGCTGTCGAGTGAGGATTGGCAGCGGGTCGACAAGATTCTGCGACCCGAACCAGGAAACTAGCCGGCTCGGCAGGGTCGCGAGATCAGCTCGAGCAACACGGAACCGTCTTCGGCCAGCAGCCGGTAATGCTTCCACGAACCCGGGCCCAGTCGCGCTTCCAGGCTGCTGAGCCAGGGCGATTGGCGGGCCGAGCTCAGGCCCACCACATCGGCGCAGGCAGAGAGCTGGCGTTCTTGGAGACACTCGCAGTCGGGAAACTCCAGCATATGGACGTCCTGGCCCTGACTGGCCAGCCTCAGGTAGAGCGAGCCGGTGTTGAGATTGCGCGTATAGCCATCGACCCGCGCCCGCAACGGCAGGGTGGCCCAGGCGACCTCGGGCTCGGGGGGGGTCGGTGCCGCCTGAGGAGCGGCCGCCACGGGCTGCGGCCGGGGGCGCAGCGGCTGCACCGAAGCGTCGGGGGCCAGCAACTTGGCCTGTTCCAACAGATTTTCCAGGTCGCTGTTGGCGCGGTCGCCCAGGAAGTTGGCCAGCTCGGCCACGTCGCGTTGCAACTGCGGGCTGAGGTCCAGAAAGCGAAACCCGGCGTTGGGACGGTCGGCCTTGGGGGTGCACCACATCGCCTGGGCCGGCACGCTGAGCGTGCTCAGGCGAAAGCCCTCCAGGTCGAAGTGCAGCTCGGTGGTGGTGCCTACGGCCACGGCATCTTCCAGGATGAGCTGGGTGCCGGTGGTGGAAAAGTCGATGGCGGTGGCCTTGAACCCGGGCAGCTCGCGCGAGCGCACCCGCACGTTGACGGCATAGCGGGGCCGTTCGCGCAGGGCCGGGTCGGAACCGCGAAACTCCAGGCCTTTGAGCTCGGTGAGGAGGCGCGTTTTGAAGATGAAGCCCTTGCCCTGCGGGATGCGTTCGATCACCTCGACTTCCACGGTGAGCAGTTTGCCACTACCGGGCGGAATTTGAATGCGGACTTTGGTGGTCTGACCCACCTGGTAATCTCGACTGCTGCGAATGGCCAGGCGGTTGTTGCGCAGGTCGAGCGCCTCGACCAATCCCAGGCTGGAGAGCATTACAGACCTCCCGTGGCTTTTTGACGCATGCTCTCGAGCTGGTCGGCGCTTATCCCCCAGCGGATGGCCAGGTCGCCCAGAATCTTCAGCTCTTCCGGATGCGGCTTCTGGTCGGCGAAGCACAGGGATACCATGGCTTGCAACACATTGCTGCGCGCCTCGGCGTCGTCCAGGCTGGAGTCGAGGTCGGGTGGGGCCTCGGGGCGATGGTCCATGGCCTCGTCCATCATGGCCACCCGCTGGGCCAGGGGCATGCCCATCTGTTCCAGCAGCTTGGAAATCAGCTCTACTTCGCGGCCGTCTACATGGCCGTCGGCCCAGGCCATGTAGAAGAGTCCTCGGGCTACCTGTGTCAAGTTGCTCATGAGGCTGGAAGGTTCCACTCTCGGGTTGGTCACCCTTTCGACCCACCTGTGGAAGCCACGCTAAATCGGCGAATGAAAGCCCGCTACGACGAGCGAAATCACCTGATCGAGATGATCCTGCCGGCCATACCAATTCTCAAAAGTTCTGTCTTGATTGGCCGCCTTGTGACCGGACTCTATCCGAGTTCGTGCGGACAATACTTACGAGAATTGGTCTATCTCGCCTCAGGGCCTTAGAACCAGGTGGTGGGGTTCCACCAGATTACCGGGGCGGCTTCCGGCTTTTGCACCACGTAGCTGTCGAGGTTGGCGAAGAAGTCGGACTTCTTCATGCGCAGGGTGCCGGCTTCGCCAACCGGGAGCTTGGGGTCCACAGCTGGACCGTGCGAGGTAAAACCGCCGAAACCACCTCCGAAGAAGCCACCCTGAGCGCCAGCCTCCGGGCGGAGGGCTTCGCGCACCACGCCAGTGCTGGCGTCTTTGTGGCCCTGTTCGCCGGCTCCCCAGGGATTGCGCAGGTAGACATAGTCGCCTTCCACCTTGTAAACGGAAAGAGCATGGTAAGTGTCGCGATCGTTGGGATTGCGCGACCAGCGCATACCCACTTCGACGGGGCGGTCTTCGGCGATCGCTTTGGTGATATCGGCGGTAATGCTCTGGGCATTGGCCCCTTGCATGGTGCCTTTGCGCTCTTCAAAGTCGCCACCCAGCACGGCCGAGGAAACCCTGGCCAGCTGGTGCATGGGCAGGCCTTGCGTGAGTTTGCCGCGGTCATCGAGGATCGGCTTTCCGTCGGGAGTGAAATGCCCCCCCTGGTCGTTGCGATAATCATTGGCACCGTTGGCATACTCCATCATGCTGGCCTGATAGACCCGACTGGCCGAAGTGCGTCCGCTGTCGTCCGGCGCCACCAGGCCGCTGTCGCGGGTAAGGGTTTCGCCGTTGCGCAGCTTCACGCTGCCCCCGGCGCTGGTCAGCCCGGCCATGACGCGCACGTATTCGGCCGGCTCTCGTGAGGCCTGCAGATGTTCCATGGTGGTAACGGTGCAGGTGCCGCGTGCCCCCTGATTGATGTTGCCGGGTTCGGCTGTCTGCTTGAGCACCTCGGAGTAAACCTGGGCGCCGTCGAGCCGATGCTGGCCGTCGCGAGCAAAGGTCTGAGTGCGCAGGCTGTCGAGGTTGGCCAGCAGCGTTTTGCCCTGCGTATCCGTCTGCGCCAATTTGCCGTCTTGCAATAGTTGCATCAGGCTGCTGCGGTTGCTCTGACCTTGCTGAATCGTCTGGAACCGCGATTGGGCGGCGGCTTCAGCCTCAAGCTCGGCCTTGGTGGGATTGGCAAAGTCTTTGCGAATGGTGTGGGCGGGTACCTCGCCGGTGGGGATGGCGGCGTTGTACAGGGTTTTGAGGCGACGTTGCTCGACCGGGGGGAGTGCGGCGAATTGCTGGCGGTGTTCTGGCTTGCCACTGAATTCCAGCTGAAACAGCTGCTCGCGAGCCACTCCGTCGCTCACCGCTCCGCGGAACAGGCTGGAGCTGGCGCTTTGGAAGGCAGCGGTGGTCTCGCCCCGTTTTAAGGGAAAGGAGCCGATCTGGCTGCTTCCGTCGGGTGTGGCCAGATCGGCCACTGTGCGAATGTAATCGGCGGGTTTCTCGGAAGCCATTTTGCGCTGCAGCTCACCGGTCGCAACCGAGCCCTGCGAGGGGGGCATATACGGCATGTTGATATCGTTGATGGCTCCGCGCAGTAGAGCATTACGATCCATACCAGGGGCCAGGGGCTGTTGCTGCAAACGCTCGAGCTGACTGAGCAACGTTTTGCCGCTGGCATCCGTGGAGGTCAGTTTGCCGCTGGCCAGCAGATTGACCAGGCCCATCCGCGCGCCCGTGCTACCCATCTGCTCCTGCAGGGCCTTGGTGTCCTTGTCCGATAGTTTGGCTTTAGGGTCGCTGCCAGGGGCGGTAGCGGCTCCGAACACGCCCTCCATGCCCATACCCATACCCATACCCATCCCCGAACCCATGGCTGGCGGGGGCGCGGTGCTGACCTTGGTGCCGGGCACCACCTGGCCCTGGGTCAGGCGCTGGAAGGCGGCCTGTTGTTCGGGACTGAGGCGGGCGAAGTTTTCCTGGGCCTTGGGGTTGCGGCTCAATTCGTGCTGGAAGATCTCTTTGGGGTCGGTCAGGATTTTGCCGCGATTCTGCTGGGCCGTGGCGGCCTGGTTTTGCAGGGCGGGTTGCTGTTGGCCGGTGCGGGGGGCGGGCTGCTGACCGCGAGTCTGCGACAAGGGCGGCGCCTGGGTTACGGCCTGGTCTCCGCTCGCTCGGGCCGGAGCTTCGGCTACCGCGGGCGAGCCGGCCGGCCTCGCCGTGGTGGTGGTTTTGCTTTGAGGAGTTTCTAAGGGGCGTTGTTGAGACCGTCCAGCATCCATAGCGAAACTATCCCTCCGTTTGAGGTCTTGTCTATGCCTGGCCGGCCAGGCGCTCTACCAGAATCCAGTTGCGGTTGCCTTCGCGCAACCACTCGAGATAGGTGAGTAGAGCCGGTTCGTCAACCTCCCCCTGTAAACCCTGGTGCAGGCCTTCCAGGGCCTCCAGCCAGAGTTCGTAGCCGCGCAGCATGCAGCGGTCGGCCAGGGCCACCTCCAGGGTCCATTCCGATCCCGCCAGGGGGGTCTCGTTGTACATGCGCTGGCGTTCGCTGGTTTTCGCATGGAGTTCTTCCAGATAGCTCAAGGTGGGGCTGGGGTCGGCCTGGTGGTGGAGGATCTGGTCGAGCAGCTCGACAAGCTGGCCGAGGTAACCGAGTTCCAGTTCGGCCTCAGGGATTTCAGTCGCGACCTCGGCCAGCAGCTCCCGCTCTTCGCGCTGGAGCTGAAGTCGCACGTAGACCCCGGCCAGGTCGAAATGCTGCAGTTGCAGATCCAGGGCCTGGAGCTCCTCGAGCAAGGGGCGAACCCGAGCGTCGCCGGGCTCTTCTAAGAATTGCTCCAGACACTGGAGGCTGCTGTCGACAAGGCCGAGCAGGGCCTCATTGGCCTCGGGGCTGGCGTCTTCCTCGTCGTAGAGGGCGGCGAAGGCGGTATGGGTTTCGCTGACGGCTTCTTTCAACTGGTCCAGAGTCAGAGCCAGGTTCAGATAGGCGCTGGCGCTTTCGATCACCACATACAGAGGAGACAGACGAGCGCTGGCCTCGCGAATGGATTCGCGGGCCGACTGAAGGCGCTTGAGGGGGTCCCACATCGAATGCACCCACTTCTGCAGTTCGCCAGGAGCGCCTACCGCGGAGGGGAATGTTTGCCAGAATGGACAGCCTGATCGCTCAAACGCAAACGCTGCATCGCTTGACTTTTGGCCACTCGCTGCGCGAAGAGCGCGATATGGACGAGCTCTTACGACGTCTGCAGGAGGGCGAGACGGACTTGCCTCTGGTCTTGGAATGGGAACCGGGCCACTACCATCTGGTGGTGCTCAAAGCGCTGCGTGAGGAAAGGGTGGTGTTCTTCAACCCGGATCGTCCGGCCATGGCGCCGACGGGGTCCACCCTGGTTCAGGATGGACCCCCGCGGCGAGTGGAGGACGGTCAGCTGCAGAGCCTGTCGCTAGCGGACTTTCGCACACTGCTACAGCAGGGTCAGGCTTGCGGCCTGGTGACCTAGTGGTCTGGGGGGCAAGGGAACGCAGCGGAACACCCGGAAGCTTCGACCCATGAACATGCGTCGATGGGGTTTGGGGCTGGTTCTGGCCGGTCTGCTGTCTACCGGAATGACTTCCTGCTTCTCTCAGGGGCCCGCCTTTTCAGTGGTGGTGCTGGGCTGCGAGGGGGGGTTAGCCGAAGGTAACTTGAGCTGTTACCTGCTCACCCAGCCCAAGAGCGGCGCCTATGTGGCCCTGGATGCGGGCACGCTGCTGGGAGGGCTGAAGGCGGCCCAAAAGCAGGGCAGTCTGCGCGATTGCCAGCCGGAGAAAGGCAGCAACAGCACACCCGAAGGCTGGGTGCTGCGGCAGGGCATCAAGGCCTACCTGATTTCCCACGCCCACATCGACCATATGTCGGGGCTGGTCATCGACTCGACCGACGATAGCGCCAAGCCTCTGATGGCCCTGGACCCCACCATCGACGACCTGCGCGATCATATCTTCAACTGGAAAACCTGGCCCAACTTTGGCAGCGAGGGGCAACGGCCGCTCAACAAATACGCCTACCAGCGCATGCGCCCCGGGCAAGAACAGCCGATTGCAGGAACGTCGCTGACGGTCGAGGGCTATCCCCTGAGCCATTCCGACCACTACCCTTCCAGCGCTTTCCTGGTGCGGGGCAAGGACCAATATCTGCTCTACTGCGGCGACACCGGACCCGACGAGGTGGAGAACAGCCCCCACCTGGGGAACCTCTGGAAGCGCGTGGCGCCATTGATTCGCGAAAAGAAGTTGCGTGGCCTGATGCTCGAGGTTTCTTATCCCGACGGCCGCAAGCCCTCCGAGCTTTTTGGCCATCTGACTCCGGAATGGATGATGAAAGAGCTGCACCGACTGGCTCAGGAGGTCGACGCCTCCAACCCTGGTGGGGCCTTGAAGGGCCTGAAGGTGGTGGTGACCCACATCAAACCCTCGTTAGACGCCGCCCCCACCCCCCGCCAGCTCATTGAGCAACAGCTGCGTCAGCGCAACGACCTGGGGGTGGAGTGGGTGTTCCCCGAGCAGGGACAGCGCCTGGATTTCTAGCGCCGATTGCGACGAAAGGGGCGAAAGCCGCCTGGAGCCGGGGGCGTGGACAGGTCGACCTTGAGTCGCTTGCCCTTGAACTTGATGCGGCGCAGGTCGAGCAGCACCTTGTCGGCCTTCTCGGCGGGCACCTCGATCAGGGTGCGCTTGTCTTCGATGTGAATTTTGCCGAGTAGGGCTTTGCTCAGGCCGGTTTCCTCGTGCATGGTGCGCACCACCTCGGCCGTGCGCACGTCTTCGCGGCTACCCACCGACAGGCTGATCCACACCAGCGAGCGCTGCGAGGGCTGCAGCTCGTCCTCGACATCCTCGGCCAGCGGGGCGTAGAGATGGGCCCAGAGTTCCTGCAGGCAGGCCGCGGCCACCTCCAGGGGGTCGATGTCGCGGGCCAGCGAGCGGGCCAGGCCCAGCTGCTGCTGATAATCGCTGCTGCCCAGCTGTTGGCGAATGCGATCGCCCAGACGCTTGTAGCGACCGGCCTCGATTTGCTCACGGTTGGGAATGGTCAGGGGCTGAAAGCGCGCCCGGCTCTCCCGCTCGATCTTGTGCAGATGGCGCAGCTGATTGGGCTCGACCACGCTGATGGCGGTGCCGCTGCGGCCGGCTCGGGCGGTGCGACCCACCCGATGCACATAGTGTTCGACGTCCCAGGGCAGATCGTAGTTGAAGACATGGGTAATACCATCCACATCGAGTCCGCGGGCGGCGATGTCGGTGGCCACCAGCAGTCGACACTGGTTCTGACGGAAGCGCTCCATGACGCGCTCGCGCTCGGCCTGGTCCATGTCGCCGTGCAGGCACTCGGCGGCATAGCCGCGCTTGCGCAGGTCGTCGGTCAGGGTTTGCGTATCCACGCGGGTTTTACAGAAAATCAGCGTGGGGCCGGGATTCTGATGGTCGATGAGGCGGCCCAAAACCTGGGCTTTCTTGCCTGGCCGCGCCACGCAGAAATACTGGGAAATGTTGCCCACGGTACGCTGAGCGGCTTCGATTTCCACTCGTCGGGCCTGGGCCAGATGGCGCCCGGCCAGGGCCCGGATCTTGCCGGGGAAGGTGGCCGAGAACAGAGCGATCTGGCACTCCTCACTGAGCTGGTCCAGAATGCGATTGAGTTCTTCTTCAAAGCCGATGTCGAGCATCTCGTCGGCTTCGTCGAGCACGGCGAAGCCGACGTGCTCGAGGGTCAGGGTCTGGCGCTCCAGGTGGTCGAGCAGTCGACCGGGAGTGGCCACGATGACCTGCACGCCCTGGCGCAGCACTTTGATTTGCTGCTGGATGGCCTGACCGCCGTAGACGGTCAGAATTTTCAGCTGGGGAGCCCAGTTTTGCAATTGCTCACTGACCTGTAGGGCCAGTTCGCGGGTGGGAGTGAGTACCAGAGCCTGCAGCCCCCCCTCGGGGCGAACCTTCTGCAGCATGGGCAATCCAAAAGCGGCGGTTTTGCCGGTGCCGGTCTGGGCCTGACCGATCAGGTCATGGCCTTCCAGCAGAATGGGAATCGCCTGGACCTGGATGGCGGTGGGGAGAACGAAGCCGGCGCGCTGCACGGCTTCGACGAGTTCGGGCTTGAGCCCGAGATTTTCGAAGGTATGAGACATCCCACCGATATGCCCTTTTGCCCAGGCCTCAAACCCAACCTTCGAAAGGGGGGCCGCGGGACACTGCGAAGCCGCTGCCATGCGACCTCACGAAACCGGTCATTTCAAAGCCCACGACGGCTCCGTTCTTTTCTATCGCGCCTGGTTACCCACCGGTCCGGTGCGCCAATCGGTGGTGTTGTTTCACCGCGGCCACGAGCATTCGGCGCGTTTTCAAGAGCTGGTCGACGGCCTGCAGCTCGACCATGTCGCCTTTTTTGCCTGGGATGCGCGCGGCCATGGTCACAGCCCTGGAGAGCGCGGCCACGCTCGCGGCCTGGCCCAGCTCGAACGAGACATGCAGGACTTTATGGAGCATTTGACCAGCGAGCACCGGCTCGACCCCGAACAGTCGGTGGTGATCGCTCACAGCGTGGCGGCCGTGGTGGCCGGGCTGTGGGCCATCGATCATGCTCCCCGGCTGCGCGGCCTGGTGCTGGCCACCCCGGCTTTACAGGTCAAGCTTTACGTGCCCTTTGCTCGGGCCGGGCTAACGGCCCTCAACGCCATGGGCTTGATGCCCAATGTGCAGTCGTACGTGCGCGGCTTTGCCCTGACCCACGATCGCGAGCAGGCCCGGGCCTATGACCAGGACCCGCTGATTTCCAAGCAGATCGCGACCCACGTGTTGCTCGATCTCTATCGGGGAGCCGAACGGCTGGCAAAGTCGGCGGGCAATCTGGAAATGCCCGTGCAGGTGCTGGCCGCTCGGGCCGACTGGGTGGTGAAGAACAAGCCCATTCGGCAATTCTTTCGGAAATTGCCCTCGCCTCACAAGGAAATCGAGGTCTACCGCGACTTCTACCACGCTTTGTTCCACGAAAAGGAGCGGCATCAGGTCTTTCGCGACGTGCGCAGCTTCGTGTTGCGTTGTTTCGAGCGCCCCCTGGAACGCCAGCATCTGTTGCAGGCCGATCGCTACGGTGCCAGCCAGGAACGCTATCGCTGGCACCAGGCCGGCCCGCCAAGGCTTAGCCTGCAACATTTGGGATACCTGGGCACGCGTCTGGCGATGAAAACTCTGGGGCGCCTCAGCCAGGGGCTGCGGCTGGGTATGCGCGCCGGATTCAGTTCCGGCCCTACCCTCGACTATGTTTACGACAATCAGCCGCGGGGCTGGACCCCCTTGGGCCGTTGGCTCGACCAGAACTATTTGCAGGCTCTGGGTTGGCGTTGCATCCGGGTGCGACGTCGCCATATCGAAGAGCTGCTGATCGGGCTCATGAATTCCGTGCAGGAGTGCCGGCTCGTCGACCTGGCCGGCGGCCCAGGAGGCTACTTGCTGGATGTATTACAGGCCCATCCGGAATGGAAGCTGCGGGCCCTGGTGCGCGACCGCGACTTGACGGCATTGCAGCAGGGCGAGCAGCGAGCCGCCGAGCGGGGCGAGAAGCGCCTGGAGTTTCAGGCCGGCGACGCCTTCGACGCAGCCTCTTTGGCTACCCTGAAAGAAATGGATGTGGCCGTGGTGTCGGGCCTGTATGAGCTGTTTCCCGAAAACACTCCAGTGCGGGCTTCGCTTGAGGGACTGGCTCGGGCCGTGAAGCCCGGCGGCTACCTGATCTACACCAATCAGCCTTACCATCCTCAGCTCGAACTGATCGCTGAGACCCTTACCCATCAGGACGGTTCGCGCTGGGTGATGCGCTGCCGCAGCACGGCCGAAATGGACGAACTGGTGCGCCAGGCAGGGTTTCAAAAGCAGCGTATGTTGATCGACGAGGAAGGGATTTTCTCCGTATCTCTGGCTCGCCGCCTGCCGTAAAGCCTCGACTTTGGGAGAGAGTGGCGGTTTCCGCCTGGCTCTCCTTTTGGTTCGTCTTTGTCTATAACGGCTGCAACTACCTGGCCTCGCTGCGCGACGATGTTGGCAACTGTGCGTTCTGGTGGGAGCGCTACTATCCGTTTGTGCCGGTGCTGATCATCCCCTATTGGTCCATCGATCTGCTGTTCGTGGTGGCGCCCTTCTTCATCCCCTCCAGTTTTTTGCTGCGCCAGCACGTCAAACGCATCACGATGGGCATTGCCATCGCGGGCTTTTTCTTCCTCAATTTTCCCCTGACTCTGATCTATCAACGTCCTTTAGTAACTGGCTTTCTGGGCAAGCTCTTCGGCTCGCTGGAGAACTTCAACAACTTCTACAACTGCGCGCCTTCACTGCACATCACGCTGCGCACCAATCTGTGGTCGATTTATGTCACCCCCACCCGAGGGTGGCGGCGGGCCCTGATCGGCGGCTGGTTTGGCCTGATCGGTCTCTCCACGCTGCTGTGCTGGCAGCACTACATCATCGACGTGGTCAGCGGTCAACTCTTGGGCCTGTTTTGCCTGTTTATCTTTCCCTCGGTTCCCTTTCACCCACCCCATCGCGACCCCGGAAGGGGCATTAACGCTCGGCCCGACCTGGGGCATTTCTATGCCATGGGCTCGCTGTTGTTGGTGCTGCTGCTGGTGCTGGGTTGGCCCACGGCCTTTCCGCTCATGTGGCCGGCCCTGAGTTTGGCCCTGGTGGCCGCTGCTTACTATCGAGCCGGGCCCACCTTCTTGCGCAAGTTTCAAGGAAAGCAGTTGCTGGGCTCGCGCTGGCTGCTGAACCCCTATCGTTGGGTGCTGGCGGCCACGGCCCGCCATTTCAACCAGGGGCATCCGCCCTATGGGGAACTGGAGCCAGGAATGTATTTTGGTCGCCGACTATCGGCGGCCGAGGCTTCGCGGTTACCGGTCGAAGCCGTACTGGATTTGACGGCCGAATACGATGAAGTAGCTCCTTTCCTGCAGCGCACCTATCTCAACCTGCCCGTGTTGGACCTCACGGCCCCTTCGCCGGAGCAGTTGCGACAGGCGGTCGATTTCTTGCAGCTCCATCCAAGCTGCTATGTGCACTGTTCGCTGGGTCTGGGGCGCACCGTAGCCGTGGGTGTGGCTTACCTGATGCTGCATCGCGGACTGGACCTCGAAGCTGCACTGGCCCGTATGGCCGAAGTACGCCCGCGCATGCGGCTGGCTCCGGCCACCTTGCGAGTGCTGGCCGAACTCGAGGCGGGTGCTACGGCCAGGGGTGGAGCAGGCTCACCCCAGTAGCGGCAAAGTCACGCTGATTGCAAGTCACGAGAGTCAGTTTGTGAATACTGGCCGTGGCGGCCAGCAGACCGTCGATGGATCCTCTGAAGGTTTGCGTGAAGAGTTCAGAACAGCTCGAGCTGTTGGGGCCCAGGGCGACGAAACAGGTCGTGGCGCAGAGGGGGCAGCTGGGGTTGCAGGCCCGAGCGTTTCAGGCCCAGCTGATAGAGCTGAGCCAGGTGTTCGGCCACGGGTCCCTGGCCCCGAAAGCGCAGGTGGAAGTCGCTCTGGTTCAGCTGGCCGCCGCGCAACTCGCGGATTTTGTTCTCGACTTTGCGGCGTCGCTCGGGAAAATGGCGCTCGAGCCAGTCGAGAAACACCGGTGCCACGTTGCCCGGCAGGCGCAGAGGAATGTAGCCAGCGGCGCGGGCACCGGCCCGGGCCGCCTGCATCAGGATGTTGGGCAACTCGTGGTCGTTGAGACCGGGAATCATGGGGCTGGCCATGACCGTGACCGGCACACCGACAGCCGCCAGCTCTTCGATGGCTCTGAGGCGTTTTTGAGGGGTGGAGGCACGGGGTTCCATGCAGCGACTCAAGGCACTATCCAGGGTGGTGATCGAAAGGTGGCAGCGCACCAGTTGACGTTGGGCCAGCTGGCTCAACAGATCCAGATCGCGTGTAATCAGATAGTTCTTGGTGATGACCTGCACAGGATGGGAAAACTCGAGCAGCACTTCCAGGCAGCCCCGCGTCAGCCGCAGCCGTCGCTCTACCGGTTGATAGGGGTCGGTTACGCCGCTTAGAGCAATGACGCGAGGCTGCCAGCTGGGGCGCATGAGTTGCTGGCGCAGCAGCTTCGGTGCCTCCTTCTTCACCAGAATCTCGCTTTCAAAGTCGACCCCCGCCGAGTAGCCCAGGTATTCGTGGGTGGGTCGGGCATAGCAATAGGAGCAGCCGTGCTCGCACCCTCGGTAAGGGTTGGCGCTGAATTCGAAGGGAATGTCCGGACTGTCATTACGGCTCAGCAAGCTGGCCGATTGATCGTCCCAAAAGCGAGTGCGCGGCTCGACGTCGGCCTCTTCGGCGAAGCTGCCGGCGTAGAATTCCGGGTCGCGCTCCAGTTCCAGGCGGGTGAAGCGATCGGGAGGATAGATTCCGGCACCGCGAGAGGCCATGCGGGCTGACTTCTCGTTGCCCGACGTCAACAGGGCTACTCCACCATGGTGTTCTGAGGACGGGCGGCAACGGCCACGGCCCGGCTGCCGTGTTGGGCACCCGCTTTGATACCCGCGCCAGCGGACTCTTGTTCCAGGGTGGCCTGGGCCGCTTTGAAAGGCGTGTAGACCAGGGTTCCTACGCCCTGACCCAGGGCGGTGATCACATCGCCCGGAACAGCGCCGACGCCCGCCAGCAGCTTGCCGCGAAGGTTGAGTTCTTTGTTGGTGGCGGTTTCAATCAGTCCGCCGCCCACTTCGGAAACCAGGCCGGCGGCCGTGGCCGAAACGGCCGAGACGCCACCCACGGCAACGCCGCCGACAAAGGTGCCCAGCACGTCTCCGAAAGGTCGGGTGGAGCTGCGACCGGCGGCGACACCTTCGGCCATGCCCTCGGCCAGCGACTTGTGGTTCCAGCCCGAGGCCGCGGTGCGGAAAGGAGTGGTGACCGCAGTCGCCGCGGCGTGAGCCAGGCCCGAGGCAGGGGCGGTAACCACCGCGCCCAGGGTGCCCAGAGCTTTACCGGCCAGGCCCAGTTCCGCATCGTTGGCCAGCGTTTTCACGCCGTTGGAAAGATTGCTGGCAGTGGTGACCACTGCTGCGGTTGCGGCTGAGGGCAGCGCAGCCACAGCCCCGCCGACCAGTGCACCGGCGGCGCTGGAGAACTTGCCCGGTTGGGCGTCAAAGCACTCCTGGCCGGCGGCCTTCAGGGCGCCGCCCAAAGATTTTTCTTTCCAAGCCACGGCCGCGGCCTCCACCGGCGTGGTGAAGACTTTGCTGGCGCCGTGCAGCACGCCGGTCACCGGCGAGGCGACCACGCTGGCCAGGCCAGCCAGCGGAGCTCCTTTGCCCAGCTGCTGGATTCCGCCCCAGGCCTGGCTGCCCGTGGTGGCCAGTGCGGTGGCCACGCCACCTGCTCCGCCGATGGCCAGGCCGGCCACGGTAGCGGCCATGGTTTTGGCCGTTCGGCCAAAGGGAGGCAGCGGAATGTCCCAGGGGTCTTCGCCTTCGGCCAGCTTCTGGGCCTTGACTTCTGCACTGCTCTCGATCATGCCCTGAGCCAGCTTGTCCATCGAGCCGCGGGCCCTGGTCCAGGCCGTATCGACCGCTTTGTTGATGGTAAACTCGCGCGGCTTCTCGGAATCGTGTGCCTGGAAACCGCGGACGGCCCCGGCCACCACGTTGATGGCCAGGCCAACGCCGGCTCCCACCAGGCCGGCTGCCACGATCAAGGGCGTTGCCAGGCCGGCGATGACTTTAATATTGGGGCCGATGACTTCGGATTGGATCAGGTTCAGCGCGCCTCGGGCGGCCCCGGCAGCAACCGTGGGTAATTTTGAAAGGTAGGCTGCGGTGCCGGTGCCCATGCCTGCCAGCGTGCCCACCAGTCGGTCGGTGGCCGCCAGCGTGTTGTCCACGGTGGCGTCTACGATTTTCTGGGTGATCGAGCCGGTTTGATTGGGCGGGGGTTGGTTGGGGTCGGGAGATTTTTGGGTGGGCTGAAAGCCGACCTTGGGGGGCATAGATGCAATGAACATTTACTTTTCTCCCTTGTTTCCGTGAACGGCCTGTCGGGCCTGTTCCATAACCGCTTTACCGGTGGTTTTGATGGCCTCGATGGGGTGGCCGTCCCAGCCTTCCGAGAAGCTTCTGGCAAAGTTGTCTCGCAGGCAGATGCCGGCCATCACGGGTCCAACCGGAATGTAGGCCAGCGTTTTGGCGATGCCGCCCAGTCGCGAGGCCAGGCTGCGATCTTTGTCGGTCAGAGCGGCCTTGATGTCTTTGCCGGCCAGCATCAGCCCCACCGCCGAACCGATCACCAGCCCCGCGGGTCCGGCGATCAGGGCGCTGGTGACCCCCGAGAAGGTGGCCGCCGCCAGCTTGGGTGCATAGGTTTTGGTGAACTTGGCGGTTTCGATGACGCCTTTCTTGGCCAGCTTGGCACCTTCGACGGCCGCATCCTTGGTGGCGATCGCGGCTTTCTTGCCCAGCTTGTAGGCGGCCACCGGAACCTTGACCATCAGGAACTCCAGGCCGTCCAGGGCGCCCTTGAACAACTTGTCGATGGGAATGTCCCAGGGCTCTTCACCCGGGGCCAGTTTCTTGTCGCCGAATTCGGTCATGTTCTCGATGGCCTTGCCGACCAGGGTTCGCGGCCTGCCCTCGGAGGAGGTGATACGGTCGGCAATCGCAGCGGTGGTGTCCTGCACCAGCGGACCATCCTGGCGGTCTTTGAAGGCTTCGGCGACGCCCATAAAGGGGGTGGCTAGCAGGGCGCCAGCCGCCACCATTGGGATTCCGGCCAGGGCCACGATGCTGCCCACGAATTTGGCGTAGGGCCCGATGGTTTCGGCTCGCCAGAGGTTGCTGTAGGTCGAACCCACCATCGAAGGCAGCAAGGAAACATTGCCCACAAGGTGACCTGTGACCCCGGTGAGTGCCCCTGAGACTCGGTTTCCAATCGAACGCGAGACATCGTAGACCTCTGCGTGGTCGGAATACTCTTCCTTGATGCTGGGCGGCTTGGGTGGCCCGGGCTGAGGTGCCTTGGGGGCCGGATTCGACATGATTTTCATGGGATGTGTGTGCCTTCTCTCGTCGTTCTCATGAGTGTAGGCGAGGGCCTTGAAAAAAGAATGAAAGGTTGTAGGTCGGGCGACGGAGCTGCTATACCAATTCTCCAAAGTTCTGTCTTGATTGGCCGCCTTGTAACCCGACTTTATCAGGGTTTGTGCGGACAATACTTACGAGAATTGGTCTAGCGGTCGAACGGACTCAGGTTTTGCAGCGGAGCAAAGGGCCTGGCGTCGGGGGTTACAAACAGGTCCAGGCGGCTGCCCCAGCGCTGGGGATGCTCCACTTGAAATCCCAGCTCCAGACGGCTGGTACCCGAGGGTAGAGGCAGAGTGACCACGCTCTGGCACAACCATCCGGCCCAACCCGGACTGGCATTGCGTTGCACACCGTTGAGGCGCAGAAGGTTGAGGTGCAGGGTAGAGTAGCCTCGGCTGTCGTCATAACAGATGCGCAGAAAGCCGGGCCGACTGCGCCGCAGTTCCACCTCGACCGAGAATGTTGAGACCGGACCGAGTTGCTGAAGCGGCAACAGTTGGCTATCAGGGGCAAGCGGGACAACCCGATTTTGGGCACGGAGTACCACCTGCCGGGGGAGGTCTTCTTCCTGGAGTTCTTCGAAGTGGAAGGGGTCGCCGGGTACAGCGCGGGCGGCATTTTCCAGCAGTTCCTGGGCAGTGAAGCTGCGCACCACCAAATGTCGCCCCTCGAGAAGCTCCGGGTTGGGGCCCAGCGAGCTTAGCAGGCCGTGATAAAAGCGATTGAGATCGCGCTCGCCTTCATGAACCCGCAGCTTATTGACCAGCGGTCCGTGCAAGTAGGTATAGGGGTCTATTCCCTGGCGCATCCCCACCGAAAGAACCAGCCGTTTGTAGCGCAGCGGCAGTTCGTGAGCATCCATGGCCACGTGCGAGGCGCGACCGGCAGTGGCCATTACCCGATAGCTCAGCATGAGGTAGGCGGCGTTGCCCGAGAAAAGGAGCAGAGCTCCCAGACCAAGCAACGGTTTGAGCCAGCGCCCTCCGTGCAACGAGCGGGCCACGGCCAGGGCTGGTAACAGGAACTGGCCGGGATAGATCATCAGCCCATAGCGATAAGGAAGAACGCCGTCTTTGACGTTGTAAAACCACATGCCCAGCAGGGCCAGCCCCAGCCACCAGCGCAGCAGACCGGCATACATGCCAGGCAAGGGTCCCCCGGGCCAGGCCAGGGCCACCACCACCAGACCCCACCAGATCACGCCAAAGCTTTGAAATTGGGTCAGGATCTGGTGCCAATCGGGCCAGAGAAACTCCAGATAGCCGAAGATCACCGGGTAGATTTCAAAGTCGCCGATTTCGGCCGAGTCGAGGTGCACATGACCCCACCAGCGTCTCAGGTACTGGACCAGCGAACCCGGCGACAGAGTGCGCCAGTGATACTGGCTGCGCAGGCTGTCCAGATAGGCTGGAGCCTCGTGACGCAGCAATTTGAAAGCCAGTGCATAGAGCAGCAAGGCCGAAGCCACTGCCATCAAAGCACGACGCTCACGGCAGGGGCGACGGAGCAGCAGCCAACACCAGCCACCCAGCCACAGGGGAATCGTGCTGAGGTGAATTTGTAGCCCTATCCATCCCAGCAAGCCCAGAGCCAGAACGGGTGCAGCACGGTTGGGATGCAGATGAGCAGCCCGCAGTGCCAGCAGCACCAGGCAGTTCAGGGCGGGCACCAGGCTGGGGTTCCACAGGCTGCGTTCCACGCTGACATGAACCGGCATCAGGAAGTAGCTGAGGAAAAATACGGCGGCCGGAGCCCGCCCCAGGTCGTGCCGCAGGGTCAGCCCCAGGGCCATGCATGGCAGCAGAGCCAACAGGTGGTGCCAGAAAAGCACCCGCACCAGTGAGCCGTCGCAACACCCGCTCAGGGCGGCTAACCACAGATAGAAAGCTGGACCGAAAAGGCGTCCCCCATTATAGTTGAGTTCCGGACCGCTCCAATCGGCGGCCCATCCGTGGCGCCACTCCTGAGCTCGAACCCAGTCTCTCGACATATGGCCGTTAAACCAGGTGAGGTCGGGCGCTTGCAGGACAACCCAGAAAGCGAACGCGATCAGTGGCAAACCCAAAAGCAACTCAGCAGGTTCAGGGCGGCGTGTCACCGAGGCCCTTCATTCTGTGCGCCGACGATTTTGGCATGGGCCTTGGGGTCGACAGGGGTGTGTTGCAACTGGCCGTTCAGGGCAGGCTGTCGGCGGTGTCTTGCCTGGTGAAGGGAGCCAGCTGGCCCCATCAGTGTGGCGCCTTGAAAGAGCTTGAGTTCCTGGACATCGGTTTGCACTTCAGCCTGGACCCGCCCTTCTTTCGGGTATTTTGGAACAGTCTGCGAGGTCGGCTCGATCGCGCCAGAGTTGAAGGTGAATTGGAGCGGCAGTGGGACGAGCTGGCGCGGCAACTGGGCCGTGAGCCCGACTTTCTGGACAGCCATCAGCATATTCATCAGCTGCCTGGACTGAGTTCCCTGGTGTTGGATTGGCTGCAGCGACATCCCGGCTGTTACTGTCGGCACAGCGCCGCCGACGTTTTGCCCCGAGGTCCGGGGGCCATCGAAACGCTGAAGCTCTGGTCGTTGGCGCTTATCGGCAGGCACTTCCGCCATCGGCTGCGTCTTCGCCGACTGCCGGCCCCACCAGAGATGGTGGGCGCTGAGCTCTTTCACGGCGGGGAAGAACAGGTATGGAAGGCCTATCACCACCATCTGAGTCGGCTGCGGCCGGGCGCACTTTGGGTGGTGCACCCCGGCCTGCCGCCCTGGCCCGAGGACGGCTATCGGCAGGGGCGAGAGTGGGAATATCGGGTGTTGAGCTCGCGGGCCTTTGGGCACCTCCTGCAGCAGCATGGCTTCAGGCCGTCCCGTTTTCGAGAATGTGGCGAATGCGGTTAGCCGCCCGTTCTGCGCCCTGGCAGAGATCGTCGAGCCTTTGGTAATGCCTTTCGATCTGCTGGCGCTCCTTGAGCAGTTCGGGCAGTTGTCGCCGCAGCTCCTCGGGGCTGTGCACCATGCGGGCCACGCCCAGTCGACAGAGTTCCCGGGCGTTGACCAGCTGTTCGGCATGGCCGTCCAGCGGCCACACCAGGCAGGGCTTGCACAAAGCGATCGCCTCGCTGATCGAGGATAGACCTCCCTGGACGATAAGAACCTCGGCCTCGCGCAGCAGACCGATGGGGTTGTCCAGCGGGCCGTGAAAGCGAACCTCGGGCCCGTCTTCACCGTTGGCGCCCACCACCTCCAGCAGTCGGCCCAGCCCCCAGCCATTGGCGGCAGGCAAGGTGGCCATTCCACTGCCTGAGACCAGCATGATCAGGCGATGGCCCTGGGGGCAGGGTTGGCGAAATTCAGGGCGGCACATCAGTCCGATCGGGCCCTGAAACCAGGGGGCCAGAACTTCGTCCGGGACCAGGCGGTGGTAGAGGGCGTCGAGCAGTTCTACCAATAGTTGAGGTGCCTGCCTGAGCGGAAATAGGGACGGGCGCAAACAGGCAGACAGGACCTGAGCGGCACTGTTCAGGGCCAGGTGAAAGGGCTTCCAGGGGCCGGCATAGTGAGAGTCGCTGATCACCAGGTCGGCGGGGCGATGTTGCAGCCAGCGCATAATGCTGCGCCGCTGTGATAGGGCGATGGCGGGCAGGGTCAGACCGTTTCGTAGACTGCCCCAGGCATCAAAATGACCCCTGGCCGTGCGAGCATATCGGGCCTGGGTTAACACCAGCAGGGCTTCGGGCGCGACCCGGTTTTGCCAGAACTGGTCGGCGGGCTGCGAGGTGATGACGGCATGGTGATAGTTGTTCGGAAGTGCCTGCATGACCGCCAGGCACCGAGTGCTGTTGCCGAATCCTTGGCCGTTGATCATCCAGACCAGTTGAGGGTTCTTCATGACCTGAAGAACCTGGCGACTTCCGCAGAGAAACCGGCTTTTCGGTGTTTCTGGAGTTGCCAACCATGGGCCAGACCGGTTTCCACGAGTCGCCCCAGGTCGAAGTCGAGCAGCCGAACGCCGAGCCAACGGTAGTAGGTGCGGTAGACCAGGCTCCACAGTCCGGCTTGCGGGAAAAGCAGTAAAAGCCGGGCTTGAGGTTTGGCACAGCGCCTGGCGAATCGCCAGAAGGTGGCCAGGTCGGGTAAAAACTCCAGGCCCCCGAGGCAAAGGACCACGTCGAAGTTGCTCTCCTGCCAGTGGGCAAGGTCGGCCACGCAGGTGCGCACACCCGGGACGGTTGCCTGGGAGATCATGCCCGGACTCAGGTCGAACGCCACCATTTCGGCCGGGCCCTGGTAAGCCAGCCAGCGGGTGTAGTAGCCGGCCCCGGCACAGGCCTCCAGCACCCGCAGCCCGCTGAGGGGGGGGCACAGACGTCGAACTTCACGGGATTCGACTGCGCGCAGCAGCTTCCAGAGCCCCTGATTGGAACGCCGGGCATAGCCGTGGGCTCGGCGCTCAAAGTGGTCGGTGGCTGGCATAACTCCACAAGAATGCGCCGAAGTGCAAGCGTGCTTCACGGGCCAAATTCGGAGGCGGATAGCCCGCCTGTTGCGCCAACCGGGAGAGTTCCTGTTGGCTGAAATAGCGGGGTACGTAGCCGGGTTGACGCCAGCCGAAGCTCAGCCAGCAGTACAGTTGATGCATCCAGCGCAAAAGGCTGGCTCGCCGTTCGGAAAACGAGAAGAGGAAGTCACGCCCGCGGAGTTTGTGGAACAGATGGCCTATTTGCTCCACGGTCAGCCAGTCCAGCAGCCCCAGCCCCACATAGAGGTCGCCGTCGGGAAGTTCGTCAGACACCACATCGCCCTCTACAAAGCGGATGTGCTGGCCGCCGCAGCGGATCCGAGCCAGTTGTAGTGCGGCCGGGCTGAAGTCCATGCCGATTAGCTGCCGCGCTCCAGAGCTTTGCAGCAGCTCCAGCAGTCGACCGCCGCCGCAGCCCAGGTCGACAACCACACGGTCGCTGCACACTGGGGAGATGCGGGCGGCTGCCGAGCGAGCCCGCCAGGATACAGGATTGGTTCCGGCATAGCGGGAGCGATCCCAGCCTTGAATTCGGCGCTCCCAAAAGCTTCGGGCCAGGCCAGGCTGCATGGCAGAGAACTTTCTCGGTGACGATCAGCTTCCTCCACGCGAGAGGCCGTCGGGAAGGATCGGCCTGCCGCCCTGGGAAGTCGCTCAAATGGGCACAACCGTCTGCGATCTTCTGCTTCAAGCCGCTCAGATGCCGAGCCCTGAAGCACTGGCCGAGGCATTTGCCGAGGCCTGGCCTCAGCTGGCCCCTTTGCCCGAGGTGGTCCTGGAAGAGGGCGCCTGGAGGCTGGACTTCGGGCCGATGGAAGCCTGCCTGGAGCTGGTCGATCAACCCCTTTCCAAGCTGCAGGGTCGCGCCGGCGGGGGCTCTATGTGGCCCACCGCAGCTGAGGATCTGCCCGGCCACACCGCCCACCTCAGCCTTCGGCTGCGGGGCACTTCGAACGAGGTGCAACGCGCCCAACTGCTTACGCAACTTTGCGTTGCCCTGTTGGCCTGCACGCCAGCTCTGGGTGTCTACTGGTCGGATGCCGACCTGCTGATCGAATCGAGCGTGTTCGTGGAAGTGGCCCAGGCCTGTGAAGATGACTTGCCTCTGGCACTGTGGGTCGACTTTCATCTGATCGAGCGAGCTGAAGGGTCGGCCGGCTACACGCGGGGGCTACAGGCCTTTGGCCGGCCCGAACTGGAGGTCACCCAATCTCCCGAGCCTCCCGAAGAGCTGTATGATCGGCTTTATGGCGTGGTGGCCTACCTGCTGGTCGCTGGCGCCGTGGTTCTCGAGGGGGATACGCTGGGCGAAACAGAGGACGAGTACGTTCGCGCTCGCTTTGCCGCCTCAAGCTTTGGTGGCAGCTCACAGGTGCTGCAGCTGGCCTACGAGGACTAGACCTTGGATTACGAAGGACCCGAGGTCGTTCGGCTGCTTCCGCAGGTGCCCCTGCCGGCCCGCCCTTACCTGCCCGGGCAAGGACCACGGCCCGAACTGGAGGGGCCTGACCCCTGGCTGTGGGGCATCGACCTGTTCAACCATGGCTTTTACTGGGAGGCCCACGAAGTCTGGGAGGGGCTCTGGCAGGTCAGTCTCAAGCAAGCGCCCGAGGGCCTGGCGCTGCGCGGTCTCATCCAGGCTGCCGCTGCCTGTCTGAAGAGCCTGCAGGGCAATATGCGCGGTCGGGACATCCTGGTGGCGCGTGCTATCGCCACGCTGGAGGCCAGTGGGTTCCAGTGCTGGCGTGGAATCTCGTTCCCTGAGTTGATGGTCGGGCTGCGCCGGTTGCCGCAGAAGGTGGTTCTTCGACCCGCTTAAAGCCAGCGACGAATCCCCTCGAGGTAGGGTTGGGCCAGTTCCAGCATCTGGCTCTGCAGGCCAGGGTTGGTGGCCACCATTTCAGCCCGGTAAGGGTCGAAAGGTCGGCCCGAGAAATCGCTGACGACCCCCCCCGCCTCCTCGACGATCAGCCCACCGGCAGCGCCATCCCAGGGTTTGAGGAAAAACTCCCAGAAGCCGTCCAAACGACCGCAGGCTACATAACAGAAGTCCAGCGCGGCCGATCCGTCGCGGCGGATGCCCCCCGAACGCAGCACAAATTCTTTGAACAGTGCAAACAAAGGCTCAGAGTCGATCTCGGCCAGCTGATAGGGAAAGCCCGACACCAGCAGGGCCTGACTGAGGTCAGTTGCGGCGCTGACCCGAATGGGCTCGCCGTTGAGGAAGGCGCCGCCGCCGCGCGTGGCCCAGAACATTTCCTCGCGTAGGGGGTCGTAGACCAGCCCGACCTGCAGTTGATGCTCCCATTCCAAAGCGATAGCCACCGATACAAAGGGATAGCCGTGGGCAAAACTACGAGTGCCATCGAGCGGATCCACGATCCAGCGTGGAGTTCCGGCTGCGCCCTGCACACCGCCCTCCTCTCCCAGGATCTGATGATCGGGAAAGTGCCCCAGCAAGACCTCACGGATGCGTTGCTCAGAGGCCAGGTCGACTTCTGTCACCAGGTCGATTCGACCCTTGTGATGGATTTCCAGCGGCGGCCGGCCGGAGCGAGGAAAGCGGTCTCGGATCAGTTCACCGGCTGCGTTTGCGGCTTGTTGGGCGGCCTTCAAGGCCAGGGAAAGGTTCATGAATCCTCTTCGAGATCGTAAGGGATGTCCAACGGTTGGGAAGTGACCAGACCGGTGGCCAGGTGTAGTTGAGCCAGCCCCTGGAAGTAATCAAAGTAAGCCTGCAATTCTTGTTTTTGCGCCTGATACAGGTCGACTTGAGTTTGATGAACTCGATAGACCGTGGTCATTCCCGCTCGATACTGGGCCTGGGCGATGCGTTGCGCGTCCTCGGCCTGTTGAACTCGCTTTTTCTGTATGTCGTAGGTGCGCGCCACGGTGGCCAGATTTTGATATGCCTCTCGCACCTCCACCTCCACCGTGCGCCGTCGATCTGCCAGCAGTGCTTCGATCTGGGCAACCTGGGCTCGCGCCAGGTCGCCGGTGGCGCCCGATTTGTTGCCGTCGGCGAAGAGCCAGGCCACTTCGAAGCCGGCCCGATACTGGTAGGCTCCGATCGGCTGAGTGCCCTGGGAAATGGCGGCTACGCCGGCCAACAGGTTGACGGTGGGATGGTCGAGCAGGTCACCGGCTTCGGCCGCTTTCTGGCCGGATAGCTTTTGGAACTCCAGCGATCGCAGCTCGGGACGCTGCTTCTGGGCCTGTTCCAGGTAGAAGCTGAGCTCCTTCAATTCTTCAGCTTTGAGCTGAGGTGGATCGAGCTGCAGCGGAGTGTCGATCGGCAGCCCCAACAACAGATTCAGGCGTTGCTTGCTCTGTTGAGCCGCCAGGCCTACACGTTCGGCCTCGAGTTCGGCCTCGGAAACGGGCAGTCCGGCCGACAGGACGTCGCCTTTGGGAGCCTTGCCCACCTTGAAACGGGCTTCGGCCGTGCGCAACTGCTGCCGCGCCAGTTGCAGGCGATTTTGGGCCAGCGTGGTTTCCGACTCACGGATCAGAGCTTGCAAGTAGTTGAGACGAACCTGGTACTCCAGCTTCTGCCAGTCCGACTGGGCCAGTTCGGAATCGGCCCTGGCCTGCTGTCGGGCCTGGGCGATCAAGGCGGCGATGCGTCCACCGTCGTAGATCAACTTGCGCAGTTCGATTTGAATTGGGGCCAGGACAAAGTCACTGCGGAAGGCACTGTTGTCCGACGGTGGAATGGGCGGGCCCTGAAGCTTCAGGGTGCCCTGGGGTCGGCTGGCCGAGGCATTGATTTCGGCCTGAGCCATATCGGCTCGGACTTTGGTCAACGACGCTGCCAGCGTGGGGTTGTGAGCCAGCGCCAGCAGGGGGGCGGATTCATAGCTGAGCCGGCGGGGTTCGGCCTTGCTGGCGGGCACGGGCGGAGGTGCGGGCAGCCCGCCCTTGATCTTGGGTACGGCGATCGGTGGGGGTTGATGCAGGGCCGGGGCGCTGGGGTTGGCCACGGCCAGGCCCGGCAGAGCCATCCACAGTCCCACACAGCACCAGCGCAAGCAACTCACGAGGCCAGTTCCGCCACACTGATCGGCTGCTGATTGCGCACATCCGACTGCACTCGGCCGTCGGCCATCTGAATCACGCGCGTGGCCACGGGGCAGTAGGCCAGGTTATGGGTGACCAGAATGATGGTTTTGCCGCGCTGGCTGGCCTCGGAGAACAGGCCGAGAATCTGCTTGCCGGTCTTGCCGTCGAGGTTGCCGGTGGGTTCGTCGCCCACCAGAATGGGGGTGTCTTTGACCAGAGCCCGGGCCACGGCTACGCGCTGCTGCTCGCCGCCGCTGAGTTGATGCGGAAAATGCTGCCCGCGCTGGCTCAGGCCTACCGCTGCCAGTGCCGCCCCCACGTCGCCCTTGCCGCGCACCAGTTCGGCCACCATTTCGATATTCTCCCAGGCCGTCAGGTTGGGAATCAGGTGGTGAAACTGGAACACCACGGCCACTTCGGTGCGGCGATATTCCAACAATTGACGCGGTCCATAACGACTGATCTCGTGTCCGTTGACGCGCAAGCTGCCGCCGGTGGGCACATCGATACCCGCGATCAGGTTCATCAACGTCGTTTTGCCCGATCCACTGGGCCCCACCACCAGCACGAACTCACCGGCTTCGATGTCGAGGTTCACCTCGCTCAGGGCCTGCACGGGGTGTCCGCCCAGCTGGAAGGTGCGACTGACCCCCCGTAACTCGATCTGGCTCACGAGCGAATCTCGACCTGACTGCCCGGGCTCAGGCCGTCGCCCCCCTCCACCACCACCTGGTCGCCGGCGCTGAGGCCCTCCAGCACCTGGGCTCGGTCGCCCGAGATGGCTCCCAGGCCAACGTCCACCCGTTGAAGACGTCCGCCGCTGACTTTCAGCACATAGTCCTTGCCCTGGTCGCGACGCAAAGCTCCGCGAGGCACCGAAAGGGTCTGATTGGCCAGCGCGACGTGGCCTTCGACATCGGCTTCCAGGCCCGAGCGTAGCTCTTTGACGGGCTCGACCAGTTCCACGCGAATTCGCAGCACTTTGTGTTCCGCCGGCCCTTGGGGCTGGCTTTCCAGCGAGGCGGCCACTTCGCTGACCTTGCCCTTGAGGTTGCGGCCGGGCAGCGAGGTCAGGCTGACTTCTACTTCCTGGCCCACCCGTACGTGGGTCGCGTCCTGTTCATCCACCTCGGCTTCCACCCAATAGGGCCCCTCGGTGACCAGTTCGAGCACGCGATGACCGTGGCCGATATATTCGCCCTCCTCGACGGTCAGCTGGCTGATGGTGCCGGATACCGGAGCGACGATGCGATAGCGTTCCAGCATCTGACGCTGGCGTTCCACCCCGGCCTCGGCCCGGCGCACGTCGGCCTGGGCGCGGCGCAGCTCGTAGCCCAGCAGCATTTCTTCTTGTTCCTGGCTGCGCAGCAGTTCCAGCCCCAGTTGGGCCTTTTGCTGGCGAGACTCCAGGCGCCCTACTTGCTCGCTGCGGGCGCCTTTGCTCTGCTGGTTCCACTCGGCCAGGGCCTGACGATAGCTGCTTCGGTCCAGGGCATATTGGCTTTGGGCCGTCTCGAGGTCGGCCTGGGCCACGATTTCTTCGCGGAACAGGCTCTCCTGGCGTTGCCATTCTCGTTCCGAGCGACGGACCTTTTCCTCGGCCTGGCGCAGGCTCTCGCGCAGTTTCTGGCGCTCCTCCAGGGTGGCGCCCCGGCGAGTTTCCAGCAAGTTCAGTTCGCTTTCGCGCTGGTCTTGGCGGGCCTGGGCCAACTGAATTTCCTTGTGTTGCTGACGCAAGCCCAGGCGAGCCGCGATCTCTTCGGTTTGGATGCGGGCCTGTTCCAGCTCGGCCTGGGAAGAATCGAGATTTCGCATGATTTCCCGGTCGTCGAGTTGCACCAGCAGTTGGCCCTTTTTCACCGATTGGTGCAGTTTTACCGACAGCTGTTCAATGCGGCCCTCGGCGCGCGAGATGATGCGCAGACTTTTGGAGCGCACAAACCCATTAGCGACATAGTTTACGGCCAGATCGCCACTGGCGACCTTGACCACCCGAACCGAGGGAAGCTCTTTGCCCCCGCAGCCCGGAAGCAGTAAAAGCATGAAAAGAATTCCATTGCGGAGCACGAGCACCCGTTCGCCTCCCTGGCCATGCGTCCTCTTAAGAGGGGGAAGAAGCTGGGCTGCGAAACAGCGGCGGTGTCTCGACAAGCTCCGTTATGGTGGAAGATCTGGCTTGGGGCTGCGGGCCTGGCGGCGCTGGTGGGGCTGCGCAGCTTACGGGCCACCGATCTGCAGGCAGGTTCGCAACCTCCGTTCACAGCGCCCCGCCCTTGCCTGAGCGGCAATGGCAAGGTGCTGGCCGTCGAGGCGCGGCGCCCCTCGGGTTGGCAGCAGGATATTCAAGTTCACTGGCTCGACGAGGGCCGGTCCCGGGTGTTGCAGACGGGTTTTGACGGCGCCCTTGTCGACGACAGCAGTCGCCACCCGAGCCTCGATCGAGAAGGGCGCTGGCTGGCATTTTCCAGTCAGGCCACCAACTGGGTTGTGGGCGACGACAACTCGGTTTCGGACATCTTCGTGGTCGACCTGGCCGATATGCAGCTTGAGCGTCTGCTGCCGCCGTCGGCCGAGGCCGGTCTTTCTTCGAGTTACGATGCCAGTTGGTCGGCCGATGGTCAACAGCTGGCCTTCAGCAGCTACGGCGTTCCCGACGCTCGCAGCGAGCGAGGGCGCGGGCTGGTGCTGGCTCGACGCCAGAAGCAGGGCTGGTCGGTTCGCCCCTTTCCGGGCCGCTGGCAGCATTGGGGACGCGGTCCGGTGCTGGGCCGGGCCAGCTTTTCTCCCGACGGCCAGCGTATCGCCTATTCTGCCTTTCTGGGCGGGCTTACTCCCGAACGAACCCGTCCGCGCTTCGAAGTCTACGCCAGTCCTTTGGGGGGCGACTGGCCCCCGACCCTCCATCCGAGCCGCAGGAACGATTACTGGGAGAGGCTGTTGCTCTCTCACAGCCCCGAAGGTCGACCCTCCCGGGGGAATAGCTATCAGCCCTATTGTAGCCGGGCAGGGGTCGTATTTGCCTCGCTGGCCCCCAACCTCAGCGAGGGCGATCGCAATGTGCGTCACGACCTGTTCTTTCGGCCCTGGAATCAGCCAGCTCCCGAGCTGCTGACCCTGGGGGCCAACGACTCGAGCTTCGAGCCTTGCAGCTCTGCCGATGGCGATCGGGTGGTGTTCACCAGTTATGCCAGCAATTTGGACTCCAGCGAGGCCGACGACAACCCGGCCAGCGACATTTACCTGTTCGAGCGTAGCCAGAGCCGCTTTGTGCGCCTGAGCAAAGGTCTGCAGGGCCCATGTTTTCACCCCACCTGCTCGGAAGATGGAAGCAGGGTTGCTTTCGTGCACCGCGATCAACTGGTGCTCTGGGAGCGAGGCCGCGGCCTGCGGGTGGTGGTGGCGCGGCTGTGAGGGCGGTGGCACTGGCCGTGCTGCTCTATGTGGCCTTCTTTGGAGGTTGGTCTGTGCTTCAGCAATGGCTCGGCCAGGCCAACACCTTCGATACGGGCATCCACGATCAGGCCCTGTGGCTGGTAGCTCGCGGCGAGAACCCCTTTATGACGACCCGGGGGTTGCAGATTCATGCCGATCATTTTTCCGCTATCGCCTGGGCTCTGGCACCCCTTTATTGGATTTGGGACAGCCCTCAGGCGCTGGTGTGGCTGCAGGCGCTGTGGCTGGGCAGCGGGGCCGTGCCGGTCTATCTGCTGGCCAGCCGCGAGGTGCGTTCGCCCCGACTGGCCCAGGCTCTGGCCGTGCTCTACCTGTTCCAGCCCTGCCTGCACTGGTCTAACCTCTTCGACGTGCATTTTTCAACCTTGATGACCACGCCCTTGTTGTGGGCCCTGGTGGCCCTTCAGCGGCGCGACGCCCGGCTCTATTTCGCGGCCCTGGTGACCACCCTGGCCTGCTCGGAAACGGCCGCGGTAACCCTGGTCGGCATGCTGGCTCTGGCCTGGAAGCGAGCCGGCTGGCGTTGGAGCCTGGCCACTCTGGCCCTGGCCTTTTGCGGGCTGGCCCTCTCATTGGCAGTGGTGCGCTGGCACAACTTGGGTCAGCCCACCCAGTATACGCTGCTGTACTCTCATTATGGGAAAAGCTCCCGAGAAGTGGCCTGGAAGGTGTTGACCCGGCCGCTGGACACCCTGCAGCGGCTCGACAATCCGCTGAATCGCCACTATTTCCACAGCCTCTTTCGGCCGCTGCTGTATTTGCCGCTGCTGGCTCCCGTGGAACTGTCGCCGGTGGCCCCCGTGCTGGCTGGCAATGTGTTGAGCTGGCGGGAGTCCCAACATACCATCAAGTTTCACTACACGGCCGCCGTCGTGCCTTTCCTGATGTGGGCCGCCTGTTGCGCCGCGGGTCGACTGGAGAAACGCCTGGGCCCGGGTCTCTGCGTGTGGCTGCTGGTCTCGGCCGCCCTCTTTGGTTTTCGCTACGGACCCATGGAGCCTCGTGAGTGGACCCATCCCGATTCACGCTGCCCCGAAGCGATCAACGATCTGCGCCGGCTGATTCCTCCCCAGGCCAGTCTATCGGCGCCCAACCGCCTGGGGGGCGTGCTCAGCCATCGACGGGACGCCTATCTGTTTCCTAACCCCATGATTCAGGCTGCCTGGGGCGGACGGCGACAGGCGCTGGTCGATCAGACGGTTATGGGTGTTCAGGTTCCCGAGCCCGGGGTGTGGCGCCGGGCTTTGGAACGCACCCATCTCGATTATGTGGTGACCGCGCCTGGTTTGGAGGCCGAGTTTCCCTTGAATCGGCCGGATCGCTACTACCTTGAAGAAGAGCTGTGCGCCAGTCCCGATTGGAAGCTGTTCTACTGTGCCAACCAGATCGCCATTTTCAGCCGCAACAGCGGAAAGGCCTATCCAGGCAGCGTGCTGCCGGCGGCCAATTGGGCGGGCTATCAGTTCAAGCCGGGTCCGCTGCAGTGGCCGGCTCGACAGTAAGGTCTATTCTTCCACCGTGCGTTGCACCGTCAGGGCCAGTGCAGCCAGCCCCAACAGGCTGAGCAGCAAACCGGTGTGTCCCACGGCCAGGAAGCTGAAGGGGGCCAGATTGGCCACCGCGATGGGCACCCAGAGGGGCTTTTGCAAAACTCGCCACTGCAGCCAGCCAGCCACTCCAAAGGCCAGCGCCAGTGAGGTGAACAGGGGCAGATAGCCCACCAGATACGAGGCCAGAGTGTAGGCTGCCGAGCTGGCCAGCACTGCCAGGGTAGCTCGCCAGGCTCCGGCCGAGCTGCGATTCAGACGGGCCCAGGTCAGCACCAGCAGCGTGGTTACCACCAGGCTGACGGGTGCGAAGACAAACAGGTTGCCCATAATGTGGTGGGTGGGCACGAAGGGAAAGTGCAGGCAAATGCTCTGCGAGGTGATCTGGTTTTGCAGTTCCCACTCCAGATTGCGGCCTTCGCTGCGGGTGGGGTAGAGCGAGCCCCGCAAGAATTTCACCAGCGGCTGATCGGTGCTGACCCGCAGATGAAAGTCGGCAATCGGTTCGCGTCTGCCCGTCAGGTCGTAGCTCCAGGACTGAGCCCCCTGATGTCGATACGACACCTCGGCCACGGCCTCTTCATTGGGTTGCAACAGGGCCTCCCACTCCAGGCCCTGCTCGACGTCCTGGGCCGGAACTTCCTGGCCATTCACTTTGAAGTTGAATTCCGAGAGCGTTCCACTGTTGTCCGGCAGGGGAAAGGAGAAGTGTAGACGACGCGCTTCGGCAAAGGGGTTTTTCACCCGATAGGTGCCTACAAACTGGGCCTGGTAGGCCTGGCGGCGTTGCCAGGGCAGCCCTGGCTCGAAGCGCAGTTTGAGCTGCACATCGGTGCTCTGCAGCTTCAGAGCCACGTAGCGTTCGACTTCGATGGTGCGGTGAAGCACCACCGCTCGCTCGTCGCGAATCAGCTCGTCCTGCACGTTCACGGCCGGAGCCCCGCCGTAGCGGGCCTGTTCGGGATTCCAACCGGGCACCGCCTCCAGCTGGCTGAGCTGGGGGGGCAGCACGATGCGCTGGGTTCGCGAGCTCTTCTCCAGGGCGGTGACACGAGGCGCTCGCTGCACGGTGGCTCCACCGCTGGGTTCAGGAATGGCCGTGTAGCGGGCCTGACCTTGCTGCTGCAAACGCTGCAGCAGTCCACCGCGAAGTTCATTGAGGGCATAAACCTGAACCAGCAGCGCGGCAGCGGCCAGGATCCAGCCCCAACCCCGATGCAGCTGGCGCCACAAGCGCTGCAGTAAAGAAAGGCAGGAAGGACGGTCGAGCTTATAGAGATGAAGGCTGAGAAAGGCCAGAGCTGCCAGCGTGACCACCAGCGTGATGGCCAGCGCGCAGAGCCAGCCGCCTACCAGTTCCAACAGGCGATGGAGGACCATTTCTAGATGAGCGAGCACTTGGCTACCCCATTTCTTTCAAGTGGTCTCAGTCTAAAGATTCCTCGACACAGGCCCGACTCAGAAAGGTCACAATTTGGCCACAGCCAATCTTGCACGGTAGTCTTCGGACCAACTTTCCTAGGGGGACACGATGCACAATTTTCCGCGGCTCAGTGGCCTGGGTTTGGCCCTTTTCGGCGCCGTTTTGACTAAGTTTTGCATGTGGGACGTGCTGCAGGCAGCTCGTTCGGGAGCCGAGAGCGTCAGCTACAGTATGAAGTATGTAATGGTCAGTCTGGTCTTGTTGGAGTTGGGGCTGGTGATGTTGGCGCTGGGCCCGGCCTATTATCAGTGGTTCCACCGTTCCGACGATCGCAGCAAACTAACCCCACTGGGCTTTTTGCTGGTTGTCCTGCTGCTGGTTCCAGCCTTTGGAGGTTATGGATGGCTCGAAAGTCAACTGGGCCTGCTCGGATACAGCAAGAGGTAGCCCCGGGGCTGCAGCGCCCGCCAGCGGAGCAGTTATTTGCGGCCGAAATGGAGCAGCTGATCCATCTCGACTCGGGCCCCCGTCCACCTGGATGGCGGATGTCGGCAGCGGCCGTGCGCAAGTTTTTGTTGGGCGACTCCGAGTTGGGCATCGAGCCCAAGTTTGTCGGCCACCCGTCGCTCGTCGACCGTTGCCTGGTGGCTCTGGCTACCCAGCGAGGGCTGCTTCTGGTGGGCGAACCCGGCACGGCCAAGTCCATGCTGTCGGAGTATCTGGCAGCGGCCATCAGCGGGCAATCCACGCTTACCATTCAGGGCAGTGCTGCCACCACCGAAGATCAGCTCAAGTATGGCTGGAATTATGCACTGCTGTTGGCCGAGGGCCCCACTCGGCGGGCGCTGGTTCCCGCGCCGCTGTATCTGGGCATGGAGCAGGGGCTGCTGGTCCGGTTTGAAGAGATTACGCGCTGCCCCTCGGAAATCCAGGACGGCTTGCTTTCGATACTCTCCGACCGGGTGTTGTTTGTGCCCGAGCTCGAGGGTGAAGCAAGCCGGCTGTATGCGCGCCAGGGGTTCAATCTGATCGCCACGGCCAACACCCGCGATCGGGGCACCAACGAGATGAGCGCTGCCTTGAAGCGTCGCTTCAATTTCGAGACGGTGTATCCGATCGGCGACCCGGAGGAAGAACTGGAACTGGTGCAGCGTCAGGCGGCGCGACAGCTGCAGCAGTGCGGGGTGCCCACCACTCCGCCACGGCCCTTGCTGGAGGTGCTGGTCGGGGTCTTTCGCGATCTGCGGCGCGGCCAGACGGAAGAAGGTCAGCAACTGGAACGTCTTTCCACCAGCATGTCTACGGCCGAGGCCGTCAGCGTGGCCGAATCCCTGGGCATCCGCAGCTATTATTTGAAGCAACGCGAGGTCGACGGCGCCGACCTGATGGAGTGCATTCTGGGCACCGCTCTCAAAGATCAGCCCGAGGATATTCAGAAGTTGCGCCGTTATCTGGAACAGCGGGTGAGCCGTCGACGAGGCGAGGCCTGGAAGTCGTTGTACGAGGCTCGTCACCTGCTTCCGTGAGCCAGCGTCCCTGCATTGTGGGAGTGCGTCACCACAGTCCGGCCTGTGCTCGCCTGGTGCGTCGGCGCATCTTGGAGCTGCGGCCCGATCGCGTGTTGATCGAGGGTCCCAGCGATTTCAACCCGCTGCGCGAGCAGCTATTGCTGGACCATCAGTTGCCCATTGCCGTATTTTCCAGCCTGGGGGGTCAGTCCCGCAGCTACAGCCCGTTTTGCGACTACTCGCCCGAGTGGGTTGCGCTGCGCACCGCCCACGAGATCGGTGCCGAGTTTGTCTTCATGGATCTGCCTCCGTGGCAGGTCGGTCCCGACGATGCGGGTTTGGGTGTCGCCTCGGCCTGCTCGCCTGGGGCGCTGGCTCGCCGCATGGGCTACGACAGCAGCGACGCGCTCTGGGACGCCATGGTGGAACAGGCCGGTGAGCCGCAACTGGAGCAGCAGCTGGACGAGTATTTCCAGCTGCTGCGGCAGCAGGTAGGCGAACGCGACCGCCAGCGCGAGGAGTATATGGCCCAGGCCATTTCCTGGGCCTGCCATCAGGGCAGTTGTCTGGTGGTTTGCGGAGGCTTTCACGCCCCTTTCCTGGAGCAGAACTGGAACCGATATCCCCCCCATTGGCCAGCTCTCGAGACCCCTGCGGAGGCGCGCGCTTTTCTGGTGCCTTTCAGCTTTCAGCGGCTCAGCAGCCTGACCGGCTACGAGGCCGGCATGACCTGTCCGCAGTACTACCAAAGGCTTTGGGAAACCGATTGGGAAGTGGCCGGTCAAGAGTGCATGGTGGCGGCAGCGGAAGAGTTGCGTCGTCGCCAGCAACCCGTTTCGACGGCCGACCTGATCGCGGCCTTTGCCCAGGCCGAGGGGCTGCGCCGCCTGCGAGGACACCGCCGGGCACTGCGATGCGATTTGCTTGACGGGCTGCTGTCGGCGCTCTGCAAGGAGGCGCTGGAAGTGCTGCCGCCCTGGAGCTGCGAGGGGCCGTTGCAACCCGACAGTCATCCCCAGCTGGTGGCTTTGCTGGCGGCCTTTACGGGCACCCGGCGAGGACGACTGTGCGCCACCACGCCCCGCCCGCCCCTGCTTTGGGAAGTGGAGGATGGCCTCCGGCATTTTGGCTTTCAGCCCACCCGTCCACCTCGCCAGGTGGTGACCACGGTCGACACCGACCCCAGTCGATTTTTGCGACGTCTGGAGATTCTCGAATTGCCGGGAATTCAGTGCCTTGCCGACGCACCCGAAACCTGGTCGTTGGGCAAGCACGAGGATTTCGAAGCCTGCCTGCTGGAGGCCAGTGCCTACGGCGCCGATCTGAAGTCAGCCTCGGCTGCGGCCCTGCAGGAACAGGCCAAACAGTGGCAGGGTGCCAGGCAGATCGCTCATTGCCTGCTGGCGGCCGCTCGGGCCGGGCTCGAGGATTTGAGTCAGCGCTGGCTGGTGCCGCTGGCGGCCGAACTGTCGCGAGAAGTGCGCCTGGAAGAGTTGGCCCCGGCCCTCGATTCTCTGGCCCTCACCTTGAAGGTATTTCCCCGCCTCGATCCCGAGTTGACCCTATTGGTGGCGGGCTTGGAGCGCTTGCTGTGGTTGCTGGAAGGGCAGTTGGGTCAACCAGAAGCGGCCGTGGAGGCGATTCGCGTCAGTCGCGACCTGATGAGAAACCCCCAGTTGCCTCGTCAGGCCGGACTGGAGGTGATGGGGCGTCTGGCTCGACACTCTCGACCCCCAGTGCGGGGTGCCGCCCTGGGGCTGGTCTGGTGCTTGAGAGGTCAGCCGCCCGAGTTGTTCGAGACGCTGCACGGAGTGGGTGAACTGGGCGATTTTCTGTGGGGATTGTTTCGCCTGGCACGCGAGGAAGTCATCGGACAGGTGCCTTTGCTCAAGGCCATCCACGAGCAAGTGGTAGCCCTGGAGGCTGAGGACTTTCTTCGACAGCTGCCGGGTTTGCGCCAGGCGTTTCAAGAATTTCCCCCCCGCCAGAAAGAGCAGCTGGCGCTGCAGGTGGCGGGTTGGCTGGGACTTGAGGGCGCCCGCGAGTTGACCCGCAGTCGGTTCGACCCGGGCCTGATGGAGCGGGCCGTGCGCCTCGACCGCGCCCTGCAAGAGGAGATGCAGCGCCTTGGCTGGTGAAATCGACTCCGCCATTCGCTGGCGACTGATGTTGGGCCAGGCTTCCCAAGCTGCCCTGGGCTGCAATTTGGAAGGCGCTGCGGCCGCCTGCGAGTCGGCTCTGAACTGGCTGTATGAGCGCGATGCAGGGGTTGCCCAGCGGGGGGTGCGTCAGGCCGGTCAGGAGAGGTCTCGGATGACCGTTGTCGACTGGATCGAATCGGTTCACCGACTGTTCCCCCAGGAAACCATCGAGCGCCTGGAGCGGGAAGCGGTGGAAAAATATCAGGTGGACGAGTTGGTGACCCACCCGGCGGTGCTGCGAAGGGTAAAGCCCAGCACCAGCCTGCTGCAGGCGGTGATGAAGACTCGCCATCTGATGAACGAGCAGGTGCTGGCCCTGGCTCGCGAGCTGGTTCGCCGCGTGGTGGAGGAGCTCATGGAGAAGCTGGCTCGCGAAGTTTTGCGCAGCTTCTCCGGCTCACGGCGCTGGCGCCGAAGTTCGCCGTTTCGACACTCTCAGGACCTGGATTTCGAGACCACCATTCGAGCCAATCTCAAGCACTATGATGCGGAACGCCAGCGCCTGGTGGTGGAGAAACCCTATTTTTATCCCCATTCCAGGCGGCATCGCACGCCCTGGCAGGTGATCTTGCTGGTGGATCAGAGCGGTTCCATGGGCGAGTCGGTCATTCATTCCGCGGTTACGGCCGCCTGTCTTTGCGGCCTGCCCGCCCTGAAAACCCATCTGGTTGTCTTCGACACGGCGGTCGTTGACCTCAGCGATGAAGTTTCCGATCCTGTCGAAACCTTGATGAAAGTGCAATTGGGAGGGGGCACCGACATCTGTAAGGCGGTAGAGTATGGAGCGAGTCTGGTGATGTCACCGCAGCGAACCATGCTGATTGTCATTACCGACTTCATGGAGGGGGGAGATTCTCACCGATTGGTGCAGGTGGTGCGCGATCTGGTGGCCCAGGGCACATTGGTGCTGGGATTGGCCAGCCTCAATCCGGAAGCCCAGCCCGAGTATGACCGCGAAATGGCTCAGCGATGGGTGCAGGTGGGGGCCCACGTGGGTGCCATGACCCCGGGTGAGCTGGCCAACTGGATCGCCGAGAAGGTGCAACGCTGATGGGCCGACCCGAACTGTCGCGTTATCCAGCGGAAGCTCTGGCGGCCCTGGCCAACTGGGGATTGGTCAAGCGGGCAGCGCGTGAACTGGAATCAGGCCTGGTTCCCCAACTGGAGGAGCTACCTCAGGGGCTGGAGTTTCGCTTTGCCGACGGATCCCGGACCTTTTTTGCGGAAGGCGAGCCCGTTCAGGCCGCTGCCTGCAGCTGTGGCGCATCGGGATGGTGCCGCCATCGGGTGGGGGCGCTGCTGTGGTTGTCGACTCAGGCCCCTGCCGAAGAAGCCGAATCGACGCCTCAGGTTGATCTGGAGAAGCTGCGCCAGTGGCTGGGCCCTCGTTTATGGCGCAAAGCCGAGCAGCTACGGCGCCAGGGCATGAGCGCCGAGTTGGCCGATTCGCCCTGGAGAGTGCGGCTGCCCCAGTGTGATGTACGCCTGTTGCTGCCCGATGATGTCTATTCGCTGCGCTGCAGCTGCGCTCAGGCAGCGCCCTGCGAGCATCTGGCCCTGGCCGGTTGGGTGGTGGCCGAGTGCCGGGGGCAACCCGGCAGAGTGCAGTGGTTGCCCGACCAAGCCCCCGGCCCTCGCGATCTGGAAGTGCTGGACCCGTTCTTACAAGAATTGTTGCGCGAAGGCTGTGTGCACGCAGCGGCAAGCTGGAAAGCCTGGGGCAAGAAAGCCCAACAGGCCTGTCGGGGCCATACCTGGCTGCAGATTCTACTGGAGCGGCTGGAACAGTTGCAGGCGGAGTATCAACAGGGGTCGGCGCTCTATTCGCCGGGCGAGTGGCTCTTTTGTTTGCTCAGTTTCAAAGCTCGACTGGGCGCCGATGCCATGGCCCGGGGGCTGGAACTCCCCTTGGAGCAACCGCTGTCTCACGTTCGGCTGATGTCGCTGGGCTGTCGTTTGCGCTCGCGACAACTCGTCCAGTATTGGCTGGAACCCGGGGGTCAGGCGCTGACCCAAAGCATGAAGATTCGTCCCGGGCGGTCGGTGCGCGACGAATCCTGGGGTGGACTGGGGGGGGTCGTGCAGGTGGCGAGTTCGCAACTCGTATCGCGAGGGGTGCTGCGACGGGCCAATCGCAGCCTGCGCCTGCGCCGCGAGCAGGGCGAGCACAGTCTCACTCCGCTGGGTCAAAGCTGGACAGACTTGAGTTGGCCCGGGCTTGAGGTCGAGCGGATGCGCCGAGAAGCCTTGCCCAGCCGCCTGCTACGCCCCCTGGTCGAAGCTGAGGAGGTGGTGGTCGTCCCCCTGGCCGGCGTCCTGTCGTTGATGTATGCGCCTGGCCCGCAAGAGGTTCGAGCCTGGCTGCAAGATCCGCAAGGGGAGCAGTGGTTGCTGCAGCGAGCTCACGACCCTGGTTGTGCCGGGTCGTTGGACGCGCTGGTAGAATATTTGCCCCAGGCCACTCATGTCAGCGGTTTGCTGCGCTGGCAACAGGGTGTGGCCTGCATGGAGCCACTGGCGCTGCTTACCCCTCAGGGGGTTCGGGTACTCGATCTCGAGGAGCCGGGCTCGGGCTGGGAACTGCCGCTGGTTCTCGACGAGTTGCCGTTGGAGCCATTGCAAGCGTTGATCCAGCAGGGGTTGGACCTGTGTCAGGAAAGTGCCCACCTGGGATTGTCCCAGCTGATGCCTTCTTTTGACGAGCGCCGACGTGAGTTGGCTGGCCAACTGGCCGAGGCCGGGATGACCTCGCTGGCTCGGGCCCTGGGGGGCGCCTGGAACGGCTCGACGTTTTGGGGAGCCGCGCTGCGGTGTTTTCGGGCTTCGGAGTTGTTGGAGGGGGAATCTCGCTGGGGGGCAAACGCCTCGCCATGAAGTTGGCCGCTGTGCTCTTCGATATGGACGGAGTGCTGATCGACTCGGAGCCGTTTTGGCGGCAGGCCGAGATGGAGGTCTTCGCCAGCGTAGGCCTGCACCTCAGCGAAGACGATTGCCGCCAGACCACCGGCCTGCGTATTGACGAGGTGGTGGCCTTGCGGCATGGCCAGCACGGCTGGGCTTCGCCCAGTTGCCAGGAAGTCTCCCAGGCCATTGTGGCCCGCGTTATCCAACTGGTGCGCACCCAGGGCACTGCGCTGACCGGCGTTCGGGCAGCTTTAGAGGCAGCTCGGGCCAGCGGCCTGCCCATGGCCATCGCTTCTTCTTCGAGTTACGCACTGATCGATGCCACTCTGCAGGCCCTCGATCTGGGTCACTTCTTTCGGTTGCGTCACTCGGCCCAGGACGAGCCCTTGGGTAAACCGCATCCGGGCGTCTATCTGCGGGCGGCGGAAAAGCTGGGCGTGCCCGCCTGCCAGTGCCTGGCGGTGGAAGATAGCCTGAACGGGCTGGTAGCGGCCAAGGCCGCCCGGATGCATGCCGTGGTGGTGCCCGATCACTGCCAGCCTCGCGACCCGCGTTTCTGCCTGGCCGATGCTCAGTTGGAAACGCTGCTGGAATTCCCGGCCCTTTTGCAGCAGTGGCTTAGCGCCGCCGAGGGGTGACTCGAATTCTGAACTGCTCGGGCTGAATGCTCAGCGTGCTGCGAATGCTGAGGTGCTCGTCGAGCGGAGTGAAGTCGAATCGCTGCAGCAGCATGGCCAGCACCAGGCTGGCCTCGTTCAGAGCAAAGGCTCTTCCCAGGCAGCTTCTATGACCGTTGCCAAAGGGCTTGTAGGCGTTGGTGGGACGCGATGCTACGGCCGCAGGCTCGAAGTGCGCGGGCCAGAATTCGTCGGGCTCTGGTCCCCAGATGGCCGGATCGCGTTGAATTCTTGTCAGCAGCGCTTTGACGGTGCTGCCCCTGGCCAGGGGATATTCCCCCTCACCGATATGGGTATCTTCGCGCGGCGCGACGGCCAGAGAGGGAACCGTAGGCCAGAGCCGCAGCGATTCGAGCAACACCTGACGCAGGTAGTCGAGTTCCTGGATCTGGGTGATGTCGGGGTCTTTCTCCAGGTCCTGGCCCAACACCCGGTCAACCTCCTGCCTGACCTGCAGGAGGACTTCGGGGTGTCGGCCCAGGGCATGCAGCGTAAAGGCCAGCAGACCGCTGGTGGTTTCGTGACCGGCGATCAGGAAGGTGACGATCTGGTTGCGCACGTTTTCCTCACTGAGAAACTCGCCGCTCATAGGGTCGGGTCGATCCAGCATGGTTTGCAGCAGATCGCGGTGGCAGCCCGTCTGACCCTGGCGCTGAGCGATGACGTCATCCACGATGCGCTGGATGTTGTGCACATCCGACTGTCGCTGGCTGTCGATTTCGGGGGTGGAGCGGCCAGCGCGCATGCGCTCTCGGTTTTGTTCGAACACCCGACTGAGCGACTCGATCAGGGGGTGGGGTCGGCTTTCCAAGAGGCATTCGAAATCATAGTTAAAGCCGCACAGACCGATGGTGTCGAGGGTCACCGAAGTCATTTCCGGGCCTACTTCGATGGCCTGGTCTGGAGTCAGCCGTTGCCAACGGTCGACCAGCCGTCGCGCGACCAGCGCCATGGTGGGCAAATAGACCCGCACGGCTCCGGGCGACAGAGCGGGCAGCAGCACGTGGCGGGCCCGCGACCAGTTGGGGTGATCGGAGTCGACGGTGAACAGGCCGTCACCTCCCAGCTGGCGCATGTCCAGCAGCGCGCCCTCCACCACCTTGTCGAATCGGCGGGTGTCACACAGTTCGTCAAACAGGCGGAAACTGGACACGATGGTCATCCTCCCCTGGGGCGTGCGCAATTGGAAAATCTCGCCGTAGCGCTGGCTCAATTGCTCGGCCACGGCCAGCGGCCCGTCGCAGTGGGCCAGGCACTCCATCAGTTCAGGCAGAGGGACGCGAGGGATGGTAAGCGACACCTGGTTGCCTTCCGGATGGAGGGCGGAAAATCCCTGGCCCGCTGGAGGAAAGAAAAAAGCCACCCGTCGTTCAACAGGTGGCTTTTTCTTTCCTGACCGCCTCCACTCCAGCGTCAGGACCCTGATCCTCGTCCTCGGCGTTGCTGCATCTCTCGATGCTGCTCCTCTCACCTCGCGGTTCCGAGTTGGGCCTCAGGCCTCATCCCCGTTGCGGGGGGGATTTCCCGGGCCTGCCAGGTATGCAGGCTACCCCTGTCGACGTGTGGACTCGACAGTGCCCCCAGAAGCTCGCCTTCTGGTGCGTTTCCCTCGACTCGAGAGCCGTGTTCGGGTTGGCACCGAACTCGCCACTTCGCCCTTCCTCCAGGTATGTTCACCTCGCGGAACCTGGTTCGGACCGGTGGCCCATCTCGATTTCCTCAGTCGAGACCCTGCGTCATCCTCTGGTCTGGATGCTACCCCTGCCGAAACTCTGGACTCGGCAGTGCCCCCTGTGCCCAGGTGGCCCCGTTGGACCGGTGTTCTCAGGCGTGGTCGCCTCTCTCGAGGGACAACCTTTCTCCTTGCGGATCCTGCACCGCTCTTTCGAGCATCTCGATTTCCTCAGTCGAAACTCTGCGTCATCCTCTGGTCTGGATGCTACCCCTGCCGTGACTCTGGACTCGACAGCGCCCCCAACATCTATCAGGCGTTTGTTGGACCGCCGCTCGCGTTACCGCGGGAACGAGTTGGTTTATAACTCCTCCAGGACGAGCTGTCAATAGTGTTCTTGAAACACTTTTTTGTAACATCCCTGGGGCGGTGAGTTCTAGAGGCCGAATGCCGCGCCGTGGACGTCGCCCTGAGCCCCTCTGGCGCAGGCATGGCGGCTTCTTCCTGCGAACCTGGGTGAGACCATGATGAAACGTGGCATAGCCAGGAACGGGGGATAGTGTGGCAGGTTCGTTCTTTCACGAGATGCGGCAGAATGCCAATATTGGGCAGGCCAAGGCCGACGCTCGCGAGGCCCAGCGCTCTGCCGAGGGCGTTGGCGAAGCCATTAAGAAACTTGAGCGTAAGGTGGAGTCGCTAACCCTGATCGCACAGGCACTCTTTGGTTTCTTGCAAATCAGCCAGGGCCTGACGGAAGCCGACCTGATGGCTCGGGTTCAGGAGCTTGCCAGCAACGGTCGGACTGCCGCCGTAGCCTGTGGCGAGTGCGGGAGAATGGTAGGCAAAGCCCAGGCGAAGTGTATGTACTGTGGAGCCGAGAAGAAGCTCAACTCCATTTTCGACACCCTGTAGTCAGGCGATGAGCACGGCGGTTTCTTTGTGCCCCGGGCACTCTGCTTTCCAGCCCTGCTGAATCAATCGGGCTTGCTGACTGGCACGGGCCGGTTCGTCGCCGTGCACAAGAAAGGTGATACGAGGCGGTTGCTCGAGCTGACCGAGCCACTCGGCCAGTTCCTGATAGTCGGCATGGCCCGAGAGTCCCTCGAGGTAGTCGATCTGACAACGCACCTCCACCTGCTCGCCGTCGATGTTCACGCTGGTGGCCCCGTCGAGCAGCGCTCGGCCGCGGGTGCCCGGGCATTGGAAACCCGAGAAGAGCAGCTGGGCGTCGGGATCGGGGAGAAATCGCCGCAGGTGGTTCAAAATTCTGCCTCCTTCAGCCATACCACTGGCCGAAATGATCACTCGCGGCGGGCTGAACTCCATAATTTGGCGCGACTGGGCCGCTGCCAGGCAGCAGCGGAAGTAGGGATAGCGCAGCAGCAGATCGCTTTGCTCCAGCTTGTCGGCAGCCTCGGGCGAAAGATAGTCGGGGTAGTCGTGATAGACGTCCAGGGCTTTGCAGGCCATCGGCGAGTCGAGAAACAGCGAGATCGGCTCGATCCTTTGCTGCATCAGCAGTTCCTCGAAAAGGTACACCAGATCGTGGCTGCGCTGCAAAGCAAAGGCCGGAATCAGCAGGGTTGAACGTCTTTTGCGCGCCTCGTTGACGGCCGCAGCCAGCTGCTCGCCGGCCCGAAGTGGGGGGTGCAGGCGGTCGCCGTAGGTCGACTCCAGAACCAAGAAGTCAGCCCGAAGAGGGCGCTGGGCCGGCGCCAGCATGGCATGGCCTTCGCGGCCGATGTCGCCCGAGAACACCACCACCACGGGACGCTGCTCGGGCCACTCGGGCAACGGGTCAAACTCCAGTTCAACCCAGGCCGAGCCCAGCACGTGCCCGGCGTTGTAGAAAGTTGCCTGGACTCCCGGCATAACCGAGAAGCGCGTTGCATAAGGCCGCGCCTTCAGTTGATCCAGCGCGTCCAGGGCATCGGTCTCGTCAAAGGTGGCGGGCAGTGCGGTCGTCGCTCGAAATTGCTGCAAACGGGCCGAGTCCAACCACAGCAGCTGGCACAGATCGGGCGTGGGCTCGGTGCAGAAGATCGGCCCTCGAAATCCTTCCCGGATCAGTCGGGGCACATTGCCCACGTGATCGGTGTGGGCGTGGGTCAGCACCAGCGCCTCGGCCTTGAGAGCCAGGGGATGCATCGGCTCACGGTTGAGTTGCTCGGCCTCGTCCATACCCTGGAAAAGGCCGCAGTCGACCAGCACACTGTTTTGGCCATACTGCACCGCATACTGACTGCCGGTTACCGTGCCGGCCGCACCGAGGAACTTGATTGCTAACAGGTTTTTGAGCTTCGACCGCTGGCGCCCCGGACCCCTGCAAGCACGCTCAAACCCCCAGGCGCTCCAGGGTTCGCTCCAGCGAGGATCGATAACTGCCTGCGAAAAGCACAACATGCACCAGCAGCGGGTAGAGCTGATAGATCAGCCGCCGTTGCTGCCACCCGCTGGTCAGGGGCTGGATCTGCTGATAGGCGTCCAGGAGTTCGGGGGAGCAGCCCCCAAAGAGAGCCAGCATGGCCAGGTCGACTTCAGCGTGACCGCCATAGCAAGAGGGGTCGACCAGCACGGGCTGGCCCAACGGCCCCACCATAATGTTGCCCCGCCACAAGTCACCGTGCAGTCGAGCAGGGGCTGCTTCGGGCAGAAGGTCGTGCAGCTGTTGGAAGAGCCTTTCAAAACGGGGTTCCCAGGCTGGCTGCCGGGCATGAGCCAGCATGGGGCGCAGGCGCTCCTCTACCCAGAACTCGGCCCAGGTGGGGCGAGGTCGATTGCTTTGGGGCAGCGTCCCGATGAAGTTGGGGTCGGGGGCGCCCCAGTTCGGGGCCCCCGAGTTCGGGGCCCCCTGTCGGTGCAGTCTGGCCAGCCCAAGGCCGAGCTGGTGCTCGAAGTCGCTACAGGGGCTGCCTGTGTCGATCCATTCCAGCGCCAGAAATCCCGACTCAACCGCCAGCACCTCGGGCACCTTTAGAGCTCCAGTTTGGCCGAGCCAGGCCAACCCGCGGGCTTCGCAGGGAAAGAAGTTCGGTTCGGCGCCCGCTTTGGTCTTGACGAATACCTTTCGACCATCGGCCAGTTCCACCCGATAGGCCTGGCAAATGTCCCCCCCGCTGACACTGTGGCGGCCGATCACGGTAGCCCCGAGGGCCCTTTCCAGGCTACTCCAGTGCATGGCGCTCGACGATCGACTGTAGCAGGCCCTCACAGGCCGCAGTGCAGAGGTCCAGCACGGTTTCGAATCCTTCGGCGCCGCCATAGTAGGGGTCGGGCACGCTGCTTCCCGGAGGAAATTCGGGATGAAAATCGAGCAGCAGGTGCAGTTTGCCCGCCTGTTCTTGGCGCGCCAGGCGACGGAGGTGCTCCAGGTTGGAGGTGTCCATGGCCAGCACATAGTCGAAGCGCTCGAAATCGCCGCTTTGAAACTGCTGGGCCCGGCTTGGCAACTCAATGCCACGCTGTTGGGCGTGCTGCAGAGCCCGTCGGTCGGGGCGTTCGCCCAGATGATAGGCGGCCGTGCCGGCGCTTTCTACTGCAATATGATGTTGCAACCCGCGCGCCTGGACCATGGAAAGCAGCACGCCTTCGGCCGTGGGCGAGCGACAAATGTTTCCCAGGCAAACGAAGCAGACGTTGATCATCTGGGGCACTCCGCGAATTGACCCGGGTAATCCTGCCCTTTTTAGCGGTTGCGGCCCAGGGCTTCGTGGGCGGCCACCCAGTCCATGGCCGAGATGGCGCTGGCTAACGAGAGTTCACCCGCCAGCACCGTGGCGGCTACGATTTCGGCCAGCTTCAGCACCTTGCCCGATCCCCAGCAATCGAGCAGCTCCAGGCATTCGCGCTGGGTGGCCAAACCGGTACCGCCTCCGTGAGTGGCCAGGATCAGTGAGGGCAGAGTGATGGAGAAATACAGGTCACCGTGTTCGGTAACCTCGGCATAGACGATGGCGGCCGAAGATTCGGCCAGGTTGGCCACGTCCTGACCAGTGGCGATGAAGAGAGCGGCCAGAGCATTGGCCGAATGCAGGCCGTTATTGTTGGCCCCGGCCAGAAAGGCGCCCACATTGGCCACCCCATAGTGGTAGGCCAGCTGGGCCGGCTCAACCCCCATCTGTTCCAGCAACAGTTGGCGGGGAATGGTGGCTTCGGCGGTAACTCGCTTACCCCGGGTTCGCATGGTGTTGATCATCGACGCCTTCTTGTCGGTGGCGAAGTTGGACTCGAGGAAGAAGCGCTGAATTTGTCCCGCTTCGTAGTGTTGCATAATCCAGTTGCAGGCCGCCAGCGTGGCCCGACCCACCATGTTCTGTCCGGCTGCGTCGCCCGTGGTGAAGTTGAAGCGCAGGTAGGCGAAGCGATTGCTGAGCATGTAGTCGATGTGTTTCAGGTGAGCCACCGAGGAGGTGGCCTCGGCTACCTGACGGATGGAGTCGAGCTGCGCCACCACCCAGTCGACAAAGCGTCGGCCGCCGCGAGCGTTTTCAAAAACGAACACCGGCGCCCGCTGCATCTGATCGCCAACCACCGTGCATAAGGCACCTCCGGCGGCCTGCAGCAGCTTCATCCCGCGGTTGTAGCTGGCCACCAGGGTTCCTTCGGTGGTGGCCAGAGGAATCAGGAAATCACCCCTTGCGTGCTCTCCCCTCACCTGCAGAGGCCCGGCGATGCCCACGGGCACCTGGGCCACGCCCACAAAATGCTCCAGGTTGCCGCGGCAAAGATGGGGGTCGAAGCTGGCCTGATAGAGGTGATGGGGACGTTGGCCACTGAGCTTCTCCAGGTGACTTCGGCGGGCGGCCACGATGGTGGCCGCATAGTCATCGTCTCGATCGCGCGGAATTCGGTCGGAGGCCACCTCCTCCTCAAGGCGGTCTTCCACTTTGAGGGTCAGTCGCCCAAAAGGCTCCGACTCGACAACCAGTTCCAACTGGTGGTCTCCGCCACCCAGTGCCGGAGCCTCCACGTAGACGTGAAGCACGGTGCCCACCTCGAGCACGAGCGGAGAGTCCGGTTGCAGGTCGTTGGACTTCAGGCTGACTCCATGTTCGATAGAGAATCGAACCGTGTTCAGTTCCACGGGATTGCCGTCCAGGTTGAGAGCTAGAACGGCCGTAAGGCGCGCGTCGCTGAGGCGGTTCTTCAGGCTGAAAGCCCAGCCGTGGTGCACGTTGCGCAGGCTTTGGCGCGTGTAGAGCTTGCGAAGCAGCCAGTCAGGAATCAGTTTCATAACGTTTCAAACTCCTGGTAACACTCGAGAAAGTCGCGTTGTAGTTCTTCGGGGTCGGGCAGCAATCCGACATCGCTGGCGATGCCCAGTCGAATGCGGCCAGCATAGCTGAGAAAGCTGATGCCCAGGCCCAGATGACCCGATTGGGGGACCCAATACATCACGCTTTCGATACGAGCGCTGCCGAGGTATAGCGGTTGACGCGGGCCGGGAAGGTTGGTCACCACGGCACTGGCCTTGTTTCCAAACCAATCGATAATCACCGCTTCCAATTCGCGAGGAGTTGCCCCCACCGCGCTCAACAGTTCATAGGTGACCAGGGCTTCGGGCGAGTTCTTCAACTCGACCATATTGGCACGCGTTTGGGCCAGTCGCCGCGCTGGTTCGGCGCAGCCCACCGGCAAGCGCAGAAATACCAACCCGAAACGGTTGCTCAGTTCATCCGAGTCGCCGCCGCGCAGATCCACGGGAACCACCGCCCGCAGCTCCAGATCTTCGGGCACCACCATGCGTCGGGCCAGGGTTCGGCCCAGAGCGCCCGCCAGAGCCCCCATCAGCACGTCGTTGATGGTGCAGCCGAGGCGTCGGCTTCTTTGCTTGACCTCTTCCAGGTCCAGAGGGATTGAGGTGCAGGCCCGCTTCGTCGTGCCCAACTGGCCTCTGAGGGGATGGTCGCGATCGGCGGGCAGAGCCAGCACCCGCGCCAGGGATTTGCTTGCCTCCAGCACCTGTCCGGGGTGAAAGAGCATATCGTGTCCGCGATGCAACCAGCGCTCGGTCATTCGTCGAGCCCGCTCCCACAGGGGCAAGGCCGCTCTGGCTGTGGGCGGGGGGGCCGGCCAGGGCTCGTCGGGACGTAAGTCGGCCAGATTGAGCAATACCCGCATCAGAGAGATGCCGTCGCCAATGGCGTGGTGCAGCCGCACCAACATGGCTGCGCGCTCGCCGGGAACTCCGGTATGGGCCCCTGGAAACACCCGGAATTCCCAGAGCGGTTTGCTGCGGTCGAGCGGCTGACTCATCAGCTCGCTGACTCGCTCCAGCAGGCTTTGCGGCCCCGGGTCGTCCAGTTCTTCAAACTTGAGATGGTCATCCAGGTCGATCTGGGGAACCTCTTCCCAGTGAGGCAGGCTCAGGGTTGATTCGACCACCCGGCTGCGAAAACGCAGGTGTGCGCACAATCGGTGTTGCAGAAGCGCCAGCAGCCGTTGCCGATCGGGCAGCTGATCGAAGGTCAGTAACCCGCAAATCATCATCAGATTGTCGGGTCGCTCCATGTGGAGCCAGGCTGCATCGGCCAAAGTCATGGGGGAAGTCACGTCGACCAGTGTAGCCGCGGCCGCATCGGAGGGCGATGATCGGGATCAGCTCTGTTCTTGATACTTCAGTCCACGCCGCTTCTGTTCCGCCATGTAGGCCTTGCGCACCAGCTCGCGCACCTCCATCGGATTGCGCACGTTTTCGAGCCGAACTTCAGGGTGCTCGGGCGAACTGGTGATCAGAATGACGTCGCCGATATTGACCATGCGCTCCCCCAGTTGTTGTTCCAGCCGGGCTTCGCGCACGGTGATCAGGTCGACCTCGTGAAGACTGCGACCGAACATGCCCCGGAAGATGCGAATTCGCTGGCTGGTCAGTTCATAGCGCAACCCCAGAGTCAGTTCCGACTTGGCCGACCAGAGCAGCACCTCCTCATCCTCGCCGGCGGGTTCTTTGCCTGCCACCTGATCTTCGCCCTCGAGGGCCTGTAGAGCTGCGAAGGCCGCTTCGGCGCTGGCTTTGCAGAGCGCCTGAAGTTGAGCGGCGGGAAGGGCGGTGATTTCTATTTTGCCATCTTCCAGCGAGCGGTAGAACTCTTGGGTAAAGGTCTCACGAAACTGTTGCTTATCCATAGTGGGGGTTTCGAGTTGGAGGCGGCGGTGGCCTGTAACCGGCTAACTCCAAAAACCCTCTTCGGGATTGGCTGTGCCCTGCAGCAGGGCTTCGATGAAGGCTTCGACCTGATGTACCCACAGTCGACGCCGCGAGTCGGGCAATGGGCCGGAACGGGTCAACACCCGCAGCCGGAAGTGAACCAGAGGATCCACTTCTTGAAACGGGCAACCCTGGCGGATCAGCCATTCCATCAGTCGGCACAGAGCCTGGTTCCAGTCTTCCAGGCTGAGAGCCTGACGGATCTCTTCGAGGGGAACTCTCGCGGGGGCCACACTCGGAGCTACCGGAAGCAAGTCTTTGGCCGTAAGCACCTCGATGCTGGCAAAGGGATCCGAGGTCGGCAGCGGCGGTGGCAAGAGCGGATCAATGTCGGGCGGGGGCGCAAGAAATCCTAACTCTGGTGGCTCGCTATATAGGGGTGGGAAGGCCGGCGCGGCCACGGGGGGTTCGAGCAAGTCGAGCGGCGGTGGGGTAAGCGTCGATGCCAGCGGCTCGAAAGGGTCGGCTACGGGGGGCGCTGGGAAGGCCGGCGCAGGCTCGAACGGGTCGCCGAAGTCGGGCGTCGACGGCGGGGCCAGGTCGAAAGGGTCGGTTGCTGGGGGCGCTGGGAAGGCCGGTGCAGGCTCGAACGGGTCGCCGAAGTCGGGCGTCGACGGCGGGGCCAGGTCGAAAG
>CAZYPN010000020.1:0-5197 GCA_964649085.1 uncultured Burkholderiales bacterium | reverse complement strand
GTCGACGGCGGGGCCAGGTCGAAAGGGTCGGCTGCTGGGGGCGCTGGGAAGGCCGGCGCGATAGGCTCGAAAGTCACGGTTTTTTGCCATAAAGTGGCCAGTGACACTTCCTGGCAGTAGTGAACGATGAGCTGGCTGCGAAATGGCTTCCCGTCTCGGGTATGTCCCTTGATGGTCAGCTGGGGGGGGAGTGGCTGGGAACTGTGCCCTAACATGCGGGCGTAGCGCCCTTCTCGCAGGGTCAGAACTCCGGGCCGGAATTCCCCGGGCACTTCCAACATGACCTGCCCGAAGAGCGGCGGCACCAGAAACTCTGCCAGTTGACGTACGGCTCCATCGAGTTCTTCCCGGCGCTGCACTTCGACCTGCATCGACGGTGCCCAGGGGACTGTTCCCGAGGTCAAACTCAGGCAGCAGGTTGCCCCAGGGTGCTGTTGCACCAGAGCCTCGAGTCCCGGATCGGGCGAACTGCCCAGGAAGAAAACCCAGGATTCATCTGCCTGTCCCACAAGCGCAGGCACGCCTGCCGAACCACCGGGCGTGCCTTGAGCCAGGCGCTGCAGGGCTTTGAATTTGTGGCGCTCGGTGGCAGCCGACCAGTTGGAAGCTTCGGGCGATTCGGGCATCATCACGACCTGGAAAAGGTCCTGTTCGTTCAGTGCCTCCAGGAGTTGTTCCAGGGCTTGTCGAGCCGCCGGCCACTTCCATCCCCCCATGGCCGAAGAGGCGTCGATGATGAAGCTGACCTTGCGGGGGGGCGTGGTGCTGCGGCGCAGGTGAACTTCAGGCACCAGGCTCAAAGCCAGGTAACTCGCGCCTTCGGTTTCCTCCTGAACCAGCAGACTGCTCTGGGTTTGGGGAGCCGATAGCTGCAGGCGCACGATCAGGTCTCGCTCGACCCGCGAGGCGGTGGTGGAAAGCACCAGGCGGTAACCCTGGGGCATTTCAAAGCCCTGAACATCGTTCAAGCTGATAGAGGGAGCCGCCAGAGCGAGTCCACAACGAGAAACAAGGATGTCCAGCGAAAACTCTACAGGATTGGGTATGCCCGGGATCAGAACCAGAGCGGACGGCTGTCCACCGGGCCGAGGGTCACTGCTCGGAGGCGCCGGGTATTGAGGGCGAAAGCGCTGTCCGGGCAGCAAAGGCAAGCAGAGGTGGGCGGCCCCGTCCTGCCAGCTCAAGGCCCTGTCGAATATCAGCGCAACCTCGACCGTGGCCTCGGATGCAGCCTGTCCGCAGTGATAGACCAGGAATTCGCCAAAGAATTCCGGGTCGCTAAGGTCCTGTCGGCAAACCTGGTTCAGGTCCCCTGAACGCACCTCGAATCGCCGCAGTTCGGCGCCGGGCTCGGGTGCACAAACATAGCGTAGCTCGACCGCACCTGGGAAAGGATTGAGGAAGCGTTGTTTGATACGAATCGAGGCGAAGAGTCCCTCGATATGAATTTCGAGTTCCAGGCTTTGAAGCGGCAGTGCACCGGCGCTGGTAAGCAGGCTGCCGGGACAGGCCAGCTCGGGGGGGCGCTGGTATCCAGCATATTCCCGGTCGGTCAGAGTCTCCACGGGGCAGGGAGCGGCCAACATGCCGTTCCGGTTCGTGGCCTGGACGTGGAACCCTATTTTGTTTTCCGTGGAAAGACGCCGAGGGCGAAAGGCAACGGGCTGAATCCGAGGTTTTCCAACTCGCCTCGAAAGGCGCATTGGGTACTGGAGCCGCCATCGAGGTTCATCGCCCAGCGCAGCCCCAGTTGATGGCGCAGATATTGCTGCAGTTGAGGAAAGCTCATTCCATAGTGAGGGGCGGTGGCCAGCAACCACACCTTGCCTTGCCCATCGTAGCCCAGGGCGGTGCGCCGCACAAAGGTATTCTTCTCGAGCCCCTCCACCAGTTCGCCATCGGCGACCAGACGTGGCCCACACTGCACCAGGAATTGCAGGTCGTGATGATTTTTCAGGGCCTGATAATCGGGCTCGCTCAGCTGGAAAATGGGATGAATCGCCGGGTGGTCGGCGATCAGGCTGAACATGCCTCCAAAGGCCGAGCCTGAGGCAGCGTTTCTTTGAATCCAGCGCCCGGCGAAGAGCAGGCCCAGAGGACTCCCCTGGCGATCGAAGTAGCCCCCGTTGAATACGGCCAGGGCTCGGCTCTGCTTTAAGAACTCTCCGGCGGTTTGCTTGCGAGTTGTCACCAGATGGGCCAATCGGGCCTGGGCGGGGTCAAAGCGCAGCAAATGCACCAGTTGGGCTGGCTTGTGGTTGACCCAGCCCAGGCGAAACTCCACTCCCGGCGCCAGTGGTTTCCAGGCCGGCTCAGCAAGAGCGGGGCTGGCCAGTAAGGCAAAAAGGACCCCGAATCCCGCTGTGGAAACGCAGGGACTATGAAAATACGCACGACCGGGCAACTCTTTGACCATAGCTGTCAAATCAAAGATATGAAACTGGCCGGGTTCAGTCCTTCTGGCCTGCGCTATTTGTGCAGCGTTTGTGGAGGGCAGTTTGTGCTGCGCCTGCCCCGCGACCGTTGGGAGAAGGCCTTTGGGGAAAACCCATCCTTCCGGCTCACAAAGAAGATTCTTTCCGTTTTGAAACAGGAAGGGGCCGAAGAGATCGAGGACGAGGGTGAGGCTCAGGAAGCCTCGGCTGAGATGGTCGAGCCCGATCCCAAGAAATTTCGCTGGGTGCCCGACGACGAGGACGACGACGAGGAGGAGTGAGCGAGAAAACTTTTCGCGATCCGATTCACGGCGACATCCGACTTCCCCAGCCGCTCCTGCGGCTGTGTGATACCCCCGAAGTTCAACGGATGCGGGGCATCAAAATGTTGGGGACGGCCTACCTGGTGTATCCAGGGGCCACCCACACTCGTTTCGAGCACAGCCTGGGTACCTGCCAGCTTACTCAGCGACTGTTGCGCGAACTCGGCAAAGATCCGGAAGAGCACCTTGATGTGCTGGCCGCAGCCCTGCTGCACGATGTCACTCATATTCCCTTCGGGCACACCCTGGAAGATGAACGGCGCGTATTCAGTCGCCACGATACTCCTGAACGACTGCGCCAGTTTTTGCCCAGGGGTCAGTTGGGGCAGCAGCTGCGCAAACTGAAGTTGCTAGAACCGGTGCTGGCGATTCTCGGGGGGAAACCCGTGCAGAGCTGGCACTCCGAGATCTTCTCGGGCACCGTTTGCGCCGACCTGCTCGACTATCTGCGTCGTGATGCCTACTATTGCGGGTTGTCTCAGACCTACGACGAGCGCATTTTCTCTTTGTTTCGGCTCGACCCTCAGGGTTCGCTGTACCTCGAGGCCCAAAAAGGGGGGTTGGTGCGTCAGGACGTGCTGTCGGAGGTGGTGAACCTGCTGCGGCTGCGGTATTTTCTCAGTGAGCGCGTTTATTTTCATCACACCAAAACCGCCAGCGGTGCCATGATTTCGCGGGCCGTCGAGGCTGCCCTGGAACATGGTTGGACGCTGGCCGATCTGGAAGGCCTGGGTGACGAGGTGTTGCTCTATCGACTGGCCGAAGAGTTTCGCCAGGAACCCACCATAGGGCGCCTGGTGGGGCAGTTGCGTTCGCACCAGATTTATAAGCGAGCCTACGTGATCACCCGTAGCGTTGGTGAGGAACGACGACGCCAGCTCGTCGATCAATACCATCTCGATGCGGCCAATCGTCGCCGCGCTGAAGCTGAAATCACCCGGGCCTGTCGCCTGGAGGCAGGCGATCTGATTCTTTATTGCCCGGCCTTTGGCATGCAGTTGAAGGAAGCTCAGGTGAAAGTTCGGCTGCAGGAGAGCGGGTTGTGTCCGCTCTCGGAGGTGGCCTTACCCGAACTGCAGATTTTGCGGGAACGACATCAGGAACTTTGGAAATTTTACGCCTTCCTGGCCCCCGGCAAGGAAAAGCACATGGCCCGTGTGAGCCGAGCCTGTGAAAGCTATTTTCGAGAGCCCAATCACCTGGACTCGTTGCGTGGCGGACAGCTCTATCTGCCGCTTTAGGGGTTGGCGTAACGGGCGTAGCCCGGAACATAGAATTCGCCGGGCCGCGCCTCGGCCAGCACGGCCGGATGCTCGGACATGGCCTGGCGCCATTCAAGAACCCGGCCAGGCCAGGTGACTTCCAGGTTTCGATAGTGTTCCAGCACGCCCCAGCGTTCGATCCAGGGATAGACGGCGAGGTCGGCCAGACTGGCCCGGGGTCCGAGCCAGAACGGGCCCGACGCGTCCATGTCGGCAGGCAGAGCTTCGACCGCCTGCTGGATGGCCTCGAAGCTCTCGGGGGCCGGCTCGCGCAACAATCGGTAGAAGGCCGGAATGAGCTGGCTGCCTACGCGTTCGATAACCAGTCGGGCGCGGGCACGCTGCAGTGGCGAGCGCAGCAAGTGATCATCCTCAAAAGCGTCATCGAGATACTCGTTGATGATGGCCGATTCCCAGATCAGCTGACCGTCGTGGTCGAGCAATGGCACCTTCTGATTGGGCGAAAGCTGGCGATACCAATCGGGCATCGCAGCCAGGTCGATTTCCATCCGTTCGGACTGCAGACCCTTCCAGGCCAGCATCAGGCGGCAGCGGTGGGCGAAGGGGCAAACCTGAGAGGTATAGAGCTTCAGACTCACAGCGGAGCAACCCGCTCGGGCACCAGTCGTCCGGCGGGACGGGGAGGGGCTTTCTCTTCTTCGAGATACTCGGCGTCAGCATTGACTTTCCAACAGTCGAAGCTGCCAGCGCCCATGCAGTTACGGGCCGCGAACATGCCGGTTAACATGGCGTGGTCCTGATTGTTGTAGCGATGCATGCCGTTGCGGCCGGCCAGTTGCAAATTCGGCAGATGGCGCTCGAGGAAGTCCCTCAGAACATCGACCCGTTCCTGATAGTGAAAGTCGTATACGGGATAGGCCTTGGCCATGCGAACCACGGTGCCGTCGAGAATATCCTCGGGCTTACAGAATCCTAGCTGCAAGACCTCGGAACGGGCCAGTTCGATCAAGGCCGAATCGGTGGAGTCCCACAGTCCATCACCCTCGAAGCAAAAATACTCCAGCCCTAGAGCGGTGGTGGAGGGATCGGGCACCATGTCGGCGCTCCAGTTCTTGTAGTTCTGGATTCGCCCCACTTTCACCTGAGGCTCGTGGATGTAGATGCGATTATCTTACAATGAACATCCAAAATCGGCTCGTAATCTCCGGACAGCGAG
>CAZYPN010000019.1:109676-109772 GCA_964649085.1 uncultured Burkholderiales bacterium | reverse complement strand
CCCCAGCACGCTGGCCCTCGCCCTGGCGGACGCCACCTTCTCGCTCCAACGGCTTACGCGTGTCCTCCGCCCCTCCAGCTCGCTGCCCCTCACCCT
>CAZYPN010000019.1:99053-109576 GCA_964649085.1 uncultured Burkholderiales bacterium | reverse complement strand
GGCGGACGCCCCCTTCCCGCTCCAACGGCTTGCGCGCGTCCTCAGCCCCTCCAGCTCGCTGCCCCTCGCCCTGGCGACGGGCCACTTCGCGCTCCAGAGCTTCACGAGGCTGCTGTTCCAACGGCTTGCGCGCGTCCTCGGCGCCCCCGGCCCGCTGCCCCTCACCCTGGCGGACGCCCCCTTCCCGCTCCAACGGCTTGCGCGCGTCCTCAGCCCCTCCAGCCCGCTGCCCTTCGCTCTGGCGACGGGCAACTTCGCGCTCCAGAGCTTCACGAGGCTGCTGTTCCAACGGTTTGCGCGCGTCCTCGGCCCCCCCAGCTCGCTGCCCCTCGCCCTGGCGACGGGCCACTTCGCGCTCCAGCGCCTCACGAGGCTGCTGTTCCAACGGCTTGCGCGCGTCCTCGGCGCCTCCAGCCCGCTGCCCTTCGCTCTGGCGACGGGCAACTTCGCGCTCCAGAGCTTCACGAGGCTGCTGCTCCAGCGGCTTGCGCGCGTCCTCAGCCCCTCCAGTTCGCTGCCCCTCGCCCTGGCGACGGGCCACTTCGCGCTCCAGCGCTTCACGGGGCTGCTGTTCCAAGGGCTTGTTGGCGTCCACCAGTGGAAAACGGGAGCGGGCCTGATCCAGGGCTTCGCGCACGGTGGGATCCACGGGCTTGTTCTGGAAAGGGTCTTTGGGCTGGTTGGCCTGGGGAGATGGGGGAGGTAGGGGTTGCTTGAGGGTTTCCTGGGCACGTATTTGTTCGCGCACCTGCTCCTGGCCGGTCGCGTCGAGCGCCGTCGAGTTGCGCGACTGGACGTCGCCGGGGAAGCGAGTGTCGGGCTGGAGTTTGGGTTGCAGCAAGCCTCCCGAGAAGGGTTCGGGGCTCTTGGGTTGAGTCGGCTGAGTCGAAAGCGGGTCTTTCTTGAGCAGGTCGGCCGATTTTTCGCCGAGGGACTTGAGAGAGTGCAGCGCCGGCAGGTTCTCCAGGGCCGAGGAGAGGTTTTCCTTGATGTTCTGGGTGACTTGTGGCAACAGCCCTTGCCAGGCCGGTTGCTTGTTCCAAAGCCGGTCGGAATTTTGGGTCTCTCCCGGCGCTAGCGGGTCCAAAGGCTGAACCTTGGGTGTCGCGATTTTCAGACTCGGATCGGCCGCATTCAAAGTTGGCGTTGCGGTGGCGGACTTGGTTTCCGATGGGGCGGAATTCGATTCTGCACCCGGGTAGTTCAGCTTCCACCGGGTTTGCGTAGGACTTCCCAGCGTCTGGCTGGCGGGCTTCGACTCTTCCACCAGTGAAGTCCGGGCATTGCCGCCTTCGGTGGTGGTGGGTTGAGCACTGATTTTCTCGAGTCGCTCCAGGTCGCTCTGGGTGAATTCAGGATTGGGTCGCGCCGCGACCTCCTGAACCACCTCCTCCACCTTCTGACGTACTTCTTCGCGCTCGATGGCCCTGGCGTGGCTGACGCGCAGGCTGGCCGCGGTGGTCGAGCTGCTCAGTGTAGAACTGGAGCTGGACGTCGGCTGGGTCCAGCTATCAAGAAACGAAGGTCGCGGACCGGCCGTTTCTGATTTGAGCCCCGAAAGCTCCACGCGATCCTGGGGCAGGCGACTGGTGGAACTGCTGCTCTCGCTGCTCTTGCCGGAAGAGGCCCGATTGCTGGCATCGCTGGTCGTGGGCTTGGGTGGGGCAGGTTTGGAGGTACGAGTGGTGCTGGTCTTCACGGATGAAGTTGTGGATGTGCTCCGACTGATCGCCACTCGCCCTCCTCTCCAATGCCCTATGGACACACCGACCGCTAGTTTGAGGGTAGCACGAAGAGAGGTTCAGGTCCACGCGGAGATTGTTGCCAGGATGTGTCCATGTTTTGAACAGGCAACCAGGTGACAGGATTCAGCGCCGAAGGGCAACCTCCATGAGAAATCGCCGCCGATACAGATGAAAGGCGGCATTTCCAACATCTCGTGCCAGGGTGTAGTTGGCGGCGGCGCCGATGGCCGAACCCACGATGACCAGCCCCTGCAACAGCTTGCGTTCCAGCAGGTCGAGGGCCAGTTGGCGGGCAAGGCGCAAATTGCGAGCCAGGGCCTGAGTGGAGGTGCCACTGCCCCGGTAGGACTGGGCCGCTACGGCTTCCAACACCTCGACCCGCGTTCCCTGGCGAATCAGTTCCTGCATCAAGAATCCTTGCTCGGCGATGCGTCCACGTTCTCGATGATGCAGGCTGTGTCCCAGGTCAAGGGCCTGGAAAAGGTGATACCGCTCCTGCGGGGGCTTGACGGGAAACCCGTAGCACAGCGCGATTTCTTGAATGGTTTTGAAAAGAGTGCAGTACAGAATGGGGATGTCGGCCGCCAATCCAACCAGCCCCGCGGCTCCGGCTGCGGCACCCTCGATGGTCAGGCCGGTGGTGGCCCGTCGTGCGTAGTCTTGAGCCACTTCATCCAGTACCCAACAGGGTACCTGGAGCAGCGCAGCCGGCCCCGGAAAATCTCCCAACCTCCAGCGCAGGCGCTCGTGCACCGAGTCCCGCGACACCAGCCAGTTTGAGCCCCGTTGCATGGTTTCCAGGGCCGAAGAGATGGCCTGGGTAAGCTGTTGACGAATCACTTCCGGCACTTTGTCGCCAAGTTGTTCCAGGCGTTGCTCCGTCCAGCGAGCCAGGCCTTTACGCTCGGGCGGAGGCAGCAGGATGGCTGCCTCCGACTCCTCCAGCAGCTGTTGCTCGCGAGCCGAAAGCCGATGGCGCCAGCTCAAGCCTGTTCGGGTTCCGCGAAGCGTTGGGCCAGGATGGTCTTGATGTACTGGTCGAGGCGCGATTGATTGGTTCCGCTGGCGTCGATAAAGCTGACGTTCAGCAGCCAACCGTCCTGGTCGGGCCGCTGGTGCAACACTACGGCCGAGAGGAATAACACGGGCAAAAAGCCTACCGGACCTAAGATCAATCGCAGGGCTTCGCCCACCCCCCAGGCCTTATTGGTATTCAGTAAGGCTCCACCGCGGCTCAGGTCGAGCAGGGTTCCCACGAGAAATTCTCCGTCCCAGGTGCGAATCTCGATGGGAAGCTGAGTCTGGGCTCTGACATAGCGGCGCTTCTGTTCCATGTGGCTGGCGTCGAAGCCCAATTCGAAAAGGGCTTCGCCCACCCAGCTGTCCACCAGATTTCCCCGAAACTCGACCCCCACGCGAAAGCGTTCGCGCAGCCCTCGGCAGTAGCGCACGGTGGCTTGCAGCGACTGGGTCCTTTCCATGTTGGGAAGCTGAGGTTGACCCAGCATCACCACGGACCCTTTGGCCAGGCGGCGAGAGGAAATCAAAGCCGCACCTGCTGCCGAAAGGTCCATCACGGTCACCGGAAGGGGGCTGCCCGAAGAACTCAGGGTCAGAGGGTAGTGACATGTCAGACGCTGGATACGCCTGCGCTCTTCCACGCTGGGAGCATCTTCGAAGGCAAAGTCGCGGAAGCCACGGATGATTTTCTTGAGCAACGGTGCACCCTGAAGCTGTCGCTGGGCCTGTTGCAGAAAATCGTTCCAACCGGTGCGGTCTGCAACCGGAGCCACAGCCTCGGGCGATGGAGCTTCTGGAGTTTCGACCACCTCGGGAATGGCTTCGGGAACAGCCTCGGGCTCGGGCGGAACGGCGATCACCGCTTCTTCCACGATCGGCTCTGGCAGAGGCTGCAGAGGGATGGCCAGATCCACATCCAGGGGATGGAGGAAGTCAAAGGTGCTGAGAATCGGATGAATCCACGAGGAAGACAGGTCGGAAAGCGGCATGTCGACCTCGAGGCCGACCAGAAAAATATCGCGTCGAGAGTGGCGCCGACACCAACGCACAACGGCTCTCACGGCTTCCAGTTGCACACCAGGACGTGCGATGTGCAAACTATCCCCGCGCGACAAGCGCTCCGGCAACTCCAGTCGCAGGCCGGTGCGGCTCACGTCCTTCAGTCGGCCCTGGAAGGCGCCGGCGTGGTTTTGACACACCACCCCTACGTTGCAACTGATGCGCAGTGTTCCTCGGCGCTCGGCGCCCGATTCCTGGATCGTTTCCGTCAAGTTCCCATTCCCCGAAAACTCATTTCGCTTTCGAGAAGCGGCTGCCTACCGCCGGGGAACAAGATTTCGTAATTGCTCAGGGATCGGGGTGAAAAACGCCGATTTCTTCCTGGGTCGGGCAGCCAGGCGCTTTCACCACGGCTCGGGCCTCGAAGGCGGGTTCACTGGCGATCTCGGCCAACCGGGGGTTGTTTTTGTCAAAGAAGTCGCGGGCCACTCGATAGCCCGGGCCCAGCTTGCCGATGTTGTTCCATACCTTGATCTGTTCCCATTCGGATTCCGAGTTGGGTCGAGCATACAGGGTGATAACGATGGGGCCCTTCTGGGCTTTGGAGCTGGGGTTGGTCAGGTTGACCCGGATGTTCATCACGCCTTCTTTGCGACGCACCAGCACCTCGTCGATGCGGATATCGGCCCAGGCCATCCCGCAGGTCAGCAAACCCAGCAGCAGCGTTGACAGCTTTTTCATCGAGAACCTCCTCAGACGTGGAAACGGAAGTGCACGACGTCGCCGTCTTGCATCAGGTAGTCGCGGCCTTCCAACCTCATCAGGCCTTTGTCCTTGGCCCCCTTTTCTCCCGCACAGGCCACATAGTCGTCATAGGCGGTCACCTCGGCGCGGATAAAGCCCTTCTCGAAGTCGCTGTGGATGATGCCTGCGCACTGAGGGGCCGTCATGCCGGCCGTGAAAGGCCAGGCGCGCACTTCTTTCACGCCGGCCGTAAAGTAGGTCACCAGCCCCAGGGCTCGGAAGGCGGCGCGAATCAGTTCGTCCACGCCCGACGAGGGCACCCCCAGCGACTCCAGGTATTCGGCTCGCTCGGCCGCTTCCAGCTGGCCCAGTTCGGCTTCGATCTGGGCAGAAATCACCACCACTTCCCGCTTCTCTTTGGCGGCCTGCTCGCGCAGGCGCTGCAGATGGGGGTTGGCCGAGGGGTCGGAAAGCTCGCTCTCGTTGACGTTGGCGGCGTAAATCACGGGCTTGCTGCTGAGCAGCTGGGATTTGCGCAGAATCTGGCGCTGCTCCTCGGGGTACTGCTCGGGGTCGATCACCCCGCCGGCTTCCACAATGGGCAGCACGGCTTCGAAAACCTCCAACTCGGCGGCCACCTTCTTGTCGCCCTGCTTGAACGATTTGCGCAGGCGCTCCAGGCGGCGGCTCAGCGAATCGGCGTCAGAGAGACACAGCTCGATGTGGATGGTTTCCAGGTCGCGAAGGGGGTCGACGCTGCCATCGACGTGCACGATGTCCGAGTTTTCAAAGCAACGCACTACGTGAACAATGGCGTCCACCTCGCGGATGTGGGCCAGGAACTGGTTGCCCAGACCCTCGCCACGGCTGGCCCCCCGCACCAGTCCCGCGATGTCGACAAACTCGAAGACGGCCGGAATCGTCACCTCGGTCTTCACCAGGTCCTGAAGCACCTGCAGTCGGGGATCCTGCACCTTGACGATGCCGCTGTTGGGCTCGATGGTGCAAAAGGGATAGTTGGCGCTCTCGGCCTGATAGCTCGAGGTGAGGGCGTTGAAGAGGGTCGACTTGCCCACATTGGGCAGGCCGACGATGCCGGCTTTAAGCAAGTTGGTTTCCTTTCGCTGCTAGGCAGTCGGGTTGTGCCTGGAATCGGGCCAGGCAGCGGCTGGGCAGGGGTCGCCCCAGGTGGCGGGCCAGTTCTAGGGAGGCCTCGGCCACCCTTTTCAAGTCCACCCCGGTTTCAATTCCCATGCCGGAAAGCATGTAGAGCAGGTCTTCGCTGGCCAGGTTGCCGCTGGCCCCGGGAGCATAGGGGCAGCCGCCCAATCCGCCGGCGCTGGCGTCAAAGCAGGTAATGCCCATTTGCAGCCCCAGCAGCACGTTGGCCAGAGCCGTGCCCGAGGTGTCGTGAAAATGCAGCGCCAGTTTTTCCGGCTTGAGCCGCAGCAGCAGCTTTTCCACCTCGCTGGGCACGGCCGCTCCCACCGTATCGCCCAGCGATACCTCGCAGGCGCCCATCTCCAGCAGTCGTTCCACCACCGGCAGCACCGCTTCGGGCGGAATTGGTCCTGCGTAGGGACAATGCCAGGCCGTGGAAACGTAGGCGCGCACCTCGACCCCGGCGGAGCGCGCCTGTTGGAAGAGCGGCTCGAAATCGAGCAGGCTTTGAGCCACGCTGCGGTTGGTGTTCTTCTGGTTGAAGGCCTCGCTGGCGGCGGTAAAGACGGCCACTCGGCGATAACCGAGCGCCAGGGCCCGATCCAGGCCCTTCTGGTTGGGCACCAGGGCCGTATAGCGGCCGCTGCTCAGGTCCAGCCGGGCCGACACCTCTTCGGCATCGGCCAGTTGTGGCACCCAGCGGGGCGAAACGAACGAAGTGGCCTCAATTTCCGAGTAGCCCGCCTCGGTCAGGCCCAGGATGAACCGCGCCTTGACCTCGGTGGGAACCTGGTTGGCCTCGTTTTGCAGGCCATCGCGGGGGCCAACCTCCACCACCCGTACCTGCGAGGGCAGCTTCACTCGGTCTTCTCCAACTCCAGCAGGGGCTCGCCCAGCTGCACCATCTGGCCGACCTGGACCAGCACTCGGGCCACTTTGCCAGCCCGGGGAGCCTCCAGGGTGAGTTCCATTTTCATCGATTCCATCACCACCAGCGCCTGGCCCTGAGCGACCTCGTCGCCGGGGCTGGCCTTGATGGCCAGCACGGTGCCGGGCATATGGGCCTTCAAGTCGTGACCCGCCTCATATTGTTGGGCCGAACCGGCTCGGCGAGGACCCGAGCTGGCCAGCTCGACCTCGAAGAGCTGTCCGGCCAGCCAGATCTGGTAGGTTTGCCCGCCCAGGTGGGCCACGGCGGCGGGAAGACGGCGGCCGGTCTTGCGGTTGCGCACGCCGCTGCCGTCGTATTCCCAGGGGCTGTCTTTGAGGTCGACGACCCCGCTGCTCAGTTCCAGTTTCATCGAGCCCTCCAGGCGCCCAGCTCGCTAAAGGGGCTGCTGCTGACAGCGGCCCCCTGAGCTGGGGTTGGTTTTTGCTGCTGTAGCCATCCCCCCAGGGCGGCCAGGGCCGCTTTGGGCACTTCCCGAGGTCCGGTTTCCAGCGGGTGCTGCTGCAGAAAATGGGTGTGGGTGGCCCCTTCGATAAAGGCCGGGTGCTCGAGCACGGCCTTGAGGAAGGGCAGGTTGTGGCGCAGGCCCAGCACGGGAAAGTGTCCCAGCGCCCAGACCATGCGCTGGCGAGCTTCCTCGCGGTCGTGGCCGAAGGTGATCAGCTTGGCCAGCATGGGGTCGTAGTGCACCGTAATGGTGGAGCCCTGCTCTACCCCGCTGTCCAGGCGAATGCCCGGACCCTGGGGAGGCTGGTAGACCAGCAGGTCGCCCACGCTGGGCATGAAGTTGTGGTTGGGGTCTTCGGCATACAGGCGGCACTCCATGGCCCAGCCACGCGGCTGCAGCTGCTCTTGACTGAAGGGCAAGGCCTGGCCGCGGGCCACCTCGACCTGCAACCGAACCAGGTCGACGTCGTAGACGCATTCGGTAATGGGATGCTCGACCTGCAGTCGGGTATTCACTTCCAGGAAGTAGAACTCGCCCTGCTCGTCGAGCAGAAACTCCATCGTTCCGGCGTTGACGTAGCCCAGCGCCCGGGCTGCCTTGCAGGCGGTTTCTCCCATGCGCTGGCGCAGTTCGGCCGAGACGGCGGGGGAGGGGGCCTCTTCCACGATTTTCTGATAGCGCCGCTGGATGCTGCATTCGCGCTCGCCCAGGTGCACCACATTGCCGTGCTGATCGGCCAGGATCTGGATTTCGATGTGGCGCGGCCGGTCGAGATACTTCTCCAGGAAGATGCGGCCGTCGCCAAAGGCTTTGCGAGCCTCGTTGGCGGCGCTTTCCAGGGCGGCGCCGAGCTGGTCGGGCCCATCCACCCGGCGCATCCCCTTGCCGCCCCCTCCGGCGGCCGCCTTGACCAGAATGGGGTAGCCAATGCGCTCGGCTTGTTGGGCATATTCCTGGGCCGAGGTCTCGGCCGTGGGGGCAAAACTGGGCACCACCGGCACTCCGGCTGCTTCCAGGCGCTCTTTGGCCTGCAGCTTATCGCCCATGGCCTCGATAACGTCCGGCGTCGGGCCGATGAAAATCAAGCCCTGCTGTTGACAGCGCCGGGCGAAGTCGGCGTTCTCCGAGAGAAATCCGTAGCCCGGATGAATGGCGTCGATCTTGTGCTCTTTGGCCAGTGCCAGCAGTCGGTCCTGACGCAGGTAGCTTTCCAGCGAGGTGGTGCCTCCCAGGGCGTAGGCCTCGTCGGCCAGGCGCACATGCAGGGCGTGTTGGTCGGGGTCGCTGTAGCAGGCGCAGGCCACCAGGCCCATCTGCTGCAGGGTGCGGGTGATGCGAACGGCGATTTCGCCACGGTTGGCAATCAGGATTCTGTGCATGGCTACATCCGGAAGATGCCTTGACGGCGCTCAGGATAGGGAGCTTCGAGGGTGGCTGCCAGAGCCAGGCCCAGGGCGGCCCGGGTGTGAACCGGATCGATGACCCCGTCGTCCCACAGGCGGGCGGTGCTGTAGTAGCAGCTGCTTTCGTGGGCGTACTTTTCCAGGGTGGGTCGCTTGAACTCGGCCGCCTCGGCCTCGCTCATCGGCGGCTTGCCCTGCGAGACCAGCTGGTCTTGTTTGACGGTGCACAGCACGTTGGCCGCCTGCTCGCCGCCCATCACCGAGATTTTGGCGTTGGGCCACATCCACAGGAAGCGGGGCTGGTAGGCCCGGCCGCACATCCCGTAGTTGCCGGCCCCGTAGGAGCCGCCGATGATGACGGTAAACTTGGGCACGGCCGCGTTGGCCACGGCCATCACCATCTTGGCGCCGTCTTTGGCGATACCCCCGGCCTCGAAGGCCTTGCCTACCATAAAGCCGGTGATGTTCTGCAGAAATAGCAGCGGAATACCGCGCTGGCTGCACAGCTCGACGAAGTGAGCGGCTTTCTGGGCCGACTCGGAGAAGAGCACGCCGTTGTTGCCCAGAATACCGATGGGATAGCCGTGGATGCGGGCAAATCCGCATACCAGCGTGGAGCCGTAGAGGGCCTTGAACTCGTGAAAGCGGCTGCCGTCCACCAGACGGGCAATGATTTCCTTGACGTCGTAAGGCTTGCGCTCGTCGCGGGGCAGAATGCCGTAGATTTCCTCGGGCGCGTAGTGCGGCTCTTCGACCGGATGGCGCTCCAGCGGCTGGCGAAAGCGCGGCCCCAGGTTTTCCACAATGTTGCGGCACAGGGCCAGGGCGTCTTCGTCGTCCAGCGCATAGTGGTCGGTGACCCCAGAAGTTCGGCAGTGGACCTCGGCCCCACCCAGGTCCTCGGCGCTGACCTCCTCGCCCGTGGCCGCCTTGACCAGCGGCGGGCCTCCTAGAAAGATGGTTCCCTGGTTGCGCACGATGATGGTCTCGTCGGACATGGCCGGAACATAGGCTCCACCCGCCGTGCAGCTGCCCATCACCACGGCGATTTGGGGAATCCCCCGGGCCGACATCTGGGCCTGGTTGTAGAAAATGCGCCCGAAGTGGTCGCGGTCGGGGAAGACCTCGGCTTGCAACGGCAAGAACGCTCCGCCCGAGTCGACCAGATAGATGCAGGGCAGCTGGTTCTCGGCCGCCACCTCCTGGGCTCGCAGGTGCTTTTTGACCGTGATGGGGAAGTAGGTCCCCCCCTTCACCGTGGCGTCGTTGGCTACGATCATGCAGGGCCGTCCCTGCACCTGGCCGATGCCCGTGACCATCCCGGCCCCGGGAGCCGACCCCTCGTACATGTCGCAGGCCGCCAGCGGGCACAGCTCGAGAAAGGCCGTGCCCGGGTCGAGCAGCTTCTCGATGCGGTCGCGCACGAACAACTTGTTGCGCGAGCGATGGCGGGCAATCGTCTCCTCGCCCCCGCCCAGGGCGGCCTGCGCCTTGCGGGCTCGCAGCTCTTCGACCTTCTCCAGCGTGGCCGCGCGATTTTGCTTGAACTCTTCCGAAGCCGTCTGGATACGGCTCTCAATAACGTCCATCACTCCTCCAGCAGCCCGCCCCTTCCGGTCACGCCCCGCCGGTTCCTGTTGTGGCGGTGCCGGCAGCCCGCCAACGGAACAAGCTCGCCTTTGTAGGTGGATTTTTCGCCACACCCTGCTGTTCTTTTTGTGTTTTTAGTTTGATATAAAAGTAATTATTTGCTTAGTGCATCGCTATGAGTGCGCTATGACGCTCTTGCGGGCTGGTGAACGGGCACCCCGACGAGCGATGTGGCGATCGAAACGCCACAATGAGGCAGAAAAACGCCACATCGAGGGCCCCAGACGGGCGATGTGGCGATCGGAACGCCACAATGAGGCAGAAAAACGCCACATCGAGGGCCCCAGACGAGCGATGTGGCGATCGAAACGCCACAATGAGGCAGAAAAACGCCACATCGAGGGCCCCCGACGAGCGATGTGGCGATCGAAACGCCACAATGAGGCAGAAAAACGCCACATCGA
>CAZYPN010000019.1:0-98953 GCA_964649085.1 uncultured Burkholderiales bacterium | reverse complement strand
GCGATGTGGCGATCGAAACGCCACAATGAGGCAGAAAAACGCCACATCGAGGGCCTCAGACGAGCGATGTGGCGATCGGAACGCCACAATGAGGCAGAAAAACGCCACATCGAGGGCCCCAGACGAGCGATGTGGCGATCGAAACGCCACAATGAGGCAGAAAAACGCCACATCGAGGGCTCCAGACGAGCGATGTGGCGATCGAAACGCCACAATGAGGCAAGAAAGCGCCACATCGGGGGGGGTCAGCGCCCGTGGAGCTGATCGACCACCGGAGCAAAGAGTTCGAGGTGAGGGTCGCGCACGATCCATTCGTTGATGCCCCAACGCTGGCGGCGCTGCACCAGCTGCTCCACCACTTCGCTCAGGCTGCCCACGAGCACCACCGGGCTTTGGCGCACCACCTCGAGCGGCGTTTCCATGCGCTCGGCCAGGTCCCGATAGGCCGCCTCAGCGTCGTCGGTGATACGCACTTCGAAAAGCAGGAGGCTGAGGTCGAGGCCCGCCAGGCGCGCGCCCGCGGCTTCTCGCACCCAGGCCAGTTTGCGGTCGCAGGCCTGGGCCGAGAAATCGATGTGGCACATCTCATTGCGCCTCAGGTCCAGACCGATGCCGACGATCTGGGCTTGTTGGGCGGCCAGGGTCAGGATGCGCCTTCCGCCGCCCCCAAGGTAAAGGGGCACGGGGGTCTGCACGGGCTTAGGATGGCCCTCCAGGCCGCCCAACCGATAATGCCGACCGGCGTACGTCAAAGGACCGTCGCCGAAGAGTCCCTGAACGATTTCCAGCGCCTCGGCCAGGCGCTCGATGCGCCGGGAGGGTGGATCCATCGTCAGGCCGGTTTGTTCATAGTCGGATACCAGCCAGCCCGCGCCCAGGCCCAGTTGCAGCCTGCCCTGGCTGACTTGATCCAGGGTGGCCGCCTCTTTGGCCAGCACCGCCGGATGTCGAAAGTCGTTGCAGCAGACCAACGGACCCAGGCGCAGTCGCCGCGTTACCGCGGCGGCTGCAGCCAGGGCCACCATGGGCGCAGCCTGATCGCTGAAGTGGTCGGGTAGGCACAGGGTGGTGTAGCCGAGTTCCTCGGCCCGAACCGCGGTTGCGAGAATATCGTGGCCGCGGGTAGAGACGGCGAAGCGAAAGCACCTCACGGAGCCTGGCGCAGCAGAAAATATTCCAGCGGCGAAGGAGTCGGAACGGTGGGAAAGCTGGGGCGATTGCGGTTGATGACGGCGCCTACCAGGTCGAGCTTCAAATCGGCGTTGGTGTCGCTCAATACGAAAGTCTCTGGAGAGCGGTTCTCAAACAGGGTCACCACCTGGGGGGAAGAGAGGCCACTGGAGCTACCGGCGTAAATCGACACCAGCGTATTGCCTGGCGCTTGCTTCAGGCCCAGCAGACTGCGAGCATGCAGCACCACCCAGTCAGCCTTTCCGTCGCCCGTCAGGTCGGCCAGGCGCGCCTCCTGGGCTCGAAAACCCAGTGAACCGTGGATTTCTCGTGGAAAGGTGCCGTCGCCAGCACCGAACGCCAGGTGATAGAAGCGTTTGCCGCGCAACAGGTGGTAGCCATGCAGCAGGTCCTGATGGCCGTCGCCGTCGACGTCGCCTACCGAGAGATGAAAGCCGCCCGAACCTCCTTCGGCCGTCGGCAGCAGCGGGCGAGCCACAAAGGTTCCGTCTCCCTGCCCTAGCAAAACCTCAAGCCCATGCCGGCTCCCCACTACCAGGTCGGGTTTGCCGTCCTCGTTCAGGTCGGCCTTCTCCAGGCTGCTTCCTGGAGTGGCCAGATTCAGATCCAGCGGGGGCATCGCCTGATCGAGCACGCCCGAGCGCGAGAGTCGAACCTTCAGCCGGGTGCCGGTGGCGATGGCCACGTCAGAGAGCCCGTTACCGTCGAAATCAGCCACTACGCCTCCCCAACATCCCTCGGGAGCATCGGAAAATTCGGCGTATTCGGCGGTCGGGGTTTGCGAGAGCAACACCCCGTAGTCGGCCCCACTTTCCTCGGAACGAATCCCGGCGAAAAACGTCTCCACCCGAGGCAGGCCCGTGAAGTTGCCACGCCCGATCACCTGCAGTCCGCCGGTGCGAGGCAGGGTGACCCGTGTTCCCGACGGCCCCTGCAACCTATCGCCGCCCTTCACTGCCCCAAAGACGCCCTGGGGGCTGTCGGCCAGCAGCGTGTAGGCCCCGCCGCTCACCGTGTTCGAGGTGGCAGTGCCAAATCTCAGCCCCAGGTCGCGCGATACCACCAGGCTGGGCGGCTCATTGAAGGTCCGTACGTAGTCGGGGGTTCCCGTATTCAGCTGGGGGCTGAAGCTGGCGGGCATCGGCAACGGATAAGGGAAGCTGGGCAGCGCAGGCAGCAGCGTTTGCAGCAGGCAGATGCCCGGCTCCAGGGCGCTGGCCAACCTCGAGGCGTCCAAAGCGATCTGGGCAGGGTGCACGATGCTGACGTCGCTTCGATCGATGACCTGGGTGTCGTCGCTCAGGCGGGTTCGGGTAGAGAGTTGCAGTGTCTGTCCTACGTTCCGCTCGCTCACCTGAATCGGTTGCACCAGCGCCTCCAGGGGCACGGGGTCGACCACCCGCGCCTGGGCTCGAGCCGTCAGTCCTTCAAACTCAACGGTAACGTTGCCGATCCCCTGATTCACCCCCCCCACTACGCTTCTGGAGTAGGGAAAGAACGGAGGCGGAATCGTGGGAGCATTCTGGTTTCCAAACCAGATGAGATCGAAGCCAAGTCCGCCCATGAATCCGCTATTTCGCAAAATGTTGGGGGCGTCATTATCAAAGGTCGCACTGTCGGTAATGTCCACTTCGGTGCCGTTGACGTAGGTTCCAAAGGCCTTGAACTGAACGTTCAAGCCCCTTGGGATATCGACGTCGGTGGGGCGAACCTGCAGGCTGAGGAAGGTTGTGTTGGCAGCCACGTCAAGGGTGGTGTTGGCGGTAAATCCCCCGCGGTTCAATTGGATCAGCGTCTGGCCCGGGGCCAGCCCTCGAACCAGGCCCTGGGGGTCGACGCTAGCCACGGCCGGCTGGCTGCTGCTCCAGGAGCCGTCGCTGACGGCCTCTTCAGTGTTGTCGGCAAAGCTGGCGAAGGCGTCCAGGTCGAGTTGACCGCCTTCCACGATATGCGCTTGCTGCGGAGCCAGCCGCAAACCGAGTTGCTGGGGAGCAGCAATGCCGAGATCGACACTGCGGCTGACCCCACCGAGGCGGGCTTCCACCCGACCGTTTCCAATCGCCAGCGCCCTCAAGGTGGCGCCGGTGATCTCGGCCAGTTCGGGGGGCTGAACCGTCCATTGAACGGTTGAGGTGACATCGGAAGTTGTCCCGTCGGCGTAGGTGCCCAAGACGGACATGAGCAGAGTTTGACCACGATCGAGGGAGATCGAAGAAGGAGCGATGATGAGCGACGTCAGTTCATACAACACATCGGTAAAGTCGGGGTCCTCGACCAGTGTTTCGGCGCCAGCGCGAACCTCGACGTTCACCTGGCCCCGTCCCCTCAGAATGTCGTCTTGGAGATACTCGAGACGCAATTGGGTAACGGCAACCGGCACGTTTTCCAGAACGATCGAAGGTGCTTTAGCAAATTCAACGGGTCCGAAAAGCAGCTGGTCGCTGGAATTGAAGCCGCTAAAGCGCAGCCGGGTAATATTTTCGGGAATAGCTCGAGCCAGTACGCTGAGCACGCGAATCTGCCCCACGGCGGGGGGAGGGAGCGGGCGGACAATCAGACGAGCCTGGCTTCGAAATCCACCCACTTCAGCTTCAATGGTGGTGCTCCCGGGTGCAAGGGCTGTCAGTTCACCCCCGTTTATTTCGGCAATATTGGGGTTGCTCACCGACCACAGCGCTGCCCCGGTGACATCGGCGCGGGTGCCATCGGCGTACAGACCCTCGACCTGCAAAGATTGCGACTGTGACGGGTCCAGTTCTAGCTCTGAAGGGGTCAGGGTAATGGCGGTCAGGTCGTAGGTCACATCGGTGAAGCTCGGGTCTTCGACCAGCGTCTCTGCGCCGGCGCGAACTTCCACCGCCACCAGGCCGGTACCGCGCAAAATGCTGCCTTCCAAATAGCCGATTTCCAGCTGGGTAACCGCCACCGGGACCCCTTCCAGAACGATGCGACTGGCTTTGGGCCTCAAAGTAGGGCCATAGATCAGCTGTCCGCTGCGGTCCAGGCCGCGGAAACTCAGCGTGGTGACTCGGCCAGGAATGGCCCGGGCCAGGATACTCTCCACCACAATTCTGCCCAACTCGGGAATTGACGAGTTGTTTGAACCGCCGGACCGTGAAGACGATGTCCCTGCAACCGAGCCCCCGCCCCCTCCACAACTACTGAGCACAAGGAGTAGCAGAAAAAGCGAAAAGCGCAGCATCGATATTTTTATTGAGAAATTTTGGGAAAATTCCTTTCCGCTCTCCGCCCCATCTGGCACCTCGACGAGTTCTTCACAGTTCCGTAACGCTTCCGGCCCCGGTCCGTGGTTGAATGGCAGGCATGCAACCTCTCTCCAGCAGCTATCGATTCGAGACCAGCCGGGGGGAGTTTCGGGCTGTGCACGCCTCTCGCCAAGCAGAGGCCGCCCATATCGACGCCAACCACGACGGCGTTTTGCAACGCGAGGAAATGCTTCACCATTTGGAGCACGACCACCACGGCTGTCACCATCACGCCGAGGAAAAGTCCGACCCCGAAGCGCTGCTGGAAGAGATGGAGTGCCATCTTGGTCGTACGCCCAATCCGGCTGCGGCGGGCTACCATAGCTATGAGGAAATCGGTCTGGAACTCGAGCAACTCGCCCAGCAGTATCCTCAGTTGTGCTCCAGAGTCAGCCTGGGGCGCACGCACGAGGGACGGGAAATCTGGGCCTTGCGGATCGGCAGTTCAGGTGAGGGTCAACAACCTGGCATCGTGATTACCGGCTGCCATCACGCTCGCGAATGGATGTCGGTTGAGGTTCCCCTGCACGTGGCCCACCAGCTGCTCGACAATTATGCCACCGACCCGGCGGCCAAAGAGCGAGTGGACAAGGCCGAGATCTGGATTGTTCCCTGCGTGAATCCCGATGGCTACGAGCACAGTCGCAGCGAGGACAGTTGGTGGCGTAAGAACCGCCGCCCCGTCGAGCACGATGCCGTGGGCAAGCCCACCGAGGCCATTGGGGTCGATTTGAACCGCAATTACTGCGACCAGGATCCCGAGCATTTCGTGCTCTATCGTCCCGAGGGCGACACTCCGGGCAGCACCGCGGACGACTGGGGCGCCACCAGCGACAACCCGCGATCGGATACCTACCGAGGGCCGTCGGGAGCTTCCGAGGTGGAAGTCCAGGCCTTGCTCGAGCTCGAGCTGGGTCGCAAGAATATCCGCGGGGTCCTGGACCATCACAGCTATGGTGAAATGATTCTCTATCCCTGGGGCCACACCGACGAGCCCGCTCCCAATCGCGATCTCTATGTTGAAATCGGCAAAAGCCTGAACGAGGCCATGGGCAACCGCTACTCGCTCAAACAGAGTTCGGGCCTGTATCCCAGTTCGGGCGAGTCGGATGATATCCACAATGCCAACGGTCTGATCAGCTTTACTCTGGAGGTGGGTCGCAGTTTCCAGCCCAAGCCCTCGACCATTGCGCCTACCTGTGAACTGGTGGGCCAGGCCAACCTTGCCTTTATCGACCAGATCGTGGCTCGGGTCGAGGACGGCAGCCTGCCTGCCCGAGTCTGAGTTCGATGCGAGCCGAAATCATCGCCGTGGGCTCCGAGTTGCTCGGGCCCGATCGCAGCGACACCAACTCTCTGTGGATCACCGACCAGCTTCAGCTGTTGGGTATTGAACTAGCCGCCAAGGCGGTGGTTGGCGATGATCCCGAGCGCCTCTCGGCCGCCTTTCGTCAGGCGCTGACCCACGCCGAACTGGTGCTCGCCACGGGTGGACTGGGCCCCACCGAAGACGATGTCACGCGCGAGGCACTGGCCCGCGCCCTGGAACGTCAGCTTCGCTTTGAGCCGGCCCTTTGGGATGAGATCGTGACGAGGTTTCAGCAATGGGGACGCACCGCCTCCGAGAACAATCGGCGCCAGGCCTACGTGATCGAGGGGGCCGAGAGCCTTCCCAACCCCCACGGCACCGCTCGCGGACAATGGCTGTCGTGGAATTCGCGACATATCGTGCTGCTGCCAGGACCCCCTCGCGAGCTAAAACCTATGATGCTCGAACACGTAGTGCCTCGCCTGCGCCAGTTGTCGGGGGGCAAACAGCGCGTCCGCCAGGTTTTGCGCGTCTTTGGGCTGGGCGAGTCGGCCCTGGACGAGCAACTGGCGCCCATCTACCGACGCCACCCCGAGGTGCTCGTCACCGTCTTGTTCAGTCCTCTCGACCTCGAGTTGCACCTGAGCGCAGACGACGACCGGTTGCTCGAGCCCATGGTGAGGGAAGTGCTTGAGCAATTGGGACCCACCTGTTACGCCACCGGGTCGACTTCGCTGGCCCGGGTGGTGGTCGAAGGGTTGCTCCAGAGCCATCGAACCCTCAGCCTGGCCGAGAGTCTCACCTGCGGCCTCACGGGCAGCCTGCTCAGTGAAGTTGCCGGTGCCAGTGGCTGCTTGAAAGGCGGCTGGATGACCTACACCGACGACATGAAGCGCGACTGTCTCGGCGTGCCTGAAGGGTTGCTGCAACAGCACGGTGTGGTCAGTGAAGCCGTGGCCAGGGCTATGGCCGAGGGAGCTCGCCAGCGGGCGGGTAGCGACTTTGCCCTGGCGCTTACGGGCTTTGCCGGACCTGGCGGCGGCACGGAAGAGCATCCGGTGGGCACCTGTTTTGTGGCCCTGGCCAGCGCCCAGGGCACGCAGGTGCGCCGTCATCGGCTGGTGGGCGACCGAGAAATGGTGCGCCTCAGAGCCGCTCAGTCGGCCCTGGACATGGTGCGCAGAGAGTTAGCGCGGGGCGATTCGGGCTCGATGGCCTAATTCGTGAACCAGCTGGTCGCGGCCTGACAGGTAATCATCGAAAGCCACGCCGCAGCGTTGACCCCCGCCGCGAATGGCGAACGACCACACCACTCGCCCCTCGACTCTGGCCCGACCTTCCTCGAGCAGCAGAGTCACCTGCAGCCGGTCGCCCACTTCGAGGGGCGCAGAGTCGTGCAGCGACATGCCCCCCACCGAGACTTCGGCAATGCGTTCCAGGCGAAGTCCGTCGGCCCGGCTGACCTGAGCGCGAAAGGGGGCTTCGAGTCGAACCTTGCGCCGGCGCTCGGGGCCGGAATAACGGGAAATCAGGCACACCCGGTTGCGCCCGTCACGCTTGGCGCTGTACAGGGCGGCGTCGGCCCTGCTGAGCAAAAGATGCATCATTTCCTCGTCGGTGCGCAGACCGCGCCGTTCCACTTCCGGAGGACTCTCGTACCAGGAGACTCCGATGCTGATCGTTACTCCGCAGGTGGCTTCGACGGCCTGGCGCAGTTTTTCGGCCACAAGCTCGGCCCCCTGAGCGTCGGTAGAGGGCAGGATCACGACGAACTCTTCGCCTCCGAAGCGGGCCACCACGTCGCCCTTTCGGGTGATACCGAAAATGCGCTCGGCCACCAGTCGCAGAATGCGGTCGCCTTCCACATGGCCGAGCTGGTCGTTGATGCTTTTGAAGTGATCGACATCGATCATCAGGCAGGAGAGAACCGGCGGGCCGGGGCGGGAGAATTGATTGACGTGCTGACGCATGGATTCAAAAAGATAGCGCCGTGAGAACACGCCGGTAAGTTCGTCCCGAATCACCTTCTCCCGCAGTTCTGTCATCAGGCGGGTGTTTTCCAGCACGCGCTGCAATCGCGCCAGCAAAAGCCGAGGGCAGCTCAGGCTGATCACGTCGCTGGCTCCTGCCTCCAGCCATTCGGCCTGGGTCTCGGGATCGCAGCCTTCACCGACGACCACCAGAATGCACAGATGGGCCGTGCTGTCCTGAGACTTCAGTTGTTGCAGAGCTGCCGCTCCCAGAGATTCGCCGAGCAGCACCACCACCGGTCGCGATACTTTGCCCGGTATTTGGGCCTGCTCGGGAGTTTCCAGGCAGTCGGCCTGTAGCTGGCTCTGCTCGAGCAAGCTGCACAGTTTTCTTTGCTGCTCATCGTCGGGGCCGACGACGAGAATACGCTGCCACAGTTGGCTGCTGGTCATGCCAGGGGGTTCCGGGCCAGATAAGGTTTTTCCCTCTGTCGAGAAGAGTTCTCCGAATTTGAAGAATCTTCAAAGCATGAAGAATGCAGCGAGGGGTCAAAGGGCGGTGTCGTTCCTGCGGGCGCTGTGTGCCTCAAAGGAGGATTTCCGCCGCATTTTGCTTGAGCTCGGTCAGTCTCAGGAGGGCTCAGCCGAGATAGTCCAGACTCTCCCAAAAAAAGCCCTGGTTGCTGGGATGCAGCTCCAGGCAGGTCACTTCCGGCGGAACTCCTAGGCGAACGGGAATCCCTCCGACACCCAATCCGCGGGTGATGTAGACGGGGTAGTGAGGGCCTGACACCAGGCCGCGAGCATACTTTTGGCCGTAGCGGCTGGGCACGATGGGCGAGCCCAGGCCGGGCAAATAGATCTGTCCTCCGTGAGTGTGGCCGCTGAGCATCAGATCGACGCGGGGTCCTCTTTGCACTTCGGCAACGTCGGGGTTGTGGCACATCAGCAGGCGGGGTTGATCGGATGGAATGCCTCGCAACGCCTTCCAGATATCGGGCTGACCTTCCCACATATCATCGACTCCGCCGATCCACAGCCCTGGGCCGGCTGTGTCCAGGGTGCGCCGGGGCGTGATCACCCGGGCTTGCTGGGTAAGGATCTGGCAGCCCGCTCGGCGCAGTTCGGGTTCACCCTTTTCCCAGTCGTTCCAGTGGTCGTGGTTACCCCAGGTGCCCAGCATGGCTCCGGTGATTTGGGGCTTGAGGCTGGCGATCAACTCGGCTGCCTCGCTGAAGTAACGTGACGACAGATGGACAAAATCGCCCGGCAGCAGCACCAGGTCGGGCTTCAAACTTTGGGCCAGCGCAAAGGCGGGCCGAAGGTCCTGGGGGCGGTTTACCGGGCCCAGGTGCATGTCGGCCAGCACCACAATGCGCAGCCCGGCCAGTTGGGGAGGAAGCTGGGGTAGATAGACCTTGTGGCCGCGCAGTTGAAAATTGTGGCGTTCGATAGCGGTGCTGTAGGTGACGCCCAGGCCACCCACGGTGGCTCCACTTCCCAGCAGCAAGAAGGCCCTGCGCCGCATTCGCCCCCCCGCTTCCGGCGCCTCAGGGTTTCGCCGCACGGGGCGTTCGACCCAGCGAAGCACGGGCTCCCAAAGCAAAGTGCTCACCAGCGCCGAAGAGAAGATCCCCCACAGGCTGCGCGACCAGGCATAGCCAAACATTTTGCTGATCACCAGTACGCCCGGTGCGTTGCTCAGCAGGGCAGAGGCGTACATGGCGAACCGCAACTGTGTGGGTAGGAACTGCAACTTGGAGCCTAGCGACAGCAAGGTGCTGCCCCACAATACCAGGTACAGCAGTTTGCGGATCTTAGTGAGTCGGCTCACAGGGTTCGCAGGGCACACATTGGCCGCGCAGCGAGGCGATCGTGCGGGTCAGGGCTGAGCGAGTGGGGGCATGAGTTTCTCGCTGGAGCCAGGCCTCCAGTTCGGGAATGATGCTCTTGTCCTGGCCGCAACTGAAGGCCAGGGCAATCTCTTGACGGTTTTCGGGGGTTTCGCGCGCAGCACATTGGAAGAGCAACCGGCTGCGCTGGCTGCCTTCGGGCAGGCGCCCCAGGCCTTTGATGACGACTTTGCGCAGTTCGGGCGGCGAATCACCTCGGCTCAGGTAGTCTTCGATCGGGGCGAAGGCCTCGGGGCTTCGCGACCAACCCAGCGCGTTCAGGGCGGCGGCCCGAAGGTTCGGGTCGAGGCATTCGTGCAGGATGTTCTTCAGAGTGGGGGCTGCATCGGGGCCCGTATAGTGGGCGTAGAGGCGCAGGCTGGACAGTCGCCGACGAAGGGGTTGGGCGGCGCCCTGCTTCCAAAGCTGCAGATTGCGTGCGGCCAGCCGGGTGATGGATCGCTGTAAGAGTTCGCGTGTTTCGTCGTCTCGAAGCCGTTCCGCTGCCTTGGGATTCCAGCGTTGAAGCTGGATGCGTTGGGCCTCGTGGAGAAAGCTTGAGGGTGCCAATGACGTCAGCCAGTCCACCAGTTCGGGTTCGCACAGCTCTAGCGAATCGCGCAGCAGGGCGTCCAGCAGTTGCAGGCGCGTCTTTTCGTTGACCTCAGAGTTGCGCAGGATTTCCAGGCATTCTGCGGTGTCGATCAGCCCCGCCAGGGCCCGGGCCGAGGCTGACCTTACCGACTCTTCCGGGTCGCCAAGCAGCCGCTTCAGTTCAGGCGCCCAGGTAATGTCCTTTTGCATGGTTACCAGTCGAACACACTGGGTGCGGACCCGGGTGCTGGGGTGGCGTAGGCCCTCTCCGAGGGCACTGAGCACTTCCGGCTCGCGACGACCCATCAGGCGCGCATAAGCCTCGACCCCTTCAGGCCCGGACAGAGAATGGACCAGAGATCGCGGTGCCGGAGGGGGTGAGGCACAGCCCGCCAGCCACAGCAGCACCAGCCAGCGCAGGGTTTGCTTCATCCCGACAATTTCGGAACTTGTCCAGCACTTCCTGGACTATACAGGGGGCAGTTCTTCTTCGGGAATGTCGACGTAGGTAGGGTCGACCGGCGCCTCCATCGGCGACGGCTGCAAGGCTACGGGCAGCGAGTTTACCTCGTCGTAGATGGGCGCGGGCGGTTGGGCCACGACCGACGGAACTTCAGCCTGGGGTCGCAGGTAGACTCCGACGATGTTGGTGAGCAGGCGTCGCGGGCGGGTCACAAAGTTTCCTTGATAGTACATGGCGGTGGAGCTGCCGCCGTCCAGATTCAGGGCGTCGCGGGCCCCCAGGTGTTTCATCATCCAGGACAGTCGTACCAATCGCACCGGCTTGCGCACGGTAACCAACAACAACTTGTTGTGCGGGGTAATCCCGATGGCGCTCCGCGGGGCCAGTCCGAAGAGGCCGGGGTCGCGAAATCCTTCGCTGCGGGCTGCCATGATCGATTGTCCCTGGCGCAGCAGAGTGGGGCCGGCCGACAGGCCAAAAGCCCACTGCTTCAAATCGAGCAAGCGTCCGGGCAGGCCCGCTGTGGAAACGAGTTGAGCCCGATTGTCGCAGTCGATTCGCAGCGAGTGACCCACCCGGCCCTCGCTGAGCAACTTGCCCTGAGCGATCAGGTTGCATACCACGGTGGCGGTGGCCGGGTCGAAGAAGGTGCCGTTGATGGCTGCCAGCGGGCGATGGTCCTTCACAAAGCGGCGAAAGCTCTTGTATTGACCGCTGGAGCTATGAGGTACCAGGGCGATCCGCTTGCAGTTCAGGTCTACCGTCACGACGTAGGCCCGAACTCCCAGTATCACCTTCTTCTGATAGGCGATCGGACTGTTTTTCGGCGGGGCGGCTCCGGCCCCGGGACTCTGGATGGCCAGCGCGGCGGCAGCGAAGAACGTAAGCGTCGGACGGAGCATGCAACCCCCTGATTGAAGAATTTTCAAATCTAAAGGTAACACGATTCAATCTTGTTGTAAAGTCGCTGCCCCACGCTCCCCACGATTCGGGTTCAGGCGTCGTACTCGAGTGCGTCCTGGTTTTGTAAAATCGGAAAGATTGAAGTCGCAAGTAGCTTTTTCGTAAAAAGCACTACCCGTGATATGTTTGCACTAAAAAGTGTTTGCAGTTGTCCTGGTCTTTGGCTAGGATGAGGCTATTCCAGCAGGAGGTACTCCCAGTGCAAATCGGCAGAAACCCTTCCGATGTCCAGCTCCGCCAGACCACGTCTCTGGATCGGGCTCAACAGGTGCGAGGCGTCGACGTCGACGCCAGCGGAACCTCGGGCAACGCTTCCCCCGAGCTTTCGGGCTACCTCAGCCAGGCCAGCGGCGACATCGAGGGCGTGCGTCAGCTGGGCGCTCGCTGGATCGAGGGCCTTTCCGGTCGCGAGCACACTCAGATGCAAAAGGGGTTCCGTGCCCTCAGTGGCGGCGAGAGCCTGGGCAAGTTGCTGGAAGAGCGCCCAGAGATTCGCGAAAAGGTTCAGAAGTTCGTCGACGAGAGCAAAAACAAGGGTGGCATCGGCGGCATTCTGGGGGGGATTGCCATCCAGCCGGGTCAGCCCACGGAAGGGCCGGCTCAGAAGTTTCTCGACCGGTTTGATAGTTGGGACACCAATCGCGACGGCGGTCTCGATCGTGAAGAGCTGGGTCGGGCTCTGCAGGACCCCAGTCTCAACGATGAGTATGCCGCGGCTTTCGCGGTGATTTATGAGCGCGTCACGTCCCCCCGCCGCGACCCCAACAACCCGGCCAACAACGAACCCGATTTGATGGCCGACGGCAAACTCACCAAGGACGAGGTGCGTTCGATTCGTGGGCGCGAAGACAGCTATCGGCGCACGCTCGAAAAGTTGCAGAAGTCGCCTACCGAAGCCTTCGTAGGTCCGCCCGACGGCGATTCGGTTCGCCAGGGGCGTCACGGCAGCTGCGCTTTCCTGGCGGCCATCATCGCCCAGGCCGAGAACGATCCCGCCTCCATCCAGCGCATGATCGCCAGCAATCCCGATGGCAGCTGGACCGTGACCTTCCCCGGCCAGGATCCGGTTCAGGTGCGCCTCAGCCGCGCCGAAATTGCGCTGGGCGCCAGCACCGGTTCGCAGAACGGAAACAATGGTCTGTGGGTGGCAATTCTTGAGAAAGCCTATGCCATCGTCCAATCGGGCGGGGCCAGCAATCCTCTGAGCGTCTACGAAGACGGCGAGCCGATCGACCGCACCACCCAGGTGGTGAGCGGCGAGAACAGCACCTCCATTCCCCTGGGCGATCAGGTCAATCTGCGCGACCTCAAGGCTCGAATCGAGCGGGCGCTGCTCGACGGGCGTCCCATTACCGCTTCGCTCCATCAGGACAACCCTTACAATCTGCCCGACGGTCACGCCTATTCCGTGTTGAATTTGCGGGGTGACAATATCACCTTACGCAATCCTTGGGGCGACAGTCGCTCGGGCGAGGGCAATACCAATGACGGTCAGGTAGACGGCCGGTTGACCATTCCGCTCAGCGATTTCGCTCGCTATTTTCGCAGCATAACCGTGTAACCGTCGCCTCAAGGAGCCCCAGCCAGGAATGAGAACATAGCACCATGCCGCGCACCTGCATTCTGGCCTGGCTGATGGTGCTGCTCGTCCTGGTGGGTTGTAGCCCTGCCCCTGCGCCATCGCCATCGCCATCGACGCTGCAAAAGCAGGTCGACGTGGTGGTGGTGGGCGCTGGCCTGTCCGGGCTGAGCACGGCCTATCATCTGAAGAACATGGGTTGGCAGGTGCAGGTGCTCGAGTCCACCCCCCGAGTGGGCGGGCGGGTGCGCACCGGCTCTTATCCTCACGGGGTGGGGGCCGAGGTTGGCCTGGCCGAGTTTTGGGACGGCAATCCGGCCCTCGATCTGGCCCGCCAGCTCAAGGTCCCCCTGGAGCGAGGCGAGTTGGGCGTATCCAGCCTCTTCCTCGATGGCAAGCTGTATCCGCTTACCGATCACCCCGACAACCAGGCCTTTCTGCGGGAAGTGCTGGGGCCCGACTATCCGGCATATCAGCGCTGGGACAGTAGCATGCAGGCCCACCTGAAGAGCCTTGAACAGGGGACGATCGATCGCTCCCTGCAGAACATCTCCATGGAGGCCTGGCTGAAGCAGTCGGGGCTCACCGCCAAAGGGCTGGGCGTGGTGAGGGCCATTCTCGAGCCTGAAATCGGTACCACCCTGGCTCGTATCAGCGCCCTGGACGGAATTGCCGAGTGGCATCTTTTCGCAGGCAAGGGCGCCATGCCCAACCATGTGGTGGGGGGCAATCAGAAACTCACCGAAGCTCTGGCGGCCGCCGTGGGCCCCGAGAATATCGCCCTCAATTGCCAGGTGACCAATGTTCTCGATGGGCCTGAGGGGGTGGAGGTCAGAGCGCTCAGCAGCGCCGATTTTTCCAATCGCAGCATCCGGGCCCGCTATGCGGTGCTGACCGTGCCGCTGTATCGCCTGTTTGAAATTCAGTTCGAACCGCGACTCGATGAAGACGTCTACAAGGCGATTCACACCCAGATGTGGGGGGCTTATTTTACCGCCCATGTGCTGCTCGACCGTTCGGCCGAAAAATACTGGACGATAAAGGGGCAAAGGTTCCTTCCCATTCTTACCGGTGGTCCGCTGGGCGTGATCTATCCCGGTGATTCTGACGATCCCGAGCATGTGCTTGTCAATCTGTTGGTCACGGGCGATTTCGCCGAGCGTTACAACAGTCGCACCATGTCCCTGGATGATGTTCAGCGGATGCTTGCCCAGGAGTTCGAGGCGCGCTTTCCCGGCATCGCTCCGGCCATTCGGCGCTGGACCTTTTATCGCTATCATCCACGGGCTATCGCCGCCTGGCCGGTGGGGCGATCGCGCTTTGATGCCCTTTCCGAAAAGCTGCGTCGCCCCCACGGACATCTCTACTTCGGAGGCGATTTTACCGAAAGCAGCCACTCCGACGGGGCTACCCGATCCGCTCTGCGGATTCGCGATCAGATCGGGCCCCGCAACAAGGCTCTTCCCTGACAGGGAGGGGCGGTTACCAGGGCAGGGCCAGGAAGGGCAGCAACCAGGCCAGCACCGATCCCGTAGCCGGACGAATTCCCAACTGTTTCCACAGATCGGGCGAGTGAACGGCCGGATTGTAGAGTTCAGCCAGCGCCAACTGCTGGCGGGCCCACGATTTCTGACCTCGGGTCAGGGCCAGCCGGGCCAGTTCCAGGCGCGCGTTGGCGAACTGGGGGTAGTGCTGCAGACACTCCAGATACAGCTGGCTGGCCCGCTGCGTATCTCCGAGCAACTGGTAGTGGCGAGCGGATTCATAGAGCTGCAGGTATCTCGGCGATTGGGGGATGGGCAGTCTGGACAGTAGCGAGCGGCGGCACAGCAGTGAGCCGGTACTGTCGCTATACAGGCGAACCCAATCGGGATGCTGGCTCAGCCGCGAATAGAGCGAGGAATTGCCGCTGGCCAGTCGGTTTTCGGCCACCACCTCAATATGGAAGCGGTCGAGCAGTTGCTGGGCCCGGGGTCGGTCGAGCAGAATTTCGAAATAGGCCCCAACCAGCTGGGGGTCGTCAAAGACCTGGCTGCTGCGGCTGTCCAGAAAGATCGGCTGACGGCCCGAGGTGCGCCAGATGTAATAGCCGGCCGAGTTCATGTCAGTAAACACTCGCAGCCCGGGCGGAGCCTCGGCCAGGGCCTGCACCACCGCTTCGGCAAACGACTCCCGGCGCAACAATCCACCGGGAGGCCAGGCGGCCAGACCCAGGTAGAGCAGTGCCCGCAGGGCCACCGCCAGAGCCAGCACCGAGAGAGCGCCGTGGAGCCAGCGCCTGGGGACCCGAGGCCAACTCGGGCGAGCCAGGGCGCAGCCCGCAAAGCAGGCCAGAATGGAACAGAACTGAAACTGGTGGCGATAGTTGTTCCAGCTCAGATAACCGAAGACGAGCACCACCAACAACGTGGCCCAGCGACGCTGGCGCAAGCCCCAGAGCGCCTCGAGAGCGGCCAGAAAGATCAACAGGCGAGCCGTGGCGGTGCCCGGCCAATGCCATTCGGGTGCCTGCACCTCCAAGATGATCTGGTTCCAGGGCGAGTCCGTCCAGAGGAACTCCAGGGGTAGATACACCGTGCGCCAGCCCTGAGGATTCAGGAATGGCGCAATGGCACAGCCCAGCAGGCACAGCGCCCAGGCTTTCCAGTGCTGGCGATCGCCCTCCAGCCACACCCCCACCGCATAGACCCCCACCAGCAGGCAGCCGGCCAGCGCAGCCACATGCAGGTTGAACCAGAGGCAGAGCAGAGGAGGCAGCAGGCTGAGCCAGCGCCGGTGGCCACGCCGCACCTCCTCAAGCAGCAGATGCACGCCCACGGTGAAAGCAATGCTGACGGTAGCCGGACGGAGGGCAATGCCACTGCCCCACACCGACACCGTGGCCAAACAGATCAGCCACCTGGTTCCCGCCGTCACCTTACAGCGCTCCAGCAGGCGCCACAGCAGGGCTACCGCTGCCAGCTGGATGAGGGCTCGCAGCAGCAGCACCCCGCCCGGTCCGCCCGCGGCATACACCGGATAGATCAGGGCCTGGAAAGCCCAGTCGATGTGGATCCAGCGTTTATCCGTATAGACAAACGAGTAGGGGTCGGTCAGGTCGAGGTGGCCCGACCACAGCCTCTGGCCGGCCTGCAGGTGCCACCAGAAGTCGGTTTCGCCCCCCACAATGGGCACCAGGCTCTGTTCCAGAGTGAGCAAGGCCAGGCTCAGGGCCAGCAGAATGCCCAGAAACTTCATCGGCGGCGAAAGACGAACAGGTTATTCAGGCCCAGCTGAAAGCGCTGATGGGTTTCCAACTGGAAATGTTCCGGGCCAAAGTAGTTGAGGACATCCTGGGGTAGGAACCCGTGATGCTGTTCCAGTTCCATGCCGTGCACCAGGCCAAGCGCCCGGAGCACTGTCAAAAGGTGGTCCACCCAGGGAGAAGGCACCGTGATCACCACGCGTCCGCCCGCGCTGAGCAGCCGCTGGCAGGCGGGCCCCAGCTGTTCGAGCGTGGCCGGGTCGAAATGCTCGACTACCGCCAGCATGGTAATCGCGTCGAAAGAGCGGTCGGGAAGGTCGTCGGCCGGAAAGCGACCGGGACGCAGCCGATGTCGGCCGCAGTTGCGTGGCTCTCCCAGGTTGGGCTCTATGCCCAGCGAAGGTCCAATCCAGGGAGCCCGCTCAAAGAGCTCTCCCTGATGGGCGCCCACGTCCAGAACCCGGGCCCCGGGTGCCAGCCAGGGCAGGGCTTTGCGGATGCGCCACTGCTGCAGTAACCGGTCGAGAAAGGTCAAGGGGCCGTTTTCGTCTTGTCGACACATCACTTCCTGCCCCACGAAGGGGGGCAACCGTCGCCGTCAAAAGCAGGCCGATGGAGTCTGGCCTGGAACTCTCGATTGTGATGCCCTGTCTGAACGAGGTCCGCACCGTGGGCATTTGTGTCGACAAGGCCCGCAGCTTCCTCGAGCGCCACCAGATTCTGGGCGAAGTGGTGGTGGCCGATAATGGAAGCACCGACGGCTCGCAGGCCCTGGCGGAAGAGCGGGGGGCAAGGGTGGTGGCCGTGCCCGCCAAGGGCTATGGCAATGCCCTGATGGGTGGCTTTGAGGCCGCTGGCGGGCGCTTCATCATTATGGGCGACTGTGACGACAGCTATGATTTTTCCAACCTGATGCCCTTTGTAGAAAAACTGCGTGAGGGTTATCAACTGGTGATGGGCAATCGTTTTCGGGGCGGTATCGATCCCGGGGCGATGCCCGTTCACCATCGATATCTGGGCAACCCCGTGCTAACCGGTATCGGCCGGCTCTTCTTCGGCAGCCACTGCGGCGACTTTCACTGCGGCCTGAGGGGGTTTCACCGCGACATTTTGCCGTTGCTCGATCTGCGCACCACCGGCATGGAGTTCGCCAGCGAACTGGTGGTCAAGGCCGAGCTGCATCGCTTGAAAATCACCGAGGTGCCGACCCGCCTGGCCAAAGACGGTCGGGGGCGCCCCCCCCACCTGAACAGCTGGCGTGACGGCTGGCGACATTTGCGTTTCTTGCTGCTCTACTGTCCACGCTGGCTATACTACTATCCTGGGCTAACCTTACTTTTGCTCGGCCTGGGGCTGTTCGTGTGGCTGTTGCCCGGGGTGCGCACCGTGGCCGGGGTCAGTTTCGACGTGCATACGCTGGTGTGTGCCTCGGGCTTTACTCTGCTGGGGTTTCAGGCGCTTACCTTTGGTATGTTCGCCCGCGTCTTTGCCGCCTCGGAAGGGCTGCACCCGCGCTCGAGCCAGCCTGCACTCTATGGGTTTTATGTAGAGAAAGGAATTTTTCTTGGTCTGCTGCTCATCCTGGGCGGCATCGGCAGCGCGCTGGCCGCGCTGGAAATCTGGCGGGAAACCGGATATGGACCTCTGGAGCCGTCGACCACCTTGCGCCTCGTCATTCTGGCCGTAACTCTGGCAGGCCTGGGGGGGCACGCCATACTCTCGGGTTTTTTCCTGGGCCTGCTCGACCTGGGAAGGCGCAAATAGACCCCTTACTGGCGGGGATGGCTCTGATCGTAGACTTCGCGCATCTTGCGCCGGGAGATGTTGGTATAGACCTGGGTCGTTTGCAGGCTCTCGTGTCCGAGCAGTTCCTTGATCGTCACCAGGTCGCTGCCGCCTTCCAGCATATGGGTGGCAAAGCTGTGCCTCATGGTGTGGGGTGAGGCCTTACGTTGCAACTGGGCCGATTCTTTGCGCTTCTTGAACAGCAGTTGTACGGCCCGGTTCGAGATGCGCTCCCCGAATCGGTTGAGGAACAGCGCATCGGAACGCCGGCTGCGCACCTTGAGATAGGCCTGCAGTGCCTGTGCCGCGGTGGGGGTAAGAAACACGAAGCGCTGCTTGTTCCCCTTGCCGGTGACGCGCAACTGCAGCTTTTCCCAGTCGACGTCTTGCAGATTCAGGCCCACCAGTTCCGACAGGCGGATGCCGGCGCTATACAGCAGTTCGAGCATGGCCTGGTCGCGGGCGGCGAACTCCTCGGCCTGATGGTCGGGCGCCGGCTGTTCGAGCAGTTTTTGCACCTCGTGCTCAGACATCACCTTGGGAAGCAGTCGTCCCTCTTTGGCGGAATGAAGTCGCTGCATGGGCGAGGCCAGGATATGCCCTTCGGCTTCGAGGAAGCGAAAATAGCCCTTGAGACAGGCGATTTTCCGGTTGAGGGCGGCAGCGGTGTAGTTCTTCTTCTGGCGCAGGAAGGCCAGAAACTCTCGCACCGTGCGGGCATCGATCCCCTGCAGGCACAGACCGTCGTCGAGCAACGGTTGCAGATAGTCGAAAAAGAGTTGCAGATCCTGGGAGTATTCCTCCAGCGTGCGGCGGGCCAAAGTGCGCTCGACCGCCAGATGAGTCAGGTAGTCGGGAACGTAATAGTCCCGGGCTTTCTCGCTGCTGGCCATGGCCAGGAATTCGTCCCCTGGCAGGCTAATCCTTGAGATGAATTCAAGAAACCAGCCGGCTCAGGCTCATCCCGGCCCAGAGTATACCGCCCATGCAGCCCAGCACCAGCAGCACCCGCAGTGCCAGCAACCCGGCTTGGTGGAGTTGATAGGCCCCTCCGTCCAGGGCTTCCAGGGCTTCTTGAATCGCCAGGCGCAGCCGAAACTTCCAGTGATTGCGACGATTCTCCAGCTGTCTTCGAGCTCGGCGCTGCCTGTCGAAGCTCTGCTGTTCGGCCTGTTTTTGCTGCAGCAATTGCAACGCTTTGCTGAGTTCCTGGGGTCGGGGGTCAAGCGCAGCGGGAACAGCCATGTCCGGCCGTTCTACCCGACCCTGATGCCTGGTGACCCACTGATGTCGTTCCAGACTGGTGGCGTTGACGAACTGACGTCCACAGCTGCATTCATAGGTCATATCCTCAGTCTAACCAAAACACCTGAAAGGGAGTTGAATTTCCCCGAGAGGGCCCCTCCAGGGTAGCACGAAGAGCCTGCCATCGATTCCAAGCCGACTTGTGGATCGCACGTAGATTGGGAGGCTGGTCATGCAAGATGCCGAGAAGGCGCTGGTCAAGAGTCTGGTTCATGTCATCTGGGCCGATGGAGAAGTAACCGAGGACGAGCGCCGTTTGCTCGGTGGGGTGCTGTCTCAACTCGACCTGGATGCCAAAGCTCTGGGCGAGGTGGCCGAGATGATGTCCCATCCCCCCGACATTAAGAATCTCAAGGAGTCGGTCAAAGACCCCGGAGCCCGCAAGGAAATCATGAAGGTTCTCCTGGCCATGGCGATGGCCGACGGTAAGGTTGAGATTTCCGAGTTGCGTTTCCTCAACCGTATTGCGCGCCAAATGGAAATCAGCGATGCCGATCTTGAGTCGCTGAAGACCGAGACGCTTCAAGAAATCGAAGGAGGCCTCGACGCCTGAGCTGCGGGCGCCTCAAAGGCCTGGCGCTGCTCTTGCTGCTGACGCTGGGCCAGGTCCCCGCTCTGGGACAGGCCCCGCCGCTGCAGGCCTCGGTAGTGCGCGTTACCGACCTGCAGCTGGAGTTGCGCTGGGATCCCGTGCCACGGGCTCTGGGCTACGAGGTGCTCAGCTTGCGCAACGGAACCTGGTGGCTCAACGAAAGCGAGCCCAGCTATACGCCCGCCACCAGTTCCACCGTGCTTTCGGGATTGAGTCCCAATAGCGAGTATCAGTTCCGCATCCGGGCCGTTTTGCGCGGGGGGAGCCCGCTGCTCGGGCCGGTTCTGGTGGTCCACACCGCCCAGTCGGGCGAGTCGGTGGCGACGCCGCTGCGCGAGTCTCGCCCGCTGCCCGAGTCGGTGCTGGCCGGGGCTACTCCGCCTGCTCCTGTGGCCGAAAAAGAGCTGCCGGCCAAACAGCCGGAGCCTGCACAGGAGCCGGTGGAGAACCTGAATGCACCGATCTCCGATTTGCTGCCACCGCCGCCCCGCAAGGCTACACCCCCCGCTCAGGGGTCGCGCCCTGCGGCAGCAGAGAAGCCCAAAGGGCCGCCTCCGCCTGCTCCTTCTACCGTGATGGGCCTGTATGTGAAGCAAGATGAGATTCGCCTCAGCTGGAGGCGCGTGGACGAGGCCACCGGCTATCTGGTCGAAGAGCAGAAAGACGGAGCCTGGCAAATGGTGGAAGAGGGGCTCATCGAGGAGAACCGTCCCTCCATTCTGGTGCGTTCTCGCCCCGCCCCCGGGCCCTACTACTTTCGGGTGCTGGCGCTGCGCAACGGAGCCCGCTCGCAGCCCAGCTTTACCGTGAAAATGGAACGCTAGTTTGCCCCTTCGATAGGGGAACACTTGATAGAACAAGGTGTTGCGAAAACATCAAAGGCAAAAATGGCGGTTTTTCCACAAGGAATCCAACCTCGACAAACTGAACCCGCGCCAGTCAATCTATCCAACGGAGTAGGTGCCTATGAAGTCCAGTTTGCGTCTACCTACTAGCGAACGAACTCAATCGAATCTTTCTTCTCTCCCTCCGCTCGGTCCGCGGGGCCTTTGCTTCGAGATCTGTCTGAACGGCAAGGTATCGCAACGTCAGCGGGGCTCGGTGGCCGAGGTCATGGCTCGCTTGAAAAAGCGGGCTCGACTCTACGAAGACCTGGCCTCGATTCGCAGGCGAAGCCTGTGACCTAGCATACCGACGCCCGGGGGGGGCCGGTCGTAGGATGACACCACTCTTTCAGGTGGGGTGCATCGTGAACGAACCGGAAAATCAAGCTGCCTTTGAGATTCTCAACTATAACCAGCAGTTGGTTCAATTTGCCGATTCCAAAGCAGGCAACCTCATCGTCATCAACAGCCTGTTTATCGCGGCCGCTCAGGCATCGACCAGCAACAGCCTGGTTCTCAAGCTCTTCCAACTCAGTCTGGTAGCGGCTTCTGGCGTGGCTCTGCTGCTGTGTCTGTCGGTGATCATGTCGCGGGGGCAGGTGCCCCGGCTTCCCCGCAAGGACTGCATCTTCTTTGCCGATGTCGTGCAGCGCAAGAACATGGGGCAGTATCTCCACGACTTTGCCCAAATGGGGCCGCAGGGCCTCCTCGAGGATACCCTGCGGCGCACCTATGTGCTGGCTGTCATCGCCCAGCGCAAGTTCCAGGCCTATACCTGGGCTCAAAGAGCGACCGCTGGGGCAGCCTTGATGTGGCTGCTCCTCAGCGGTCTTCAGGTTCTCTTCGGCTAGGCCATCGACTTACTGGACTTTCAGCTCCAGACCCTCACCGTTCACCGCAGCCAGCACCGTGCCGCCCGGCTTCAGATTGCCCTCCAGCAGTAGCTTGGACAGCGGATTTTCCAGCAGTCGCTGCATCGTCCGCTTCAGCGGTCGGGCTCCGAATTCCGGGTCCCAACCGCGTTGGGCCAGCCAGCTTCGCGCCTCGGGGCTCAACTGCAGCTGAATGCGAATCGTTTTCAGGCGATTCTGCAGGCGCACCAACTGGATGTCGACGATTTTTTCAATCGACTCCATCTTCAGCGGCTTGAAGGTCACCATCTCATCGATTCGGTTCAGGAACTCCGGCCGGAAGGTTCGCCGCAGCGCCTGTTCTACCGTATCTCCCGGGGCCGAACCCAGATTGCTGGTCATGATGACCAGGCACTGGCGGAAGTCCACCGTGCGCCCTTGACCGTCGGTAAGCCGACCGTCGTCGAGCATCTGCAAGAGCAGCGGGTAGACCTCAGGATGAGCCTTTTCCAACTCATCGAGCAGAATTACGCTGTAGGGACGGCGTCGTACGGCTTCGGTCAGTTGCCCTCCCTGTTCGTAACCGACATATCCCGGAGGCGCACCCACCAGGCGACTCACCGAGTGCTTCTCGGAGTATTCGCTCATGTCGATGCGCACCAGCGCTTTTTCGTCGTCGAAGAGGAGCTCGGCCAGGGCCTTGGCCAGCTCGGTTTTGCCCACACCGGTGGGACCCAGGAAGAGGAAGCTGCCCAGGGGCCGGTTGGGGTCCGAGAGCCCGGCGCGACTGCGCCGCACCGCCTCCGACACCGCCACCAGAGCTTCGTGCTGGTCCACCACTCGCTGCTCGAGCTGGTGTTCCAGCCCCAGCAAGCGACTGCGCTCGCCCTGCATCAGCTTGTTTACGGGGATACCGGTCCAGCGCGAAATCACCTGGGCGATATCCTCTTCCTCGACCTGCTCGCGCAGAAATCGAGGCGGGTGGGCTTCCAGTTCGGCTTCGGCCGCTTCCAGCTGCTTTTGCAGCTGATGCTTTTTACCGTAGCGAATCTCGGCCAGCGCGGCCAGGTCGCCTCGACGCTCGGCCTCGCTTTCCTCGACTCCCAGCCGGTCGAACTGGCGCTTGAGCGAGCGAATGACCTGAATTCGCTCACGTTCGCCCGACCACTGGCGCTGCTCGCTTTCCAGCTGCTTCTCCAGCTCTTCCAGCTGGCCGACCAGGTCCTGCAGCCGCTGTCGCGACAGCTCGTCTTGCTCCATTTCCAGAGCCTGACGTTCCACCTTGAGCTGACGAATCTGCCGCTCGAGTCGGTCGAGAGCCGAAGGCATCGAGTCGATTTCCATTCGCAGCGTCGCCGCCGACTCGTCCATCAAGTCGATGGCCTTATCGGGCAGAAAACGGTCGCTGATGTAGCGGTTGGAGAGGCGAGCCGCTGCCACCAGAGCTGCGTCGGTGATACGCACACCGTGGTGCACCTCATACTTCTCGCGCAGACCGCGCAAGATGCTCAAGGTGGCCTCGACGCTGGGCTCGCCTACGAACACCGGTTGGAAGCGACGCTCCAGCGCGGCATCTTTCTCGATGTGCTGTCGGTATTCATCGAGAGTGGTGGCGCCAATGCAGCGCAGCTCGCCCCGGGCCAGGGCTGGTTTGAGCAAGTTGGCCGCATCCATCGCGCCGTCGGACTTGCCGGCTCCGACCAGGGTGTGCAGCTCGTCGATGAAGACGAGAATCTTGCCCTGGGCCTGCTGGATTTGCTGAAGAACCGCCTGCAGGCGCTCCTCGAACTCGCCGCGGTATTTGGCCCCGGCCAGCAACTGGCCCATATCCAGCGCGTAGATGATGCGGTTTTTCAGGCTTTCCGGCACGTCGCCATTGACGATGCGCTGGGCCAACCCCTCGGCGATGGCGGTTTTGCCCACGCCGGGGTCACCGATCAACACCGGGTTGTTCTTGCGTCGACGCGAGAGGATCTGCACGCAGCGTCGAATTTCGTCGTCGCGGCCCACCACCGGATCCAGCTTGCCCTGACGGGCCAGTTCGGTCAGATCTCGCCCGTATTTTTGCAGTGCCTGATATTTGTCTTCGGCCCCGGCATCGCTGGCTTTCTGGCCGCCTCGGAATTCCGTGATGGCCTGTTTGAGGGCCTGGGGCTTGAGGCCCAGTTCTTTCAACCAGGCGCCCTCGGGTTTGCCTTCCAGCAGAGCCAGCAGCAGATGCTCCTGGCTGATGAAGTCATCGCTCATCTCGCCGCGGGCTCGGTCGGCCCGTTCCATCAGTTGTTGCAGTTCGTTGCTGGCATAGACAGCCCCGGGCTGTTGCAGCCGAGGTTGACGCTGCAGGTGGTCTTCGGCGCGTTGCAGCAGCCCCTTGGGTTGAACGTTTTGGGCCGCCAGCAAGGTGGCCACCAGCCCTCCCTGTTCATCCAGGAGCGCCTTGAGCAGGTGGGTGGGAAGCAGTTGCGAGTGGCCCCGTTGTTGGGCCAGTTGGGCGGCATCTTGCAGAGACTTTTGGGCTCTTTGAGTGAGTTTGTCGGATACCATCGGGCACCTCCGGTTCAGGTTCTGAGTTGACCTCAGAGTACCAGGGCAGGTGAAGATGGTTGCTTGAGAAGTGTGAGATTCTTGCTAGAGCCAGCCCAGCAAAGTTTCCTCATCGCCGCCCGACTTGTCCCCATCGGTTGCTGCAGGCTCGGTCGGGGCCGCTGGGGTCGTTGGAGCCGCTGGGGCTGGCGCTGCCGATTCGCTCTCTGTTGAGGGCGGTTCGAGTTGAGGAGGCGGTTGCAAGGGCTGACGCCCTCGCCCGCTGCCTCCCGGGCTACCCGAAACGGCCGAGAGCGACTCGGTAGAAGGATGGGGGAGGGGAGGATCGCTCTTGCCCGTGCGACCCGGGCTGCCCGAGGGTGAAGGCGTTCCGGCCGGCCGGGCCGTGCTGGTTTCCACGGCGGTTTGCAGGGCTGCAAAGTCGCCTCGCTCGAGCCAGGGACGAACCTTGGCACTGTTGATCAGATACTCGCTGGGCTGGGGCTGGCGGTAGCAGAGCACCGACTTGAGCGCAGCCCCCAGCTGGGCCAGCAGCGAGCTTCGTCGCTCCTGGGGGGCAATTTCAAGGACTTGCTGCAGGCTGTTGACCACGCCCGAACCGCTACAACCAGCCAGCACTAACGTGCGGTCGGAAGCGAAGTCGAGGGCGATTTGCAGGTCTTCGACGGTCTCGATTCGCTGCAGATAGAGCACGTCGGGGCGCAGCCGTAAGAGATGAGACGAGCCAGGAACGTCGACTCCTCGTTGTAGTTGACTGAGCAGGCTCTGTTCCTCGGGCAGCTCATAGACAATGGCATCCTCGTAGGTGAGAATGCGCACGCGTCGCTGCTGGTTGATCGGCTGCATCAGTGCATAGGCCAGCGACTTGAGCGTGCCGACGCTGCTGCCGCAGAGCAAAATCAGACCGCGATCTTCCAGCAGCGAGACTTCCAGAGTGCGAGGCAGGTCTAAAGAGTCCAGACTCATGGGCGGAGGGGTCAGCCGGCGGGCGTAGCTGGAGAGTTCCCCGCGTTCGAAGTAAGCATTGAGCAGGAAGCGGGCGCCGTGAAACTCCACCAGCTTGCTGAAGTTACGCTTTTCCAGCAGTTGCTGACGCTCGTGCCGCTGCAGAGCCAGCATCGTTACCCGATAGGAATCGACGCTGGTGAGAACCTTCTGGCCCATGGGAATGAGGTCACCCTCCAGATAGGTATAAGGAAGGCTGTTGGGGCGGATGACCAGGTCGCTGGCATTGTATTTGATGGCCACCTTGGCATAGTCGGCCAGGCTGAAATCCACGCTGCCTTCCAGACCCATCAAGGCGGCAGTCGACAGCTCGTCGGGGCTGGCTGCGGCGGCCGGTCCGGCAGCGGCGCTGGGGATCTGGGTGAGTTGTCGATTGACCCGCGTTTCCACTTCGTCGACCCGGCGCAGAATACGGCTTTCCTGGTCGGCCAGTCGATTTTCAAAAAGGGCTGCGGCTCCCCCCAACTGTCCGGTGTCGCGCTCGAGCTTCTCGACTCGATCCAACAGAGCGACCATCTTGTGGGGCATCTCGCCAACTTCGGGAGGAATGACTGCGGGGGTTTCGGCCGAGGCCTTGTCCTCAACGAGCTTGCGCAGTTTCTGAACGCGCTTCTTGAGGTCTTCCTTCACGCCGTCAAAGTCGGCCTTGAATTCGTCGAGGCGGGCCAGGGCGGCTTCGACCCGCTGCTGCAGCTCGCCCAGTTCTTGCTTGAGTCCGTCGTCAACGCCGGCTTCAGCGGCGCCAGGACTGGCGTTCTTCAGCGAGTGTACGACCATCCACAGGTCGTTGAGTTGTTGCTCGGTATTGCTCCGCACTTCGTGGCGGATGGCCGCCAGCAACTTGGGCGGAACATTGAGATCCTCAAGGCGATCGCTCATCGGTCATCCTCCTCGGTTTGTGGGCTCGACATGCCCTGATGATGCAGCTTGAGGGGTGGCAATTCAGATTCCTCCAGGGGAGCGACCCAACGGCCCCAGAGCCAGTCGGCAACTCGGGCATAGGTCGGGCGAACGGCCCGTTCCAGCTGGCGGATCGTCAAATCGACGGTTTCCAGTTGCTCTTGCTGACGTTCGGTCCGGGTAGGCAGCAGTTCGAGCTCCAGCCGCAGGGCCAGGGCCAGGGGCAGAGCCTGGCGATAATTCTGAAAGCGCAGCTCGGTGTTGAGCTTTGCCTGGCGTTCGGACAGTTCCATCAGTGTTTCAGGCCTCGGGCATAGGTTTGAAGTTGTTGGACCATGGCCGTGTGCTCGGCCTGTTGGGCCAGTTCGGCAGGCGTCAGTCCGGCGCGGTCACGGCTGTCGACTCGAGAGCCATTCAGAAGCAGGCACTCGGCCAGCGCCCGGTGGCCCAGATAGGCCACTTCGTGGAGAGGTGAACGCCCTGATTGAGGATTCACTTTGTTGGTTTCGGCGCCGCGTGCCACCAGCGCCACCACCAATCGGTAGTGGCCGTGGCGGCAGGCCAGCAGCAGCGGAGTGTCGCCGCGATCGTTGACGGCGTTGACGTCGAGGTCGCTCGCAGTGATCACTTCGAGAATTCGGTCGTCGCCGTTCTGAGCGCAGCGATGCAGGATGTGCCAGCCTCCTTTGGCCGGCTTGTTGATGTTGTCGACCTTGGGCAGCAAATTCGACAGCAGTCGTCGGTGTCCCCAGCGGCAGGCGATATGCAGCGGAGGCCACTCGCCAGCGCAGTCCAGGCTGCCACCCAGGGCCACCAGGCTTTCCAATACGCGCTCCTGGCCAAAGAAGCAGGCCCATTGGACGAAGTTCCAACCACTGGCATCGAGTTGTCCCATCCAGTCTGGATGGTTGGCCAGCAGTTGCTTGATTTGATAGGTGTCGCCACCCTGGATGGCCTGCAGCACCTGGCGAGCTTCCGGGTGACCAAAGGGTTTGCTCAACTGGTCCAGGCCACTTTCCCAGATCGACTTGATCTCGGAGAAGGTGGGGCCCAGGTCGCGCTGCAGCAGTTGCAGCGCCTGCCAGGCCTTTTCCTGAGCCGCAGCCGAGTTTTCCTGTTGTTGATGCAAGGAAACCTGAACCTGCAAATATTCCAGTTGCATTTCTGGCTTTTGAATATTGTTGAGTTCTTCCAGGCCGCTCAGAATTTCGGTGGCCTCTGCGAATTTCTTGGACTCCATGTAGCAGCGAGCCAGGCGCAAAGAAATTCGGAACAGGTCTTTAGGGCTGGTGACCTGTTCCCCCTTACGCAAAATGCTGCAACTGCGGCGCAGGGCGGTTTCGGCCTCGCCGAGCTGGCCTTGTTTTTGTTGCAGTTCACCGATTCTCTCGTAGGCCAGCGCCACCGGACCGGCGTAGGGGCCGAGTTGCTTTTCCAGGGTCAGCAGCGCCTTGCGCAACTGACGAATGGCTTCTTCGGGGTTCATGTTGTCGTCGGCGCTGACCCACTCCATCAGTACTGAGGCGATGCGCAGGTCGTCTTCGGGCAGCATTTTGCTGCGAATCGTCACCGCTCGATGGAACATGGCGGCGGCGCGATGGCGCGAACCCTGATTCTGATAGAAGCGGGCCAGGTCGATGGCGGCCTGGGCCGACTGGACATGGTTGCTGCCAAAGAAAAACTCGCAGCGCAGCAACGATTCTTTGAGCTTGTCCTCGGCGTCTTTGGGAGCGTCGAGTTCCCAGAGACGCTTGGATTCCACCACCGCTGCCTGGTGGGTAGAGATTTCACGCGACTGCGCGAAGTGCTCGTACTGCCAGTAGCACCAGAGAACCAGGCCGATCAGCCCTCCAGCCCAGGCCGACGGACCAATCCAGTCAAGCTCGACTTTGCTGTTGCGAGCGAAGGCCACAATGATCAGAAAGGCGGCGTAACCGCCGGCGGCAGAAACGGCCAGAGCCTGAAGAAACACGTCCGAGCGCCGTTTGTCGGGATGGGCCAGGCGCGGCAGCAAGAACCTCAGCGGCCCGAGACTGGCACCCACCGCGATGACCAGAGAGACAATGCCCAGAATGACACTGCCGGCCAGCACCCGGAAAGCTCCAAAGACGGAGACCGAAAGTGCGAAAAAAATGTGAACCAACAGTAGGAGCGAGACCGCTCTACCCAACGGAGACCCCCTCTGGGCATAGAGAATGACCCATCCGTGCAGGTTCCTTTCGTGACCATGGGGTCCTGCTGGCTGTAGTAAGATTTTACCTGCGGATGAACCGGTCCTCGTGGGCTGCTTCCTCGGCCGGATGCACCTGGACAGCATAGCGCAAACTTCCCGTGGCGTTGCCACGGTAAATACCCCGGGTGGGTGGGCAGTCGGCGTAATCACGGCCGACGCAGTTGCAAATATAGGATTCGTCCACGCTTCCTCCCCGACTGGGGTCAAAGCCCACCCAGCCCGATTCGGCTACGTAGGCTTCAACCCAGGCGTGGGAGGTGTCGCGCTGGGCTTCCTCACTGAAATAGCGATAGCCACTGATATAGCGGCAGGGAATTCGAAAATGCCGCAAGAGACCGAGCAGCACATGGGCAAAATCTTGACACAGGCCGCTTCGCTGGCGGATAACCGCGGCTACGGGAGTATCCACCGCGGTGGTGTCTCTACGGTAGGTGAAACGTTCGGCCAGCCCTTTTACGGCCGCCTGAACCAGGGCTTCGGGGGTGGCCATGGTCTGGCTGGAAAGCTGTAGTTCTGCGCACAGAACGTCCAGTTCGGGGCAGGGGGCGACGAGCTGGCTGCTCTGCAGCATGTCGTAAAAGTCGCTTTGCTCCAGTGCCGATTGCAGCGCCTCCCAGCTCAAGGCCGGGGACTCACCCGGCGCTTTCACTTCGACCACCGACTCGCCGCATATCGAAAGTTCCTGGTGAACCCAGGGAACGTCGAAATGATGAACCACGTTGCTCAGGTGGTCAACATAGCGAAAGACCCGAACTTCGGGGTCCAGGGTCAGCGAGAAGTTCAGGCACCGCTGGTTATGATTGGAAAGCGGATGCTTGCGCACTTCCATCAGATTCTCGCGGATGGGCTCCGAGTAACGATATTCGGTGACGTGGCGGATTTGATAGATCAAGTTGGACTCCCGGTCAGTAAGCGTTGCGGGCGAATTGTTGATTGAGGTAGAGTTCGTACAGCACCTGATGAACCGCATTGAGTTCTTCGCGGACGTGCTGCAGGAAGTCGACCAGGGGTGCTTCCAGCAGTTCTTCGATGGTAGCATAACGCAGGCGTGCCCGCAGGCGCCCCACGCGCAGTTCCAGGCGGTCTTGAGCGGTGGTGCCCGTGCTTTGAGCCAGGGCTTCCAACGCTTTGGAGAGGTGATGAATGCAAAAATGCAGGGAGTGCGGAAAATCGGCGTTGAGCGTCAGGAAGCGGGCTACTGCCAGATTGGTCAACTCGGCCCCGTACACTTTGCAGTAGGCTTCCCAGGCCGTAAGGCTTTTGAGCAGTCCCAGCAATTCACTGTAATGGTGGGGGTCGGTGTCGGCGGCCTTGAGCAACTCCTTGAGGTGGTGCAGCAATAAACCGGCGATGCAGTTGGCCCGCTCCATATAGCGGCCGACCTGAATCCAGATCCAGCCCTGTCCGTGAATCATGGTGGAATCGGTAATTCCCTGGAAAAGATGAGCGCCATCTTTGACTTTCTGCAGCACCGAGTGAGGTTCGATGGCAAAGCGATCCTGGGTGGGGCGAGAGCGGATGTAGAGGTAGAGCTTGTTGAGCTGTTCGAACATTTCTGAACTGATTTGTTCGCGGATTTGCCGGGCGTTTTCGCGAGCAGCGGCAATGCTGCTGGAAATCGACTCCCGGCAGGCTGCATCCAGGGTCAGGTCGTTCGGGGTGGGAACCAGACCTGCCTGAACCTCAACCTGCAGTCCGGCCAGCACGTCCAGATAGCGTGATTGGCCCACCTGGGGCGAAAGCTCCAGCACCAGGTTGAGATGGACGTCCAGAGCGCGGGCCGTATTCTCGGCCCGCTCCAGGTAGCGGCTCATCCAGTAGAGACTGTCGGCGACTCGAGAAAGCATGGTGATGATTCCTATTCGTTCAATACCCAGGTGTCTTTGCTGCCCCCGCCCTGAGACGAGTTGACCACCAGCGAACCCTTTTGCAGGGCCACCCGAGTCAGTCCTCCGGGCACGATCGTGATTTCTCGCCCGTACAGAATGTAGGGCCGCAGGTCGACGTGGCGGGGTTCCACCCGGCCTTCCACAAAACAAGGCGCACACGATAGTTTCAGCGTGGGCTGGGCGATGTAGTTGCGAGGATTGGCTCGAACCCGTTCGCGAAACTCGTCGCGCTGGGCCTGGCTGCTGTGGGGGCCGATCAGCATGCCGTAGCCACCGCTCTCTCCCACGGCCTTGACCACCAGGTCGCCGATGTTGTCGAGAATGTGCTGGCACTGCTTGGGGTCCCAACCCAGGAAGGTTTCCACGTTGTCCAGGATCGGCTCTTCTCCCAAGTAGTAGCGAATCATTTCGGGAACGTAAGCATAGACTGCTTTGTCGTCGGCCACTCCGGTGCCGATGGCGTTGGCCAGGGTAACGTTGCCGTGTCGGTAGGCGTTGAACAGGCCGGCCACGCCCAACATCGAATCCGGGCGGAAGGCCAGGGGGTCGACGAAATCGTCGTCGATGCGGCGATAGATCACGTCTACACGACGCAGTCCGGAAGTGGTTTTGGTGTAGACCAGGTTGTCGTGACACACGAGATCGCGGCCCTCGACCAGGGGAATGCCCATCATTCGAGCCAAAAATGCGTGCTCAAAGTAGGCCGAGTTGTACACCCCGGGGGTCAGCAGGACCACGGTGGGGTCGGGTCGATCGTGGGGGGCCAGCGAGCGCAGCGTGGTGAGCAGGGCCTGACCATAGTGGTCGATGGGGCGCACGTCGTAGTCGCGGAACAGGCGGGGTAGAACCCGCTTCATCACCTGGCGGTTGGCCAGCATGTAGGACACTCCGCTGGGCACCCGCAGATTGTCCTCGAGCACGGCAAAGCGCCCGCCTTGAGTTCGCACCAGGTCGCTGCCGATGATCGAGACATAGACGCCGCGCGGCACCCGCAGGCCGCGCATCTCGCGACGGAACTGGGGACAGCTGTAGACCAGGTCGAGGGGAACGCGTTTGTCTTTGAGAATTTTCCCCTGGTCATAGATGTCGCGCAGAAACAGGTTGAGGGCGATGATGCGCTGTTTGAGGCCCTCTTCCACCGGCTTCCATTCTGCGGCCGAGAGAATACGGGGCAGCAAATCATAGGGAAAAATGCGTTCTGTTTCATCGTTTCGACCATAAACGGTGAAGGTGATGCCCTGGCGCAAAAAGCTCAGGTCGGCAGCGGCCTGACGGCGGGCGAATTCCTCGGGCGACAGCAGGCTCAGGCGCTGAGCAAGGGCCTGATAGGCGGGTTGAACACGCCCTTCGGTATCGAACATTTCGTCGAAGAATTCCTGGATCTGATAGCGCTCAAAGAGCGGAGAGTCGAGTTGGGTCTTAGCCATGGCGGCCGCGTTCGCGGGCGGCGGAAAAGCTCCTCGCCGCCGATTGGTCTGCCTGCTTCCTTTCACTTTGCCAGGAAAGTGCACTCTGAAGAGTGAACCCTTGGGCGGTAGTGAGGAGAATGTTTTATTAGCGCCGAGAACAAAAAGTCGTTCGGGGAGATCCTCCAATACGCACGAAAGTCCCGCGGCCTCACCATCAAGCAACTGGAGAGCCGCTCGGGGGTATCCGCTTCGTTCATCAGTCGAATCGAGAACGACAGCGGGAATCCATCGGTGGAAATTGTGCGCAAGCTGGCCGAGGCACTGGGCGTGCCACTCTCTGACTTCTTTTTTGATCAGAAAGGCGGTCGGATTCTCTACCCGCTGCGGTTGTCGCAGGCGCGTTTGCTGCAAGATCCGGAGGTGGGGGAGTTGCTGGATATGCTGGTTTCGCTTTCGCTCGAACAGCGTCGCGCCGTGGTGCAGCTGGCCTCGAGCGCTATTCAGCTGGTCAAAGCACCAGGCGGGCGCGTCCTGGTCCAAGAGACAGAGTCGATTCCATAAGGGGGAGAGGGGGTCGCAGTGTCCATTTCGGTATTGATTGTAGAAGACCATCCGGTGGTGCGCTCGGGCATTCGAATGTTGCTCACCGAAGAGGGTGATATTGAGGTGCTGGCCGAGGCCGCCAACGGTCGCGAGGCCCTGGACTGCCTCACACGTCTCAAGCCCGACCTGTTGTTGCTCGACATCAGCATGCCGGACGTCAACGGCCTGGAAGTCACCCAACATGTGCGCGAACACTATCCTTCGTTGCCCATCTTGATCCTTACCATGCACGAGGATGAACGCTACTTTTTTCAACTGCTGCGTGCCGGCGCCACCGGCTACATCGTCAAAGGCGCAGCTCCCAACGATCTGGTGTCGGCCGTGCGGGCGGTGGCTGCAGGGCAGGCCTATCTCTATCCCAGTTTGGCCCGGTTGCTGGCCAAAGAGCCCGACACCGTACTCTCGGCCCGCGAGTTGGAGGTGCTCCAGCTTACCGCCCAGGGTCTCACGGCCCGTGAAGTGGGCAAGAAGTTGGGCATTTCGTCCAACACCGTAGAGCGCCATCGGGCCAACATCATGAGCAAATTGGGGGTTTCCAATCGAGCCGAGTTGATCCGCTACGCCATTCGGCGAGGTTTGCTTTCGATCGAGGACCTTTAACCCAGAATTGGGCCGCTGGGGCGAGGCACGCCGGTCAATTCGGCCACGATGGTCTGGAAACAAAACACATAATCGCCCGAGACCCGGTCGATCTCGGTTTCCAGCTCTTTCAGAGCCCCGATCTCTTTGCAGGCTTTGATGCTGGCCTGCAGTTCGTCGAGCCGAGTCGAGAGGTTGCTGAACTGCTGGCGTTGCTCGGCGTCGGGGTGCAGGTTGACGAGGCCGGTGATCAGCTGGGTTTGGGCCTCGGACAGTTCCTTGACGCGCTTGCGCAACTGTTCGGCCGCGATGAAGTTCGGCGCAGCGGCCTGCATCTTGGCATTGTCATCCAGTTCCTTACTGATGCGAGCCAGTTCTTCCAGCTTCTGACGGATGTCTTGCGGGGTCGAGGCCGAGGCTGATGGATTGTTCACCCTCGCAGGTTCCATCTCGCCAACAGCGATTCCTACTCGGACGGCACCCAGCCCGGGGGAATGGGCTGCAGCATCTGGCCGGCCGTGAAGTCGGCGGACTGTCGGTTCCAGTCGAGCAGCCACTGCGCCCAGCGATCCTGGAGCCCTCGGACCTGCTCTCGGGCCGGCTGCAGGCGAGCACTTTGCTGCTTGAGCCGTTCCTGGTCCTCACGGCTGGCGGCCAGCAGTTGCTCCACCTGCCGCGGCGTCCAGCCCCGTTCGGGCCAGGGCAGGAAGCGGAAAAATTGGAAACCGGTTTCGTCTTTGCGCAGCACCGGCGGGTTCAGCACCGGCCCGAGCTGAAGCGACTGCGGCTGTTCGGGCAGCGAATCGGCGTTCAGCCGTTGTTCAGCCCGAGCCTGATAGTCGAGATACTCTTTGCCGGCCTGCTCCAGCTCCTCGCCGCGTTGCTTGTAGGCCTGCTGTAGCCGGTCGAGCTGGTCCAGATAGCACCAGCCGGCGTAGAACGCAAAGGCCAGGCTGCGGTCCTGGAAACGAGCCTGCAATCGCTGCAGCAGGCCCTCAGGGCTCAAGTCGGGCGGAAGTTCCTGCATCCAGGCCTTCAGCTCGGCCACTCGAGCATAGGGGATTAGCTGCACCACCTCGGTTCGGCGCAAACTGAGTTCGGGGGGCAGGTAGGCCCCGGCCGGGGGGGCGAGAAGTGCCAACAGGACAAGCCACTTTTTCGTCACCTTGGAGTCTTTGGAATGAAACTCGCTTCTCCCTTTCCCCCCCGGGGCGATCAGCCTCGGGCCATCGCCGAGCTGCTCGACAGCCTGCGCAGCGGGAATCGCTTCACCACCTTGCTGGGAGCTACCGGCACGGGCAAGACCTTCACCATGGCCTCGGTGATCGCCCAGCTCGACCGTCCGGCCCTGATTATGAGCCCCAACAAAACGCTGTGCGCCCAGCTGTGTTCCGAATTTCGTGAGTTCTTTCCAGAAGCGGCCGTGGAGTACTTCGTGTCCTACTATGACTACTACCAGCCCGAGGCCTACGTGGCCAGTTCCGATACCTACATTGAGAAAGATGCTTCGATCAATGACGATATCGATCGCCTGCGTCACTCGGCCACCCAGGCCGTGCTGGAGCGCCGCGATGCGGTGGTGGTGGCTTCGGTGTCGTGCATTTACGGCCTGGGCTCTCCCGAAGACTACCAGGGGGGGATGCTGGTCTTTCGTCCCGGCGAGCTTTTGCCACGCCAGGAACTGCTGCGGCGCCTGGTCGACCTGCAGTATCACCGCACCAACTCGCCGCTGACCCGCGCCACCTTCCGATTGCAGGGCGACGTGCTGGAGGTCTTTCCGGTGGATCGTGAGGTGATCTACCGCATCGAGTTTTTCGGCGACGAAGTGGAAAAAATGGGCATCTACGACCCCCTCACCGGAGAATTCCGTTCTTCGCCGTTGCGCATCGTCGTCTATCCGGCCAGCCACTATGTCACCCCTCCCGAAAAGCGGCGAAGGGCCGTGGAGAGCATTGAGGCCGAACTGGCCCAGTGCCTGGAAGCCTTTCGTCGTGAAGGGCGCCTGCTCGAGGCTCAGCGGCTGGAGATGCGCACGCGCTACGACCTGGAGATGCTCGAGGAGATCGGCTACTGCAACGGGGTCGAAAACTACTCCCGCCATCTGACCGGGCGGGCCCCTGGCGAGTCGCCCTACACTCTGTTGAGCTATTTTCCGCGTGACTTTGTCCTGTTTATGGACGAGTCGCATGTGGCTTTGCCCCAGGTGCGGGCCATGTTACACGGCGATAGGGCCCGCAAGGATAGCCTGGTGGATCATGGTTTCCGGCTTCCCTCGGCCTACGACAACCGACCCCTGTCGTTTGAGGAATTTCTTGAATCGGTCGGCCAGGTGGTCTTCGTTTCGGCCACTCCCGGCGAATTCGAACGCACCCAATCGACGCGCATCGTCGAGCAGATCATCCGTCCCACAGGGTTGCTCGACCCCGAGGTCGAGCAGCGACCCGTGGCCGGCCAGATCGACGACCTGCTGGCCGAAATTCGTTTACGAGAACAACAGGGCGAACGCACGCTGGTCACTACCCTGACCAAGAAAATGGCCGAGGACCTGACCGACTATTTCAGCGGGCTGGGAGTGCGCGTGCGCTACCTGCATTCCGAGGTCGACACGCTGGGGCGCATTCAAATTTTGCGCGACCTGCGCCTGGGCGAGTTCGACGTGCTGGTGGGGATCAATCTGCTGCGGGAAGGGCTCGATCTGCCCGAGGTGTCGCTGGTAGCCATCCTGGATGCCGATCAGGAAGGCTTTTTGCGCTCCTCGACCTCGCTGATTCAAACCATCGGTCGGGCGGCCCGCAACGTCAGCGGTAAGGTCATTCTCTATGCCGACCGTCAGACCCAGGCCATTCGCGATGCCGTCGACGAGACCAACCGACGCCGCAGCCTGCAAGAGGCCTACAATGTGGAGCACGGCATTCGACCCGAGAGCGTGCGCAAGGCCATCAACGACATTCTGGACACGCTGGGCGATTTGAGTGGCACCGCCACTGCTCAGGATCGCAACCACAAGGCCCGTCAACTCAGTGCTGAGGATCTGCAGCGCAGCCTCAGCCAGTTGCGCACGGCCATGCAGCAGGCTGCCCGCAACCTTGAATTTGAGACGGCTGCGGCTCTGCGCGATGAAGTCTTCGAAATGGAGCGGCTGTTGAAAGAAAAGTTGGGCGATTTTGCGGTGGGTCTGGCGGCCGAGCAGGTCCAGCCCTATCGCGCCCGCGGTGCCTCTCGCGGGGGGCCGGCCCGGCCCGGAGAAGTCGGCTACCGGACCCCACGTTCAAAAAAAAGAGGATAGTCGGCTGCAAAGCTCGGGAAAGTTTGGTACACTTGAGATCTCGGTGGCGGGTCATCCCCAGCATCGTGTTCGCAAGAACAGGGTGCTTTTTTATCTCGGGCGCCTCCCCTAAGGGACTGGGGGAAGGAGCCTACCCCTTGCCCGCGTAGCAGCCCGGATGGACCGTCTCGATCAAGCCCATGAGCTCGCGGCCGAAGCCCTCGAGTTTGTTATGTCCCAAGGTCTGGTGCGCTATCGCAAGGATGGCAGCATTGGGCACCTTCCGTTCACCCTGCACCCCTGGCAGAGTCCCAAGGGCTTTTATGCCCACGGCCTGCGCATCAGTCCTCTCTACAACAAGCTGTATCACCGCTGTTGTCAGAGCCGCGAGTTTCTCGATCAGCATCTGCACGCCAGTCGCCAGGTCGACTCGTTCATCCAGAGCCTCTATGCCTGTTTGCCCGACAGACCGATCGGTCGCCCCTGGCTGTATCTGAGCCGCCACGACTTCATGCCCGCCACCACCCCCGCGGGCATCGTTCCCAAGCAGGTCGAGACCAACCTGATGGCTGCCAGCCTTGGCTACGCGTCTCAGAAAGTCAATGCCGCCATCCGCTTTCTCTATGCCGAGACCGAAATCGGTCGCCAGACGCTGCCGCATCGAGGAGGCAGCACCATCTGCAAAGGTCTCGCCCGAGCTTACCGTCAGCTGGCCGGGCCGTCTGAGGTGATTTTGTTGATCGTGCCACCAGGCGAAGTGAACGCCTTCGATCAGCGGGCCATGCAGGGCGAACTCGTGCTCGACTATGGCATTCCGGTGCTGCGCACCACCCTCGACGAGATTGGTGAGTATGGCCAGATCCGAGAGGGTAAGTTGCAGCTTCGCGGGCGGGCTGCGGCCATCGCCTATTTTCGTGCCGGCTACAGCCCCGACCACTATCGGGGGCCGCATGCCTGGGAAGGGCGACGCCTGCTGGAGCACAGCGAAACCCTGTCGATTCCCAGCGTTACCATTCAGCTGGCCAATACCAAGAAAATCCAGCAGGTGCTGGCCGAGGTCTCGACCCTGGAGAACTTCGTAGAGCCCGAAGAGGCCGCGGCCTTGCTCGAAACTATGGTGCGCATGGCGCCGGTGGCCGAGGCCCGTGAACAGGCCCTGGCCGACCCCGAAGGCTGGGTGCTGAAGCCCAGCCGCGAAGGGGGAGGGAACAACTATTTCGGGGCCGAGATGGTCGACCACCTCAAAGCTCTTAGCGACTCCGAGGCCCAGGCCTTCATTCTGATGGAGGCCATCCGTCAGCAACCTTTCCGGGCGGTTCGCCTGGTCGAAGAGAAGGTCGTTGATGGCCCTTGCGTCACCGAACTCGGCCATTTCAGCTACGCCCTCTGGCTCGAGGGCAAGGTCAAGCCCGAGTTTGAAGAAACCGAAGGCTACCTGTTGCGAACCAAGGATGTCGCCAATCGAGAGGGTCTGGTGCTGGGGGGGTATTCCTTCCTGGACACCGCCGCCATCGAAGAATAGGAAAAAAAAGAGCGGCAGAAGCCGCTCTTTTTTCTTCGGGGTGGGGCAGACCTATCCGCGGGCTTTCCAGGCCGAGTAACCGGCCAGGCCTGCTACGGTGACGCCGGCTCCGATGGCCATCGGGCCCGGGGCTACGCCGCCCATAGCAACGCCCGTGATAACAGCGCCCATTGCGCCTGCGTAGAGGGTGCGAACGGCAGCCTGACCGGCCTTGCTGTCGCCACCCAGGTTGTCGACGAAGCGCTGAACTTTGTCTTTGGTTTGGGCGCCGAAGCGATAACCCAGCATCGAACCACCGATGCCGCCCAACATGCTTCCGGCCGGGCCCAGGTAGGCGCCAGCCAGACCTCCGGCGATGCGGCCGGCGACCAGCGAGCAGTTCAGGGGGTACAGCACGTTGGCCACATTGTAGCTGGCGCTGTCGACGCGCGAAGTGAAGTTGCGCATGAAGTAGCTGGGGGGCTCGGGCGGGTCATTTTCAGGGCCCTTCTGAATTTTCGGCAGATTGCGGGAAATCGGAGTAAAGGAAGGCAGGTGGGATGAGACGCGCATGGTCAGGCTCCTTGTATCTTTGTGTCTTTACACTAGCCGCAGAGGGGCCAGATATGGTTGCCGAAAGTTTACCGTTCCGACGAGTGTCGAGGGATCTGGCCAGGGGTACCGAACGCCAGTGCTTATGGCGCGAAATGATGACGATGATGCAGACAAGATGGTGGTCGACTGGCCATTACTGCTGGCCACGGTGGTTGTGGTCATCGGTGGAGGCATGCTGTTGTTTCGCTACATCTCCAAAGATCGAGGGACGGTGCAGCTAAGGACCTGCAGCTCCAATTTGATGTCGATTGCCGCCGCTGCCAGGGTCTATGCCAATGACAATCGGGGGCGATACCCGGCCAATCTGGAGAAGCTCGTGGAGAAGCACTACCTGCAGGCGATGCCTACCTGTCCTGCGGCCAAGAAGATGACCTACACGAACTTCGCGTATGACAAGCAGGCCAAAACCGTAACCGTCAGTTGCTGTGGGGGGCACCATTCCGTGCTGTTCACGGGCAAGGGGCTGGTCAGCGAATTTCCCTCTTATCCCTTTCCCGATGGTAAGCCCCCCGGAAGTCCTTGAACGGTTCTAGCGGTTTCTGGTCAGGGTCAGGCATTCCAGGTCGAGCGGAGCCCGCGCGATGGGCTGCCCCTCGGTCGAGTTCAGTTCTTGCGCGGCCGTGACTTTCTGCAGCCGCAGGCTGCCCAGGGTTGTGTCGCCTACCAACAGCAAGGGCAGTTCTCCCACTACTTTGAGCCGATGGCCCCCACCGGGGTAGCTCGACTGCAGGGACATTTCTCCGGCCTGGCCCAGGCGGATGAGCCGGGTTGTGGTCTGACTGGCTTCCGATAAAAAGAGTTGCCGCCCCCGACCTGTCAGGGCGGTACAGGGGGCTGGGGCGGGACCTACGCTGAGGCTGCCGTTTTCGGACAGCGTGCCGTCCGCATTTCGCGCATAGCAACAGATGCGATCGTAGTTGTCATCCAGCACATACAGGTAGCGATTTTCGGGCTCCAGATAAGCGGCGCGCAAGGTGGCGCCGGGCAGCTGCACCAGAGGATCGTTGGCAATAGGGGCCAGACTGGCCCCTTCGACCTTGTATCCATAGACTTTTCCGCCAGCCCGATCTACGGCGTAGAGAAAGCGGCCCTCGCGGTCGAACGTTCCATGGTTTAAGTCGCCTGCTCCGGCCGGAGCAAGTACCTGCAGCTGGGCCACGTCACCCCGGTCGCTGGTCAGGGTGAACAGGCGGATTTCCTGATTTTGAAACAGGCACAGCAACCGCCCCGCCGGATGGATCAGCACCTGATCGTCGGACTCCAATTTGCCCTCGACCAGAGTTTCGGCCACTCGGCTCAGGCTGCCGCTGCCCGGGTCCACTCGGAAGGCCGTAAGGGCGGGGGTGCCCCGAGCCGCCAGCAGCAGGGGACGGCCCGGGTGAACCGCCAGGTCGCCGTAAAATTCGTCGTCGGGGGTTTGCTGGATGCCGGGTTCAAGTCCGGAGTCCTGAACCCGATACATGCGGATGGGGCCACCGGTAGCCCCTCCCTCGGTCGAAAAGGCAAACGTCTGGGGCGAGAGCCCCAGATTGCCTCCAGGGTTGCCACAGCCCCAGAGAGAGCCCGCCACGGCCAGTCGTACCAGAGAGCTTCGCAGCATCCACGCCTCCGTATTGAATTTATTTCAATACGGAGGCGCACCTGGTGTTCCTCGTCTGTGGTGAGAAATTGTTCCTCCCGTTCAGCAGTAGACGTGGGAAAACAGGGACCGGGCCTCGCGCAGGTGATCATCGGCATCGCCTTGAGTTCGGCGGCTGAGATGGAACAGGTGAAGCTCTTGGGCTGGAAGTTCCAGCGCCAGTTGGGCAGCCTCGCGAGCGGTGGCATGCAGTTTGTCTTCGGCCAGTTGCCGCTGGTGCTCCAGGAAGGCTGCCTCGCACCACAGTTGTTGCGTCGGTCCAAATCGCTCCACGATGCGCCCACGAGTGTCCGGGCCCAGTCGGGTATCGGTGATGTAGGCCAGGCTGCAAGGCTGCAGTTCCTCCAGCAGATCCCAAAGCGACTCGGCGCTGAGTTCGCGTTCGTCCAACCGCAGTTTGAGCTGGCGGTGACCCAGAGCCCGGCTGCGTTTGAGCTGCTCTACCCAGGGCCCGGGCGTCAGTCCCTCGGACTGAGCCTGCTCGACTCGGAAGCGAAACTGGCGGGGGGCTTGCAGGCGAAAGCCCAGACAGGCCACCCCATGCTGCAGTTCTACCCAGCCCAATTCCCAGCCCTCCAGTTCGGGCAGCTCGGCCGGGGCCGGGGGGCCGGCCGATTGAAAACGGCGGGCGCAGGGATAGTCACAGCGTAGCCAGTGTCCCTGGTTCCATTCATAGCCGGCGATCAGCAGTTGGGAATCGGCCACCAGGTTCCAGGTATATCCCCGCAATTTGCCATCGAGCATGGCGTGCAGACCGGCGGGGCCCAGAACCCGAAGCTCGTGGCCCTGGAAGAGTTGGGCCCGCAGCAACTGGTCAAAGCCGATCCAGTGGTCGATATGGCCGTGACTCAGAAACACCGTGTCGACAGCGTGAAGTTCGCTGAGCGAAAGTCGGCTCAGATCACCACAGTCCATCAGCCAGGCCCGCGAGCTTTGGGGAAGGCCAAGCCAGAGAGCGGGGTCGAGGTGAACAGGATTCACTCGTTTGCAGCGAAGCACGCCCTGGTGTTTGTGATCGTCTTTCAGGACCCTGCGCGATGAGCTGGGCCCATAGCATCGAGTATGCTCAGCACGCTCTCTCCACCTGTAGTTGGGAGGTGTGCCATCAATGGTTGGAGCAGGCCCTGGCCGAGTGTCAGCCGGTGGCTCCCGAGCGACGCGTGGTGACCCTGAATAACCTGGCCATTCTGTTTCGCCGCGTTCACGACTACCAGCAGGCCATGGCTTGCTACGAGCAGGCGCTGGAAATGCTCGAGGAACTTCCCGGCGTGATCTGGTTGCGAGGGCGAGTGCTGGCCAATCTGGCCGCTCTTGAGCACCGCCGGGGCGAATTGATTCCCGCCCGCGCCCGCTACCAGGAAGCGCTCGAGGTGTGCTCGGATCCGGTGGTCGACGAACTGGCTGTGGCCCATATCGCCGTCAACCTGGCCCTGCTCCATCTGCAGCAAGACCGCTCCACTCAGGCCGAAACCCTGCTGCGGCGGGCCCGCTCCATGTTTCAGCACCACCCCGACCAGCAGTTTCTCGAAGCCCGCTATCATTTGGTGCAGTCGCGTCTGGCGATTTTTCAAAAACGCCTGACCAAGGCCGAGATGGAGGCCTTGCAGGCGATCCGCATGGCGCAAAAACTGCCGACTTTCGATCCTGTGCTCCAGTCGCAGGCCCGAGCGGCACTGGCCCAAATTTACTCGCGAGGGGCCCTGTCCGAGGCCGAACAGTTGCAGGTCGCCGGCGACAATACCCAGCGGCGTGAACAGGCCGATGTGCTCTTTGAAGAGGCGCTGACGCTGCTGGAAGACCACGGTTTGAGCAATGCTCTGGAGTATCTCGAGGCACTGTCGCTGCGCCTCGACCACGAGATTCGCATTCAGAACTGGCAGCGCGCCGAGGCCACGGCTCTCCAACTGCTGACCCGAATGGAGAGCTTCGAGGCCCTCGATCCTGATTTTCGCGCCCGCGCCTGGGAGCGAGCCAGCAAAGCACTGGGCAAGCTCGGCAAAGTCGAAGAAGCTCAGGTGGCCCATCAACAGTGGCAACGACTGGCGGCTAAAAAGTGACCCTATCCAAAGTTCAGCGGAGGCACCATGCAAACACGCTCTCACACGATTGACTCGCGGCGACGTCCCGACCATTGGCTGCATGTGTGCGAGGTGGGACATCGCCAGCAGGACACCGTGCTGATGGTTCACGGGGCGGCAGGGAACTGGCGGAATTTCTTGCCCCAGATGAAGGCCATGAGCGACCGCTATCGCATCGTTGCCGTCGACCTGCGGGGCCACGGCCGCTCGCCCTGGCCGGATGACCCCACCACGATCGACGACTTTTACCACGATCTCGAGGAGTTGCTCGACTGGTTACCGCCCCGGTTTTCGGTAGTGGCCCACAGCTTCGGGGGTTATCTGTGCACCCGCCTGGCCGCCAGCCATCCAGAACGGGTGCGCCATCTGGCCCTGCTCAACACCGCTCGCAGCATTCCCCGAACGCTGACCTACCGAATGTTGGAGAAAATGACGCCGGGGGCCGATTTTCTGGCCGCTCCCGAGCGCTTCATCGCGGCCAACGCCGAGGTGTGCCGACATCTGCTGCAGCACGTGCTCAAGGATTGGGACTGTACTCCCTTCTATCAGCGCATCCAGGCCCCCACGCTCAGCGTACTCGGCGCGTTGGATCCTTTGATTCCTCTGGAGCACGGCTTGGAAAGCGCCAGTCGCCTGCGCGGCGCCGTGCACAGCCTGCCACTGGGCGCTCACGTGTGCATGTGGGAAGCACCCGTGCAGGTCAATGCCTGGCTCGAGGAGTTGTTGGCCAGGTAGCAGTTTCGACAGGTTTTCGCCCACTTGCGAAGCCAACTCTGAAGCATGCACCAGCTGCAATTGCCTCTCGACGAGGGCGAGTCGCCGGCTCTGCCCCGAATGCGCGAGGCTCGTCCTTACCAACCGCTGCCCACGGCCAACTCTGAGGGGTTGCGCCGCTACGTGGTGGACCTGCACATTCACGTAGGTCGCAACGGTCGGGGTAAGCAGGTGAAAATCACGGCCAGCCCCGATCTTACGCTGGAGAATATTGTTCGCTACGCCTGGAAGCGCAAGGGGCTGGACATCATCGGTGTGATCGATTGCGCCTGCACGGGCGTGCTGCAGGACCTGCGCCAGCTGATCGACCGCGGCGAGCTGCTCGAGTTGCCCGAGGGCGGGCTGCGTCATCGCGATCAGATCACACTGATTCCCGGCGCTGAGGTCGAGGCCGTCGAGAGCCACGGGGGCGTGTCCCACCACCTCTGCTACTTCCCCTATTTGCGAAATCTGTCGGAGTTTTCTCGGGTGATGAGCGGCTACATCACCAACATGGAGCTGTCGAGCCAACGATGTGGCCTGCCGGCACGGGAGTTACTGGCTGTGGTGCAGTCCTGTGGCGGGTTGTTGGTGCCGGCTCACGCCTTTACCCCCCACAAAAGCGTCTATGGCAATGCGGCCGATTCGTGCCAGCAACTCTTTGGCGATCTGTTTGGCGAAATTCCCGCTTTGGAGCTGGGCCTTTCGGCCACCACGGAACTTGCCGACCGCCTTCCCGAACTGGCTGAGCTGAGTTTTCTGACCAACTCCGATGCTCACAGCCTGGAGCGAATCGCGCGAGAATATACCGTCATGCAGCTGGCAGCTCCCAATTTTCGCGAGCTGGTGCTGGGCTGGCGGCGCCAGGGTGGGCGCCACATCGAAGCCAACTATGGGGTCGATCCCTCGCTGGGCCGTTATCACCGCAGCTACTGCCTGCGTTGTCAGCAGCCCCGAGTGGGAGAGGGGGCGGTGCTGGCCTGCCCCGAATGTAAGGCCAGTTTGCCCAAAGACTTTGTGCGAGGGGTGTTCGACCGCATTCTGCAGCTGGCCCCCGGTCCCTCGCTCTCGCCGGCCCATCGGCCCCCCTATCGGATGCAGGTGCCGCTCAATCAGCAGCCCGGTCTGGGCAAGTCGCGGCTGGATCAGTTGGTGGCCGCCTTCGGCAGTGAGATGGCCGTGCTTCACCAGGCCACACCGGCTCAACTGGTGCCGTTGGTGGGTTCGGCTCTCAGTCAGCAAATCGTGGCCGCCCGGGAAGGACGCGTTCAGCTCTCGGCGGGTGCCGGGGGACGCTATGGTAAGCTGCTCGGCCTGCAGGCCGAGCAGCATCAACTCACCCTGTTCTAGACGAACTTGGGATTGCCGATCGTAAATCCCAGTCCGCTGATGTCTCGACCCAGGGCGTTGAGCTCGTTCTTCAGAACCGGATCGAGCGAGCTTTGAAGTTTGCGAGTCACGGCCTCCTGCTGAACATCGGATACCGCTCCGCTGGTGCAGTCGATGACGAAGGTGCGCCCTTCACCCTGAGCCTGATCGGGCTTAAAATAGCTCTCCAGCACCCGCAACTGGTTTCCCGAGGGTTGGAATTCGAGCCGGGTGGCGGGATGTCGTTGTGCGGGGGTGGCCTCTATGGAGATCGGGCCCGATTGCAGTTGGGCCTTCAAGATCACTCGGGTGGGCTCGGTGGCCAGCCCGGGGCCGGTCTGGACCATCTGGTCGAGAAGCACCTGGCCTGGCTGCGAGTCACCGTCGAGCTCGCTCTGGTCAAAGGCTTTGGCGCGCTCGACCAGCTGTTGATAGGCTTTCAGGTAGGTGGTTCCGGACTTGGGTTGGATGGTAACCATGGGGCGGCCTCGATTTCGCTGTGGTCACCTCAGATTACGGGGCCAGGCTGAAAGAAACTTGAAGCAAGCCTCATAGCTTCTGTCCGATTCTCTCGCTCTGGCTTGACCAGACTATCCAGAGGGCTTCTTCACGGATGTTCTCCAGTGGGACGCTGCCCCAGTAGCGACAGTCGTAGGAGTGGTTGCGATTGTCGCCCATCAGGAAATACTGGCCCGCCGGAACTTTGACCTCGGCCCAATCGCCATTCATGGCCTCGGCCAGGAAAGGCTCTTCTACCGGCTGTCCGTTGACGTGGAGTTGGCCATTTGCGATGGCCAGACGATCTCCAGGCAGACCCACCACCCGCTTGATCAGCATTTCTCGTTGGCCGCTGTAGCTTGAGGGGGGCGTGAAAACGACGATATCGTTGTGCTGAGGCGAACGTGTGGGCCAGGTCAACAGATAGTCTCCTACCTGAAGCGTAGGGGCCATGGACTCAGAGGGGATGAAATAGCTTCGGCCCAGGGGCCAGAGGGAAGAGTGCATCCACCAACGCAAGGGTTTTAGGGTTGCAAACCAGAGCGGCAGCAACAGAAGACACAGCCAACCTCGAGGTCGAAAGGTGTCACCTCCCGTTCGTTTTGAGCAACGCCAAGCGTCCCCGGCCAGTGCCAGACCTGAGGAAATCGACAGCAGCAGAAACAGCCAGGGCATTTGCGGACGGAACGATAGATGGGGAAGGACTCCGAAGAGAAAGGCCGTCACCAGGGCGAAGAAGCCGATCCAGGTGAGGATACCGCGGCGAACCTGGCCGCAATAGAGGTAGCCCATTCCGGGGGCGACATAGTTCAAGAATGCGGCCAGCCAGCCGCGGGCAGGTCGGTTGGTTTTCAACGTGACGTTTCCCTTTCGTTGGCGTGGCTCTGGGCTACCAGTCGGTGGCCCAGCGCCACAGCCCCTTGGCCGTATTGGCTCCCCAGTTGATGGTGGCGTCGGTGGCATCGGCGGCCAGGTCCACGGCGGCGCCCCCCAGGCGTCCGGCCCCTTCAACCAGCTTGCCACCACCGTGAAGAGCCACTCCGGTCACCATTTTGGCGGTGCCGGCGGTGTTGTTCCACACCCCTCCCTGCTGAGCCTGGCGCGCGCCGCTGATGGCCAGCGCCTCGCCGCCCTGGTCCAGCTGGTCGCCCACCCAGCGGGTTCCATCGGCGGCGGCACCGCCCACCGTGCGCACACCGCCCGCCGCCATGGTGCTGAAGTCGCCTCGGTCGATGCCCTCGGCCAGCTGCAAGGTGCCCCGGCCGCTCTGGCTGGCGGGAGGGGCTTCAAGATTGCGTGGACCCGAGTCGATCATCGGGGCCGCCTTCGATTCGCCCATGTTGCGCGAGAAGTAGTCGACAATGCTACCCTGTTGCGAGGCGTCGGGCATGTAGTGGCGGGTCTGTCCGTTCTTGGTCAGCGGGTAGGCACCGGCCGTGCCCGCCGGCACCTCGTTGAGCCCCAGGCGCTGTTTGAAGTTGGAGTAGTCCTGGCCCTGGCCCAGCTGGCCGTGTTCACCGTTGGTGTCCTTGAAGGTCATGGTGGGCGTGATCGCCTGCAGATTGCGCTTCATGGTGGGGTCGTCGAAAATCGAGCCGCGCTGCAAGATATGGCCCTGCTCGTGCATCATAAAGGAAAACACAGAGTCTTTGGCCGCCTGTTCGCGCTCTTTCTGAATGCGCTCTTTCTCCTCGGGGGTGCCGGCCTTCTCCCATTGCTGAGCCAGGTCGTGCACCTTCTGCATAGAGGTGAAAGCACGCGTAATCAGGCCATCGGGGTCTTTGTTGGAACCGGGATAGATGCCCTCAGCCTTGAGCGCGTCCAGACCCTTGCCCCCGTCGGCTTCGCCTTTGAAGAAGGTGTCCGCGGCCGGACCCAACTGCTTGTGGATGGCCGTGTTGCCGTTCACCAGAGCGTCGCGGGTGGTGTCCATCTCGCCCCACATCTGTCCGGCCGTGCCGCCCAGCACGCGCGAACCGTTCAGCACACTGTTGTCGTTGGGATGTTGACGCACCACCTGATCGGCCTGATCTCTCATGGTGGCGTCGTAGACTCGCTTTGCCTGGTCGAGCTGTTGACCGTTGAGCATCGACTGGCCGGCTTTCACAGCCGAAGTGGCGCTGCCGTTAGCTCCCTTCTGCACGTTCTCGATGTTGCGGATCTGCTCGCCCACAGCGGTGGAAGCCTGTTCGGCGAACTCGAAGAAGTTGTTCAGGCGCGGCGCTCCCGTATCGCCCGTCATGTAGCGATCGGCGGCCTTGCTCAGATGCGAGTAGTCCTGATTGATCTGGGCATTGGCCTGAGTGCCCGATTCGCTTCCCGGCCGTGGCTGGTCGGCCGACCAGAAGTTGGCCCCGCTGTGGTCTTTGAGCGGAACCGACTGGTATTGAAAGTCCTCTGCCATGGCCTGCATGTCGGGCCCGGCCGAGGTGGGGGACTGGCCGGCTTCTTCGCCAAGATGGGCCGAATCGACGGGTTCGACCGGTTCGGGCGCTTCGCTTTCCTCGGAACTCTCCGGCGGAGCTTCTTCCTGTTCGGAAACCCCTGTGCTCTCGGCGGGGGTGTAGCTGGGGCCGGTGCTGCGAATCTCCATGGTCACTGTCCTCCACCGTCAGCCTGACAGAGTTGGCCGGGAGCGGAGTTGGAAAGATGTTGCCACTTGTGTTTCAGATTGTTTCGATTTTGTTAACGAGCGGTCGTTGGGCCTTCGAAAATCGATGCCAACTGAGGGTAGAGCATTTCCGCTACCCTGGCAGTGGCGTGGTCCGTGTCCAGGTAAAGGGCTCGTCCCTGGTCGATCAGCCGACAGCGCTGGCGGCCTTGAAAGCATAGTTGGGTAGGGTCTACCAGGTGAATACCGGGGCGACGATGCTGTTCCATGAGCCGATCGAACCGCTGACTCTGCTGTTGGTATTCGCTCAGGGTCACGCCGAGCTGGTCGAAGTCGCCGCCGAAGCGCACCACCCTGGACAATGCGCGGGGCACCGAGTAGGGCTGTTCGGGCATTTGCTTGAGAACCCAGACTTCGCAAGGGAGCTCGCCCAGAGCCACCAGCGTTCGCTGAAATCCAGCCTCAAAACCCTGATCTGGAAAAAGGTTCCAATTCCAGCGAGCGCCCAAAATGACGTGGGGCACGTTGAGGTCACGGATGGTCTGCAGAACCTTCTGGTTATAGGATGCGGAACGGCTTCCCAAACTGGTTTTCAGCTTTGGGTTGTAATTCAGAATGGGTGGGGTTGCAGGATAGAGTGCCCCCAACCCACGCTTACCGGTGCGCCGAGCCTGCTCGTTCAAGAGGGCGAACCAGTGGTTACAGTGACTATCGCCCCACAAAAAGAAGTGTACCGGTCCAGAACCATCCATCCCAAGCCTGGCATACTGTCCTTGGGCAATGCTCTTGGAGTCTAGTTCTGGCCATCGTCCTTCCTTGGCACCCGTGGCGGCCAGTTGCAAAGCCAGCGCAGGAAACCGTTGCGGCCAGCCCCTGTGGGCCGAGGTTCCAAAGCCAAGCAGGGCGAGACAAGCGGCTAAGGCGAGGCAGACGGCAAGCAACCGGCGGTTGCTGGCCAGTCGTCGCCGGCGGCGGATCGGGTCCTCCACCAGCAGGTAGGTCATCCAGGCTAAAGCCAGGCCAACCCCGAGTAAGCCGCAACCGACCAGCGGTTCCATGGGAGTCAGGGCCCAGTAGCGGCTGAAGGCCAGCAGGGGCCAGTGCCACAGATACCAGGCATAGGAAAGCTGCCCGCAACGAACCAGGGGCTTTGTTGCCAGCACATTGCCGCTGCGGGTTCGGCCCTGGGAGTTGGCCACCAGGAACAGCGCGGCTCCGCCGCAAGGAACGATGGCCGCAAGTCCTGGAAAGCGTGTGCTGGCATTAAAGCTAAAGAAGCAGAAGGCGATACAGGCCAATCCTATCAGCGATGCCGTCTCTCGGATTCCAGACCCTTTCGGTCCGGGCAGCAAGGCCAGGATGGCCCCCAGTAGCAACTCCCAGGCCCTTCCAGGCATGAGGTAAAAGCTCTCGGATGGCTGACTCTCCAGACGCCAGAGGCCCCAACCGAACGAGAGAACCGCTACCAGCGACAGCCCTGTGAGCCGGTGATGCTTGCATGCCAAGAAGATCATGGGAAAGACCAGATAGAATTGCTCTTCCACAGCTAGAGACCAGGCATGGAGCAAGGGCTTGGTCTCGGCATCCCCCTGAAAGTAGCCAGTGTGATAATAGAAGAAGACATTGGCCGTCAGGGTCCAAAGCGAGGCCAGCGAATTTCCCAGTTCGCTGAGATCCTCGGGAAGCAAGAGCCAGAAGCCGAGAGCATAGGTGGTGGCAGAAACGAGCAGCAAGGCCGGTGCCAGACGGCGAATTCGGCGCATCCAAAATTGACGCAGTGAAAACTTTCCTGCCAGGACTTCGCCGAGCAGAAACCCGCTGATCAGGTATCCAGAGATGACGAAAAACACGTCAACTCCTGTATAACCCCCCGGGCAGACGCCAATGTGAAAGAGCACAACCCCCAGGATCGAAAGGGCCCGGAGGCCATCGATTTCTGGTCTGTAGTTGCTCACGCGTCCTGGCCCTTTCACGCCGCAGGTTCCTTGGGAAAGGAGCGGCATCGATGTTGTGCCCTTGAATTACACCGATGTGTCGTCACACCTCGTCAACAACCTTCAGCTGAGCGGCAGGGGAGGGCGGGGGCTCCCGGAATCCCCTCGGGTGGAGCCCCTGTCCCTCGAGCAAGAGCTGGCCCAGGTACGCGAGCATCGTGACGCGCTGCTGGCGCTGATCGAAGCCGCTCCCATCGCCTTTATCACCCTGGACGCCGAAGGCAGTGTGCAGACCTGGAATGCCCATGCCGAGCGCATCTTTGGCTGGTCGCCCCAGGAGGCCCTGGGGCAGCGGGTGCCCTTTGTTGCGGCCGAGCATCTGGGCGAGTTTCTCTCGCGCCACCAGGCCCAGCTCTACAGCGACCGGCCCGTGCACGAGCTGGAAGTGCGCCGCGCCCGCAAAGACGGTTCCCAGGTCGATGTCAGTGTGTCGACCTCGCTGATTCACGAAGACGGCAAGGTGCGCTTCATCATTGGGGCGCTGGCCGATATCACTCAGCGCAAAGAGGCCCAGCGTCAGCTGCAAGAGCTAAACCAGACCCTGGAGTCGCGGGTGGCCGAACGCACGGCCGAGCTGCAGCAGGCCGTCAGCGATCTGGAATCGTTTTCGTATTCGGTGTCCCACGATTTGCGCTCGCCCCTGCGGGCCATCGCCGGCTATGCCCAGGTGCTGGAAGAAGACTTTGCCGAGGCCCTGGGCGACGAGGGGTTGGGCTATTTGCAGCGCATCTTCAAGGGCACGCAGCGCATGTCACGCTTGATCGACGATCTGCTGCAGTTTGCCAAGACCACCCGCCAGCCGCTGCATCGCCAGGAAGTCTGCATGCAGACCCTGGTGCGCGAGTGCCTGGAGGAATTGCAGATCTGCTATCATCTGGCCCAGGTCGAGGTGGGTGAGCTGCCGGTGGTGCAGGGCGACCCCGGGCTGCTGCGCCAGGTGTGGGCCAACTTGCTCTCCAACGCGCTCAAGTATTCCTCTCACGCCCAACCCTCGCGGGTATGGGTCAGCGCCCACGAAACGGCGGAGGATTTCTGCTTCGAGGTGAAAGACAACGGGGTGGGTTTTGATATGCGCCACGCCGCCAATTTGTTCAAGGTCTTTCAGCGCCTGCATCGAGCCGAAGAGTTCGAGGGCACCGGCGTGGGGCTGGCCATCGTGGCCCGGGTGGTCCAGCGCCACGGCGGCAACATCGGTGCCGATTCGCAGCCGGGCCAGGGCAGCCGCTTCACCTTTAGCCTGCCGAGGCAGCCCGCCAATGGCTGAGCATCCCGTGATTTTACTGGTCGAAGACAATATCGACGACGAGGTGCTGGCCCTGCGGGCACTGCGCAAACACCAGGTGCGCAGTCAGGTGGTGGTGGCCCGCGACGGCCAGGAGGCCATCGACTATCTCAGCGGCGAGCAGTCGCCTCCTCAACTCATTCTTCTCGACCTGCACCTGCCCCGGCTCAGTGGTCTGGAAGTGCTGCAGTACATTCGCAATCAGCCCAGAACCCGGCTGTTGCCGGTGGTCGTGTTGACCACTTCCGATCAGGACCGTGACCGCCTGGAGAGCTATCAACTGGGGGCCAACAGCTATATTCGCAAGCCGATCGACTACCGCGACTTCAGCGACGTGGTCAAGCGACTGAGCGAATACTGGCTGGGAACCAACCTGCCGCCCCCCGCCACGAGCTAGGCATGCTGCGACTGCTGCTCGTCGAGGACTGCGCCGACGATGAATTCCTGCTCTTACGCGAACTGCGCAAAGGCGGATACGAAATCCAGCATCGGCGGGTCGATTCGCTTTCGGCTCTGGAAGAGGCTCTGAAGGCCCAGCCCTGGGACCTGGTCATTTCCGATTTTCACCTGCCCGGATTCTCCGGCCTCGAATCCCTCGCGTGCTTCAAGGCCAGCGGTCAGGATTGTCCCTTTTTGCTGGTTTCGGGCACCATTGGCGAAGAGGCAGCCGTCAGCGCCATGCGTGCCGGCGCCCACGACTTTCTGATCAAGGGTAACTACTCTCGCCTGATTCCCGCCATTGGCCGCGAGTTGAAGGAAGCCGAGAGCCGCAGGGCCCGACGTCAGGCCGAGCAGTCGCTGCTGCATACCCACCGCAAGCTGGAAACGGCCTATCGCGAGCTGCGCGATGCTCACGAGCAGATGGTGCGCCAGGAACGGCTGAAAGTGCTGGGCGAGATGGCCGGGGGCGTGGCCCACGACTTCAATAATGCTCTGGCGTCGATCCAGGGCCTGGCCGAAACCATGCTGATGTATCCTGAAACCCTTGAGGACACGGCCCAGGTACAGGAGTTTCTGGAGATGATCCGCACCGCCGCCGAGGACGCGGCCAACGTGGTCAAACGCCTTGGCGAGTTCTATCGCGAGCAGGGCGTTCCGGCCGAAATGGAGCGTCTGGAGCTGGGTGGGCTGGCCGGGCAGGTGCTGCAATTGACCCAGGCCAAGTGGAAGGCGCTGACCCGCACGCGCGGCATTCAGGTCGAGGTGTTCAGCGACTTTCCCGAGCCGCTCTACACCCTGGGTCATCCGGCCGAGCTGCGCCAGGCGCTGACCAACCTGATCTTCAATGCCGTCGACGCCATGCCCCAGGGGGGTCAGTTGACCCTGCGCACCCGTCGGGCCGGCCAGGTGGTGTGTCTGGAGGTACAGGACACCGGCACCGGCATGGATGCCGCCACTCGCGACCGCTGCATGGAGCCCTTTTTTTCCACCAAAGGCGAGGCCGGCACCGGACTGGGGCTGGCCATGGTCTATGGCATCGTGCGTCGCCATCAGGCGGTGATGGAAATCGAAAGCAGCCTGGGTCAGGGCACCACCTTTCGCCTGTGTTTTCCCGAATGCGACACGGAGGTGGCGGCCACTGCGCCGGTGGCCCACGATCCTCGGGCCCTGCAGCGCAGCCTGAAGGTTCTGGTGGCCGAGGAAGACCCGTTGCTGCGCCAGGTGCTCAGCCGATTTCTATCGGTGGAAGGCCATCTGGTCGTGGCCTGCGAGGACGGCCTGCAGGTGCTTCAGCAGCTCGAGAAAGAGAGCTTTGATCTGGTGATTTTCAGTCGTTCGTTGCCCGGATTGACGGGCATTCAGCTGTCCCAAAGGTTGAGCGAGCGATATCCCCATCTGCCCCAGTTGCTGATGAGCGGCGTATTGCGCGGCGAGGTTCCCCCAGGGGTCACCCGCACGGTGGCCAAGCCCTTCACGCTGAACCTGTTCCGTCAGGCTCTGGTAGAAGCCGTGGCGGACCACCTGCCCTCGAGGTAGGCTCGGCCCAGAAGAGAAGACACTCCGATGCGTCGTTGGTTGCTCGCCTTGCTCATCACTCGTGTCGGTCTTACGGAGGTCTTGCCTCACCAGTTCGACCTGCCGGCCCGCCCGCCTCGGGGCGTGGTGATTTTGGTTCACGGCTCGGGCGCGCACTCCCGTGACGAAGAGCTTTCGGCGGTCACGGCAGGAAGAGCCGCCAATCCGTTCTTCAAGCAACTGGCTGCCGCTCTGAACCGCAAGGACATCGCGGCGCTGCGCTACGACAAGCGCAATGTTGCTCGCCCCCAGGACCCTGCTCTGCGCACCACTCCCTTGAATGCCTTTGTGGAAGATGTGTTGACGGCCGCTCAGTTGGCCCGAGAGCGCTTTCCCCAGCTGCCGATTGTGTTGCTTGGACATAGCGAAGGATGCACGGTGGCGCTACACGCCGCGGCCCGCGACCCCTTGCTGCAGTCGATCGGCTTGATCAGCTTCACGGGCAACACGCTGGAGGCTATTGTGCACGAACAGTATGCGAATCGTTATCCATTCTACTTCGTTCGCTTCGACAGCAACGCCGACGGCGAGCTCAGCCCGGCCGAGGCACCCGAGGAGTTGAGACGGCAACTGCCGGTGCTGGACCTCGACCTCAACGGCTCGATTTCCTATGTAGAGTTTCAGGCCGGAAATTTCTCCAATTTGCTCCTCAAGCCGCTGCTGTCCGATAGCTGGAGGCGGGAGGAGGCGGCTCTGCCTACACCCGGGCAGCGGGTCGAGGCTACCAGCGCCAGACTGGCGTTTTTTCAAGGGGAATGGGACAACCAGACCCCGGCCTACGCCGTCAAGGCCGTGGAAATTGCCGAAAAGCACGTGTGGAAGAAGGGCAACAAGCGGTTCGTATATTTTCCCCGCTGTGGTCACGCGCTCGACCCACGCAGCTCACCCGAAGATACGGTCTATCAGCTGACGCCAGAAGCTCATCTGGATCGGGTGGCCGCGGTCGTCGCCGAATTTCTGCTGCGTTAAGCCGGGAGTTCAGTTCACCAGTCGGTGCGCGCCCCGGTCTTGCAGAGTTTGAAACCGGGCCTTCAGAGCCTCGAGCTTCTCGAACTGGCGCAGCATGGAAGGCTCCTGGGTGACCTGACGGGCTTCCTCCAGGCGAAACCAGGCCACCTGATGGGATTCCTCGTTGCCCTTCAGGGGCTGATCAGGACACCATAGCAGGTAGCGCACGTCGTAGTGCAGATGCTCGGGGTCGCCGCCGCGGGCCGGAATGGCGTGAATGTCCAGGTCGAAGGGCAGGGGATGGGTTTCTTGCCCCAGAGCCTCTTCAAATTCCAGATACATCAACCGCTGCAGGCCACTTTCTTCCTCGGCTTCCTTCAGGGCTACCCGAGCCAGTTGCGGGTCGCCGTCGGCGTGGCCGCCAAACTGCAGCCACTTGTTGAGCTTGCGGTGGTGCAGCAGGGCCACCCGCTGCAAATTGCTGTCGCACACCAGCGCCGAGCCCGTGAAGTGGCCGGGCGCGTGGCTGCGCTGAAAGACCTCGGGGCTGCTGTGGAAGAATTCGGCCATGCGCTCCAGCGTTACGCGATCGTGCTGCCACCAGGGCTGGTGGCGCCACAGATGGGCGTAGTGGTGCAGCAGTTCAATCACGCGTGACGATGCCCTCGGTGGCCTGCAGATACACGTCTTGTAGATCCCAGGGTTCTTCGGCCAGCGTGATCACGGGAAAATCGGCTTCGAACAGGGCCCGGTGCAGCAGCGAGACCTCGCGGTCGAAACCCACCACTTCAAAGAGCAGGTCCTCACCCTGAAACTGCGGGTCGTGCACCTCGGGGCGGCTCTGCAAAAACTTCATCGCCTCGTCCGTCCGGTCCATCAGGCGCATGCGCAGCCGGCGTCGCTCGCGCATCCGGTCGATGAGCCTCCTGGTTTCGTCGAACAAAATGAGTTTGCCGTTGACCACGATGGCCACTTTGTTGCAGAAGTCGGAAAGGTCGGAGAGAATGTGGCTCGAGACGATCATGGCCTTGCCGCGCTGTTGGAGGCTGCGCAGAATATCGCGAAGGTCTACCCTGGCGCGGGGGTCGAGGCCGGCCGCGGGTTCGTCGAGCAGCAGCAGCACCGGGTCGTGCATCAGCAGACGGGCCAGACCCAGCCGCTGCTTCTGTCCGCGTGACAGCCCGTCCACCGGGTTGTCGGCCAGGCTGGTCAGGCGGGTGGTTTCCAGAGCCTCACGGATGACGAACTCGCGGTGGGTGGGGTTGATTTTGTAGGCGCGGGCAAAAAACTCCAGATACTCGCGCACCAGCAGGTCGTCGTAGACGCCGAGGAAGTCGGGCATGTAGCCTACCCGGGCGCGGATTTCCTCGACCTCTTTCAGGCTGTGTCCGCCCACGTAGGCGGTTCCGCCGTCGGGGGCCAGCACGGTGGCCAGCATGCGAATCGTGGTGGTTTTGCCAGCTCCGTTGGGGCCTAGAAAACCGACGATGTCGCCCGGATACAGCTGAAAGGTCATCTCGTTGACGGCCAGTTGCTTGTTGTAGGCCTTGGTCAGCGCGCGCACGTCCAGCACCTGGCCATCCCAGCAGGGAGGGCGATCGGAAACGTCGGTGACCAGCACTTTCGACTCGTAGCGCCGACCCGGAACCACGTCGTCTTCGGGGCGCGGGCGGCGCACCGGCGTGGAACCATCGCGGGGCACAATGTCGTCTTCGGGGCGAGGGCGACGAGGGGCGTTCTCGTCGATTTTTTGGGTCAGGGGGGCTTGCTCGAAATCGCTCACCCCTGCTCCTTTCTCGTCGCCGCTGCCTGAGCCTGCCGGGCCAGCTCCTGGCCACGGCTGCGCACCTCGGCCCAGCGCTCGGGCTGGCCCACCACTTCCCGCAGCTGCTGCAAAATCCAGGCGTTGGCCGGCGTGGGCAGCGAGCAGGCACGGCCCAGCTCGACCACGCCGCCATTGAGCACTTCCACCTCGCTTTGGGGGCGCCCGGCGCGCATGTCCAGCAGCAGCGAGGGCGGCTTTTCCCCCCGGGCCTTGGAGATTTTGCCGCCCAGAATGGGCCGCACCATCCAGTCTGGCAAATTGCCCAGCCTGGCCAGGCTGGTGACGGCGTACTCGGGCAGGTCGACGGGCGGAATCTGGCTGGCCTTCATCACCTTCAGCAGCTCACGCAGGCAGGCCAGTTCGAAGCGAAACCAGAGGGGGTGGGCCACGATCTGGCCAGGCAGCAGGTCCAGCAGGGCACAGGTGGCGTTGCAGGTCAGGTTGAGCAGCAGCTTGCTGCACTTCAGCGAGTCGACCCGCGCGATGTGCCAGCAGGGCAGCCCCAGGTTCTGCAGCCAGCGCGGCTGTTGCCCCGGGTCGTTGAGGGTGGCCCAGGCCATGCCGCCCTTGTTGCCGGGCCGAATGTCGCTGCCTTCTACGGCTACCGGCACGGTGGTGGTCATGGCGCCAAACCAGCGCTCGGGAAAGTAGCGGGCCAACCGGGCATCGCTGCCCACTCCGTTTTGAAAGCCCCACACCCGGCGAGGACGCACTCCGCGCTCGGCCAGCTGTGCGGCTGCCTCTTCTACCTGGAAGGCCTTGACGGTGAAAATCAGGTCGTCCCATTCCGAGTCGACGGGCACCTCGCTGAGGGCGGGCACCTCAAAGCAGTGCCCCCAACAAAAAATGCCCTCCCGAAGGGCGGGCAACTGCCGTGGACGCGCCAGCAGAGTAACCGACTCGCCTGCACGACCGGCCAGGAGCGCGGCCATCCACTGGCCGATCGCTCCCGAGCCGACTATGAGAATCTTCTGAGACATTGCCTCAGACGCGCTTCATGTATTCTCCGGTACGGGTGTCGATCATGAGCTTGGTGCCCACGTCGATAAAGAGCGGAACCAGTACCGAAGCACCGGTCTCTACGGTAGCCGGCTTGGTAGCGCCAGTGGCCGTGTCGCCCTTGTAGCCGGGTTCGGTCTCGGTGACCACCAACTCGACGAAGTTGGGAAGTTCAACGCCGATGATCTCGTCGTTATAGCTTACCAGGTTGACTTCCAGGCCCTCTTTGAGCCATTTCGCGCCGTCGCCAAGCAGTTTGCTGCCGACGGTGGGCTGGTCGTAGCTTTCGGAGTCCATAAACGTATACTCGTCGTCGTTGGCGTAGAGAAACGTGGCCGGGCGACGCTCGATGTGAGCGCGCACCATTTTTTCGCCCCCGCGAAAGGTGAACTCTTTGGTGTAACCGGTTTTGATGTTTTTGAACTTGGCACGCACAAAAGGCGAGCCTTTCCCCGGCTTCACGTGCTGGAATTCGAGTACCTGTAGCAGGTCACCGTCGATCTCGACGGTGATGCCGGTGGAAAGGTCATTGGAGGAAACGTAGGCCATTCTATCATCCTTCTCTGGGCGGTTGATGTGGGCCGGCCGTTCGTGGCCCTCTGCTCGCAGACCTGCTGGAGGGGGGACTGGCGCTGGCGTCGTAGGCCGGGGCGATGGGACTGATCACCGCCTTTCGTGCTTTTTTCAAGTCGCTCTTTGACCGGAAGTTTTCGGGCAAGGTGGACGAGTTGCTCAAGGAGATGAAAGCTCTTCCACCGGGGCCTCCGCCCGCCACCGCCGCCCAGCTGCTGGCGGCTTTCCAAAAGGAGGGCCGGCTGCTGGACTTTCTCAACGAGAGCCTCGACGGTTTCCCCGACCCTCAGGTGGGCGGGGTGGCCCGTTCGGTGCACAGCGGCTGCGCCAAGGTGCTCAAGCAATATTTAACGCTGGAGCCGGTGCTGGCCCAGGCCGAGGGTGATTCGGTTGAGGTTCCCGTGGGTTTCGACCCCCATCATATCCGGCTGGTGGGCAAGGTGCAGGGCGATCCGCCCTTTCAGGGCACCCTGCGCCACCACGGTTGGAAGCTGGTGGCGGCCAAATTGCCCGAGGTGAACAAGGCCGACGTACTGGTGCCTGCGGAGGTAGAACTATGAGTCAGTGGATGATCGGTCTGGACCTGGGCACCACCAACTGCGCCCTGGCCTATGCCCCCGAAGAAGGGGCCATCGAGGATTTTCCCGTGCCCCAGCTGGTCCAGCCCGGACTGGTCGAAAACCGGACCACTTTGCCCTCGTACCTGTATCTGCCCTCGCAGCACGAGTTTGCTCTGGGCAGCTTGTCGCTGCCCTGGGACGAGGTTGCGGCCTGCGCCGTAGGCACCATGGCTCGGGAAGACGGCGCCAAGGTGCCCGACCGACTGATTTCTTCGGCCAAAAGCTGGCTGTGCAACAGCCAGGTCGACCGTCACGAGGCCATTCTGCCCTGGAAGTCGCCCGAAGAGGTGGGCAAGCTGTCGCCGGTCGAGGTCTCCACGCGCTATCTGCGCCACCTGGCCGACGCCTGGCGCTTTTCGCGAACGGGCGGAGCGCTCTCCGATCACTCGCTGTTTCTCACCGTTCCCGCCAGCTTCGATGCGGTGGCCCGTGAACTGACCGTCGAGGCGGCTCATAAGGCGGGTCTGGAGAACCTTACTCTGCTGGAAGAGCCTCAAGCCGCTTTCTATGCCTGGCTGGATCAGATGGGCGATGGCTGGCGCGAGGAAGTGGGCGTGGGTGACCTCATTCTGGTCTGCGACCTGGGCGGCGGAACCTCGGACTTCACCCTGATCCGGGTCGATCAGGAAGAAGGTCAGCTGGTGCTGAGTCGCGTGGCTGTGGGCGACCACCTGTTGCTGGGTGGCGACAATATGGACCTGGCCCTGGCCGCCAGTGTTCAGGCGAAATTGCGGGGCGAGGGTCACAAGATCGATTCCTGGCAGTTTCAGGTACTGACACACTTGTGTCGCTCGGCCAAAGAGAAGTTGCTGGCCGCCGACCCTCTGGAGCTGTGTCCCCTGACCATTCCGGGCCGGGGTACCAAGTTGCTGGGGGGCTCGCTGGGCACCGAGCTGAAACGCGAAGAAGTGGAGCAGGTGCTGCTCGAGGGATTCTTTCCACGGGTTGAGGTCAGCGATTGGGCGCAAAAACAGCGACGATTTGGCCTCACTGAACTGGGCCTGGCCTACGAGTCTGAGCCGGCCATATCCAAGCATCTGGCTCGCTTCTTAGGCACCCACGGTGAAGATGGCGGCTTTATCCGTCCCACCGCCGTCCTGTTTAACGGCGGGGTGTGTAAATCGCCCGGCGTGCAAAAGCGGATCCTCGAAATTCTCAACGGCTGGCTGGGTGCACCGGTTAAGGTGCTGCAGCACCACGATTGCGATCTGGCCGTGGCCCGCGGGGCGGCTGCCTACGGTCGGGCCAGGGCCCAGGGAGGGCTGCGCATCCGGGGCGGCTTGCCTCGTTCCTACTACATCGCCGTAGAAGTCGCCCGGCCCGCGGTGCCCGGAATGGCTCCTCCCACCAAGGCCATCTGCGTGGCCCCGCAGGGCATGGAAGAGGGCACCTCGCAGCTACTGCCCGGCCTGGAGTTGGGACTGGTGCTGGGTGAACTGGTCGAGTTCCCTTTCATGACCACCAACGAGCGTCCCGATGACGTGGCCGGTCAGGTGGTGGAAGATTGGGAAGATGAAGAACAGATCGAACCGATCGCCACCGTTACCAGTGTGCTGCGCTCGGCCGAACTCGAGCATCCGCTGGTTCCGGTAACGCTGGAGACGGTGGCCACCGAAGTAGGCACCCTGGAACTGTGGTGTCAGCAGAAGGGCGGCGAGGGCCGCTGGAAATTGGAATTTGAGGTGCGCGAGAAGAAATGAGCAACAACTGGCTGGTCGGCATCGACCTGGGCACCTCCAACACCGCCCTGGCCTGTATTCAGGACGAGCAGGGCAAGGTGGAAACGCTGCGCCTGGCCCAGCGGGTTTCCGAGAGCGAAGTGAACGATCGCTCCCTGCTGCCCTCTTTTCTGTATCTACCGGGTGCCCACGAATTGCCAGAGGGGTCGTTGGGGCTTCCCTGGGACAGCGACCGCGACTTTCTAGTGGGAGAGTTCGCCCGCGTTCAGGGCAGCCGCGTGCCCGGACGCGTGGTGGTCTCGGCCAAGTCGTGGTTGGCCCACCGCCAGGCCGATCCCAGTCAGCCGCTGCTGCCATGGGATGGCGCCCCCGACGCCCCGCGGGTCAGCCCGGTCGAGGCTTCGCGACGCTACCTCGAGCATTTGCGCGAGGCCTTTGCCCACCAGCACGCCGACCATCCGCTGGACGAATGCGACATCGTGCTCACCGTGCCCGCATCGTTTGACGAACTGGCCCGCGAACTCACCGTGTCGGCCGCCCGCCAGGCGGGACTCGAAAAGGTCACCCTGCTGGAAGAGCCTCAGGCCGCTTTTTATCACTGGCTCTATGCCAACGGCCTCAGCGTCGAAGCGCCCACCGGCCTGGTTCCGGGCGACCAGATTCTGGTGTGCGACATCGGCGGCGGCACCAGCGACTTCACTCTGATCGAATACTCGCCGGGCGGGCTGCGGCGCGTGGCCGTGGGCGAGCACCTGATGCTGGGCGGCGACAATCTGGACATCTCGCTGGCCTATCTGGTGGAGCCGCGCCTGGGGGCCAAACTCGACATTCTGCAGTGGGGCGTGCTGCGCAACGAATGTCGCCGGGCCAAAGAGGTGCTGCTCGGCGACGACCCCCCCGAGACCGTCACCATTACCGTTCCCGGCTCGGGTGCGAAGCTGCTGGCCGGCACGCTGCAGGCCGACATCACCCGCGAAGAAGTGCAAAAGCTGGTATTGGACGGCTTTTTCCCCAAGGTCGGTATCGACGAGCCTCTGCAGGCCGAGCGTCGACTGGGTCTGAAAGAGTGGGGCCTGCCCTATGCCAGCGACCCGGCCGTGCCGCGCCACCTTTCCAGCTTCTTGCGCCGCCACGGGCGGCGCGACAACATTCCCAACAAAATCCTGTTCAATGGCGGAGCCTGCCGACCCGCAGCCATCCGCCAGCGCGTGCTGGAGATTCTGGGCGAGTGGCGCGGTGGCCCCGTGGAAGAGCTGCAGAACCCCGAATCCGACCTGTCGGTGGCCCGCGGCGCAGCCTATTACGGTTTCCTCAAGCGCAGCGGTGGCAAGCGCATCAGCGGCGGTATCGCTCGCAGCTACTATCTGCAGCTCAGCAACGAAGAGGGCTCGCATCAGGCGCTGTGCGTGGTGCCCCGAAATCTCGAGCCGGGCAATCGCGTCGATCTAACCGAGCCCGTGCTCAAACTGACGGTGGAACGCCCCGTGCGCTTTCCCCTGTACAGCTGTGCCACCCGCCCTCAGGACCAGCCCGGAGCGGTGGTGGATATTGCGGCGGCCTCGGCTGAGGAAGAGTCGGAGTTCCAGATCATGCCCCCGATGGAAACGGTGGTGAGGGCTCCCGACCTCAAAGTGCAGGAAGTGGAAGTGCTGATCAGCGGTGAGGTCACCGAGGTGGGCACGCTTTCGATCGCCTGCCGCATGGTCGAGGGTAAGCGGCGTTTTCAGCTGGAGTTTCCGCTGCGCGGCGAGGTGGTGCTCGAGAGCGGCCCCGAGTTCCCCCCCGAACTGGTGGCCCAGGCTCGCCAGGCGGTGCGCGAAGCCTTTCTCACCAAACCGAAGAATCTCGGCAGCGGCCTGCGTCCACGCAGCATTATGGCCCATCTGGAACAGCATTTTGGGCTGGGCCGCGGGCTCTGGTCGGTGGCTCTGTTGCGCTCTATCTGGGAAGGCTTTATGGAGGTGCACTCGCGGCGCCGTGTCGAGCCCGAGTACGAGTCGAGCTGGCTCAACGGGGTGGGCTACTGTTTGCGACCCGGTTGTGGCTCCAAGCTGGACGCCTGGCGGGTGGAGAAAACCGCCGCGGCGCTCGACAGCTGGTTGCAGTTCCCCAAGCTCGAACCGGTGCGCATGGAGCTTTGGGTGGTGCTGCGTCGACTGGCGGCGGGCCTGAGCGTTGACCGCCAACGCGAGCTGTGGAACCAGCTGGCGGCCGTCATCGTGCCCGGTCGCAAGCACTGGAAAACCCGCGTGCCCCAACAGCGCAGCCTGGCGGAAGACAACGAGCTGTTGCGGTTGGCTGTGAGCCTGGGGCAAATCCCGGTGGAAGAGAAGATCTTGCTGGGACAGTTTGTCATGAAAAAGTTTCAGGGCACCCGCGACGACCTGTGGCGCATTGCCCGCGTGGCTGGGCGCCAGCTGCTCGGAGCCGGACCCCAGTGGGTGCTGCCGCCGGCGGCGGTGTGGCCCTGGGTGGAAAAGATCCTCTCGGCCAAGTGGCAGGAGCGCGAAACGGCGGGCTGGGCCCTGGCCACGATCATGCAGCGCACCGACGACCTCAAGCGCGACTTTCCCGAAGACCAGTTCCAGCGCGTGCGCGAGCGGCTGCTGCGCGAGAACCTCAGCCGGGCGGCGGCTCAGATGGAGGGTGGCGAAGGCAGCCAGACCGACGCCGCCGCGCTGCTCGGCGAGGCCCTGCCACTGGGTCTGCGCATCTAGGGCTGAGCACTTGTCGCGCAACATTGTTGCGCAACAATTCCGGGTCTCTCGCGATGTCGCGCAACATTGTCGCGCGACATCAGTCGGGGATGGGTAGCAGTACGATCCAGGGCCGGCGCACTTCGGCGATCCGGTAATGACGACGCATGAAGGCCAGTTGGCGCTGGGTTTGCCAGATCGCCTCCTGGTGGCTGGCCAGGGCCGGGTCGCCAGGGGGATAGTCGCGGTTCAGCGCAACCCACTTGCGCGTCAGCAGAATCACCTTGAATTCGCGGCCCGCAATGCGCTGTGCAAAATCGCGCCCCACCGGATGTTGGCGGGCCACGAAGTGGTTCAGGTTGAACACGTCGAGCACAAAGGGGCGTTCGTCGCGCAGCACCGCCACCAATGGGTTCACCGCCAGATAGCGAACGCCGCCGGCAAGATAGCGCTGTTCGATGTCGCGCAAGGTGCTGCGAGTGGAATGTCCCTCGCGTTCGGTAATGGCCCGCCGCGAGGCCAGTAAGCCCCCCATCTGGGCCAACCAGAGGCAGGCCAGAGCCCAGCCCAAAAGGCCCAGGGCTCGGCGGGCGCGTGGTCGGGTGTTGCTGCCCAGCGCCAGCAGCGTGGCCAGATGGGTTTCAATATGGTGGTTCAAGCCGATTCCAGGAGAGCTGAACACCAGCAGAGTGACGCCCCAAACGCCCAGCAGATAGCGGCCCACCAGAGGGTCTGGGGTGGGTCGCAGGCTCGGCACGGCCAGCTGCAACAGCAGTAGAGCAGCGGCGGCACACATAAAAAGGTCTCGGCTCAAATAGCTCAGCATGGCTTTGGGGGCCGATAGGCGCAGCCCTCCACCGTCGGCGGTGGCCAGGAAGGCCTGGGAAAAGTTGCCGCCCGAGAGGCTTTCCATGCAGGCCAGCCCCAGCAGGCAAAGCGCGGTTGTGGCCGCCAGCAGTGCGGCGGCCTGGCGGCTGCGGCCCAGCGAATGCAGCCAGGCCACCGCCACCAGCAGCGCATACAGGCTGGTGATCTTGGTGAAGAAGGCCAGAGCCAGCAGCCCGGCCGTCCACCGCCACGAGCCCCGGCGCAGCCACCACAGTGCCCAGCCCACCAGGCCCGCGGCCAGATAGTCGCAGCGCAGCTCCAGGCTGGTTTCCTGGTAGATGGAGGTGGCCAGCAGCCAGCCGCCCAGCGGCACAGCCGCCCTCCAGGGGAGCTGCTGCTGGCGCAACAAGGCCACCAGAGCGCCTACCGCAAGGGCGACGCTGAACTGTAACCACAGCCAGCCGGTCCATACCGGATCACCAAAGGCCTGGATCAGCCCGGCATGGACCACAAAGAACAGCGGCATGTAGCGGGTTCCGCCGTAGCCCTCGGGGGAGAGCAGCGGGCGATAGAACTGGCCGTGGGCGGTATCCCAGGCCAGGGCGCAATAGATACCCGCGGTGTCATATTGAAACAGGCCGTCGGGCCAGTACCAGAGGAACAGATCCAGGGCGCTGGCCAGACCCAGGAGCAGGCATGTCCACAAAGCCGCCAACGTGAACCTGGACCAGTGATCGCCCTTCACCCGAGCCGGGCTCCCGTCCCCTGGCAGGCCCTGGAGGCATTGATTGGCAGGAGATAGCACATGGCGAACTCAGACGATGGGGTCAAACATGCCGCTGATGCGCAGGCCCTGCTCGTCGCGCACAAAGAAGGTATTGCCCACCACATCCATGTTACAGGTGAAGAAGGTCTCTTTTCCCGGATACTCCTGAGCCATGCGCTCCAGCACCTGTTGGACCAGCGGCTCCATCTGGTCACTCAGCTGGCGAGCCAGCTCGCCGGCGGGCGCGACGTCCTGGGGGTCAAGGTCCTTTAGCGACTTGCCCTCCACCTTGTGCATCACCAGCCAGTCTCCGTGTCCCTCAAGCAGCGCCGCGGAGGGAAAAGGATAGCCCGCCATGGCCAGGGCGTTGTGAACTGCCACCTGCTTGGCGGCCTGAATCTGTCGCTCGCAGGGGGTCCAACTCTGGAATTGGCCGGCGATGGAATGTTCGTGACCCACCTGCTTGGCAACGTAGCTTTCGCCTTCGAAAGCGATCTCGTAGGAGCCACCGGCCAGACCCGCACCCAGGAACTTGCCCTCCTGGGCAATGCGTTGAGGGGTGAGCTGCGAGGCCACTCGTTGAAGGCGTGCCTGTTTGGACCCGATGTGCATGGATTCAGCTTAATCGGGGCGACTCAAATCCGCCTGAAATGGCTTGCCCCCAGGTGGGCAACGAAACCCTCGTTGCAGATGTTGGAAGCCTTCGGGGTCTTCGGGCTGAGCCAGCGCTTCTGAACAAGCAGGACAGAGTCCGTGGGTGATCGCCTGAGGCTGGCTGACCAACAGTCCGAGGGCCCGAGCGGCCTGGTCAACAGGCAGCCAATGAGTGCTTCCATTGGTAACTTCAACGTTGTTGCACCAAGAGCATAGGGTGACCGGTCTGTCGTCGCCCGGCGATTCCGTTGTGGCAAGGTCGAGGTTGTTGGTTTGATTCAGAAGCGATTGAAAACGCACCAACCGGTGGGGCGGTTTGGCGATGATTTCCATCTCGATCAGGCGAAACTCGTGCGGCGCGTCGCAACGCAGAGGAACTCTGACCAATCCAGCCTCTGCCTGTTGTAACAGCAGGCGGAGCAAGTGGCGCAGTTCCCTACCCTGGACGAAAGCCCAGAGGCTGTGTCCAACAACCTCCTGGGCCAGGTTCGCCGGCCCTTGATTGTCGCGGGCGAACTGGTCAAAGTCACCACCGACCTCGACAATCCGTTCCTGATCGTCCAGCAAATACCAGATAGCCACTACCAGGGGATTGGCCTTCCACGGAAAAAGGCCTCCAGTGGCCTTACGCGTGTTACTGGTTGACGATCACGAAGCACTTCGTCGTTTACTGAGCCGCTTGCTCATCGCCGAGGGCCTCGAGGTGCTCGAGGCCGAGGGCGGCGAGCAGGCCTGGAGGCTGCTGGAATCTGGCGCATCCGTGGACGCGATTCTCACCGATATCTTCATGCCCGAGGGTGGGGGGGTCGAGTTGGCTCGTCGAATTCGCGACTCGGGTCGTCGCCAGCCTGTCCTCTTCATGACCGGCTATGCCCCCGACGAAGTGGAGGAAATGACCCGAGAATTTCCCACCCATCCAGTTTTGAAAAAGCCTTTGCGAGCCAGTGACGTGATGCTGGCCCTGGGCCAGCTCCCCGACATCAGCTGAGCAGCCCGGCCATCAGTCCGGTCAGCCAGATTCCGTCAAAAGTTCCGGCTCCTCCGATGCTGATCACGGCCACCCCCGATCGCAGCAGGGGAGCCAGTCGCACCAGGTCGGCTCCCACCAGCACCCCCAGCACCCCGCAGGCGAAGGCTACTGGGGGAGCCGCCGTGGGCACCAGCCAGGAGGCCAGCAAGGCGCTGGCCAGCGCGGGAAGGATAGGCTGCATCAGCACGCCCACCTGGGCAATGACTTTGGAGCTGCGATAGGCCACGAGGCACACACCCAGGAAGACCAGCCCAACCCGGGGCATCAGCCCCGCCGGCAGGCTGGCCAGCGCCATCAGGCTCAGGGCCCCAGGAATCAGTCCGCCCCCCAGGTTTACGGCGATCACCTGAAGATGACGGCGACGCATGAGTACGGGAGCGCCCCAGGGCAGGCCGAACCAGCGCGGGGGAGGGCAGGGCACCAGGGTTTCCACCTCGCGCGACCACAGCGGCAGGTGAATCATGCCGCCCAGCAGCGTCAGGCCCACCAGCAGGGGCACCCACTGTGGGGCCAATCCGATGCGCAGCAGTGCTGCCTGCTGAAACTGCAGGATCAGAATGGGATAGAGCAAGAGCACAAGGCCGGTCAGGCATCCGGGACGTTGCATGCAGCCAGGTTACCACGTCTGGGGAGGAGTGGGAATTTTTCACCGACCGGGCACCATCGCCCGGTTATCTTGTGAGCAGGTGCTCCGAACTTGGACGGCCCGGCCGCTCCCCCAACCCGGAGGACCTACATGGGGCCCGCGACGAAGCCGACGGCATGCGAAAATTGGGCATTATTGGGGTCCCCCTCGATCTGGGAGGCAATCATCGCGGCGTGGACATGGGTCCGTATGCCGTGCGCCACGCCGGCCTTAAGGCACGACTGCAGGCCATTGGCTTCGAGGTGCGCGATTTCGGCAACCTGGAGGTTCCGGTGCGCGACGAACTCGACCCCGGCCACGCCAACGCGCGCTACCTGCCCGAAATTCTCGACGTGTCGCGGCGTCTGTGCCAGCGCGTGGGGCAGGTGATGGAAGAGGGCTACTTGCCGCTGATCATCGGCGGCGACCACTCGTGTTCGCTGGGGTCGGTGGCGGGTGTGGCCCAGCATCAGGCGGGGAAACCCTTCGGGCTGTTGTGGGTCGACGCCCATGGCGACCTGAACACTCCCGAGACCACGCCCAGCGGTAATATTCACGGCATGCCGGTGTCGGTGGCCCTGGGCCGCGGCCCGGCCGAACTGGTGCAGCTGGGAATTCCCGGGCCGAAGGTGCAGGTGGACGATCTGGTACACATCGGTACACGCGATCTCGACAAGGCCGAAATCCAGCTATTTGCCAGCGGTCGGCATACCTACTATTCCATGATGGAAATCGATTCCTACGGTATCCACGACATCACGCTGGCGGCCCTGGAGAAGGTCACCCGCGGTTACACGCAACCGATTCACTTCAGTTTCGATCTCGACGTGGTCGACCCTCAGGAAGCCCCCGGGGTGGGAACGCCCGTGCAGGGCGGACTCACGTTCCGTGAGGCCCACCTGATGATGGAGCTCATCGCCCAGGCTCGCTTGCGCGATGGTCGACCGGTGATCTTGAGCATGGACCTGGTGGAGGTCAATCCGATTCTCGACCAGCGCAACCGCACCGCCGAGATGGCCGTGGGACTGGCGGTGTCGGCTCTGGAGCAGCGCCAGCTTCCGCTGCGCCCTCTCTAGGCTTCCAGCCAGCCCCCCTGAGAGACCCAATGGTAGACGCCACCATCGTAGTTACTCACCCGGGAATAGCCTGAAGCCAGCGCCAGACAGGCTGCCAGGCTGGAACGCCAGCCGGTGCCACAGCAGAACGTGATGGGCTTTGCGCGGTGCAGTCCCAGCTGTTCCCACTCCCGGGCGATCTGCTCGGGGGGCTTGAGCCGCAGGGTTCCAGGCTGCACCAAATGGGTCCAGTTGCGCAGCCAGAGGGCCCCGGGCAGGTGTCCACGCGACTCGAAAAACGGGTAGCGATGGCACTGGCGACCTTCGAATTCCGCCCGGGTTCGAATGTCGGCTATCAGGTCGCCTGGCTCGGGCACGCGATCGGCCTGGGTCCACGGCTCCGCCTGCCCAAAGCATTCGGCCGGTCGGGGAGTAGCCGGAGCACAGAGACGGCCCCGCCATTCGCTACTGCCGCCGTCGAGCCAGTATAGCTGGGGCAGACCGGCACCGAGCAGGGCCCAGGCCACCCGGGCCGCGTTTACCGGAAAATTGGGCCCCGTGCCCGTCACCAGCACTCGCGAATCGGCCCTAATGCCCAGCTGTCGCAAAGCTTCCCGACGTTCCACCAGGGGCAGCAGGCGGGCATCGTCGGCCGAGCGGTAGCGCGGATAGTATTCCCTGCGGTTGTTGCCGGCCTCCACATAGCAGGGGTCGATTTGTATCGCTCCTGGCAGGGTTACACGGGCACGGCTGCGCCAACTGGCGACTTCCAGCACCAGGAATTCGTCAGGGTCGAGGTCGTTGGCAGACAGGATGTGAAATCGGGGAAGCAGGCTATTCCACCACCACCCGATCGCTCGCCGAGCGTCCAAAGGTTTCCGGGTGATACATTTCCTCGGCTCGGGTGGGCGGCACTACGAACTGGCCCGGGGTGGTGGCTCGAGCATAGTAGCTGTACTCGTGCACGCCGTATCTCAGCCACTGGGTAAAGGCCTCCACGCGCTCGTCGCGATAGTTTTCGTGTTCATACCACCAGGGCGAGTACCACCAGCGTCTGCCCCCGCGGCTAGAGACGTTGCCCCCGGAGGCGGGAAGGTCCTGACCCTTCAGAGCGGGGTTCAGAGCCTCCAGGCCCGCCGGCAACGGGTCCACCAGAGCCACGTGATAGCGCATGGTGGGGGCTACCATTTTCAGGTTCACCTTGACCCGGGCTCCGGCCCGAATGCGCCAGCGACCGTCGGGGTCGAGGCGCACGTCGCGATTGTCGTCGACGGCTTCGTAGCTGCGTTCCACCGAAAATCCGCGTTCCAACGGCTGAAGTTGCAGGTTCTTGGGGGCGTATTTCATACCCAACCGATAGTACAGTCGTCCCGGACCCTGCTTGTCGATCACCAGGTCTTGCCGTCCCGAAATCTGCGCCATCGGCACCTGCAGTTCTTTGCTGTCGGCGCTGCGGCCGCGGAAGCTCTGCTCGCCGGCGAACTGCTGCCCCAACCAGAGGCGGGCCACAAAATCGGGAGTGATCTTTTCGAAGGTCTCGAAATAGCGGTGCAGGGCCAGCAGCACAAAGCAGTTTTCCTGGGTGGTCGACCAGCGTCCGGCCACGCGATGGTCGAGCAGGCCTCGGACCAGCTTGGGAAGGAGGTCGCTTTGAGGCGAATCCTCGATCAGGGCCTCGAGCACAATGGCGTCGTCGCGATGGTCCGAGGCCAGCAGCAGGTGCTCGCCATCTTCGTAGCGGGTGGTAAACTGGGCGGTGGAGGCGCTTTCGCTGACCCGGTTGTTGAGGTGCTTACGAATCTGCGCCACCACGGTGGCGCTGGCGGCGTCTTTGGAAAGGGTGGGCAGCAGCCAGCCCAGGCTCTCCATGGGCGTTTTTTCCACCCCGCCCCATTCCCCAATGAGCTGGCGTGCTCGAGCCGCGTCGGGTCGGCCGGCCCTTTTCAGCACCGAAAGGGCATAGGCTCGCAGGCTGCGCTTGCAACTTTCGGGGTAGTCGGCAGGCCAGTGCTGGTCCAGGTCGCGGGTATAGTCGAGGGCTCGCTCCAGAACCTCGTCGGATACCGCGTAGCCGGCCTGCTTGAGGCGCACCAGGGCATGGGTTACATGCAGGCTGACGTAAGGCACCGAGGGCCGGTCGCGCTTCCAGTAGTCCCAGCCGCCGTCGGAGTTTTGCATGCCCTGCAGTTTCTTGATGTCCTCGCCCAGTGACAGCTTGAGCTGCGATGGGGTGGGCAGGTCGGGCGCCTCAAAGGCCCGCAGTACGGGCTCGAGCGCTACCGTAGACAGCACCCGCGAGCTGATCTGCTCGGCGCACTCAAAGGGGTAGCTGCGCAGATAGAGGAAAGCGTCGGTCAATTCGGCCAGCGCGGTGCTGCTGGTGCTGACCTCCAGACCGCCAAACTGGGGAAATACCTCGCCCGGTGGGGCCACGGCCTGAAGCGCCGCCCCCTGGTCGAGCACCCCGTAGGTGGCAAAGCTTTCGCTGGTGGCCGGAGTCCACACCGGAAACTCCAGTTCCACCGCGTCGGCGAATTCGCCGCTGGTCACCGCCGCCTGAAATCGCGCCGTGCCGGCCTGATCGGCTTCAATCGGAAAGCGCACTTCGCGCCGGTCGCCCGGGGCCAAGGTCAGCGCCACGCCGGCCCTGGCGGGGTCGAGCTTGAGATTGCTGACCCGTACGGCCACCTCGACGGGCAACGGGCGGTTGCTCTGGTTGTGAAGCACGATCGGCAGTTCGCAACGATCGCCAAAGTTGAGGAATCTGGGTGGTGAAGGACGCACGGTCAGCGGCTGCTGGGCCACCAGCGAAGCCTGGCCTTTGCCAAACAGCCTGGGTCCCGAGGCTGCCAGGGCCACAATGCGATAGCGCGTCAGGTTGTCGGGCAGCTTGAAGGGCAGGCGCAGGTTGCCCTGGGCATCGCTGATGGCCCGGGGGGCGTAGAAGGCCAATGCCGAGAAGTCGGTGCGCATCCGAATCGGCGTCTGCTGGGGCGTGCTGGGCTTGGGAGCCGCCATGCGCCCCATAGGGGACTTCTTGCGCGGGGTCAATTCCTCCTCAAAGCTGCGCAGCTCCATGCCATCGGTGGGCGCGCTCGAGGGCATCGCCACACCGCCATCAGCCTGGGGTTCGGGCACAGGAAGTTCGCCGGCCAGAGCCAGTTCGATCCATTGACGCACGCCCTCGTGCACGACTTCGGAGGGGCGCTGGGCGTAGAACAGCTTCCAGGGGTTGGCATAGTCGCCCCCAATCAGCGCCAGCACGGCCTCATCGACCACCAGCACAGCCACCTCGGCCTGGGCCAGGGGTTTTCCCGAGGCGTCTTTGAGCTTCAGGTTGAGTTCGTTACGCGCACCCGGTGCGCTCTTGGGTTGAAGGGCCGCCACCTCAACCTGAATGTTGCGGCTTTCAGCGCTGATGGCCAGATTCAGGCTGCCTCGAGCCTGGGCAGGTTGGGGGGGCACACCGGCGACTTCCTTGCCCTCGCCATCGCGGCGAGGCTCCTGGCCCACGGCCTCGACGGTGACCTGCAGGTTGGGAAGGAAGGCCTCCTCCAGAGGAACTTTCAAGGTGGCGCTGCCACTGCTCAGGTTCATCAGCTGGTGAGAGACCAGGCCGTGGCGCTCGAAGGTGACCAGCGCCTGGGCTCCGGTGAAGGGCGATTGCACCAGAATCTCGGCCACTTCACCCGGCTCATACCTGGCCTTGTTCGGGATCAGCGTCAACGGCTGCATCTCCACATCGCGGCGCGGAGGCTGTTTGCCTCCGGCCACCCAGGAGGTCACCTGGCTCTGGTTGCTCTGGTTGTCGTCGTCGCGCAGCGTGGCTTCCAGTTGATACGTGCCGCCTTCGGCGGCGGGCAGACTGAGGCGCAGCGGGGTGTTGCTGGAGGTCAACTGGCGGCTGGCCACCTCTTTGCGCACGGGACGAAAATCGTCATCGACGTCCTCCCAGGAGAACTTTACCAGCTTGACTTCGATAGGTTTTCCGGCCACGGCCTTGCCGTCGAGGTCGGTGACGATGAACTCGTATTCCAGGGGCTTGCCCGCTTCCACGAAGGTGGAAAGCGGTCGAATGCCCACGTAGTGACGAGCGGGATGCACCAGCATGGTGGCACTGGCGGTCCAGTTCTGGCGGTTGACGTCGGCTACACTGGCTGTTGCCGTCAGACTGTGGGGTCGGGGCGGAGTCAGCGAACGAAATTGCAAGTCCAGGGTGTGCTTGCCAGCCCCGTTGGTGCGTCCTTCAAAGCTCTTGGTTGTGGTGTGTGTCGTGTTGCCCGACTCCCACCAACGATAACAGTCCCACCAGGGAGTCCAGCTCCCAAAGGAAAACTTCTCCCAGTTGGGAGGGCTGAAGTTGGTGGGCGCGCTGGAAACGTTCCAGCGCACGGGGGCGTCCTTCAGGCCACCGCCCGAGAAGTAGCGGGCTTCCACCGATAGCGAACCCGACTGACCCACCACCACCGAACCCTGTTCGGCCTGGGCCGACACCTCGAATTCTGGGCGGCGAAACTCCTGTACTTGAAAAACGTGCTGGTGCCTGTCCCCGTCGGCCACCAGCTCCAGGCGGGTCGCTCCCAGATTGAGGTCCTTGGGTAGTGCCAGGCGAAAGTCAAAACCCCCCAGTTGCCCTATCGCGGACGTGCCTTTGGTGACTTCGTTGCCGCGTGCATCGAGCAGCCGGTAGGAGAGGCTCTTCTGGCCGGGCAGTTCCAGGTCGCCCCGGGGCTCTGTCACCTGGCGTCGGAGCCAACCCTTGATGGCCACGGTTTCGCCCGGCTTGTAGAGCTTGCGGTCGTCGTTGACGTACCACAGGGTGCGGTCGGGCGAGTCGGCCAGTTGAAAACCCCCCTCGCTGTAGTAGTTGGTGTGGCGCGGAATGAACAGACTGTCACCCTGATGGCGGATGACCAGGGCCAGGTCGTCGTGTTTCCAACCCAGCCGAGCCAGCCCCTGGGAATCGCTTTCGGCCTTGCCTTTGCCGTTGAGAAATTCCACTGTGGCCCCGGCCAGCGGTTTGCCGTCACTTAACTGATTGACCCACACCAGCAAACCCTTGGGGTCGGCCACCAGATTGGCCCCCAGTCGGCTGCGCTGCAGCCAGGCATAGTAGGTGCGGTGGCGACGCTGGTCGCCGTCGAGCTGGGGGCTTACCTCGATGAGCAACTGTCGGCTGGTCTCGAATTCGCGGGCCAGATCCAGCTTCAGGGTGGCGATTTCGTCCAGGGCTCCCTGGGGGCTGATGTCCTCGGAGCGCAGCAGCTGACCGGGTAATTCGATCGGCTTGTTCCAGCGCTGGCGTATGGCTTCGTGGTAGGCCTTCCAATGGCTGCCGTCCACGGCTCGCACCCGCACCCGCAGGCTGGGCACGTTGACGGTGGTGAAGTTCAGCGTGGGGGGGCCGTCTGGATCGAGCAATACAAAATTCTTGCGCGGAGGCACAAACATGGGACGGGCCTGACCCATCTGGATATCCAGGCTGGTGGCCTGCCCCAGTTGCTGCCCGAAGCGGTCGCTCAGCGTGGCCGGCAACGTGATCGTGTAGCGGGTTTGACTGCGGGTTTTCCCGTAGAGCCAGAGGTGCCGGTCTCGCACCACCACTTTCAGGTCGCCGATCGGAGGGGAGACCACCAGCGAGTCGGCTGCAAACTTCTTCTTGTCCAGCACGTTGTTGAACGAGACATACAGGGGACTACCCGGAGGAGAGCCATCGGACGAGCGGTCTTCGACGCGCAGAGGCTCGAAGGTCGTAAAGCTCAGCGACTGAGCCTGTGTGGTGGTGCGAGGTCCTTCCAGCGAGGGCGTTCCGGCCGGAACCGTCAGGGTGTAGCGGGTGCCCGGCCGCAGCGGCTGATCGGCTACCAGCGTCAGGAAGCGCCCCTGTTGAGCCCCCTTCACGAGCCGCGCCACCTCGGCATTGTCGGCCACTTCCTCGGCCCGGGCCAGGCGCAAACCCGGGCTGTGTTCGCCCCCACTCAGGCTGAGCTTTGCCAGTACCCGAGCCGGGTCGACCGCCTGATCGAATCCCAGGAACATCACGGGCCGCAAGTCGATGCCGTCGCTTTGGGGAAAGGACTGCTGCAACCGCGGGGGCGGGGTGGAGAAGGTCCAGCGCGTGGGTTTGGCCGTGCCCACGACCTCGGCTTGAAACTCGGTGGCCATCGGCAATCGGGTTGCCGGCTTGAACACGAGCGTGCGGGTGCCCACCCAGCGCCACTCGCCCGGCGTGTCGGGAGTGAGTTTGACGGGCACCTGCTCTGGAGTTCGGGTGGAGCTGAGTTCGACCATCGGTTGATTGAAGGTCAGGCTGAGTTGCGGTGCCAGTTCTACTTCGCCCTCGGGAGCGTAGCGCACCACCTCAACGGGTTGCTTGTCCACCGCGGTTGGAGGCTGCGCGTCGCTGGGGGAGGGGGGGAAGGGCTGTTGGATCCTCTGGCCCGTTTTGGGCGCCGGTTTGGAGGCGGGTCGCAGGGCGAAGTCCTGTCGGTCCTGGGTCTTGGGCTTCAAAGGAGTCAGGCGTGAGAGCAAAGCCTTGAGTTGAGCCGCGCCCAAGGGGGACACTCGAGCCGGGCCGACCCGTTCGGCCGCTGGGGCCGCGCCCGTGGGTGCCTGATCGAAATCCAATCCGGCCGGAGGCTCGCTGCTGGCAGTCAGGCCGAGCAAACCGCTCAGGCAAAGGGAACTCAAAAAATGGCTGGTCTTAGGCATATCGGGAACCTCGGTCGCAGATTGACTGCCCATCTTCCCGACCCACCGGTCGGAGACCTATCCCCGATGGCCCCCTACCGCGAAGTCGATCATCGTTTCCGCCACCCTGGGGTTCCAATCCAACCCCACGTGGCCACCTACGGGAAAGACCCTCATGACCTCTTGGGGGCCTTGCTCCCGAGCCAGTTTCTCCAGCTGTGGAATATCCTGAGCCGCCAGGATATAGTCGTCGGCCGCCGACAGTATGAGCACGGGGGTTTCTTCGATGGCCTCGATGGCCCGGGTCAGGCTGTAGCGTTCGGCCATCTGGCTCGGCGTCATGCCCTGTTGTTGCAACCAGGCGTCTTTGCTGATCCAGTCGTTGCAGAGCTGGTCGTAGGTCATGTTGGCTACGATCTGTTTGTGCTCCTGACGTAAACGCCATTTCTCCAGCAGGTTCGCCTTGTCGTATTCAGGGGTGTTCATGGGCAAACGGTTGTGCCCGAACTGGGTGTCCAGGATCTCCACCAGCTCTTTCAAGCTGTCGCGGCTGCCATACTTGTCGCAGATCTCGATTTCGGTGATGTTGCTGCCGGGGCCGTGCTGTGAAAGCCCGCTTTCGAAGAAACGTTCGTAGCCGTACTTCTTGACGTCGTGCTTGTACTGCAAGCCGACCTTTTCCACCATCTCACCGTCGCCCTCTTCGTAAATGAGGCGCAGGCCGTCCAGCTCTCTCATGGAGTGATCGAGGTTTTCCGGCGGCGACAGCGCCACCAGGCTTCCGTTGACGAGATTTTCGCCGAGCTCTTCGTCGTAGCGCACCAGATTGGCGCCATGCAGCCCGCCATAGGAGTAACCGGCCACCGAAATGGTGCCAAAGTATTCCGGCATCTGCTGCTTGAGCGTCTTCAGCAAGACGTGGCTCGACTGGGCATCCAGTCGAGGGTTTCCGGGGTGGTGAAAGGGCTTGTCTTCGAGCATGGCCTTGCTCAGGGAGTTGGGAAATACCACGTAGTTCATGCCCCGCTCCAGCGCCAGCTTTTTCAGCAGGTTGGCATGGGAGCCGTCGCCCTCGCCGTGAATGCCGGGCAAAATGAGCAGCATGGGCGCACCTGGCCCGTTGAAGGCCCCCAGTTTTACCTCGACGTCTTCGGCATAGAACTCGGGCACCTTAAGGGCCAGTTCTTGCTCGCCCTTGGGCAGCTCGACCTGGCCGGCGCTGATGCTGCCCCCCACGCTGGCCACATAGGGGTCGAGGGCGTGAAAATCGAGGCCCGCCACTTGCTGGCGAAACGCGTCGATGCTGGCAGGCAGCGGTTCGTCGGCCCGACGCCCCAGCACCACGGCGTCGCCCTGACCTGGCTCGGGCTTGATCAGTTCGTTCCATTGCTGCAGGCTGGGTGCGGGTTTGCGAAGGGTGGTGATGTTCAAAGCATTCTCCGCTTTCCAGTAAGCCATGAACCGGAAGCGGAGTTGGGGCCAAAAGGTTAACGAAAGTTCGGTTTGTGTAGACGGCTTGCTCCAGAGCACGAGTCGCAGGACCACGCCAGTAGCTGGGGCCGGGGGGCACATCTCGAAGTCACCCAAGCCCCCCGGTTTCGGCGATGAGCACCAGGGTCAACCCTGGCGGTCGCGAAACCGACCCCCATGAAAAAGACCCTGCTCTCTTTTGCTCTTGTTTGCTGCCTGGGGTTTGCGGAACTTGCCCTGGCGCGGCCTCTGGTTATCGGCCACCGGGGGGCCAGTGGCTATCTGCCCGAGCACACGCTAGAAGCCTATGCCCTGGCCATCGAACAGGGGGCCGATTATATCGAACCCGATTTGGTGCCCACCAAAGACGGCCATCTGATCGCCCGCCACGAGAACGACATCAGCGACACCACCGATGTCAGCAGTCGTCCCGAGTTTGCCGCTCGCAAGACCCGCAAGGTCATCGATGGTCGCACGGTGGACGGCTGGTTCAGCGAAGACTTTACGCTGGCCGAGATCAAAACCCTGAAGGCCCGTGGTCGTAATCGGACCAGTCGTGCCCACGATGGCAAATACGCCGTAGCCACCCTGGCTGAGATTCTCCAGGCTTTGCCGGGCTGGGAGGCCAAGGCTGGACGTCGCATCGGGCTCTATCCAGAAACCAAGCATCCCAGTTACTTCCGCAAACTGGGCCTGGGCCTGGAAGAACCCCTGGTCAGAGCCCTCCACGATGCAGGCTACAAGAACGCCGACGACCCCGTGTTTATCCAGTCGTTCGAGGTGGCCAATCTGAAGCAGCTGAAGACGATGACCGCTTTGCCGCTGGCTCAGTTGGTCGATTCCGAAGGGGCGCCTCAGGACTGGGTCGAGGCCGGCAGTTCCCGTTCCTACAAGGACATGCTGACGGCCGAGGGAGTGCGCGAGGTGGCTACCTATGCTCGGGTGCTGGCCCCCTATAAAGGACTTGTCGTGGCTCGACGCGAGGACGGCAGTTGGGCTCCCGAAAGTGACGTGATCGACCTGGCCCATCAGGCCGGATTGTTGGTTCACAGCTGGACTTTTCGGGCCGAGAACGGCATGCTGCCTCCGTCTCTGCGCAAAGGGAGCGACCCCGAGGCCGACGGCGACTTGACCTCCGAGGTGCGGCATTTCTTCGAGGCAGGCCTGGACGGAGTGTTTTCCAACCATCCCGATCAGGCGGTGCGCGCGCGCGACGACTTTTAAACTCTCAGCGGGAGGTTGCAGAGTTTAGGGGAATCTCCGGGGGTGGAACTTCAGGCCGTCGTCCAGGTGCTGATGACCGAGCGCAAGCCCGATAAGGATGAGGAGCTTACGGCCGCCAGTCGGCAACAGCTGGAACTGGCCCGCACGCTGGTCGACCAGGACCCTCCGCTGCCTGCCTTCACACTGCTGAGCCTTGCCGCGCATTTGGGTGCTGCTGAGGTGTTCATCGACTGCGCTCAGCGCAAGCTCAATTTGCGCTTCTCGAAGGCCACGATTCCCGCCGACTTTCTCCACAGCCCCGAATTGCTGGAGTGGTGGTGGACCCTGATCGCCCGCGACTGTAAGGGTTGGTTGGCAGTCATGCGACAGGGTCAGGTCGACCTGCTGGGGTGGGACGGCAAGCAGGTGGTGCGCAATTCGGGGCCGGCTCCGGAAGAATTCGGTTGCGCGGTAGAGTTTCAGGCCGCCCTGGCCGAGCTGCAGTCGCCGGTGTTCAATGCTATGGCTGACAAGCAGCTTCTGGACACCATCAAAGGCTCTTTCCAGGAGCGTGCCAGGGTGTATCCACTGCCGCTGTACTTCAATGGCGTGCTCTGGGAGTGGCCCCTGGACATCAAATTGGAAAGGGTCTGCGTGTTCACCAGCTACGGGCTGGTCGGGCGTGACGACGGCGAGGTCGGCTTCGCCGTGGCCCAACCCTGGGCCCACGGCTGTCGCTACTGGCTGACCCGCGACGGCCGTATTGTCGATATGGTGTCCAAAGGCGCGACCGACACCCAGAACGCCTCGGGCAATATTTGTCACATGCCCGCCTTAAGAGACCATTTCCCCGTGCAGCGCCGACTGAACCTCCTGCGCAAGCGCGACGAGCCTGGCATCGAACTCAGCGCCGTGCGTAGCCTGTGGGGCAAGTCGAGCTACCTGGCCGGCTTCGAAGAGTTTCTCCTCAGCCCGCGCACGGCGATTTTTGGCCAGTCGCCACCGGTGCGATTGCAGATGCGTCCCCTAAGAGCCCGCCAGCTCGTCATGCAAACCGACCGCACCAATGAGGCCAACGTGATCGTGCCCGTGCGCCACGGCATGACGCTGGACCCGGTGTACGTCACCAGCAATCCCGGCGGAATCCACGCCCTGGCAGTCGTGCCCGACGAGCTGGTCAGCACACGTCAGGGGCGCGCCCTGGCCGACAAGGAAGCCGCCCAGCGCTGGGCCCGTGGCCTGGTTACTCAGGCTCAAGCGTTGCAGAAACCGCTGATGGAGTAGACGGTGCCCGCGGCGGTTGGCGGGGCACTTCGACGAAACCCGGAAAGAGGCCATCCGGCAGCATTGCAGGGCCCGATTGGACTGGCAGGGGAAGCCTGCCGGAATGGCGGGAGGCACTTCTGCAATTCCCTATTTTGCAATCACCAGCTTACTGCGCCTTGTGCGATCTGACGGGTGTGCCCCACGGACCACCGGAGCCTTTCTTGGGGAGGTTGCGCTGGGAAGAAGAGGACGAACTGGAAGGGCGTGAACCCGATCCGTGCCTCGATAGGGTGTAGAGAGGTCGACCAGAATTTAGCCCTCGAACTCCAAAAAAGGACCCGCCCCGCCCAAGAGAAAACCCCACGCCCATGCGATCCTCTCTGCTCCTCCTCGCCCTGATCACCACCACCCCCCTCACGGCCACTAGCGAGCCCCCTCGCGCCAAACAGGTGCCCCACACCCTGGAAATCCACGGGCGCACGCTGTCGGATCCGTTCTTCTGGTTGCGCAACCGCAAAGACCCCGACGTGCTGGCCTATCTGAAGGCCGAGAATGCCTACTGCGATCGTCAGATGGCCCCCACCAAGCAGCTCCAGCAGCAGCTCTACCGCGAGATGCTGTCGCGGCTGCAGGAGGAGGATCAGCGGCCGGCCTATCGGCAGGGCAACTACGGTTACTTTGTGCAAACCCGCAAGGGGCAGGCCTATCCCATCTATTGTCGCCGACCCTGGAATCAGAAGGGCCCGGTGCAGGTGTTGCTCGACCTCAACCAGCTGGCCAAGGGCAAGGCCTATATGGCCGTGGGTCCGATGGAGGTCAGCCCCGACGGCAACTGGCTGGCCTACGGGTTGGACGAGACGGGCTACCGTCAGTATGTGCTGCACTTCAAGGATCTGCGCACCGGCAAACTGTCGTCCGAGCGGTTGCAGCGGGTCACCTCGTTGGCCTGGGGGCTGGACAACAAAACGGTCTATTACACCACCGAAGACGAGGTGACCAAGCGCTCCGACCGGTTCTTCCGCCACACGGTGGGCAAGGCCGAAAGCCAGCAGCTGTATTTTGAAAAGGACGAACTGTTTGACATCAGCTGCGCCAGTTCGCGCGACGAGAAGATGGTGCTGCTGCATTCGGTGGCCAAAACCTCGAGCGAGTGTCACTATCTGTCAGCCGCTCCCGGCTCGCACCCGCTGCAGTTGCTGCGCCCGCGTGAGAAAGACCACGAGTATTCGGTCGACTTTTTCGAGGGCCATTTCTATGTGCGCACCAATTTGCAGGCGCCGCTCTTCAAACTGGTGCGCAGCTCACTGCAGCAGCCCGGCCAGTGGTCCGACTGGTTTGTGCCCGCGGCCGGCGAGCAGATCGACGATGTCTGTCTGTTTCCGGGGGGGCGCTCGGCCCTGATGCTGCGGCGCCAGGGAACGCCTTCGCTGGCCCTGCGCGACCCTCAGGGCCAGCTGCGCGAGGTGCAGTTTCCCGAAACGGTGCGCAGCCTCTATCTGGGCGCCAATGCCCATCCCGACCATCCCAGCGTGCGGGTGCAGTATGAGTCGCCGGTCACCCCGCCCTCCACCTACGACATTGAGCTGGAGAGCGGCCAGGCCCGGCTGGTCAAGCGTCAGCCCGTGCCCAATTATCAGGCCGACCGCTACCAGTGTCAGCGGCTGTTGGTGAAGGCTCGCGATGGGGTGGAGGTGCCGGTCACGCTGCTCTACAAGCGCGGGGTAGAGCCCGACGGCAGTCATCCATGCCTGCTCGAGGCCTACGGCTCCTACGGGGCGGTGACCGACCCCGAGTTCTCGGCCAACCTGTTCAGCCTGGTCGACCGAGGTGTGGTCTATGCCTACGCCCACATCCGCGGGGGGGGCGAGTTGGGCGAGCCCTGGCGCCAGGCCGGGCGGATGATGCAGAAGATGAACACCTTCAACGATTTCGTCGACTGTGGCCAGCATCTGGTCGACAGCGGCTGGTCGAAAAAAGACGGGTTGGTGTGCCTGGGGGGCAGCGCCGGTGGGCTGCTGGTCGGGGCCGCCAGCAACCAGCGCCCCGAACTGTTTCGCGCGGTGGTCAGCCAGGTGCCCTTCGTCGACGTGATCAACACCATGCTCGACGAAACTCTGCCCCTCACCACCAGCGAATTCGTCGAGTGGGGTAACCCCAAAGAGAAGCCCGCCTTCGACTACATGATTCAGTATTCGCCCTACGACAATCTGCGGGCCGCCGCCTATCCGGCCATGCTGGTGAAAGTGTCGCTCAACGACAGTCAGGTGCCCTACTGGGAAGGGGCCAAGTACGTGGCCAAATTGCGCACCCTGAAAACCGACGACCGGCCGGTCTTGCTCAAAAGCAACCTGGCCGCCGGCCACGGGGGCTCGTCGAGCCGCTATGAACGGCTGAAAGAGCGCGCCTTCGAATATGCCTTCATGCTGTGGCAGATGGGCCGATAGGCAGATTAAGGCAGGGCCCCCCTTCGACCCCACGAACCTCCGTAGGGTGAGCAGGCGTCGGGGGTGGACTCAGTTCGAGGGCATCGTGCAGACGATGGGCTGCTTCGCCGTCAACGCCATTCTGGCGGCCGTATTCGTGCCCAACGTCCTTCGCGCCCGAGCCCATGAACAGTGGAGGAACTGCCACAGCAATCTCAAGAGCATCGCCACGGCGGTTGAAACGTATGCCGGCGACCATCAGGGGCAGTATCCGGTCAGGTTGGCCCGGCTGCGCCCCAAGTATCTCAAGGAAATGCCCACCTGCCCGGCCGCTGGCACCGACTGCTATACGCCCTCCTACGCCTGCACTACCGATCCGGACAATTTCAGCTTCAGCTGTTCGGGTCGACACCACACCCCCGAGGGCGACCCGGGCTACAACGGTTTCGAGGGTATCCTCCAGGGTCCGCCGCCGCAGCGCGGCCACAATTCAACCCCTATCGACGCTTTGATGTCCTTTGTGCTGGCCGTGGGCAGTGTCTGGACCTTGCTGGCCAACATCGCGATGTGTTGGCCCGAACCCTTGCCCGAGAGCCAGGAGCTGCTGCAGGCTCACCCGCGACTGTCGCGGGCCAACTGGCTGGCCTGGCCCACGCTGTGCCTCTTGTTCGCAGGCCTGATCGCCTGGGCGTTGCCCTTTGAAAGTCGCCTGGGGCGGTTCTGTGTGGGCGCCTTCGTGGGCCCCTTTTTCGCGCAGCTGCTGGTGAAATTGGGAGGAGGGCTGTGGCGACGCCTCAGTCCGCCCGCCGCCGCCGGGCCAGCAGCCGAGGTGCAGGCGGGTGCTCTTCCGCGGCTGCACGACCCCGTGTTGGTCGAGGTGGTGCCGGGCGGGCGCCAGCGGCTGCTGGCCCAATGGTTCACCTGGGGCGTTCCCTGGTTCACGGTTCTGTTGTGCATCGGCCTGCCCGCGCTGGGTTCCGATCCCGCTGCGGCCCTGCGCGGGTCGTTGCTCGGCCTGGCGGCGGGCCTGTTCTTGCTGTTCCCCGCCTATCGCTGGGGTCAGCACTGGAGTCGAGAGCTGTTTCAGCAGCAGCTGGAATGGATTCCCGGCAGCGGCGAGCTGGTGCTGCACAGCCGACGCTGGGGCTGGCCCCGCAGCCAGTCGCTGGGAACCCAGGCCGACGTGCAATCGCTTCAACAGGTCAGGCCGGGTCTCTATCGCCTGCAGGTGGCGGATTACCCCTTGCTGCTGCCCGCGGGCCGGTGGCTCGACCGCCTGCGAGAACACCTGCCCTCCGATGAACCTTGACGACCTGCTGAAGGGCCTGGCGGCGGACGGCCAACTGCACTCCTCGGGCGCCTTCAGCTTGAGCCTGGAGCAACTGATAAGCAGCTTCTCCCAATCGCTCTGGGTGCAGCCCAAGCTTGCTCCCCTGTTCGTGGTAGCCGCCGCCACTCGCTCGGGGGCCAGCCAGTTGGAAGTCCAAGAAACTACCGACCGCTGGGTATTCCGATTTCACCTTGCCGAGCCCGACCTCGGCGGCCAAGTGGCCACTCAGGCCCGCTGGCTGCTTCTGGCCATGGCCGCCCAGGGCCAGGCCTGCGAGCTGCTTTGCCCGAGCCAGGGACGAAAGTTGTCTCTCCGCGGCCGGTCCTGCAGCGTGTCCGCCTGGAAACCCGAGCCCGCCGACGTGTTGCTCAGCCTGGTCGTGCATCGGCCCGGTAAGTCGACCGTACTCACCGACCAACTCCGGCGCCACTGCGCTTTGTGCCCGCTGCCTTTAGTATTGCACGGTGAGCGGTTGCAGAAAGATCTGACGCTGGCCTACCGAGGCTCGCCCCTGGCCTGGTCGCCGGGCGTCCCCGACCTGTTCCGTCCGCCGGGTCCGGCGGAGCTGGAATCGCCGCTGGCCCTTTTCATCGCTCACAGCCGGGCGACACAACCCACCTGGGTGGCGGTGGTGGGGGGCATCTCTTACCCGTTCCAGTTGCCCGAGGCCCGGGGGAGGGTGGGGGTGATCTGGTGCGACGACCTGCGCACCGACCTCAGTCTGGGAAGTGTGATTCAGGACGAGGCCTGGGAAAGCGCTCGGCGGGAAGTTTTGCGATTACTCTGTGGAGCCAGCTGGGGGCAGTCGCCATCCTCGCCATAGGGCCGTGCAGCGAATGGCAAAGCAGAGCAGCGCCCCGGCGATCGTGGTGGGAGTGGGGGGCCAGTGCAGGCGCTCGCCCAGCACCGCCACCAACGAGCCCGCCAGTGCGGCCAGCGCGTAGATCTCTCCGCGAAAGACCTCGGGCACTTCGCCGCTAAGAACGTCGCGCACGATGCCGCCGCCGATGCCGGTGAGAACGCCCAGCACGATGGCGGCCAGCGGCGACAGCCCGTAGGCCAGCGCCTTGGTGGTGCCGGTGACGCAGAACAGACCCAGTCCGGCGGCATCGCAGACCAGCAGGGGCTTGCGCACCTGGTCGACGGCTCGAAAGCCCACCATGGTCACCGCCCCGGCCCCCGCACTGACGGTCAGGTAGCGCCAGTCGGTGATGGCTGGAGGCGGGGTGGCGCCGATCAGCAGGTCGCGCAGAATTCCCCCCGAGGTGGCGGCCACAAAGGAGAGCACGATGACCCCGAAAAGGTCCAGGCGCAGTTTCACTCCGCGCATGGCTCCGCTGAGGGCGAACACGAACGTGCCCGCCAGGTCCAGCAAGGGGATGAGCTGGGCAAAAACGCCCTTCAGTTCCATCGCAGGGGGGTTCGCTGCCGCCCCAGGGCGCCCTGGGAAAGGCTTCCGAAAGCGACGCCGAACCTGTGGCGATGGCAGACGACAGGGAATCACCGGATCTTTTCCAGCGTATCGAAACCGCAACCCAGGTCATGGCCGAGTTTCAGGAACAATCCAGGGTCAAGCTGACCCCCGCCGAGCTGCAGGCCAGCGATAGCGACCTGCTGGAGATGGAGCTGAACTATCGTCCCCGCCGCTCCACGGCCTTGAACCCCGATCGGCGCCTTTTCAAAACCAATCCACCCGGCTACAACGTGCTTATCGGCCTGGGGGCCTTCTTTGCGCTGGGGGGCTTCACGGCCTCTGCGTTGATCAGCCTGCTGCTGCTGGGGCGGGGCGGTCCCCAGCAGGCGGCGGCCACGGCCATCGGGCTGGGGGTGGCCCTATGGGCCGGACTGAGCCTGCCCACCCGGGTGTGGAGAGCTATGGGGGCCGGCCCCCGCTCGCTCTTGCGGGTGCCGGGCTATCTGGGTCCGGGCTGCATCCTGGTGGTGGCCATGCTGGCCTTCACCGCCGTTGTTCGCGTTTCGGCCGCCATGTTTGCGCCCAACCCCGCGCCCGTAGCCAACCCGGCTTCCAGACCGACGGCCGCTCCCGAGGCACCACCGGCCCCCGCCCGTTGGAGCGGCGACAACTGGCAGATTTTGCGCTCGCCCAACCAACAGCCCCTGCGCCTTACCCTGGCCCAGGCCCGCAATCGCTGTAAGGCCCTGGGCCCTGGCTGGAGGTTGCCCACCCGCGCCGACAACGCGCGGATTCGCGAGGTCCTGACCCACGCCGACTTCCAGTGGCTGACCTTCCACCTCGACGAGCCTTCGGTGATGACGGGCTATTACTACTTTGCCGCTCGTGCGGGCTGGTGCCTTCGTGGCAACCTCAAAGAAGATAAAGAACTGCGCTGTGTTCTTTGCTTCAAGGAAGCCAGCCCACCCTAGTGGGTGCGTTTGATTGGTCAGACTGGTCATGTTAGCCTGAAGACGTGAGTCACGAAACCTACTCTAACCCCCAGCCCATCGTCGAAGTTCGACCTTTGCAGCCCTCGGGTTCCGGTTTAGAGGCTCGGCTCAACCAGTTGGCGGAAATCGGGGTGTTACAGCGGTCCTCCTTGGGGCCGGCCGAGCCGCCGACGGTGGTCGTCCGAGAGGGAGCCCTGGAGCGCTTTCTGCAGGAGCGGGACGAAACTTGAGGGTCGCCTATGTCGATACCTCCTGCTAGGTCGCCATCGCCTTTGGGGAGGCCTCTGCCAGCCAGATTCTACGTCAGCTTAAACCTGTGGAGAGCTGGTTTCCTCCAATCTTCTCGAAGCAGAATTGCGCGTTGCCTTTACACGGGAACAGGTTCCTTTTAATTCGAATGTCTTGAGCGGTTTGCATTGGGTCTTTCCCCATCGCAGTCTCAGCCCAGAATTGGCTCTGGTACTTCAGGCGGGATACCTCCGCGGGGCCGACCTCTGGCATCTGCCCTGTTTCTGGCGGGTGAGTCTCGGGAGATCGGCTTTCTGACTCTGCACCATCGACAACGGCAGGTCGCGCGCCTGCTGGGATTTCCCACAAACACGATCTAGGGTCGGGGGGAGGCCGTTGGACGATCGGGAAGGGGTCCCTTTGACCGCTCGTGTGCAACTCGCCCTCTACCTGCTGTCGGCCGCTCTGTGTCTGGCCTTTGCCCTGCCGCGGCTGCAGTTCTCCAGCGACCGCACGCGCATGTTGCGTCCCGATCACCCCGAGCAGCAGCGCTACGAAAAGCTACGCCAGGTGTTCGATCGCGATCCGGAGATCGTGGCCCTGGTGCTCTGCGACGATGCCGAGGTGCGCCATCAGGCCGCCGGGTTATTGGCCTCGCGCATGCAGACGGCCGTGGCCTTCATCGACAATGCCGCCTGGCCCCGGCAGGGTCTCTACTATCTGCCGGCTGATCGGCTGGACCAGTTGCTGGCCGAGCTCAAGGCCAGCCAGCCGGCTTTGCAGGCGCTGGCCCAGCGACGCTGGACCGAGCTGACGCAGCGACAGGGAGGTACGCCCGGGGTAGGGGAGCAGTGGAAGCAGGCCCTGGACAGTCGGGGACGGGCCCCCTATCGCAGCCCCTGGGGCCCGCCACCGCCAGCGCTGGACACCCGTCGCTATCTCGACTTGACCCCCAGCACCACGGCCGTGATCTGGCTCAGCTCGCAGCCCCCAGGCGACGACCAGTTGAAGGGCTGGAAGGCCGAGGTGGAGTCCCGCTTCGCCGACACGCGCGTCGAGTGGGCCGGCGAGCTGGTGGCCGTGCGCGACGACGGTGTGCGGGCCCGCCAGACGGCCGTGCAGGTCAGCCTGATTTCGCTGGTGCTGGTGCATGTTTTCTTCCGCTGGGCCTTCGGCCACCCGCTGCCGGCTCGGCTGGCGCTGCTCAGCGTGGCCGTGGGTTTAAGCTGGTCGTGTGCCTGGGTGGCCCTGGCCGTGCCCGAGCTCAACGTGATCACCATCAACTTCGCGGCCACGTTGATCGGCCTGGGCATGGATTTTCACATCCACTGGCTGTTCCGCAGTCGCGAAGAGGGAGGGCGGGCGGTGGCCCGCGAGACGCTGGTGGGTGCGCTGGCCACCAGTCTGGCCTTTGCCAGCCTGATATTCACCCCGTTCGTGGGTATTCGCCAGCTGGGCACCATCAATTCCGTCGGCGTCATGCTGTGCTGGGTGGCCTCGATGACGGTGCTGCCTTGCCTGATGAAGGTGTGGCCCCCGCCCCAGGCGGCGCCCAGCCGCCTGCCTCTGGTGCGGGCGCCGTTGGGGTTGGTGGCGGTAGTTACGCTGGTGCTGCTGTGGAAGGCGCCCCAGGCCGGCTTCGACGCCAACGTCTTGCATATGATGTCGCCGCGCTCGGCCAACACCAGGCTCGACCATTTGTTTCACCGCGAAGCCCACCACTGTAGCCTGTTTGCTGCTTCGCTGGCGACTGACGAGAGCGACATGCGCCGTCGAGTTCGGGCCTTTCGGGCTCTGCCCTCGGTGGCCCGGGTGGAGAGCCTTCACGACTGGATGCCAACCAGCAGCCCGGGCCAGCAGCAACGCATAGAACAACTGATCGGCCTGGTGGGGCAACTGCCCGTGCTGTCGGCCTGGGATGGCCGACTCAGCAATGCCGAACTGCTGCAGCTTCGCGACATCCAGCCCGACAGTTCGCTGGGGCCCGGGCCCGTCCAGGACGCGTTGCAGACGTTTTTGGGCGGGCTTCATCAGGATTTGCGCCTGCGTCTGCAGTGGCTGCGACAGCAAGAGGCACGACCACCGGCCTGGGATGAGCTTCCCCAACCCTGGCTGCAACGCTACCGGCGAGAGGGAGTGTGGTTGGTGAAAATCTATCCTCGCGAATGCATCTGGGATCCCGCCAACATGAACGCCTTCATTGCCCAGGCTCGCACGGTAGACGCTCAGGTCAGCGGGCGGGCGCTGCTGATCATGACCTATTTGGAAGAACTTCATCGCAGCTACTGGCAGGCCGGGCGCAACGCTCTGGCAGCCATAGCGCTGTTGCTGCTGATCACGTATCGCCAGCTGGGGTGGGCGGCGCTGGCGGTGTTGCCCAAGCTCCTGGGCATGGTCTGGATGCTGGGGGCGCTGGGCTGGCTGGGAATCTTGTTTAACCCCGCCAACGCTACGGCTTTGCCGCTCACGCTGGGCATCGGTCTGGTCTTTGGCATTCATGTGGTGCACGACTATCAACAGGGGCGAGGGCTTGCTCCCTCTACCCAGAGGGCCGTACTGGTCTCGGGCCTGTCCACCATGCTCGGCTACGTCGCCCTGGTCACGGCCGACTACCCCGGGGTGGCCAGCCTGGGCGTAGTGATGGCGTTGGGTGTGGGTTCCAACCTGATAGCGGCGCTGTGGGTGTTGCCGGCCGTCCTCGACCGAACTGTTCGAAATCGGTAACATGCGAGGATTTGTTACCTTTCATAATCAGAACTATGAAGATTCCTGTGTCCACCACGCCCCGCCCGGCGGCCTACAAGCCCAAGATGGTAGCCGTAGGCGATAGTCTGACGGCCGGCATGCAAGATGCCAACCTGATTGCCGACCGGCAACAGGTGAGCTATCCGGCGCTGGTGGCGCGTCAGGCCGGGCTCGACTTTAAGCAGCCCTTGATGGACCGTCAGGGTATTCCCCCCAAGCTGTTCCTCAGTCCCGGCACGGGCCTGGGCTCCACGTTATGGCGCTATACCCAGGTGCTGGCTTCGGCTTTGCCCATCTGGGCCGGCCTGGCGGTGGGGCTGGTCCCCCCCGAATTCACGCTGTGGCCTCTCTACAACGCCGGTGGCATGGGACACGCCCCCAAGCCTACCGAGCCCATTCAGAACCTGGCCATTCCGGGCTTTGAACTGCGCGAGCTCGGCGATGTGGCCAACGTCAAAGATTTGATGCGGGGCATGGCCCAGAAAGCCGAGGGCAGCGGCGAGCTGATCGCTACTGCGCCCTACTGTCGCAACATCTTGCAAGATGGCAAAAGCGCCCGCCACGGACAGTCCCAGGTGGACAAGGCGGTGGCTCAAGACCCCGACCTCGTCTTGTATTGGGCTGGCAACAACGACGCCCTGGCCACGGCCATCACGGGCCATGTCGATGACCGAACCCTTACTCCCATGGAAGATCAGAAGTGGACCTACCATAGCTACAATCCACTGACCGGCAAGCGCACCCCCCATCAGACCAAAACCGTGCAGCCGGGTTTTCGCAGTTCGCTGGTCGGTCCCCAGGGCAGCCTCACGCGGCTGCTGCGCGAAACCGATGCAGAGATCGTGGCCATGAACGTGCCTGACGTCACGGTGGTGCCCTTCCTGCACAAGTTGGGTGAGCCCGTGGGCGAGCTGCCCTTCCGCCTGGTGCTGCCAGGCGGCACCGACATTACGAACAAAATCGAGCAGTGGGTTCTGCCCAAGACGATCAAGGGTGAAGGCAAGGACGGTCGTCTGGTCTTCCCCCAGGATACACGGGTAGGCCTGCCCATGATTCTCTCCAAGCTGACCCACTATTTCCGGGTGAAAGACGAACACGATGTGGACATGGCCCTGCAGGCCATGACGCGCAACCAGGGGGCGTTCAGCGAAGACGAGGTGCTCGACCCCGATGAGATCGGCACCATTCAGAAGCGCACTGCCGAGTTCAACCAGTTGCTGGTCGACCTGGCCAAAGAGAATCCCCGCTTGCATCTGGTCGACACCCACGGTTTGTTGCAGGAGGCCGCCCAGAAGGGCATTGCGCTGCGCGGCCAGGGCCCTGAGGTTTCGGTGACCAACACCTTTACGGCCAACGGCAACGGCATATTTAGCGGCGATGGCATTCACCCCAGCGATGTGGGCTACGCTGTGGTAGCCAACCGTATCCTGGACACCGTGCGCAGTGAGCTGGGCCACGACCCGCGCTTTGCCAGTTTTGCCTCGGCCCCGCCGGTAGACGAGAAGGCTGCCCGCCTGGCCGACCCGCATCTGGGCGAAAAGCCCACCCTGATGCTCACGCCCTATGTGACCGAAGCCCTGCAGTCGTTTTTCTAATTCGGCGGGCGCAGCAGCACAAGCATCGTGAGGTCGTCGTGGGGGTCGGCTCCGGCCGTGAAGGCTTCCACCGCCTGCAGCGCGTCATGCATCACCTGGCTGGGGCTGGCCAGTGAGCGTCCCACCGCTGTGATCAGGCGCTCCAAGCCAAATTCCTCGCGCCCCGGGTTGTTGGCTTCGTCGACGCCGTCGGTAATGGTCAGCAGGCCCTGTCCGGGGGCCAACTGGCAGTTGGTGCTTTGGAACTCGACCCCCTCGATCAGCCCAAGCGCGGGTCCGCCGTTGCACTCGAGCGGGCGTGGCAAGCGCCCGCTCTCCAGCAGCAGCGGAACGGGGTGTCCGGCGCTGGCGTAGCTTACCTCGCCGCTGGTGGTGTCCAGGAAGCCGCAGCCCAGGGTGACAAACATGCAGGCATCGTTGTTCAGGCACAGGGCATCGTTCAGTCGGCCCAGCAAGGAGCCGGGGTCGGGGCAGTCGGGGGCCAGCCAGCGCAGCAGCGTCAGAACACGCACCATATACAGCGCCGCCGCCACTCCCTTGTCGCTGACGTCGCCGATCGCGAAGAGCAAACGCTGGCCCGGTAAGGGGAAGAAATCGTAGAGATCGCCCCCGATCATGCGAGCGGGCTGCAAGGTGGCTCCCAGTTGCCAATCTCCCAACTGGTGAAACAGGGGCGGCAGCATGGAGTCTTGCAGTTTTCGGGCCACGCGCAGGTCGTTTTCCAGCAACTGTCTCTGCAGCGTGGATTGCAGCAGTTCTTCGGTGCGTCGCTGCACCTCGCTCTCCAGAAAGGCATTTTGGTCGCGCAAGAAGTCCGACACACGCTTGAGGGTGAGGTGGGTTTTTACCCGAGCCATCACGATGGGGGGGCTGATAGGTTTGGTGATGTAGTCGACGGCTCCCAGCCCCAACCCCACCATTTCGTCCTGCTCTTCGCTTTTGGCGGTGAGAAACACCACCGGAATGTCGGCCGTTTTCGGGTCGGACTTGAGGCGCCGACACACCTCATAGCCGTCCATTTCGGGCATCATGATGTCGAGCAAAATCAGGTCGGGGGGCGAATCCGAGGCGGCGATTTTCAGGGCCCGCTCGCCTCCGTTGGCCACTTTGACTTTGTAGAGGTCGCGCAACAGTCCGCTCATCAGGGTCAGGTTGTCGGGGGTGTCGTCGACCACCAACAGGGTTGGGCGCTCGGGCTCGCTCAAGGGTTCAATCCAGCCTTCCTGAGTACTTCGAGGGCTGCCCCGAAGTCGAATTGTTGCACCGCCTGTTCCAACAGTCCAAAACGTTCCGCCCCCAGGGCATGGTTCAGGGCCTGGCGATGTTGGGTCAGATACTCGGCCGCTTCGCTGTCGTCCTCGCTCAACAGGTCATACAGTCCCGGCAGCACATTCGCGGCCAGAGGGGGAGCCTCTATCGCAGCTGGGCTCTCGCCTGGCAGTAGTTGAGCCCGAAGGGCCTCGACCAGCGGCTGAAAGCCCTGGCTGAAACGCTCGATCAGTTCGCCGGGGTCGGCCTTGTCGCGCAGGCGCGTCTCCAGTTGTTCCGCCAGCAGTTGCAGTTCGCTGGCGCCAATGTTGCCGCAAACGGCTCGGGCCGAGTGGGCCAGGCGTTCGGCCACGTCGCTCTGACCCTGCTCCCAGGCCTGGCGGATCTGTTGGGGCAGCTGACCCTGCTGGGTGACGAACTTTTCCAGCAGTTTGCGGTACAGCGTGCGTTTGCCCAAGACGCGACGCAATCCCAGGTCCAGATCCAGCCCTTCCACATGGGGCAGGGGCAGGTCGTGGTCACCTGCCGGAGCCGGCTTGCCACCTCTCGGAGCGTGTCGGGCGGGAATCCAGGTCAACAGCGCTCGGTAGAGGTCTTTGGGGTCGACCGGCTTGGCCACGTGGTCGTTCATTCCGGCCTGTCGACAGCGCTCGCGATCGACATCCATGGCATTGGCCGTCATGGCTACCACGGGCAGCTCTTGAAAGCGCGGATCCTGGCGCAGGCGTAAGGTAGCGCTTACACCGTCGAGCACCGGCATCTGCATATCCATGAGCACCAGGTCGTAGCTTTCCACTTTGAGTTTGTCCAGGGCTTGCTGACCGTGCTCGGCGATATCCACCAGCAGCCCGGCCTCGGTGAGCAGGCCCGTGGCCACCTCCTGGTTCAGTTCGTTGTCCTCCACCAGCAGCACCCGTGCGCCCGCAATCGTCTGCAGTTCCTCCTCGAGGTCGCAGTGCTGGGGCCGACGGGCCGGGTCTTCGCTCACCTCGCCGCCCAGGGCTCGCACGGTGGTGTCAAACAGGACGGAGGCGCTGACGGGCTTGATCAGCACCCCGGCCAGGCCCCGAGCCTCGGCCTCGCGCAACACTTCCAGCCGACCGTGGGCGGTAACCATCACCAGCCGAGGAGTGGACTTCAAATCGAGCTGGCGAATGGCCCGGGCGGTTTCAAAGCCGTCGAGGTCGGCCATGCGCCAGTCGAGAAACACGATCTCAAAAGGCCTTTCTTCCTCGCCAGCCTCCTGAACGGCCTGAATGGCTTGACGCCCTCCCTCGACCAGAGTCACTTCAAAGCCCATGCTTTTCAGCATGTCGCCGAGCACGTTGCGGGCTACTTCGTCGTCGTCGACCACCAGGGCAGGGCAGCCCAGCAGCTCGGATGCCAGCCGACGAGGGGTGGCGCGTTCGGCCGAACGGGTCAGTCGGGCCGTAAACCAGAAGGTACTGCCGATGCCGGGTTCACTCTCCAACCCCACTTCGCCGCGCATCAGCTGGGCCAGTTGCTTGGAGATGGCCAGGCCCAGGCCGGTGCCCCCATATTTGCGACTGGTGGAGGTATCGGCCTGTTGGAACGACTGAAAGAGCCTTGCCTGCTGCTGGGGAGTAAGGCCCACACCGGTGTCGCTCACGCTGAAGCGCAGCAACACTTCGCGCTCGCTTTCCTCCACCAGCCGTGCCGCTACCACGATATGCCCTTTTTCAGTAAACTTGACGGCGTTGTTGCCGTAGTTGATCAGAATCTGTCCCAGTCGCAGCGAATCGCCCCGCAGATAACGGGGCACTTTGGGATCGATATCGAAAATCAGTTCCAGGCCTTTGGCGCTGGCCTTGTCGCCGATCAGATTGGCCACGTTGTCCAGGACTTTTTCCAACTCAAAGTCGCTGTCCTCAATGGTCAGTTTGCCAGCTTCGATCTTGGAGAAATCGAGAATATCGTTGATGATGCCCAGCAAGTGCTGGCTCGACTGCTGGATTTTCTTCACGTAGTCACGCTGGCGACCGTTGAGTTCGGTTTGCTGAATCAAATGGGACATGCCGATGATGGCGTTCATCGGGGTGCGGATTTCGTGGCTCATGTTGGCCAGGAAATCCGACTTCATGCGGGTAGCCACTTCGGCCATTTCCTTGGCATTGCGCAGTTCGCTGACGTCGAAGAGCCAGCACAGGACGCTGGGGGCGTTCTCGTAATGCACGTGCACATAAGAAGCCAGCACGTGCACGGCCTCGCCCTGGCTGGTTTGCAACTCGACCGGCAGGTTGAGCAGATTCTCTCCAGCCTCCAGTCGCTGCTGGTGGGGCTGGAAGTCGAAATTCTCGTGGTAGTAGCGCGACAGATGGCAGCCGTGCAATGCCTCCAGCGAGCAGCCCAGCATATGGGCCAGCGACTCGTTGGCAAAGACCAACTTGCCCGAGTCGGTTTGGAACAGCCCCACCGCTACGGGGCTCGACTCCAGCATGTAGCGCACCTGGCGTTCGCTGGCTTTGACCCGTTCCTCGACTTCTTTCTGAGCTGTAATGTCCTGGGCTACCCCTTGCAGTCCGATCACCTGACCCTGTTCGTCGCGCACGCTGTTGGCCACGGTGTACACCCAGGCCCGCTTGCCATCGCTGGGGCGACGGTAGGCATAGGTGGCTGCCAGTCGATGGGCGTTGCCCGCCATGGCCTGTTGCAACAGGTCCATCACCGAGTGGCCTTCGTCTTCTTCGGGCTCCACCGCGGCCACCCAGGCCGACAGAGGGTAGCGGCGGTCGTTGCCCAGTTGAATGCCGAAGATGGCGGCCGTTTGCTCGGACAGCAAGAACTCCTGACGGCCGTCCATGGGTAACTCCCAATATCCGGCCTGGCTGAGGTCGAGGGCGGCCTCGGCCTGAAAGTTGGCCCGCCGAAATTCCTCTTCCATACTCACGCGAGCGCTGATATCGCGAATCGAAACGCAATAGCAATCGCCTCCATCGCTGAGGCTGGGCAATTTGCTCAGGCTGACTTCCACGGGCATGCGGGCTCCGTCGCGCCGCACTCCCTGCATGCGTCGGTCGTCCATTTCGCTCACGCCGCAGGGCATCAGCTCGTCCACCCGCATGCCCAGGAACTGTCCGTGTTCGTAACCAAAGATGCGTTCGGCCTCGGGGTTGGCCAGGATGATCAGGCCGTTGTGGTCGAGCACCAGCATGCCGTCGGGGGCCGACTCGATGATCGAACGAAACCAGGCTTCGGTTCGCTTCAGTTCACCCTGCTGGGCGTCCAGCGCGGCCGCCTGGGCCTCCATGCGCTTGGCCTGTTCCTGGGTTTCGGCCAGCAGGTGCTGGGTTTCCAGGTTGCGCTCTAGAATTTGCATGGTCATTGCCAATACCGGCATCAGGCTGTCGAGCAAGCTGGTTTCTCGTTCGCCAAAAGCCTTGAAGGAAGCCAGTTCCACCACTCCCAATACCTGTCCGCCATGCAATACCGGGGCCACGGCGATGACCTGCGGGGTGGCCTCGCCCAGCCCCGAGCCAATGCGAATGTAGTCGGCCGGAGGTTGGGTCAGGGTGATGGGTACGCGCTCGCGGGCGCACTGGCCCACCAGCCCTTCGCCCAGGGCAAACGAAGTGCTCAAGCCTTTGCGCTCGCGAAAGCCAAAGCTGCCCACCAGTTGAAGGCGCCGGCTGGATTTGTCCCAGATATACACCACACCGTGACCCACGTTGAGCAGAGGTGCCAGGGCCGAAAGCAGGCTTTGAGCCAGTTCGTTGTGGCTATTGGCCTGCTGCAGGCGAGTGGAAAGGTCGGCCACGTGGCTCTTCACCCAGCGCTGGGCTTCAGTCTGACGGGCCCCCTGTTGAAGCACCTCGATCGAGCGCGCCATGCGTCCTAATTCGTTGGGATAGTCGGTGCAGGGCACGGGTTCGTCCAGGTTGCCTGCCGCCAGCGCCTCCACTCGGTAACGAAGTCGGCGGGCCGGCTGTTGAATCGAGGCCGTCAGAGCCAGCCCCAGGGGAATACCCAGACCCCCCAACATCAGCATGAGGAAGTTGAACTTGAGGCTATCGTCGTGCAGGCTATTCGCCCGACGCCCTGCATCCCTCCCGTCGAGTTCTTTGGCCCGAGCGACCAGCTCCAACATCGAGCGCGCCCCCTCCAGAGAACTTTCAAATTCAGGACGCGCGGCATAGGCGGCCGAGGCAGACGCGCGGAAGGGCTCGGCTTCCAATAGTTTGATCGTCTCGTCCACATCCCTGAGGTAGTTGGCTACCAGGGTTTCGAATTCTCCCAGGCGGCGCAGGCTGTCTTCTTGCTGAACTCGGGCTCGGCCCTCGGCCAGTTCCCGTTTTAGCTCTTCCCTGGCCTTTTGCAACGACTTCAGGGCTTCGGCCCGTTCTCCGGCGTCGGGGGCCAGCAGGGCCCTTCGCAGGCCGAGGTCGATTTGCAGCAGGTGAAGATTGGCATCTTTGAGGTCGGCCAGTCCGGGCAGGTCGCGTTCGCTGATGTCCAAAGTTTCTTGATGCAGTTGCCGATGGGTGTCCAGCGCGTGCAATCCCAGGCCCAGAATGATCAGTAGCAGGTAGCCAATGCCGAAAGCGAGCACACCGCTCAGGCGCATTTTTTCCAATCCGGACCACAGCCTCATGAATGACCTCCTGGTACACTGGCGGCTTCCCGATAACCCTGGAGTTCTTCGAGCAGCTTCTGAGTTTTGAGATTTCTCTGGAGGATCTCCAAATGCAGGGCCACCAGCTCCGACACGGCCTCGAGCAGTTGTTTGTGCAGTTCGTCCAGGTTCTCCAGCATGGCGATCTCGAGCACGGCCACGACACCGGCCTGAGACAATACCGGCACCAGTACCAGGAAGCGTGGTGGCATACCCCCCACGCCCGACTGAATCTGCAGGTAGTCCGGGGGAAGGTCGCTGATCAGCATCAGGCGACGCTCGCGGCAACACTGGCCTACCAGCCCTTCCCCTGGCTCGAACGTTGGCAGGGGGTCGGGAGTGGCTACGGCGTAGCCGCCCGCCCAGCGCAGCCGGGTGCTGCCCTCATCGGACACGTACAGGGCAGCGAAGCCGCCGTTGAGATGGGGAACCAGGCGGCTCAGCAGGCCTTCAGCGAAGTGCTGCTCGCTGGTGGTTTGATGCAGCACCTGGGCGATCTCGGCCAACTGGTTCTTCAGCCAGCGCTGGCGGGCGGCTTCTTCACTGGCCAGGCGATAGCGCTCGATGGAGCGGGCGATTTCACCCACTTCCGATTGCTCTTGTTGATAACCGATGGTGACTCCACGCTGGCCCTGCAATAGCGCGTTCAGGCTGCGATTGATACGGGCCAGCGGTTCCACCACTCGGGGGCGGTAGAACAACAGCAATGCGCCCACCATTGACACGGAGTTCAGCGTCAGCAAGGTGAGCTCGAGCAGGCCGAACCAGCGTGAGCGTTGGGCCAACACTTCGGCATCCTGGCTGAGACGCTGCTGCACAGATTCGCGGCACTGGGCCAGCGGTTCCATAATGCCCGTCTTGGCTTCGCGGTATTCATCGCCGAAAACCAGACTGACGGCCTGGGGAAGTCGACCGGCCCGCACCGAAGCGAAGGCCTGGTCTTCCAGGGCCACCAGGGCATCGGAGTTGGCCTTGGCCCGACCCAGCAAATCGAGTTCGTAGGGCGTAAGCCCCAGCCGGGTAAGCCGCTCGACCGCCCGATCGCGGGTGCGTTCGTGGTGCAGTTCGTATTGGAACTCGTCGTAGTAGCGTCGGTCGCCCGTTGCCGCAAAGCCCCGCACTGCGCTCGTCAAGCGGTCGCTGCCCACGCCCAACAGTTCGGTTTGGAACAAGGCCTCCTGACGCACAAGGTAGGCTCGCTCCTGCTGCTCACGCAGGCGCTGCGACTCCAGCCCGCTGGCCAGCGTAGCCAACGAGAGGAACGACACCCAGAGGGTGATCATCCAGCTGGTTTGGCGAATGCGAACCGGGGCCCTCGTGCTCACCCCAAGGCGTTCGTCTTGGCGCTGGCCAATTCCGCCCTGAAGAAGTTACTCCGAACGATGGGGAAAGGCCAGCACGGGGCAGTGAACCCTGCGGGCCACTTTTTCAGTGACGCTCCCGAGCAGGAAACGCTTGATGCCGCTACGGCCGTGAGTCGACATGGCCACGAGGTCGCAACCCAATTCGCTGGCCAGCGTTAGAATGGCATCGGCAGCTTCGCCATCTACGACTCGGTAGTCCATTTCAAACCCCTCTACCGAGAGCTGGCGAATCTCTTCTTCCAGATGCTGCATAAACTGCTCTAGGGAGAGAGCGTCAATCACTCCCGCATGGTCCTGAAAGCTCAGTCCGCTGGCCCTGAGCAGGGTAATTCTGGCGCCCGGGGCTCGGGGGATCAGCCGGGGCAGGCGCTGCAACACCTCCTGGGAAAGGGGCGAGCCGTCGATGGGCACCAGAATGTGCTTGAACTGAGCCTCCTTGGGGGCCGCCTCGGGACGGATCAGCAACACCGGACAGGGGCTCTGGCGCAGCACGCTCTCGGCTACACTGCCCAACAACCAGCGGGCCACCCCACTGCGCCCGTGCGAGGCCATCACGATCAGATCCGCTTTCTCCTGAAGAGCCACCTGGGGCAGCGTTTCCCTCGGCGAGCCCAGCAGGTTGTGAACGCGAACAGAAATTCCCTCCAGGCGACCTCGCAAGGACTCGAGATAAGCACCTGCAGCTTCTTGCAGGTGTTCATCAAGTCGCAGGCTCAGGCTGGGCATCGTTCCCGGAGCGACCGCGGCCAGCGGGTCGGTGATGCGGGCCAGCAGCAACTCGGCACCCTGGCTCCGGCACAGCGATTCGGCCAACCCCAGAGCCACTTCGGACGTGGGGGAGCCATCGAGAGAAAGCAAAATTTTCACAGTAGCCTCCAACAGATCGATGGTGTGCCTTCCGCGGGCCCTGCGCTATGACCTTGCTCAGTTTGGGCAAGGACTGTAAGGGGCGGTTCAGAAGCCTGCAGGGTGTCGTTGCAAGCGCTGGCCCTGCTGCTGTGCGCGGCGGCCCTGCACGCCGGCTGGAACTGGCGCCTGAAACGGGCCCGCCAGCGCTCGCTGGTGATGGCCTGGGCGCTGACCCTCAGCAGTCTGGTGGCCCTGCCTGCTTTGTTCTGGGTGCCCCTGCCTCAGGGAAACCAGTGGTTTTGGGTGCTGGCCAGCGGTGCCCTGCAGGCGCTTTACATTGTGGTTTTGAGCAAGGCCTATGCGGTGGGAGACTTTTCGCTGGTCTATCCGGTGGCCAGGGGTTCAGCCCCTCTCTTCTTGTGTCTTTGGTCCTGGCTGTGGTTGCACGAACCCATCAGCCCCCAGGGAGCCCTGGGCATCGCCGTGCTGAGCATCGGACTGGCTCTGTTGGGTTTGCCAGCCCTGGCCGCCGGCAGGCCTGGTTCGGCACTTCCTGGCCTGGGTTGGGCCCTGCTGGTGGCGGTGCTGATTTCTGGCTACACGGCTATCGACGGACGGGCCGTGCATCTGATGAGCACCGCCAGCTATTTTCTTGCCCAATGGACGCTCAGTGCCGTGCTGGTGTTGCCCACCCTGGCCTGGGGCCAGGGCTGGACCTCGGTGTTCTTGGGGCTGCGCCAGGAGTGGCCCACGGTGCTGCTGGTGGGTGGTGGCAGCGCTGTGGCCTATTTTCTGGCTCTCAGCGCCTACCGCCTCAGCCCGGTGGCCTACGCCGGGGCGGTGCGCGAGGTCAGCGTGGTGATGGCTGCCTGGATGGGTTGGCGTTGGGGCCGTGAGGGCGGCGGGGCGGCCCGTCTGATGGCTTCGTTCCTGGTCTTCGTGGGCATTGCATTGATGGTGGCAGCGCGATGAACATCGTTCCCCTGGTGGCTTTGCTGCTAATCGTGGTCGTCACCACCGTTCCCACCCCCTCTAACGATCTGTGGTGGCTACTGGCTCAAGGACGCTGGATCGTGGAGCACGGTCAACTACCCCTGCGTGAGCCCTTTTCGTTTCTCTTTCAGGGCGGTCCCTGGCATAACGATCAGTGGCTTGCTTCGCTGATCTTCTTTGGGCTCTACTCGCTGGGCGGCCTGACAGCCCTGCAGCTGCTCAAGTGGCTGCTTCTCAGTCTGGGTTTGTGGCTGCAGTGGCCGCGTCCTCTCGGAGTGGTGGCCGTGGCCTGGGCAGCCCTGTGTTTGAGCCTGATTCCGTTCACCCAGATCTCGGATCTTCGGGCCTACCTCTTTACCTATCTGTGGCTCAGTCTGTGGTGGCGCTGGTTGCGCCAGGATCGCCTCGACCCGCGCTGGTTGGCCCTTACCGCGGTGATCTGGGCCAACCAGCACGCCGGCATCCTGGTGGGCCTTGCGCTGCTGGGCCTGGCAGCTGTGGCCGGCCATCCCGGGCTGCGCCGGCGTCCCTGGCTGGTGGCCGTGGCCGCTCTGGCCAGCCTGGTCAACCCTTCGGGGTTGGAGTTGCACCTGCACTTTCTCAAGCTGATGGGAGAGGGGTGGAATCAGTTGATTTCCGAGTGGAAGCCCCTGACTCACTTCCCATCCTATTTGTGGCCTTACCTGGGGCTCTGTCTGACCTCATTGGGGCTGCTCTGGCGAGACCCCCGACCGCTCTGGGACCGCCTGTGCATCGCCGCAACCCTGCTACTGCCTTTTTCGGCCGCACGTCACCTTTCTGTGTCCTGTTGGGCCCTGGTGCCGCTGGGCGAGCGCCTTAAGGTCAAGGAACCCGTTCCCGTCCGCCGCCTGGCCCTGGCGGCGCTGCTGGTGGCTGCGGCGGTCCGCCTGACGGGTTTTCAGCCTGAAGCACTGTCGATGGTGCGCCTTCAACAGCCGGTGGGGGCTTGTGAATTTCTTCGGGCCAGCGCCGACCGACTGCCGCACCGGCTCTTCCACGACTACGCCTGGGGCGGCTATCTGATCTTCCGCTGCGCCCCGCCCTACCAGGTGCTGATCGACGGAAGGGCCGCGCAGGTCTACCCCCCGGGGCTCTACCGCGAAATTCTCGAGTCCGTGCGCTCGCCGCTCGAGTTTCAACGCTTTCTTGACCGCTATCAACTGCACCTCGCGATGCTCTCGACCCGCCCCGATACCCGCTACACCTACCGGCTTCTACAGGACAATCCTGTGTGGGTCGATATCTATCACGACGAGCATCAGGTCCTCTTCCTGCGTCAGTCCCCCTGAGCTCCTCACCCAAATTGTCGTGTCCGCCCCCCCAGACACGACATCCTCACCAAGCGTCGCTATCCCATCGTGCTCCCCGCCTCAGCCCCTCATCAGAGTTGTCGTGTCCGCCCCCCAGACACGACATCCTCACCGAGCGTCGCCATCCCATCGTCCTCTCCGCCTCAGCCTCATCCGAATTGTCGTGTCCGCCCCCCAGACACGACATCCTCAC
>CAZYPN010000018.1:0-114655 GCA_964649085.1 uncultured Burkholderiales bacterium | reverse complement strand
GCCATGGCCCGGACGCTGGGAGCCACCGTTCAGCGCGACAGCGCTCGCAAAATCGTCTATCTGAACCTGGCCCAGGACAACAACGGCGGCCTGCCCTACTACAGCGCCGACTACATCACCCCCGAAGAGCAGCACAAGCGACAGCGGGCCACCAGCCTGGCCACCTCGGACGGCAACCGAGAACTGGAAGAGTTTGACGAGCGGGCCGCCCGCGAATGGGAAGCCAGATACAAGCATATTCCCTACACCCCGATGGCTTCCACCCTGCAAACCCCGATGCTCGACACCAAGGAAGCCCATCACGGCGGCACCATCGAGGATTGGTACAATCAGATGGACCAGCCCGGCAGGCCCCACGCCAAACCCACCAACTACATAACGCGCCAGGCCGACAACGGCGTGTTTCGCATGATTTTGACCGATGCCAAGGTGGCCGAGGTACTGAAGGGCATGCAGCCCCCACTGTACCCGCAGCCGGGTCACAAGTTCGTGGTGCTGAACCTGTCGCTGGAGAATGTCAGCAAGCAGGAGCAACGCCCGGGCTGGTTCAACGTGCGCGACCAGAACGGCACGCCCTACCCGGCCAACAGCCTGTATTCCAAGCTGCCCCAATCGGTGATGCGCAGCCGTGAAGTGAGCACGGGCTATCTGATTTTCGAAATTCCCATGTCGGCCCAGCCGGTGGCCCTCGAGGCCACGGTAACGCCGGCGCTCAGCCTGAGTCTGATCTATCGCTGATGGCCAGGCAGGACTGGCCAGCGGCAAAAGCGTAGCGGCGGCTGTGGTGCGCCTTGGACCATGGACTCTCTGGTTACTGCTTCTGGGTTGGGTTTGTTCGGCCTGGGCTCAGGCCCCATGCCGTTTTTGCAAGGGTGAGCTGCTGCTCGAGAGCTTCACCTATCGCGATGGCGAGTACTCGGTGTGTCTCAACTGTCGCAAGGGCCCGCGCTGCAGTCAGTGCGCCAACCCGAGCCCCGGCAAGGCCTACCGGGACGGTCGCCAGATCTGCCCCAGCTGCCTGAAGACCGGCATGTTCGACAAGGGGCGCGTAGCGCGTCTGGCCTCGCAGGTGCAGAGCTTTATGCAACAGCTGCTCGGCAAGGATGGCACGGGCGACCTGCCCCCCATCCAGCTGGTGGACTGGGACGAGATGCAAACCAAGTTCGTCGAATCGGGCCGTTCTATGGAAGTGGCGGCCTTCTACCGGCCCTACAACCCGGAAATGGTCTATCTGATGACGGGCGAAACCGAAATCGACAGCTGCGGCCACCTGGCCCACGAACTGACCCACGCCTGGCAAAGCCGCGCCTGTCCCAGCCAGGACCGGGCTCTGAAAGAGGGCATGGCCTGTTGGGTTCAATATCAATACCTTCTTTCGCGCGGTGCTCGAGCCGAAGCCGAGCGAATCACCCGCCATCAAGACCCCGACTATGGAGCTTCTCTGGTGAAGCTCTTACAGCGCAGCCAGGCCCTGGGCAATGCACGCTTTTTGCAGGCGGTACGCAAGGCGAAAAAACTCGGGGACGTCTGACCCCTTGTGGGACAGCCACTGTCACCTGGCCGACCCGGGATGGGGCGCACAGTTGGAGCTTCGATTGCGGGAGGCCCGAGCGATGGGCATTCGCGGCTGGCTCAGCTGCGCCTACGACCCTTCCAGCTGGCAGCTCCAGCGTTCGCTGCTGAACCTCCCAGGAGTACACATCGCCCAGGGGGTTCACCCCTGGGCTGCTGAGCACTGGGGCCCGGATTGCCAGGCCTTGCTGCGCCAGGAACTCGAACGGGGCCAGGTGGTGGCACTGGGGGAATGCGGTCTGGACTTCTACCGCGCCCGCCAACCCGAAGCCCAGCAGCGCCAGCTCGAGGCGCTTCGGGCCCAGCTGCAGCTGGCCCGTGAACTCGGGTTGCCGGTGGTGCTTCACAGCGTGCGCTGCCATCGCGATCTGCTGCGCGAGTTCGACGCCGCCGGGCCGCTAAGGGCGATGGTCCACGGATTTCTAGGCAGCTTGCCCGAGGCCCGCGACTGGCTGGAGCGCGGTTGCTACCTGTCGCTGGGCCCCCACGCGCTGTCTCGCGTCGACCTGATGAAGCAGCTGCCTCGTGAGCGCGTACTGGTCGAGACCGACGCCCCTTCGCGCGGGGCAGGGCTGTGCGACCTGGTGCGAGTGACCCAGGCCTATCGCCAACATCACCCTCAGGGCAGCGACGGACTCGACTTGAACCTGCGTCGCTTTCTGGAAGGAAGCTAGACAGTCCAGGAGGTGGCCCGAGAACAGGCGAACCCACCACGACAAGTGGAATACCCGTGGAGTAAAGGAGCACCATGTCCCTGATAAGCGAAACCGAGAGCGATGTCGAGCAGGAAGACCGCTATCGCCTGCACCGCCGCTTCGACCGCATCGGCCGGCTGGTGGGCGACGGCCCGATGGCCAGGCTGTTGAACAGCAAGGTCATGGTGATCGGCCTGGGTGGGGTGGGCTCGCAGGCCGCCGAGGCCCTGTCTCGTTCGGGCATCGGCACGCTGTGGCTGGTCGACTTCGACAAAGTGTGCATCACCAACAGCAATCGCCAGCTGCAGGCGATGCAGGGTACCATCGGCAAATTCAAGGCCGATGTGCTGGCCGAAAGGCTGCAGAAAATCAATCCCCAGGCCCGGGTCGAGGCCGTCAAGCTGTTCTATAACGAGCGCACCTCGCAACGGCTGCTCGACCATCAGCCCGACTTCATCGTGGACTGCATCGACAACATCACGGCCAAATGCCATCTGCTGGCCGCCTGTCGCGAACGCAACCTGCCCATTATCTGCTCGACCGGCGCCTCGGGTCGCATCGACCCCACCCACATCAAAGTGGCCGATCTGGCCGAAACCCGTGTCGACCCCCTGGCCAGCGCCGTGCGCAAGATCCTCAGAAACAAGTATGAGTTTCCCCGCAAGGGTCCTTTCGGCATTCCCGCCGTCTACTCGACCGAATCGGCGGCCGAGCCCAAAGAACTCAGCTACGACGAAGGCAAGGGTTTTCGCTGTGTGTGCCCGGGGGGGAAAAACGAGTTTCATTCTTGCGAAGATCGCTCGGTCATCTACGGCACGGCCGGTTTTGTTACGGGCGCTTTCGGCATGGTCTGCGCCAGTCTGGTGGTGAGGAGCATCGTAGAGCAGGCCTGAAGCGGCAGGGTCGGCTGGGCAGCTTCGGGAAGAGGCCGATATTCCAGCCTTCGAGGTGTTTGATGCCAGCTTTGATGAGTGCCCCCAGTAATTGCACCCAATCCCAAGTTCTGGACTGGGTCCAGCGCATGTGTGAATTATGTCAGCCCGAGCACGTCTACTGGTGCGACGGAAGCCAGGAAGAGAACGACCGGCTCTGTCAGCAAATGGTGGAGAGCGGCACCTTCATTCGGCTCAACCCCGAAAAGCGACCCAATAGCTTCCTGGCCCGCTCCCACGTGGAAGATGTGGCCCGAGTAGAAGACCGCACCTACATCTGCAGCCGCTTCGAAAAAGATGCCGGTCCGACCAACAACTGGATGGACCCCAAGGAGATGCGCGACAAGCTGACCCCGCTGTTCCGAGGCAGCATGCGGGGGCGCACCATGTACGTGGTGCCCTTCAGCATGGGCCCCATCGGCTCGCATATCGCGCGCATCGGCGTGCAACTTACCGATTCCCCCTACGTGGTGGTCAGCATGCGCATCATGACGCGCATGGGCGCGAAGATTTGGGACGTGCTCGGCAAGGACGGCGAGTTTATCCCCTGCCTGCACTCCGTGGGCGTCCCCTTGAACCCGGGCGAACTGGATGTGCCCTGGCCCTGCAATCACGAACACAAGTATATTGTGCACTTTCCCGAGGATCGAGAAATCTGGAGTTACGGCAGCGGCTATGGCGGCAATGCGCTGTTGGGCAAGAAGTGCCTGGCGTTGCGCATCGCCAGCGTTATGGGACGCGACGAAGGTTGGCTGGCCGAGCATATGCTGATCCTCGGCGTGGAGTCGCCGCAGGGAGAAAAGACCTATGTGGCAGCGGCCTTCCCCAGCGCCTGTGGCAAAACCAACTTCGCCATGATGATTCCGCCCAAAGGCTTTGAGGGTTGGAAAATCTTTACGGTGGGCGACGATATCGCCTGGATCAAACCCGGCGCTGATGGTCGTTTGTATGCCATCAACCCCGAGGCGGGCTTCTTTGGCGTGGCGCCCGGAACCAGCTACGAGAGCAACAGCATGGCCATGGAGTCGTGCTCGAAAAACTCGATCTTCACCAACGTCGGTCTGACTCCAGACGGGGACGTGTGGTGGGAAGGAATGACCGACCAGCCCCCCGAGCGCCTGGTGGACTGGACCGGCCAGGACTGGACCCCGGGCTGTGGCCGCAAGGCGGCCCACCCCAACTCGCGCTTTACTTCACCGGCCTCGCAGTGCCCCACCATCGACCCCAACTGGGAAAGCCCCGAGGGTGTACCGATCTCGGCCTTCATTTTCGGCGGAAGGGCCAGCCAGAATCAGCCTCTCGTCTATCAGGCCTTCAACTGGGGCCACGGGGTCTACCTGGCGGCCACTTTGGGGTCGGAGAAAACGGCCGCGGCCGCTGGCAAAGTCGGCGATTTCCGACGAGACCCGATGGCCATGCTTCCCTTCTGCGGCTATCACATGGCCGAGTATTTCGACCACTGGCTCACCATCGGTCGCAAGCTGCCCTCGCCACCGCGCATCTTCCGAGTCAACTGGTTCCTCAAGGATGAGGCCGGCCAGTTCCTGTGGCCTGGCTACGGCGAGAACATGCGAGTGCTCAAGTGGATCGTGGAGCGAGCCCAGGGTCACGGCTATGCGGTGGAAACCCCGCTGGGGTGGATGCCTCGCTACCAGGACCTGGACTGGACCGGTATCGACTACACCAAGGAACAGTTTGACCGACTGATGCGCATCGACACCGAGGCTTTCAAGAGTCAGACGGTGGCCCACGAGCAGTTCTTCATCACCTTGAAGAACAAGCTACCGGTGGACTTCTTGCTGGAAAAAGAGCTCATGGTCTCGCGGCTGTGGCGCTCGCCAGCCAGCTACGTACCGCCGACCTGATCTTCGAAAAGCAGGCGAACAAAATCGCTGGCCGGGTTGCTGCGAAGCTCCTCGGCCGTACCCAATTGCAGCAGCCGGCCCTGGTGCATGACGGCGATGCGCCGACATAGCACCCGGGCCTCGGCCATATCGTGGGTCACGACGACCAGCGTCTTCTCGGCGGCCAGCCTGCCGATCTGCCCCTGTAATTGCTTGCGGGTCACCGGATCCAGCGCTCCCAGCGGCTCGTCGAGCAGCAGATAGCCAGGGTCGAGGAACAAAGCCCGGGCGATCCCCACCCTTTGCTGCTGCCCCCCCGAGAGTTGATGGGGAAGGCGCGGTCCGTAGGTGGGCTCGGGCAACTCGACCAGTTCCAAAAGCTCGCGTGTGCGCTGGGCCAGTCGCGGCTGACTCCAACCCTGCAGTTTTCCCGGCAGGCATACGTTCTGGCGCACCGTCATGTGGGGGAACAATCCGCCTCGCTGGACCACGTAGCCAAAGCGTCGGCGGTACTCAAAAATGTCTACCTCGGCGGCGGGTTGTCCCTGCATGCGAACCAGCCCTGTCGTGGGCTCATGGATGCGGTTGAGCAGCTTGAGCAGGGTGGTTTTCCCGGAACCGCTCCCTCCCACCAGAGCCAACGAACTGCCGGACGGAATGTCGAGGTCGATGTCGGCCAGGGCGATAGCCCCTCCTGGATAGACCTTACTGACCCCCTCAAGCGAAAGCCCCAAACTCAGTTCCAGCTGGGCTTTGGAAAAACGCGGAAACGAACCTGGTCAGGAACCACCTCGCGCAGCTCTTCCAGCACCCGCAACAACAGACGGGCCCGCGGATGCACTTCGGGCTCTTCCAGAAGGCGCTGCTTGATCTGATGGTCGACCGGCAGATAGTAGGCCAGAATGTCGAGCAACAATCCGAAGGGCACGTCCTTCTGGATGGAAACCAGCGAGCCCGGCAGGTCGGAGAGCTTGCGCAGCATTTCGTTGAAGCCGTTGAGCGTGCGCTGATAGAGCTGGGCCAGGGGCTCGGCCTCGAGCGGATTGATCACGTCGGGCATCAACTCGGTGCGAGCCACCCGATAGGGCTTGTCGACGGTAAGTTCTTCGCGGATTCGAGCGCGCTGGATGCCCACCAGCTGCATCAGAAAGCGACCGTCGGGCAGCCGTTGCAAGTTGCGCATCTGACCCAGGCAGGCCACGGAGTGGATCGGGCTGGGCTCCAGCGCCGGGCGCGACCGACGCTCGCGCAGGCAGACGAGGCCGATCAGGCCCTCGCCCCGCTCGGCATCCTCGACCATCTGTCGGTAACGCGGCTCGAAAACGTGAAGCGGCAGCCGCGCCCCGGGAAACAACACCGCCTCGGGCAGCGGAAACAGGGGCAACTCGCCCGAGAACTTGTTCAGGATGCCATCGAATTTCACCGGAGCCTCCTCGCCTGGTTTCGCTTCCCCACCGCCCCGTCGCTCCCTTTATCGGCAACGTTGCGGCTCCTGCGAAGGTTCCCGAACGCACCCTGCGAAGCTGAAACCATGAAACGACGGATTTTAGTAGGTATCAGCGGCGCCTCTGGCCCCATTTATGCGGTTCGACTGCTGCAGGCCCTGGCCGTCTACGATGAAATAGAAACCCACCTGATCCTGACTCGCTCGGGAATCCTGACGTTAAAGCTCGAGAATCCCGCCCTGGACCTGGAGAAAGTTCAGGCCCTGGCAGATGTCGTCTACTCCGTAAGCGACATCTCGGCCTGTGTGGCCAGCGGATCCTACCCGATGGATTCCATGGTCGTCGTTCCCTGCAGTATGAAAACCCTGGCTGCCATCGCCCATGGGTATTCCGACAACCTGCTGACACGGGCGGCCGACGTCATGCTGAAGGAAAGACGAAGACTGATTCTGGTGCCGCGGGAAACCCCATTGCACAGCGGCCACCTGCGCAACATGCTGAGCGTGTCCGAATTGGGAGCCATTGTGGTTCCCCCTGTGCCTGCCTTTTACCACCAACCCACCAACCTGGCAGATATCATTGACCACACGGTGGGCAAGCTGCTCAGCCTGTTGGGGCTGGCACAGGATCTCTTGCCGCCCTGGCTGGGCCCCCATCGATGAGGCTGCAGCCCGAGCAGGAAGCCACAATCACTCAGTCGGTCATGGAGTCGGCCGGGCTTTCGACCTCTTACCTGATTCTGCTGATCCTTTCCACCATCATCGCCACCTTCGGCTTGCTGGCCAACTCTACGGCCACCGTCATCGGTGCCATGATTGTGGCCCCTTTGATGGGGCCCATTCTAGGAACCGGCCTGGCCTATGCTCAGGGCGACCTGGCCAAGTTGCGTCAGGCCCTGCTTGCTGAAGTTGTGGGCGTATTGCTCTGTCTGATCGTTTCCACGCTGATCGGCAGCCTGATCGGCCACGACAATATCGACTTCGGTCAGAGCGAAATCATGGGACGAACTCGCCCCACCCTGTTGGACCTAGCCGTGGGTCTGGCGGCCGGGCTGGCCGGAGCCTACGCCCGCGTAAACACCCAGGTCAGCGACTCCATTGCCGGGGTGGCCATCGCTGTGGCGCTGGTTCCGCCCCTTTGCACCAGTGGTCTGTGTGCCTCGGGGGCATTGGCGGGACTGCCTCTATGGAGCGAAAGCCTGGGTGCCTTCATGCTATTCCTGGCCAATTTCCTCACCATTCAGTTCGCGGCCATTGCAGTATTCGCCCTTTGTGGCCTGGGCCACTGGAGTCATCTGCTGCGCGAGCGGCGTTTTCGCCTGGCCATGGCCTTCAATCTGGGCCTGCTGGCCCTGACCAGCTATTTCTTGTGGAACCAGTTTGATCAACTCGTATTCGAACGTCATCTGGAACGCTATACCCGGCGGGTCTTGACCGGCGAGCTTCGCCGCATTCCCGGGGCTAATCTGGACTCGCTAAAAGTGCGTGTGGTCGATGGCACTGCCGAGGTAAGGGCGTTGACCCGCTCGCCCCAGGAGTTGCCGGCCTCCTTTGCTGCCGCTACCGAAACCAAACTCGGGAAGGGTCTGGGCATGCCGGTTCAGCTGGAAATCGGCACAGTTCTGTCTGGCTACGTCAACGCGTCGGGAACCCTGTACCGTGACAATGAGCAGCTTCCCAAGCAGGTAGAGGGCGCGCTGCGCATGGCCCTGACACCCTTCGCAGGCTGTGAACTGGAGTATTTTCGCATCACTCGACAGCAAAAACCAGAAATGGAGGTTTTCCTTTCGCTGCGTAGCCCGCACATTTTTGATGAAGATCTGGTGCAACGCCTTTCCTATCTGGCCGAAACTCAGTTGCGAATGCTGACGAGCGAAAACTGGAACTTGCGACTGACGGTGCGCAGCACCCTGAGCCAGGTGTTCAACGCCAGTGGACCGCTCCTCAGCGAATTTGAGCGGCCTCGCAAGCCCGCCGAATTGGAAGCAGCCGAGCTTGAAAACCTGACCCGCCAGGGGTTGATGATGCTCTACACCGACCTGGGAGGAGGCTGGACCCAAAGCGTCAGTGTGTCCTTGCAAGAAGGTTCACCGAGAATTCGGGGGGACTGCGTGGTCAGAATCGCTCCCGACCCGCTGCGCCTGGAGCAGCTCCAGCAATGGCTGCGCCGAGAGTCACAAAAACCCGACCTGGAGCTGGAGGTGCGCTGGACCTCGGGCGACCGACTGGGACCCTTCGACAGCGCGGCGGCCTCGGCCCAGGCCCAGCTGATCTACATCATTTCGGCCTCGCAGCCGGGACCGCTATAAATGGGTATTGCCGAAAGGAGCCACCCCATGTCCAAACTTGCCGAACTGCAGCAACAGCAACACCGCGCGCATCAGGTCTTCACCGAAATGCTGACGGCGGTTTCCCCAGAAGTGAAAGACGCGATCGTAGCCCTTTACGAACTGGTGCGCATCGAACAGCAGATCTGTCGCTGCGACTGCCCCAAATCCTGAGCCGGGGGACTGGCCAGGCGCGCCTGCGGACACTTGGCCAGCAACCCCTCCAGCCAGCCTGCCCAGGGTGGCGAAAGCTCTGGACACAGCTGGGTCAGCGAGGGGGGTTGGGCGTGAAGGTGCTGCACGGCCAGCGCCAGCTGCGACTCGCCCCGAAAGGGCAACCTGCCGGTGAGCAGTTCATAGGCCAGACATCCCAGCGCATACAGGTCGCTGCCCGCCGAGGCGGGTTGCCCGCTGAGCAGCTCTGGGGCCAGATAGGCCGGCGTTCCCAACAAAGCTCCCTCACCGGTTACGGTAAGGCAATCCTGGGAACGCGACAGTCCAAAATCGGTCAGGCAGACGCTCCCCCTTGAATCGATCAGAACGTTGCCAGGCTTGACGTCGCGGTGAACCACGCCCTGCTCGTGGGCGGCCCGCAAGATGTGCCACAACTCCAACACCAGACCCACGGCCTCAGCGCTGGCCAGCGGCATCACCAACCCGCTAAGGGGTTGGCCCTCCTTCCACTCCAGGGCCAGAAACGGGAGTCCACGCAACTCGCCACAACCGAGAAGCCTGGGGATCTGAGGGTGCGAAAGGCAGCGCAGCACTTCCATTTCGCGTTGAAACCGCGGGGAAGCCGTGGACTTGAGCAGCTTCAAGGCGACCAACTGGCCCTGACCATCGCGGGCGCGGTAGACGCGACTGGTAGCCCCCTCACCCACTGCCTCCAGCACTTCAAAGCCCCCGACGCGCTCGCCCACAGCCAGTTCCCAGGGAGCTCGGCGCGCCTGGCGCCGCTGTTCGGCCTGGCGCAGTTCGCGATGAATGGCCGGTATCAGGCGTGAGTAGCGTCCCTTCTCCAAAAAGTCACCGGCCCCGTCCATCAGGGCGCTGGCAGCGGTCTCTTCGGAAACGGCTCCCGACACCAGGATAAAAGGTAGATCGAGACCCAGTTCGGACAGCATGTGCAGGGCCTCGAGACCGCTGAACCCGGGCAAGCAGAAATCGCTGATCACCAGATCGTAGGTATCCTCGAGCAAAGCCTGGCGTAAACCCTGCCGGTCCCAAACCCGGCGGCTGACGACCCCCAGACCGGCCCGCTTCAGCTCGCGCTCGAGCAACCAGGCATCATCCTGGCAATCTTCTACCAGCAGCAATTGGAGTGGTTTCGATGTGGCCCCCATAGAGCCAGTCTAGTCGCTGGAGAGGGAAGTCCGGGGCGAGCAGTTCTAACCATTCCTAAAACATTGTGAACAAAATGTTACGATTTCGCAGCCGGAACCGATCCATTCTTGACCTGCTCCACCAGATAGCGCCCTAGCAGACGGACCTGGGTGCTGGAAATCCCTTCAAAACGAAGCTGATGCGAACGGCCCTGCTCGCCGAGCGACGTCGATGCGACCACCTCAGCCTTGAGCTCCAACGGCAACAGGTTGGCCATCGGACCGAGGATCACCGAACAGTGTGCACCGGCGCGAAGAGAGCGATCGGCATTGAGGGTGATGCCTCCCAGGCCCAGGGAAGTGGCCAGGACCGCCACCCGCTCACCTCCTGGTAACACAATCTCGGCCGGCAACTGAGCCGGAGTCTGTCCGAATCGGCCGGCCTGCGGGGCTCGCAGCTGGTGCAGCAAACCCACTACCCACGAGCGGCCCAGAGTCTCGGGCGAATCTTCGAAGCGAAGGCCGATGTCGAAGGCCGACTCTTCCTCCTTACGTGCCCGCACCCAGACGACTCGGGCCTCGACGAGCTCGTTTCTCCCAGGCAGCGGATTGCGCAGCTGGATCGATTTGCCGCGTTGGAAGCCCGCTCCGCCGGTGAGCTTGGCGCCGCCCAGGCTGAGATCCATCAATTTTACCGCCACCGAGCGACCTTCCAGATAGGCCTCGGTGGAGAATTCGCAACGCACTCCCTTGCGGGCCCGAGCCGCCGGCGCAGGCGGCGCAGCGGCGTTGAGCTGTAGCCCGGTTTCGGTATCGGCATAGGCCAGAATCTCCTGAGCACTGCGCAGGGCGATGCCGGGAATCTCCTGCAGCCGGTCCACCAGCTTCTGACTGGGTCGCATGCGGCGCTCTACCTCGCGGTCCAGCTTCTCAATGGCGCGGGTCAGACTCTCGAGCACCTGCAGGTCGGTGTCGACCAACAACCGTTGGTGGGGCTCGAGGGAGTGGTCCAAAGCGGCCAGCACCTCGTCGGGCTTGCCGCGCAACCCGTTCTCAATCAGCTCGATCAATCGTTCCGGGCTGCGCTCGCCGCTGACCAACGCCCGCAACACCGAGAGTCCGGCCTTGCCCGTTACGTCGATCACCAGGCTGCGCAGCCTCACCCCGGCGGTGAGAAGCACTCGCCGAATGCGGCCCACCATGCGCTGTCTATCGAGAATGAGTTGGTGACGCGCTTTCATCAGCTCCTGGAGTTCACGCTTGTCGCGTTCTGGAATTCGACTGCCCCGCACCATGCCGTAACGATGCAACGTGGCCAACCAGCAGACGTCGGAGCACTCGGCCGGACGACCCGGAGCCTGGCGGAGGTGTTCCATACTGGTGAGCACCATGGTGAAATTGCCGAACTCGCTCTCCAGCAAGTTCCAGACCGGTTTCCAATACGTTCCGCTGGCCTCCAGGGCCACGCTGGTCACCTCGCGCTCGATGAGCCAGCGACCCAAGCGACGCAAGGAAGCGATATCGCTGCGAAACACCGCGTGCTCACCGCCGCTGTCGCTAACGGAACAGCATTCCACTTGACTCTTGGTGACGATCAGGGCAGCACAGCAACAATGAAGAACTTTCACCCCGCCCAGTTACTCATCCGAGTCCCAAATCCTGGGATCCACCGGGCATCACGCAGAGCATCTCAAAGAGCAAATTGGCTGCCATCAGAGCCGTATTCCCGGAAGGGTCGTAGGGGGGTGAGACTTCGACCAGATCGGCCCCGACCAGATCGAGGCCCTGGCAGCCTCGAATCACCTCCAACGCCTGAGCCCCGCTCAGGCCGCCCAGTTCGGGGGTGCCACAGCCAGGAGCCAGCGACGGGTCGAGCGCATCGATGTCAAAGCTCAGGTAAACCGGCCCACCCTGGAGCCGCTCTCGGATGCCTGCCATCATGGGAGTCAGGCTGCGATGCCAGCACTCCTCGGCGGGAATCACCAGGAAACCCTGCTCTCGGGGCCAGTCGAGGTCTTCGCTGGCATAACCCGTGCCGCGGATCCCCAGCTGGACCACTCGCGAGGGATCGATCAATCCCTGCTCCAGGGCTCGCCGAAAAGGCGTGCCGTGGGCCAGCGGCTCCCCAAACATGCGGTCGTTGATGTCGGCGTGGGCATCGACGTGCAGCAGACCTAAAGGTCCCCAACGCTGCTTCATGGCCTGCAACACCGGCAGGCTCAGCAGGTGATCGCCGCCCATGATCAGCGGGCGACAGCTCCACTTCACGATGTCGGCGATACCTGAGCGAATGCGCTCCAGGCTGTCCTCCAGGCGATAAGGATTGGTGGCAATATCGCCGATATCGGCCACACGAAGCCGCTGAAAGGGGGCAGCTCGGGTGGCCAGATTGCAGGGACGCAGCAGGCTCGACTCGGCGCGGATCTGGCGCGGCCCAAAACGAGTGCCAGAGCGGTGTGAGGTGCCCAGATCGAAGGGCACGCCCACGAAGCAGCAATCGAGCTGGCTGGCGTCGGCACGACTGGGAAGTCGCATCATGGTGGCCGGCCCGGCGAAACGGGGCATCAGGTTGGCACTCAACGGTTGAGGAAAGTCATCCATCCCGCCCGATTCGAAGTCGGCTGTCCTGCTCCTCGACTGGCACCAGGCTGTACCGAATGGTATACTTCTTCCATGAGATCCTCGCGTCGCGGACTGGCCATGTTCATCGTGCTGATGGTGCTGGCCCTGATCACCACCCTGGTGGGAGCCTTTCTAAGCGTGAATCGAGCCAACTTTGCTCTGGTTCGCTCGAGCGGACAACAGGAAAGGGCGTATCAGGCCTGCCTGAGCGCCCTGGCCTACGGCACTTTTCGCCTGGAACACGACCGCAGTTGGGGGACCGTGCCCTTCGAGGGTGGTAGCGATCCCTATTTGCCCTCGCTGCAAATTCAGGAGATCGCCGGCAGTCGCCGCCTGTCCGGACATATCGGTACACTGGAGCAGAGTTTTGAACTGGAGGTCATCAATCGACTGGACAGTGCGGTGGGTGACCCGACCACCGGTTGCCCTGCCCAGGCCTGCCTGTTTCGCATCGACGGTAGCGCTCGGGGAGCCCGCCGCCATCTGGAGGTCATCTATCGAAAAGCGCCGTTTTTCGACACCTCGGCCATTTCCAACCGACGGATGGACCTGGATGCCGAGGCGCTGATCCTGGGCAGCAGAGACCCCTACCGCAGCCTGGTGCGCTCCAATGAAGACATCTATGCGCCGGACGCAGTGACCGATGACAAAATCCACTTCACTCCCAAGGTGGGAGCCGTGTCTCCCCTCGACCAGCCTCCTCACGGTTCGCTGTGGGCGCGCACGGGCATCCGTTCGGGCACCCACAACCTGGCCGACCCGTCCAAGTTGGCCCAGGCCCAGGCCAATGCTTTGGGCAATTTCGTCCCTGCCGCCACTCGCTCCAAGCCCATTACCCGGCTCGACATTACCGACCTGGTGGATCAGGGCGGCGAAAAACCCCTACCACCGGGGAGCTACATCTTTGAAGAACTGAAGATGGAAGTCATGGAAAACCTGGCCACGGTCGACGCATCGGGCACGCCCCAGTGGTCGGGCTGGACCGCCCGCGAGGTGAAAACGCCCGCCCTGATTCGGCGCAATCCGCTGAATCAGATCACCGACATCCGCTATCTCAACGACGAAAGCTTCGCCACCGCCAGCGCCCCCGACTTCGACCCCAGCGACCTGGTGATGCGTCAACCCGTGGGCTGGCAACTGCCCAACGGAACGCCCGCCCCTGTGGCCGAGGGCAGCGGCCAGGCCAGTGATCAGGGGCGTTTCGAGTGGCCGGGCTCAGGCGTGTTCTTTACCTTAAAAACCAGCGATGTCGCCATTCCAGACGGACACGTCAAGGTGCCGGGCAATGTGGTTCTGGCCAGCAGCAACCAGCCCGAGAATCAGCGACCCGCCCCCAACCTTCAGCTGGGGACCAACGACACCTCGGTAGACCCGCCCCTGGTGCTTCCGGCCGGCCTGGAAGCCCAGGGCAACCTGGAAATTCTCGGCTCCGTGCAGGGCTATGGTGCCCTGGTGGCCAGCCAGGATGTCACCCTGGCCGCCAACGGTTATTCCGAATTGATTTCCTCTCCCGAGCGTGGGGTCGCCATTTTCGGTGGCCATGACGTCAATTTGCTGCCCAATCCCAGAAGCTACACCACTCCCGGCGTGAAACAGGCCTTCTTCGGACTGGTCTATGCCGAGAACGACTTCCGCTTTTGGGACAACCAGAGCACCACGGCCCGCTGGGATCTCAAAGTTGAGGGTGCGCTGGTGGCCCACAGCGGGCGCGTCAATATCGCCAACGCCAACCAGGTAGAGTTCGTCTACAATCCGGCCTACCTGAACCACTTGCTCAAGAATCTGGCGGCCAGTCGGGTGAAACTCGAGACGGTGTGCTGGCGCCTCTAACTTTTCCCCTGAAAGGGAAGGGTCCGAAGCGATTCTCGCAAACTTGGCCTTGAAAATTTTTCACTACGGAGCCCGGATTTGCTGTCTCGTATCGTCTTTGCTGGAGGAGGAACCGGCGGCCACCTGTATCCCGGGCTGGCCATCGCCGAACGCCTTCGCGAGATGGGCGCCGAGTGCCGATTTCTGGGCACCGCCCAGGGTATCGAAGCGCGAGTCGTGCCCGAGCGTGGATTTCCCGTTCACCTGGTGCACGCCCGTGGCCTGGCGGGGGGGCCGCTGCAAAAGCTGAAGGCACTGCTTTCGGTGGCCCGCGGAGTGTTCGACAGCCTTGCCTTATTGGGCCGTCACCGACCGCAACTGTTGATCGTTACCGGCGGATACGTTTGCGCACCGGTGTTGCTGGCTGCGGCTGTGCGGCGCCTGCCGGTGCTGATGCTCGAGCAGAACGCCCTGCCCGGTAAGGTCAATCGCAAGCTGGGCCGGTTGGCCCGGCGAATATGCCTGAGCTACCAGGAAAGCGCTCGCTACTTTCCGGCGGCTCGCTGCCTGGTGACGGGCAATCCCGTACGCAGCGAAATCCTGAGCGCCACCCGGGCCCAGGGTAGGCAGCATTTCGGCCTGGACTCCAGACGGCCCGTGCTGTTGGTCACCGGGGCCAGTCAGGGGGCAACCAGCCTGAACCAGGCGGTTCTCAAGTCGTTGCCGAGCTGGAAAGAGCGCGATTGGACCGTGCTCCATCTGACCGGCCCCAAACAGCACGAGCAGGTCGAACAGCAAGCTCGTGGGCTGATCGAAGCTGGAGTGTTAGACTACCGAACTTTTGGATACATGGGGGAGATGCACCTCGCCTACGCAGCCGCCGACCTGGTGGTCAGCCGGGCGGGAGCCACCACGCTGGCCGAGCTTACCGCTCGCGGACTGCCCAGCATTCTGGTTCCCTACCCGTTTGCCGCTGACCGCCACCAGGATTTCAATGCGGACACGCTGGTAGAGCGAGGGGCGGCCCTGAAGTTGGATGACTCGGCCGTAGGAGAACTGCTGGCCGACACAGTGGGAGGCCTCATGGAGGACTCCCAGCGTTTAGGAAAAATGGCTCAGGCCAGCCTGAATGCCGGTCGACCCCAGGCCTTGGAGTCGATTCTCGCTTTGATCCAACAGGATTTTGGGCCGGTGGGCTAAGAGAGAGGGACCGAAATGACACCTGGTAAGCGAATCCACTTTGTAGGCATCGGCGGTATCGGAATGAGCGGTATCGCCCGCGTGCTGCTGCAGTTGGGCTACAAGGTTTCGGGGTCCGATCTGAAGCCGACCGCCATCATCCAGAACCTGCAGCAAATGGGCGCAACCTTCTATCTGGGACATCAGGCAGAGAACATCCAGGACATCGACACGGTCGTACTCTCCTCGGCCATTACCGACAACAATCCCGAGGTTCGCGAGGCCGCTCGACGCGGCATTCAAATGGTCAGCCGCGGCCAGATGCTGGCCTTCCTGATGCGCACCCGCTACGGCATCGCGGTGGCCGGAACCCACGGCAAGACCACCACATCCTCGATGCTGGCCCATCTGCTGGAGTTTTGCCAGCTGCGACCCACGTCGGTGATCGGCGGCGAGGTCTATGGTCTGGGCTCCAACGCCCAGCTCGGAGCCGGTCCTCACCTGGTGGCCGAGGCCGACGAGTCGGACGCCTCGTTCCTGGAACTGGAGCCCAGGGTGGCTGTCATCACCAACATCGACTCGGACGTCAACCTTTCGGCCCCTCACTTCGCCGGTCACAATTTCGACTACGACAAGACGATGCGGATCATCGAGCAGATGTTCCTCGACTTTATGCAGCGCGTGCCCCAGAACGGTCGTCTGGTGCTATGCGCCGATTCCCAGCTGGTGATGCAGCAAAGAGACAAGCTCTCGGCCCCGGTAACCACCTATGGACTTTCGCCCGAGGCCGACGTCACCGCCGTCGACCTTCAGCTTGAGGGTTTTCTCACCGAGTTCACGGTCGTCTACAAAGGCCGTCGCCTGGGCCAGATCTCCCTGAAGACTCCGGGAAAGCACAACATTCAGAACGCCCTGGCGGCGGTCGCCGTGGGCTTCGAGCTCGGCCTCAGCTTCGAGCAAATCAGCGCCGGACTGAGCGCCTTCCAGGGCGTCAAGCGGCGCTTCCAAATACTGGGAACCCAGGCAGGCGTCACCGTGGTCGACGACTACGCTCACAACCCGGCCAAAGTTCAGGCAGCGTTACACGCTGCCCGCTGCTTCAATCACGGGAGCGGCCGGGTCATCGGCGTTTTCCAGCCTCACCGCTACACCCGCACGAAATTCCTGGCTCATGAATTCGCCAACGCTTTCCACGATGCCGACATTCTTTTGATGACCGACATCTACTCGGCGGGCGAACTGCCCATTGTAGGGGTGAGAACCGAAATGCTGCTCGAGAAGGTGCGCCAGAGCGGCCAGCCCCGAGCCGTGCATACCCCGGGACAGAAGGAAGTGATCGACTTCCTGCGCCGCGAGGCCCGCTCGGGCGATGTGGTGATGTTGCTCGGCGCCGGAGACGTGGGAAGCTGGGGGACGACCCTGCTGGATTTTTTGACCCCACCCGTCACTCGCAAGGCGGCAGCCCTTTAAACGTCGGCGGTATCGAGTTGGCGCAGGGGAACCTGAGGCTGACCACTGAGGGTGGCGGGATAAACCGGAGGGACACCGATCAGGTCTCGTCGGATCAAAGCCAGGTTCTCAAAAATGCGCCGGCCGAAGGTCACCACCGCGGCCAGGTACATTTCGACTCCAAGCAGATCGCCAACCCAGGTCAGCAAGCCAGCCAGCACGAGGTTGGTGGTGAAGCCCGAGACGAAGACCGATAGGTTGAAACGCTTTTCCAGCCCGGCCCGGGTGCCCCCGAGAACCGAATCGAGCCCGGCCAGGAAGGACACGGAAGCATACTTGGCCACGCTTACCGGGAGCGTTACGGGAAGGTAATAGCCAATCCACACCCCGATAGCCATGGCGATTGCAACCCAGATCATCGCTCCCCCTAGGTTCCCGAAGAACTAACGGCTTTGGTGATTTCCGACTCGGGGACCGGCACCCCGTAACGGAAGGTGGTGGTGCCGGTGTAGGCCGGCACCACGATTTCATCCTGAGGATTGATTTTCACTTCCCCACCCGAGCGGATCAGCATGGCCATGCTGTCTGCCCAACCGTTTTGCATCTGCAAGCCACGAGCCAGTTCTTCGGCAGCGCCGATGCCCTTCACGACATAGGGGGAACCCAACTGCACCGTGTTCACGAGAATCGCCGGGCCCACGCAGCGAATCGAGCTGCGATTGGAAATTCGCTGATCGTTGATCGACACGGCTTCGGCCCCGGCTGCAAAGAGCTCATTCACGAGGCTCTGCAGATCCTGGTCGTGGACGAGGAAAAAATAGGGATCATCGTCGGGCCCGTGACGACGCTTGGAATCGGCCAGCGTTACCAGCACTCCGGGCCCCTTCATGGGGGTCAGTCCGGCTTGCACGCGCGCGTCTTGAAGCTGGCGGCTCAAGTCCTGGGCTTTGCTGTCGCCACGACCCATCTTGGTCTCGATTTCGCTGAGTCGACTGCGAGTCGCCTGCAATTCCTGGGTGAGCTTTTCTCGTTCTCCCTCGAGATTCTTGATCAGGGCGATCAGCTCAGACTGCTTATTGCTGGTCTTGTTGCTGGTCTGAACTCGAAACTGCAGCGACACCATGACGCCCATCAGGGCACTGGCGATAGCGACGGGGATCTGCCAGTTGGGAGATTTAGAAGAGGTATCCACAATGGACCTTTCAGGATTTCAGCCCGCATGCTGCGACGTTGGGCAGTGTAGCACAGCCCCCTGTCATCGTAAAGCGCCAGGATCTCAGCGGGGTTCCTCCGCGGGAGGCTTGGGGGGGTTCAACAGCTGCACCACGGGGGTAGAAAATCGCAAATCGATAGCGGCCACTTCCTTCTTTTTCAGGACACCTGCCTGCAGGGCATCAAGGATTTGCAACTTGTAATCAAGAGAATCGAGATTGCCCAACTGGACATCCACCGGTCGTTGCTGTGAAAAGGTGCGGAAACCCAGATTGCCCCGCGAATCGAGGCGATAATACCAGATCGCTCCGGGAAAACGGCTTTCGATCTTGCGGCAAGCCTGCTCGCAGGTTGCGATCAGAGCAGGGTGCAGACGCGTTCCCGGCTGCACGGGCAGCTCGAGGCGCAGCCGCGGCCACTCATTGCTGCAACCCTTCAGTCGACGAAGAACCAGACCCTGAGCATCGACGGCGAACCATTGGGACGGACTGGAGGCGCTGGACACCTGATAGGCCGGACGCCGCTCGGTTACCGTAATCGTCACCTCACCCGGCAGGCAATATTCAACCTGACAGGTGTGCACGTTGCGAATTTCGGCAACCCGGTTGGCCACTTCGCCCGGCCAGGCCGACCACAGTGAGTCTCCTTTGCGCAATTGACTTTTGCGCAAAACGTCGCGGGCGCTGACCGTCTCCATGCCGACCACATGGATGCGCTGAACCTGGAAAAGACTGCTGGTAAAAAACAGAGCCTGAGCCAGCAGCAACAGGCAGAACAAAAAGGCGTGACGCGAGCGCCAACCGGGACGTGCCTCCATGGAAGCGGTGCGCGAACGGGTGGAACGTCCGCGGCGCGGACGCGGCAGGCTTCGAGGAGCGGGCGGGCGAGTAGAGGTCACAGCGGCACGGGTCATGTCTTCCGGGGCATTAGTGAATTTTATTCAATATCCTGCTGGCATGATAAGGATTTCCGCCGGGCATTCAGGGATGTTGACGCAGCCATTCCAGAGCCGCCTGACGGCCCTGCCGCTGCTCGAAATCGAGAATGGAGCGGATGGAGCGACCGAAGGTATACTGCTTGAGTTCGAGCAGTTTTTGAGCTTCCGAACTTCCCTTCAGATAGTGAAACTCGATCCAGCGAGCCATCCCCTCTCGCAAGCTCAAATTCTGGTTCAAGAAATTGGCCTCGCGCTGGTAGGCATGGGTCAACTCGTGGGCGACCAGGGCCTTGAATCGAGGCCGGGGCAATCCTGGACGCACCCAAATCTGGTGGGCACTTTGACCCTTCAACTCGATCACTTGATGGCGAGCAAGGTTGCCGTCGGGATTATAGAAACTGGCCTTCCAGCCCAGCGCCGGAGGAACTTTGAGTTCCAACAAAATGGGCCAGCGCAGGCGTATGTCAAATTCTTGCTCGAGCGACTTGCGCACTTCATTCAGAGCCATCTTGGCCTGAACCGAATCGTTGATACTGGGGGCCGTTGAAAACTCGCTGGTGGACCACTGAAACTGGCTTTGCCCAAAGCATGCCCGCTCCAGAGCCCTGCCCAACTCGACCAGCGCCCGACTCAACCAGTGTGCAACCACCATTCTGGAGAGTTCAACTGCGGCCAGGGCCCTCCTCTCCGGCCTCGATGGTGAAGCTGAAGTGCTCGGGAACCAGAGGGCTCCACATTTTTCGCTGAAAACGCTTGGTGCCGTAGGCGTGAGAGCTGAACAGCTCAAAGACCTGCTCTGCCGTCCAGTGCTGCACGTGGGTGAGGGCAGGGCATCGGGCCAGCAGGGGAATCTCGGCGTAGAGCACCGATCCCGGGCGGGCGCAGCGGAGAATCTCGGCCAACAGCCGATCCAGCGTTCCGTTGGTGAGGTGCTCGAAGATATCGAAGGCCAGAAAAAAATCGAAGCTGTTATCCTCGAAGGGCAGCTCAGGCAGTTGCACGAGGCGCGTGTGGAGATGCTGCTCCACCCCGCGTCGTTGGGCCAGGCTGCGCAACCGCTGCAGGCCCGCCTCGGAAAGATCGCAAGCCACGACCTCCAACTGAGAGTAGTCGGGCAGAGCCAGGCAGATACGCCCCCAGCCGCAGGCCAGATCGCAGCCCCGCAACCTTCCCTCAGGCAAAAACGGGGTCAGATACAGCTGGGGAGCCTGGAGCTTGAGGGCCAGCTGCCAGTAGGGCATCCAGCCCTCAGCCAGATGCCCTTTCTGGCAGCGGTAGTGACATTCGGTGCGCACCATGCCGAAATAAGCCAGCGAGGGATAGGCTTTGGGGAGGTAGTCCCGCAGGTCGACCTCTTCGCCAGGGGTAAATCCAATGGTCTCGACCAGTTCCAGGTAGAGCCAGCTGGACCAGAGTTGACCGATCCACTCCTGCTGCTCCAAATCCGGCTGGGGAAGGATGCCAAGACGCCTCCAGGCGTCGAGTTCGGCCGCCACCTCAGCGGGCTGGCGGTCGGCGAGACGGCTCTGCAAACGCTGCTCCAACAGGGCAAAGCGGTCGCGGGGGGCAAAATTGGCCCACAGGCTGTGACACCAATGGCGGAAATCCCCATGCTCTGCCAGCAGAGACTCAATCTCGACGGGCATCCTCGACCAGTTGCTCAAAGATGGCCTGAAAAGGCGCAAGATGGCGCAAGTCCTCGGGGTGGAACTGCACTCCCCGCTGCCAGGGAGCCTGCTGACGCTCAATGGCTTCGACCACACCGTCGTGCGCCCAGGCGCTGGCTCGCCAACCCCCACCCAATGCATCCAGGCCCTGATGGTGAATGCTGTTCACTTCCTGCACTCCGACCAACAAAGTGGCCAGCGAGCTGTCCTCGGCGATGTGCAGGGCGTGCACACCCCGACGCCGCAACTCCGGGCGTTCCAGTACGCCCGCCGGCATGTGCTCGGGAAGATGCTGGAGCAATGTGCCGCCCGCCGCCACGTTGAGCATTTGCATACCGCGGCAAATCCCCAATACCGGCATCGAAGCCTGCAGCGCGGCCTGAGCCCAATGCAGCTCAAACTCGTCATACTCGACGTCGAGGGTGGTCGGGTCGATTTCGGGTCCGCACTCCTGCCGGTAGTAGCGGGGATGAATGTCAGTGCCCCCCGGTAGCAGCAGGCCCTGAAATTCGTCGGGGCGGCGAGTGGTCTGGGGATCCAGTATTTCGGCTCGGGCCCCGGCCCGATCGAGGGCCTCGAGAATATCCGGAAGTGCGCGATGGCCGGTGCCGTTTCCAGCCAGGCTGGCAGCTGGACGGGTCCAGTAGTCTCGAGGAATCAAAATGGCGATTTGGGGCTTGGGGAACATCGTTGTCTCTCCTGGAAGAAGTTGCGGGGAAGAAGTTCAGGCGCAACAACAACAGAGACAACAGCAACAACAGCAATCCCGCGAGGGGGCCACCGAGGGGGGCACCGGGAAGGTGTTGATGTGCATGCTCTGATAGTATCCAGCCGCCGGCTTCCCGACAAGAGGATCACAAGGATTTAACAACCCGGGTTTAGAGCACCGCCTGGCTGACCGGGCGCTTGCGAGGCTTTCGCTTGTCGCGAGCAGGAGTGAATTGATGCTCGGTCAGGGTAGGCTCCACGGCCGGTCGAGGCAGGCTGGCCTCGGGTCGACGCAGGCGCTGTCCGGCGGCCCGGCGTTCCCAGGTACCGCAGGAAATCGACTGCATGCTTTCGTCGCTCGAACTCACCAGGGTTGAACCCTGACGCGTTCTTCTCTCCCGCCGCTTGGGCTTGACGCTCTCTTCCACGTGGCGGGCGTTGTAGTCGGCCACGTTGAGGAGAACCCCCATGCTGACCAGGCTGAAGAGCACCGAACTGCCTCCGTAGCTGATGAAGGGCAGCGGCACACCGGTGCTGGGAATGCTGCCGCTGGCCACGGCCATGTTCATCAGGGCCTGCAACGACAGCTGGAAGGTGACCCCGGCTGCCAGCAGGCGAAGATAAGGCTTGCGACACTGCACCGCAACCTTGAAGCCCTTATAAAGCAGAGCCACATACAAGGTGCACAGACCGGCCGTGCCCAGAAAGCCCAGTTCCTCACCGAGAATGGAGAAGATGAAGTCGGTATGCATTTCGGGCAGATAGTTGTATTTCTGATGACTGTTGCCCAGCCCCTGACCGGTCAGTCCGCCCGAGGCCAGGGCCAGCAGGCTGTTGTAGAGTTGGTATCCCGAACCCTGAACGTCGCCCATGGGGTCGACAAATGTGGCCAGGCGCTTCATGCGGAAGGGTTTGGCGATGATCATAATGACCACGGCCATCACGCCGGCCGCGGCCATCCCGCCCAGATGCTCGAGTCGGGCCCCAGCCACGAAGAGCATCGCCATAAAGACCCCGGCCAGCACCAGGGCCGATCCCAGGTCGGGCTCCTGTTCTACCAAGAGCAAGATAATGCCAAAGATACCCAGGGCCGGCACGATACGCGAAACCTGGGCCACCTTCTCTCGACGCCGGTCGAAACAGTCGGCCAGATAGAAGATCAGGGCCAACTTGGCCATCTCGGCCACCTGAAACTGAAACGGCCCCAGGGGAATCCAGCGACGTGCGCCGTTGATCTCCGGGCCGATCACCATGACCAGCGCCAACAGACCAATGGTGATCAAAGCGAAAGGGACGCTGGTCAGCGGACGCAATCGAGTCAGGTCGAGTTTGCGTGCGAAAATCATCGCAACCACCCCGATGCCGATAGCGATGCCCTGACGCTTCAGGAAGAAAAAGGGGTCATTGCGAAAGTCCGGCGAGGATGCGGTCATCACAAACGACGATGAGAACACCATGAGCAAGCCCAACAAAGCCAGGCAAGCCGTAATGGTAATCAACCAGGGATCCGCGTGTCGTGACCTCATCCTACCTCCCTCTGGCCGGCCAGCGCAGAAGTGTTTTCCAACCAGCGCCTGACGCTGGCGGCAAACTCCTCTCCGCGATGCTCGGCATTGCGAAACATATCAAAGCTGGTGCAGGCCGGCGACAGCAACACCACACCCGGGTCGGGGCACAACTGTGCGGCCCGACGAACGGCCTCGTCCAGGGTGGGGGCCGACTCGATGCGAATCATTCCGTTGCGATCCGACGCTTCGGCAATGCGGGGGCCGGCCTCCCCGATAACCACCAGTGCGTGACAGTGAGCCGCGATCACTCGACCCAACTCTTCCAGGTCGAGGCCTTTGTCGCGACCGCCCGCGATCAACACAATCGGCTCGCGGTAGGTCTGCAGAGCCGACTCGACCGAGGAAACGTTGGTGGCCTTGGAATCGTCGATGAAACGTTTGCCAGCCAATCGACCCACCTCTTCCAGTCGGTGATGCATGCGTTGGTAGCCCGCAAAGGCCCGTGAGACCTCCTCGGCCGAGGCGCCCACACAGGCGGCGGCCAGGGCGGCAGCCACTCCGTTGGACAGATTGTGGGGGCCGGGCAGATTGGGAAACTCCCAGCGCAAGAATCGCTGAGGACGACTGCCGCAAAGGTCGATCATGATCCAGTCGCCGTCCAACCATGCCCCTCGAACGGGCCGCTGCGTGACCGTATAGCCCAGCATTCGGGGCCGCTCGCCGCCGGGACTGGGAAAAGGGGGCCAGGCAGGAACCTCGCCACTGGCCACCCACTGGCTGACCATTTCGGCGGCCGGATCGTCGAGATTGAAAAGAGCCCAGTCGGAAGCCTGCTGGAAGGCGAAAAGCCGGGCCTTGGCCCGCACATACTCCTGCATGGTTCGATGACGGTCGAGATGATCGGGGGTGATGTTGGTCAGCACGGCCAGGTGGGGCCGAAACGTGTGCACCGTTTCCAGTTGGAAGCTGGAAATCTCGGCCACCACGTAGTCAACTCCGGGCAGCTCCGAGGTAACCTCGGAAACCAGCGGTACGCCGATGTTTCCCGCCAGGCGCCCACGGCTACCCAAGGCTGCCTGCAACAGGGAACAGGTGGTCGACTTGCCATTGGTTCCAGTGACGGCCAGCAAAGGCTTGGAACAAAAGCGATAGGCGATTTCGACCTCGCCGGCCACGGGCACACCGGCCTCCAGGGCCCGTTGCACCCAGTCAGAGTAGAGGCTGACCCCGGGGCTGATCAACAGAGCATCGCACTCGAGCAGGCGCGGGCTATGTCCCCCCATCTCCAGGTCCATGCCCAACGAGCGAGCCTCCTCGACCAGCGAACCCAGTTCGGCCTCAGGGCGCTGATCGCTGAGAAGCACACGGGCCCCGCGCCCTACCAGCACTCTGCCCAAAGCCATGCCGCTGCGGGCCACACCCAGAATGGAGACCCGCGCCCCCTGCCACTGCTGAGGCAACTCTTTCACAGAACCCCTCCAAAGTGGAGGTAAAGGCCGGCCAGCGCCAGTACCAGAGAACCCATCCACATGCGCTGGGTGACCTGAACCTCGTGCAGTCCTCCCAGGCAAAAGTGATGATGAATGGGACTCATGCGAAAAATCCGCTTGCCCCGGGTCAGCTTAAAGTAGCTCACCTGAAGCATGACCGAGAGGGCCTCCATGACGTAGATTCCGCCCATCAGCACCAGCAGAAAGGGAGTGTGCGTCAACAGGGCCAGTCCGGCCAGCACGCCCCCCAGTCCCATGCTGCCCGTGTCGCCCATGAAGATGCGAGCCGGAAAACAGTTGAACCAGAGAAAGCCCAGTGTGGCGCCGGCCATACCGGCTCCGGCCACGGCCAGATCGGCACGCCCGGCAGCCAGGCAAATCAGGGTATAGGCACCCAGCGTCGAGAGCACGCTGCCGGCAGCCAGTCCATCGAGTCCATCGGTGAGGTTCACGGCATTGGTGGTGCCAGCCACCACCAACCAGGTCAGCAGCAACACCCAGGGAATGCCGGGCAAAAATCCCAGCCCGGGAATTTCGATGCCGGGCTCTGGCATGCGGCAGGCCAGGTAGATACCCATGGCCAGACTCAGGGCGGTTTGAATGACGATCTTGTGGCGTGCTTTCAGGCCCAGGTTGCGGTTGCGCATCACCTTGGTCAGGTCGTCGGTAAGCCCCAGAGCCCACGAACCCAGCGTGAGTATCCAGAGCACCACCAGATCGCCGCTCCACTGATAGGCCCAGAAACTGGCCAGCAGCCCGACGGGCACGAACAATCCCCCGCCCATGGTGGGCGTTCCCGACTTGGACTGGTGATCTTTCGGGCCTTCCTCGCGAACTTTCTGGCCCCAACCCAGGCGCCGCATTCCCGCCAGGAATGCCGGCATCCCGAGCACGGTGAGACCCGCCCCCATGGATGCCGCGAAACATACCGACTGAACTTCAGGTGTCACTCTGCCAACTCTCCAATGAATTCACTAATCGATCCAGTCCGACGCCGCGAGAAGCCTTGAGCAACAGCGTGTCGCCGCGCTGCAAGTGGGGGATCAGCAGGGTTGCCGCCTGCTCGACATCGGCTGCCCACAGCACCGACTTCAGGCCGGCCCGCTCGGCGGTGGCGGCCGCTCGCTGAGAACGCGGACCTACGGCCACCAGAAAATCAACCTGCAACTGGGCGGCCCACTCGCCCAACTCTCGATGGGCCTGCTCTTCGTAGTCGCCGAGCTCCAACATGTCGCCCAACACCGCCACCTTGCGCCCGGGAGCGTAGGCCAGCACCTTGAGAGCCGAACGCATCGAATCGGGGGCGGCGTTGTAGGCGTCATTCAGCAGGCACAGGCCATTGCCCAGATCCTGTCGCTCCATGCGCAGGTGGCTGAGCTTGACCTGACGAGCGGCCTCGGCCGCTTCTTGAGAAGTGACTCCGAGATGGCGGGCCACCGCCCAGGCCGCAGCAAGGTCCTCGACATGGTGCTCACCGGGTAGGGGAAACTCCCACAGGACGCCTTCGAAGTCCAGCCTCCAACCTTCCAGCCCGCGCTGTTGCCTTGAGCGCGGGCGGACTTCGGCAGAGCTGGAAGGATCGCCGGAGAAACTCAGCCGAGGGCCCTGACAGACCCCCCAGAGATAGTCAAAAAAGTCGCTGTCTCGCGGGACCACCGACAGCGAGGTGGAGGCCATCTGCTCGAAGAGCTCGCCCTTGGCACGGGCGATAGCCTGGCGGCTGCCCAGCAGCTCGATATGGCTGACTCCAATGTTGGTGATGACGCCCACCTGGGGTGTGGTCAATCGAGTCAGGGGGGCGATCTGGCCCTCGCCGCGCATGGCCAGTTCGAGCACGGCCACCTGCGTGTCGGCCGAAAGTTGCAGCAGGGTGAGCGGCACTCCCACTTCATTGTTGAAGTTGCCTGGAGTCTTGTGGACTCGATAGCGCGTTTGCAGCAGGCTGGCCACCACATCTTTGGTGGTCGTTTTGCCGGTGGAACCGGTGATGGCCACCACCTTACAGCCAACTCTTCGCAAATGGTAGCGCCCAAGTGCCTGAAGTGCCTGCAGGGTATCGCCAACCCGCAGCAAGGGCGCCTGACGAAGCTCCTCCGGCAACTCGCCGGCACGCGACCAGAGACAGGCTCTGGCCCCCTGCTGCAATGCCGCCGACACATGGTCGTGTCCGTCGTGGTGAGCCCCCACCAACGGAATAAACAATCCCCCGGGAGAAAGTGTGCGGGTGTCGGTAGACACCGAATCGAACATCTGTTCTGTTGAGATCGCAAAAGAGGTGCTCTGGGCAGCCGTTGCCTCGAGCACCTCTTGCAGGGTCCACCCCGGCATCTATCAGGGCTCTCCGGCCGAGACCAGTCCGGCCTCGCTGATACTTCGGCGGCGCTCGGTCCAGGTCAATGCGTGCGTTTTCAGCTTGCCCTTGGTCCGAAACAAACGAGCCCGGAGCGCCTGCCGGGAGACCTCCCGGTCGTCAAAATCGATCACCCGGTCGCCGAGAATCTGGTAGGTCTCGTGACCTTTCCCGGCGATGACCACCGTGTCTCCCGCCTCGGCCAGCGCCACAGCCCGGTAGATGGCCTGGGTACGGTCGGCTTCCACCTCGACCGAAGCAGCCGATTGACCCATGCCGAGCTGAATCTGCGCCAGAATGGTCTGGGGCGACTCATTCCGGGGGTTATCGGAGGTGAGGATGACCCGGTCGGCCAGTCTTCCAGCGATTTCTCCCATCACCGGACGCTTGTGAGGGTCGCGATCGCCCCCACAACCAAAGACGACGTGCAGGTGGCCCCGAGTGATCTGGCGAGCCGACTTTAGTAACTTCTCCAGGCCGTCGGGGGTGTGAGCGTAGTCGACCACCACGGCGAAATCCTGGCCTTCGCGCACGAGTTCGAAGCGCCCCGAGACGCTGCCGACCGATTCGATACCGACCAGGATCTGTTCCAAATCGAGTTTGAGCGCCAGTCCAGCTCCGATCGCAGCCAGCGAATTGTAAACGCTGAAGCTGCCCGAGACGGCCAGGTCGACTCGCCGCCCACCCACGGGCGTATCCAGGTCGAAGGATGCCCCCTGGGCGCTGAGCTGAACGTTGCTGGCGCGAATGTGACAGTTGTCGGAACAACCGTAGCTGATGTAGGGAACCTTCAAACTCTGGAGCAGGCGAAGGCCATACTCATCGTCCCCGTTGATCACGGCAAACGGGGCCGGTCGACCCTTGATGTAGCGCAGCCCGTCAAAGAGCTTCTTCTTAGCCAGGAAATAGTTCTCCATGGAGCCATGGAAGTCGAGGTGGTCGTGGCTCAGGTTGGTGAAGACAGCCACGTCAAAGGGCACTCCGTGGACTCGGTCCAGTTCGAGCGCGTGCGAGGAGACCTCCATGACCACGGAGTCGCAACCGGCCGAGCGCATCTCGGCGAAAAGCCTTTGCAGCACCAGGGACTCGGGGGTGGTGTGGGTGGTAGGCAGAGGCCGACCGGCGATTTTCGTGTGAATGGTGCCCAGAACCCCAGGGACTCTGCCACTGCCCGCCAGCACCGCCTCACAGAAGTGAGCAGTGGAAGTTTTGCCATTGGTACCCGTGATGCCGATCAGGCGCAGCGACCGCGTTGGATAGCCTTGGGAGAAGGCTGCCACCTGAGCCAGCGCGCGTCGGGCCTGGGGCACCACCAACTGCGGAACCTGAGCCAGGTGGGCCAGATACTTCTCGACCACCAGGGCCCGCGCCCCTTGTTCCACGACCTGGGAGGCAAAGTCGTGTCCATCGACCTTAAAGCCAGGTACACAGACAAACAGGTCTCCAGTTGCAACCTGTCTTGAATCAAATTCAACCTTTTGAATCTGAAGACCCTCCCAGCCGGGTTCGGCCTCGACACCCAGCACTTCGGCCACCATTTTCAGATTTAGCACGTCACGGAATCCCCTCTAAAAAAAACTCAAGAGCGCCTGAACAGGTTCAGAGAACAGGAAACTGGCGATTGTATCGCCTCAGGTCGGCTTTGCGATCCAGGCGAGTGACCCAACGCCGTCGACCATTTCGCCCCACATCCAGACGTGGACCGACGAACGAAGGCATACCCGCAATCATGATCTCCTGGGCGGGCTTCCGTGACTTTGGAACCACTTGAACGTCGATGTAACGACGCAAGAAATCTTCTAGTTCTTTATCCCGATTCAATGTTTCTGGCCTCCCTGAACAGCACTACTGATTTCCTCAGGATGCGATGGGCTCACACCCAACTTCCACATCGCCTCCTGCGCAACGCGCGAGAACACGGGAGCCGCCACGGTACCACCCCAGTACACGGGAGTCGGCTCCTCAATTTTTACCAAAATCGCTACCCTGGGCTCTTCAATCGGCGCCAGACCGACGAAAGAACCGATGTACTTATCGGCCGAGTAGACCCCGTTCACGCTCACCTGAGCCGTGCCAGTTTTTCCACCCACCCGATATCCCGGAACATTGGCACCCTTGCCGGTGCCCTTCTCACACACCCCCTTGAGAATGGACAGAACCTGGCGAGCCGAGTCGGCCGAGATGGGTCGACTCAACTCCTGGACCTGAACTTCCTTAAAGACCGACTCGTCTGGATTGAGGACCTTCTGCACCACATGGGGCTTGAGCCTCACTCCTCCGTTGCCGATCGCCTGCAACCCGGAAACCAGCTGCATGGGAGTAACAGCCACGCCCTGACCGAAGGAGATAGTGGCCAGATTGATATCCGCCCAATCCTTCACGGGGGCCAGGATGCCCTCGCTCTCGCCGGTCAGGTCTACCCCGGTACGTTGCCCGAAGCCGAAATCCTCCAGGTGTTTTGCATAAGCTTTTTTACCGATACGCATGGCCACCGAGGCCGTTCCTACATTGAAAGAGTAGGCGATAATGTCGGACAGCGTTTCGCTGCCGGCGGCATCCAATCCGTCGTTCGCATTGTGAATGGTCCAGCCACCGATACTGAGGACGCCGCCGCTGAGAAAGTGCTCGTTGGGCTGAACGCCGCTATCAACGGCCGAAGCCGCCAGGAACACTTTGAAGGTGGAACCCGGCTCATAAGGATCGGTAATCGCCCGGTTGCGGCGCAATCCGGCCGGCACTTTGGCAAAGTCCTCGGCGGCGAAGTCGGGCATAACGGCCAGGGCCAGAATACCGCCCGTCTTGACGTCCATCACCAGACAAATTCCGCCGCGAGCGTTGCGCAGCTTGACGGCAGCGGCCAGCTCTCGCTCGGCCACGTACTGGATGGTTTCATCCAGGGTGAGCACCAGGTGGCGTCCCGGCACGGCTCGCTTGATCAGATGCTGGGTGGCCACCGGAATCGTCCAACCATCGCGATCCATGAACGTCCGCAGGGTGCCCGGGGTGCCGCCTAGATACTCGTCGTAGGCGGCTTCCAGGCCGTCCAACCCCTGCTCATCGATCCCGGTTGCGCCCAGCAAATGAGCTGCCAGGCGGCCTTTGGGATAGAAGCGTCGGCCCGGAGTAGGCTCGCGCAGCAAGAAGACCCCGGGCACGGGGTCCTTCTTCAACGATTGGGCTACGCTGTCGGGAACTTTTCGAGCCAACCACTGGAAGGTGCCGATGCCTTTCATGGCGGCCTCGACCTCTTTCAGGGGGCGATTCAGCAGGCGACTGACGCGCAGGGCCGAGCCATTCAAATCTTTGACCTCGCGAGGGTTGACCGCAACCGAGGAGAGAGCCAGGCTGCTGGAGAGCACCACGCCGCCGCGGTCGCGAATGTCTCCGCGCAAGGCCGGAATCTCGATGTCACCCTCTTGCTGCAAACGGGCCAGACGCGAGAACTTCTGGTTGTTGAGCCACTGCAGATTGGCCAGGCGGACCACCAGGGCCACGTAGAAGAGCGTGAAAAGCCAGTAGAGGAAGATCAGACGATTACGCGTTTTTCCAGACCAACCACCCACAGACTCCACCTCCCTTCATTACAGACTAGCTCTCCGCCACGGCTTCGAATTTAATTCAATATTAATTTTTGGCCGAGGTCGCCCCGTTCCCCTGCTCAGGCAATTGAATTTTTCTCAAATCCAACACCTGGCGATGAGGCGGGACCACCATTCCGAGTCGCTTGATGGCAACCGACTCCACTCTTTCCAAACTGCTCAACGACTGCAACTCCAGCAACATAGTGGCTCGCTCGCGCTGCAGTGTTCGCTGCCGGTCTTTCAGGGCCACGATCTGATAGTGGTCGCGAATCAACACCGCATACTGACCCAAAAACACCAGCACCAGCAAACTGACGACGCTGAACCCCGACAGCACCATCCACCAGGCGAAACCTTTTTGCTCTTCTCGCACAGCCGTTTTTCGCATAGACCCTCTCAAACTCGAATTGCGACCCGCAGCCGCACCGAGCGCGCGCGAGGATTGTCTCGCACTTCCTCGGCCGAGGCCTGAATCGCCCGACCACGAAACTTCAGCGAAGCCTGCGCTCCACACACACACACCGGAACTCCACGAGGGCACTGGCAACGTCCCGCATGCGACTGAAAAAACTGTTTTACACAGCGATCTTCCAGCGAATGATACGACAGAACCAGCAACCGCCCGCCCGGGGCGAGCAACTCGTAAGCCCCCCGCAAGCCGGCCTGTAGTCTTTCGAGTTCTTGATTGACCTCCATTCGCAATGCTTGAAAAATTCTCGTAGCCGGATGCACCTTGCCGCGCCTCGGGCCACCCAACACCTGAGCCAACACCTCGACCAGATCGGAAGTCGTCACCAGGCTTCTCTGGGTTCGGGCACGTACGAGGTGACGAGCCACCTTCCCTGCCTGAGGTTCCTCCCCAAACTGGAAAAAAATTCTACGCAGCTCTTCTTCAGATTCCGTCTCAACAATCTCGCGAGCAGTGCGCTTCAGCCTTTGATCCATGCGCATATCCAGCGGACCATTGTGACGAATACTGAAACCACGCTCGCCCAGGTCGAACTGGGGCGAGGAAACCCCCAGATCCATCAGAATGCGGTCCTGCAAGCCCAATGATCGGCGAAAATCCTCGTCATCCAGCTCGCCAAAGTTGGCGCGCACGGCCCGAAAGTTCGAAAACCTCTGCAGACGGCGGGTTGCTGCCAGCAAAGCCATCTCGTCACAATCGAGCCCAATAACCTGACCCTCCCCCCCCAACCGATTCAGGATAGCCTCGCAATGACCCCCGCCTCCGAGCGTGCAGTCGAGCACACGGACTCCTGAAAACAAACAAAGCTCCTCCAAGACCTCTTGAAGAAGCACGGGAAGGTGGTGAAAACCGCCTTCCTCGTCACTCAACGGACTGAGCAGATGCCTCGCCAGAGACGATCAGACGCAATTCGACTCGAGTCTCACTGCGCCCGCGACTGGGATCGGGCGTTGGCCTGCGGCGCCGCCACTTGGGAGCAGGCGGCAAGGCCAGCTTCAACGCGTATTCGGAGTCACGAGGCTTAAATTTGGTACGTCTCATAAATGTATCCATCCAAGTCCTCCACTTCGAGTTCACGCTGAACCTCTGCCCAGCGAGAGGGACTCCAGACCTTCAGCCGATCCAAAGCCCCCGTAACCACTACCGGCCCCACCTGAATTCCGGCGTGACCACGAAAGTCCGCACCCATCACCACCCGGCCTTGCTTATCCAACTCAGTCAGAACCACGGCAGCCAGTTGCTGAGTCAGCCAACGCTGGGCCCGCTGGTCGGTGCGGGGCACCTGCTGCAGGCGAGCCAGGAACTGATCCCAGGCCGCTCGCGGCAGAAGCTCAACACATCCCTCACGGTCTTTGCGCAGCACAACTCCCTCGGCAAATTCTTTACGGAAGACAGACGGAATCGTTAGACGACACTTGTCATCCAGCGAATGCTCGTAGGTCCCTGAGAACAGGGTTGTTCCAGATCCCTCCAAACTGCTCCACTACCCTCCACTTTGTCCCACCGATTCCCCCGATTATAGGAGCGACCAGAAACCGATGTCAACCGGCGGACATCGGTGGCAAAAGGGTTTTCAGGGGGTGCCTGGCGCAACATATGGACCTCGAGGTTTTTTCAAACACCATATCTTGGGGACAGGCGTACCGGGGGGGCTTGCAAATTCAGGATTGAGAAAAAAAACTTTCGGGAATACTCAGTCATCCAACCATCGTTCAATGTGAGGAAAGCTATGGCCGCAACCATCGACCTGCCCAAAATCGACTTCGACTTCGAGCAAAAGCTCAAGGAGTGGTCTCAAGAGCTTCGCAGCTGGAAGGTGATTCTCTACAACGATCACGTCCACAGCAAGGAAGATGTTACGCTGTGGCTGCAAAAAGCTACGGGCTGCAGCCTGGAAGTCGCCGAGCACGTCATGATGACGGCCCACAGCACCGGACGGGCAGTATGCTACTCGGGCGCCAAGGAGAAGTGCCAGCAAGTGGCTGGCTACCTGCGCGGCAAGGGCCTGCAGGTCGAGGTTGCCAACGACACCTAGTCAGGCCTGTCCGGTGATGACCCTGGCGGGTGGGAGAAAGTGGGGGGCACGCAGCCAGTCGACCTGAACCAGGGCCGGCTGGCCCTCGAGCAGCAACCAGCCCTGCTCGTGCAAACCCAGCACCCGCCCCTGGCAAAGCCTGCCCTGCAGGGAATACTCCACCAGGGTACCGACCGGAAGCGAGCACTGCCGAACCTCGTCCAGATAGCCTCTCAGGCCGAGTTGCCGGTGGCGGGTAACCAGCCCTTCCAATTCACCCATCAGCGCCTCCCCCAGGCTTTCCACCTGGACGTCGCTGAGCCACTCGTGCAGCGAGCAAGCCTCGGGGGGCAGGTCGTCAACGCTGACATTCAGACCCACGCCCAGGACGGCTCCCTGGCATTGCTGCCCCGACCAGCGCACGTCGGGCAAGACGCCCGCCAGCTTGCGGCCTTCCAGGTAGACGTCGTTGGGCCACTTTAACCAGGCCGCCAGGCCCAGCCTGCGCACACAGCGCACCGCCGCCAATCCGCCCAGTAGCGACAGGCCGAGCGGATCCTCGACGAGGAAGTGATAGCTGAGATACACGCCGCCGGCAGGAGAGTGCCAGTCGCGACCCGCTCCCCTACCCCGCCCGGCCTGCTGACTTCGAGCCAGTACAAAGCAAGGAGGGACGTACTGCCAGGCCAGATCTTGAGTCGACGAGCAGCTGTCGACCAGAATGCGCCTGGCAACGCCCCCTTCGCTCAAAGGTAGTGGGCTCGAAAGGCCGAGAGCGCGGCGTGATGGCCACACATTCCGTGCACCCCTCCTCCGGGTGGAGTGGAGGATGAGCAGAGATATACCCCGCGCAACGGCGTGGAATAGGGGTTCCAGCGCAAGGTGGGGCGGGTGAAGAGCTGTTGCAGCAGCAGCGCGCCTCCAGTGATGTCGCCGCCAAAATAGTTGGGGTTGTATGCCTGCATGCGCGAAGGACCCATGGTGCTGCGCGCCAGCACCAACTCGCGAAAGCCCGGCGCAAAACGCTCGATCTGCTGCTCGATGGCTTCGGTCATGTCCTCTTCGCAACCCCGGGGCACATGACAGTACGCCCAAAGAATGTGCTTTCCGTCGGGGGCGCGCTGGGGGTCGAATCGGGTCGGCTGGGTCACCAGCACATAGGGCCGCGTGGGCACCCGCCCCTGCCAGCAGGCTCGCTCGCACACGGCCAGCTCTTCCAGAGTGCCTCCCAGGTGAACCGTACCGGCCCGCCCCACGTCGGGATGAGCCCAGGGTACCGGCGCGCTCAAAGCATAGTCGAGCTTGAAGACGCCCGGAGCCCCCTGATATCGACGCAATAAGGTGCGATACCAGGCCGGCAGCCGCTCGCCCGCCAGATTGAGAAACTGACGGGGAGTGAAGTCGAGCATCACCAGGCGCGTGCGGGGAAGGTCCTCCCAGCGCTCAACCCAGCGCCCACACTCGACTCGTCCACCCATCTCTTCGAGCGTGCGCACCAGCACATCGGTCAGTCGCTGTGTCCCCCCCGCAATCTGCGGCCATCCGTAGCGATGCCCCACGGCTCCCATCACCAGCGCCACCGACATGCTCGGGCTCCACTCCAGGGGCAGAGTGGAATGAGCCGCAATTCCGGCCAGTAGCGCCCGGGTATCGGCATTCTTGAACCAGGTTCGCAAAAAGGACTGAGCCGGCCAGAGGGCGTGCATTCCAAACCAGGCCAGACTGAACGGGCGACGGGGAAAAGAAAGGGGGCCGAGCACTTCGCGATCGATGTACTCCCACTTGGTAACCAGGGTCTGCATGAGGCGAAAATAGGCAGAGGCGTCGACCCCCAACCCCTCGGCCGTGGCCGCGATCGAGGAATGAAGAAACACCGCCCTGCCACCGTCGAGAGGATGGGCCACGGGAATCTCGGGGTGAATCCAGCGCAGCCCTCTGCGTTCCAACTGCAGGCTCTGAAAGAACGGGCTGGCCAGGGCCATGGGATGGACGGCCGCGCAGACGTCGTGGTGAAATCCTGGCAGAGTCAATTCACGCGTTCGGGTTCCCCCTCCGGGCGTCGCGTCGCCCTCGAGCACCAGCACTTTCAGTCCATTCTGAGCCAGGGTAATGGCGGCCGCCAGACCATTGGGGCCGGAGCCCACGACAACTGCATCAAACTCTCCCATGGGGCGGCGCTTCCCTACCCAGGGTCATGACCCTCTTGATCGTGGCCTGTTGGAAGGGAAGCCTGGCCCAGCCACCCAAGACCTCGGGCATGGAACGTTCGGAAACCTGGAGTCTGACCCAATTCGGACTTGAACATCTGCAAAGAAGCTCATACCCGCTGGCCCCCCTCGAGCCCCACCAGGTGCGGCTGAAGGTGCATGCGGTGTCGCTCAACTATCGCGACCACCTGATGATCGGCGGCGCCTACAACCCGCGCCAGCCGCTGCCGCTGGTTCCCTGCTCAGACGCCGCCGGCGAAGTGATGGAGGTGGGTGCCGAGGTGCAGAGGGTGCGGGTGGGCGATCGCTGCTGCCCGATCTTCTGCACCAGCTGGATCGCCGGTCCGCCTTCTCGAGAACGACTGCGGGGCACGCTGGGCGGCCCTCTACCCGGCACCCTGCAACAATGGGCGACCTTCCATGAGGATGCCCTCGTGCATGTTCCCAGCCACCTGAGTTGGAAGGAAGCCGCAACCCTTCCCTGCGCCGCCCTGACCGCCTGGAACGGGCTGCGAGACCTGGAGCCGGGTTCTCTGGTGCTGCTGCAGGGCACGGGAGGAGTCTCGATCTTCGCCCTGCAGCTGGCCCGGCTTATGGGTCACCGGGTCGCTCTGGTCTCCGGCTCACCTGAGAAAATGGAAAGGGCCAGGGCCCTGGGAGCCGAGTGGGTAGCCAATTATCGACTGCATCCCGAATGGAGCCGAGCCGTTCGCCAGGCCTATCCCGAGGGAGTCGACCGGGTCATCGAAGTGGGCGGTGCGGGCACCCTGGAACAATCCTTGCGCAGCCTGCGGCCCGGCGGCCAGATCAGCCTGATCGGCGTGCTGGCCGGCGCCAGCAAACCGATCAATGTGCTGCCCATCCTCATGCAACAAATCCGCGTCCAGGGGGTGCTGGTGGGCAACCGAGATGACTTCGAGGCTATGAATCGCCTGCTGGCGGCCCATCAACTTCGGCCTGTGGTTGACTCGTGCTTTGGCTTTGAGCAGGCTCCTCAGGCGCTGGAGAAACTGGCGTCGGGGAGTCACTTTGGCAAGATTGTGGTGGAGGGATGCGGGTGATCAACCGTGCGTTCCACTTCCAGGTGAAGTAGGCCCAGACCCAGCGCATCATCACCAGGATCTGGTTTTGGAAGTCCACCAGGTAGATCAGGTGAATGAACAGCCAGGCGAACCAGGCCGGCAGGCCCACAAACTGCAGGCCCTGACTCATGGCCACGGCGCTGGTGCGACCAATGGTGGCCATGGAACCTTTGTCGAAATACTGGAACGGCCGGGTGGGCTGCCCTTTCAGCTGCAACAACAGATTCCGCGCGGCCCACTTGCCGTGCTGCATGGCTACCGGAGCCACCCCCGGCAGGGGCTTGCCACCGAAGGTGTGGGGGTGGGCGTAGCTCGCCATGTCACCAAGACAGTAAATATTTTCGTAGCCCTTGACGCGCAGGTCGGGCTCGACCAGAATGCGGCCAGCCCGGTCGGTTTCGCAGGCGAATAGGGCGGCGATCGGGCTGCCTCCCACCCCGGCTGCCCAGATGATGTTTTCGGCCACAATTTCGCGCTGATCGGTCTGGATTCTGCCCTCCTGCAGGTCCTGCACCCGCTCGCCCAGCAGCACCTCGACCCCCATGCGGGTCAGGCGTTGACGGGTATATTCCGACAGCTTTTCGGGAAAGGCCGTCAGCAGTCGGGGCCCGCCCTCGAGCAGAATGACGCGGGCTCGCTGCGATTGAATGCTGCGAAAATCCCAGCGCAACACCGAACGGGTCAATTCGGCCAGCCCTCCGGCCATCTCCACTCCGGTGGGGCCGCCGCCGATCACCACCATCGTCATCAATTTTTGACGCAGTTCGGGATCGTCGCAACGTTCGGCCCGCTCCAGGGCCAGCAGCACCCGCTGGCGGATGTCGAGTGCATCCTCGAGCGTCTTCAGCCCGGGCGCGACCTTCTCCCACTCATCGCGACCGAAGTAGCTGGTGCGTCCTCCGGCGGCCAGTATCAGGCTGTCGTATTCGAGGGCCTGTCGTCCCCCGTCGAGCTCCACCCGGCGACGCTCGGGATCGATGGCGCTGACTTCGGCCATCCAACACTGAATGTTTTTCTGGCTGCGCAGCACGTTGCGGATCGGCGAAGCGATCTCGGCTGGATTCAACCCGCCCATGGCCACCTGATAGAGCAGGGGCTGAAAGAGATGGTGGTTGGTGCGATCCACCAGGGTGATCTCCACCTCTGCCCGGCGCAGGCCACGAGCGGCCGCCAACCCGGCAAAGCCGCCGCCCACAATAACGACTCGATGTTTTTTCATGGCTACCCCTTGCCCCTCGCGTCGCGGCGGGAAACCCGGTGAAGGGCCAGAAGCGTTCTCGATGGCACAGCTGCGACAGATCCCCAGCATCGATCGACTGCTCTCGGCCGCCCCCGAGTGGATGGAGCAATTCCCTCGCTCTGAGGTGGTCGAGTCGCTGCGGCGCGCCAATCAGGACGCGCGACAGCAACTTCGCGAGGGCCACGCCCACCCCAGCCTGGAAAGCATCCTCGACCGCGCTCACCAGTATCTGCTGGAAACCACCCGACCCAGCCTGATCGAAGTGATCAACGCAACCGGCGTGATTTTACACACCAATTTGGGGCGTTCGCCCCTATCGCCGCGGGCGCTGCAGGCCGTCCAACTGGTCTGCCAGGGATACTGCAATTTGGAAATCGACCTGGAAAGCGGACAGCGTGGTCACCGCCACCATCACTTGGAAGGGCTGTGGCAGAAGCTCACCGGCTGCGCCGGAGCTCTGGTGGTCAATAACTGCGCGGCCGCCATGTTGCTGATCGTCGATGAGTTCGCCCGAGGCCGGGAGGTGCTGGTATCGCGGGGCGAGCTGGTGGAAATCGGCGGTTCGTTCCGCATTCCTGAAGTGCTGGAACGAGGCGGCGCCAGACTGCGCGAGGTCGGCACAACCAATCGAACCTATGTGCGCGACTTCGAATCGGCCCTGACCCCCGAAACTTCGATGCTGCTTTCGACCCATCTCTCCAACTTCGCGATGAGGGGCTTCGTTCATCAACCCAGGCCCTCGGAACTGGTGGAACTGGCCCAGCGCCACGATATTCTCAGCGTGTTCGATCTGGGCTCGGGGCTGCTCGATGGCGACACGCTGGGAGAACCCACCATCCGTCAGGCGGTGCGCGACGGCTGGGATCTGGTGGCCTTTTCCGGCGACAAGCTGCTGGGCGGCGCCCAGGCCGGGGTGATTCTGGGCAAATTGCCGCTGCTCCAACGGCTGGCCCGTAACCCCTGGATGCGGGCCCTGCGCCTCGACAAGCTGCGCCTCGCCGCCTTACAGGGAAGCTTGCTGGACCATTTGCTGGCACCGGCCGGTCTACCCCTGGTGGCCATGTTGGAAACCCCCCTGGCGGAACTCAAGCGCAGAGCCACCCGTCTGGCCTCACGACTGACGCCGCTGTTGAAAGGCCGCGCCGAAGTGCGCACGGTACCCAGCCAGGCCTCGCTGGGTGGAGGAACAACTCCCGAGCAATTACTGGAGAGCTGGGCCTGCCGCATCACCCCGCGCAGCGAATCTTTGGACGAATGGGCGCGCCAGTTACGGCTACAGAATCCGGCGCTGCTGGGGCGCCTGCAACAGGGCTCGCTGTGGCTCGACATGCGCACCGTTTTCCCAACGCAAACGACGGCCGTGGTGCGAGCCTTCCAGCAACTATGAGAAAGTTCTTTATCGTAGGCACCGCCGGTCACGTCGACCACGGCAAGAGCAGCTTGATCCGAGCCCTGACCGGTATCGAAACCGACCGCCTTCCCGAGGAACAGGCTCGCGGCCTGAGCATCGATCTGGGCTTTGCCCATCTGGCGCTGCCCGGCGACGTCGTGGCCGGCATCGTCGACGTTCCCGGTCATCAACGCTTTCTGAAAAACATGCTGGCCGGCGTGGGCGGCTATGATTTGGGATTGCTGGTCGTCGATGCCCAGGAGGGGGTCATGCCTCAGACCCGAGAGCATGTAGAAATTCTGGAATTGCTCAGAACTCCTCGGGGACTGGTGGTCCTGACCAAGGCAGACCTGGTCGACGGGGAGTTTCTCGAACTGGTTCGAGACGACCTGAAAGACTACCTCAAGGGAACCTTTCTGCAGGACGCTCCGGTCGTGGCCTGCTCGAGTAAAACCGGCCAGGGCCTGGACGAGTTAAAGCTGCAACTGGCCCGACTGTTGGGGCGCTCGCCCGTGCGCGACCGTCAGGCCCAGGTGCGCCTTCCCATCGACCGCGCCTTTCTCAAGAGCGGTTTTGGCACGGTGGTGACGGGCTCACTGTGGAGCGGCACCCTGCGCAAAGGAGACCGACTGACGCTGTGGCCCGGCGGTGACGAGGTCAAGGTCCGAGGGCTGCAAAGCCACGGCGCCGAGTGCGACGAAGCCTATGCCGGCCAGCGTCTGGCCGTGAACCTATCGGGGGTTGAACCTGGCAGCGTCAAGCGAGGCATGTTGTTGGCCAGTCCGGGGTGGCTCACGCCCACCCTGCGCCTGGACGTGCGTTTGCATCTGCCCGCCAGGCTGCCCCGGGCCCTGCGCCATCGCACCCGAGTGCGAGCCTATCAGGGCACGGCCGAGGCCTTTGGTCGGGTGCTGCTGCTGGAGGGCGATGAGGCGCCCGCCGAAAGCACTCCGCTGGCCCAGCTGGAACTGGAGCAACCTCTGATGGTCGTCAGCGGCGACCGTTTTATCCTGCGCGATTTTACGGCCTCCTATACGATCGGTGGAGGGGAGGTGCTGGAGCCGCTGGCCCGTCCCCACCGGCGCAAAGACGAGTCGGTGATCGAGGCCCTGACCCGCAAAGAATCGGGCGGGATGCAGCAGCGTATCCTGGCCGAACTGAGCCAGCAGCGCAGCAGCGCCCAGCTGGCCAGCCAGCTGCAATGTTCGATACAGGAGCTGGACGGCGAACTGCAGGCCATGGCGGATTCCGGCCTGGCGGTGAAGCTGGCCCGCGGTTGGGCATCGGGATCGCTGGTCGAAGAATTGACCGAGCAACTGGTGGGCATTCTGGCCCGCCTGCAGTCGGAGGCCTCATGGAGAGGCGGCTGGAAAAAGGAAGAGCTCTTGAAGCTTCTCAATGCCGACCAGCCTCGGCTGGCCGAAGACGTGCTGGCCCACCTGATCGGCCTGGGCCAGATCGTCGAGTCGCAACGGCTGCTGCATCTGCCGGGCTATCGCCCCAGCCTGCCGCTGCCCCTCGAGCCCGCTCGCTGCCGGGTCGTCGAGACGCTGCGGGAAGCGGGCTTCAGCCCGCCCGACTGGGAGCCACTGGGTGCCTCGCTTCAGCTAACCCCAGGCCAGTGGAAGATGTTGTCCAGCTACCTGGTCGAGTCGGCCGAGGTGGTGAAGGTTGGGGCCCAGTTCGGCTATTTGCCGGAAACATTGGAACAGGCCCGTCAGCGACTGGCAGGCATCCCCTCGCCATTCACAGCCTCTCAGGCTCGCGAGGCCCTGGAGACCACGCGCAAATTTCTGATTCCCTTGCTGGAATTCTTCGACCAGAGCGGAGTTACGGTGCGACAGGGCGAGCTGCGTCGCCTCAAGTAAGCAGGATGGAACCCGGTAAAAACGGAACTGAGGGGCACTTCTGCAAGGAGCTTTGTCGTGAAAACAAGCCGGTTTTTGATCACCGCCCTGATTCTGGGTAGCACCCTGGCCGCCCCGGCCGACGAAGTGTCCGGGCCCCATCGTATGACGCTTTCCGACGAATCGTGGGGCACCATCTTCTACGTGCCCCAGGAGTTGAAAGACTACAAATACACCCGTAGCGTCGATAGCGGGAAACGCCGGATGATCACCCCCAAGGGCGACTTTGAGTTCGCCGAAATCGGCATCGGGGGTCATACGATCAAAGGGCCGAAAGGCCACCTGATCAGCGTCGAGGGCAATAGCTCCAACGCCAAAGTAACTCTGGATGGGCAGCTCTACGAGTTCATCCACGATGGCGAAAAGTTTCACGTCAAAATGCCGAAAAACCCCATCGAATATCGATTCGAGGCCCACGACATCGTGATCGAGGGCAACTTCGGAAAGACGGTCATCCACGAGCAGGGGGGCAACTACGTGGTCACCAGTCCCAAGGGCAAATACTCCTACACGCCGTCGTCGGACGGAGGATTTGAGGTCCAGGGCGGGCCCCTGGCCACTCACCCCGGCCTCTATCGGGGCGCGATTTTCGACCTGGGTGGCGTGGGCGTCTTCGTAGACTTCAAGAAGCTCGACACCAAGAGTCCGCTGTTTCGATTCCTGGAGTTCTCCCCCGTGCTCGAGGTGCGCCCCGGAAAATAGGGCCTTTTCGTGAGTCAGGCGGCTTCGAGTTCTTCGTAGCCGTTCTTTCACCGGTCGCTCACGATTCTGACGCGCCAGGCAATCTGCCCCGAGGTCGACGTGGTGACCATGGGGTAAATACAGGGGGCGCGCCTACCGCAAAAACCCGAGGAGCGGAGCGCGCCGGGTCAGGGGCTACTTGGATCGGGCTGGACAGGCTCTTGGGACGCGCGCCAGATCATCCCGACAAACATCAGCGTGAAAAATCCAAAGCCCAGACAGAGGGTGCGCAGCGTGCGGACTCTCTGCATCATGAGCCCCGGATGGGTAAGAGTGCTGAGCTCGGGGTCGCTGCGGTCGTAATACACCGTGCGCCGGTCTCCTTTTTGAGGCAGGCCGCCCTGGCGGAGAGAAAAGAACTCCTCGGAGTGGAATTCCTTTCCCTCCACCTGGTAGCGATAGCTGACAGCATAACGGGAACGACCATCGAGCAGCCTGGCCTCGGCCTGCTCTACCAGGGCTTCCACGCTGGCGGCATTGCGCTGGAGTCGCTCGGCCACCAGGTTGCGAGGACCGGTGGCTCGCCACAGGGCAGCCTGAAGCAGTAGTACCCCCACGACGACGATCACCAGAACTCGCTTCGACAAGCTTAACCTCCCGAGGCTGAAGCCATGAGGCGATTGAGTTGTCCTTCGTCCTGAAAGCCCAGCTTGCGCTCGACTTCTTTTCCCTGATGGAACAGAATCAGCGTGGGCAGGCCCTGAACCTGATACTTGAGGGACAGAGGCTGGTTCTCATCGGAGTTCAACTTGACCACCTTGACCTTGCCGTCAAAGCTCTGGGCAACCTTAGCCAATAGCGGTTCCATTCGCTTGCACGGCCCGCACCATTCGGCATAGAAATCCACCACTACCGGCAGTGTAGATTGCAGCACTTCCTGCTCGAAGGTGTTCTGATTTACGACTTGCATTCATCCTCCTAGATGTCTAATCGATCCAAAGATGGTCTAAGTAGGTGGGACCAGGCCCCACCGGCTCGGCGAGCGCCTCAACCAGAGCGGCTGCAAAGGGTGGGTGCATGATCAAGCCGGGAACCTCCCCGAGGCGAAACCAGCGAACCTCGACGATGCGACGCTCGTGAGGTTGCAGTTGCTCGTCCCCCAGGCGTAATTCCCCACCCAAGACTTTCCCCCGAAACACCATATGCACCACATGTCGGCTGCGATCCGGGGCTAAAGTCTCAGCCGCCATGAGGAATCCCCCGGCTTCCACTTCAAGTCCCGTTTCTTCCAAAAGTTCCCGAGCCGCCGCCTCGCGCATAGACTCGCCGAACTCGAGCCCCCCTCCGGGGAGCAGCCAGTAGGTGCGGTCTCTTTTCTGGTGACGCACCAGCAGCAACTCTCCGTGTTGCTCCAGCGCCACGGCCACCCGAACGCGCGGCAATCGGGGACGAGCGGGGGGCCTACGAGACCTGCTCCCGGACGAATGAGCTCGCGAAGCCATCAGGTCGCCATGCCCTTTTCTGCCAACATTTTGATGACGATCGCCAGACAGAACACCATGACTCCTACCACCAGCAGCGGCCTGAGCACCATCCAGGGCGAGGCGCGGCGAAAGAACAAGAAGGTGCAAAACAACAGGGCACAGGGAATCGCACACAGCATGCCCAGCAAGCTTCCCAGCGCCAGTGAATGGGTGGCGGGAGTGACAAACAGTCCGTAAGGGACGGCCATCAAGAAGCTGCCGGCGGCGGCAGTAACCAGCGCGATGAACCCCTGATCCTCCAGGAAAGTGAACAACGCCCAACCCTTACGCACCGGCGGCGTGGACGAAAGCGGAGCACCCGCCGAGACGGCCACGGACTCGATGACCCGAGGCGGCTCCAGGCTAACCTGAGGCTTCTCGGCTCGGGTAACCGGCTCGGGGCGAGGCTCTGGGGCCGCAGTGGCGGCAGGAGCAGTGGGGGGGGCGGACTTCCCGGTCAAACTCTCCGAGGGCCTCAAATCCAGCCGGGCCGGAGGCGGTGGCTTCATCGGAGGCGTCGCAGACGTTGCGGAAGCTGCAGGGGCCGCCGACGCTGCGGGGGTCGCGGGTGCTGCTGGGACTGCAGAGGCTGCAGAGGCTGCGGGGGCCGCAGGCGCTGCGGGGGCCGCAGGGCGAGCAGGTCGGCTCATATCGTGACCGCACCCCGGGCAAAAGCGCTGTTGCTGCACAGGCTTGTTGCAGACGGGGCAGCTGCGCAAGGTGACCGGATCGGCGCTTCTGGCCACCGCGGGCGGCGAGACGACAGCAGCGTTTTGGGCTGCCGACGGGCGGGCTGCGCCCAGCGCCTCGCGAAGCGCCTTGCGCATGTCGGCCGCGTTCTGACAGCGCCCTTCGGGCTCTTTGGCCAGGCACTTGACCACAACCTGAGAGAGCGCCTCGGGAATCGTAAAGTCGACCACCGCGGGGGGGTCGGGGGCCACGAAAAGTTGCTTCTTCATGACTTCAGCAATCGTCTCGGCGTGAAACGGACTGAAGCCGGTGAGCATCTCGTAGAGAATCACGGCCGTGGAATACAGATCCGAGCGTGCGTCCGACTTGCCCTCAAACTGTTCTGGTGCCATATATTCGGGCGTACCCAAGACCGAACCGGTTTGGGTCAGCTTGCTGGCCGACTTCATGTGAGCAATGGAAAAATCGGTCAGGGCCGCGTCGCCCTGGTCGGTTACCATGACGTTGGCCGGTTTGATGTCGCGGTGGACAATGCCCTGGCTGTGGGCATGCTCGAGCGCAGACAGCAGCTGATCGCAAAGCCGAACCGCCTCCTCAACCGACAATCGACCCTTTTCGCGCACCAGATCCTTCAGCGTGCGCGAGCCCAGATACTCCATGGCGATGTAATAGGCGCCATCTCGGTCGCCGAAGTCGTAGACCTGAACGATGTGAGAATGGCGCAGCTTGGCAGCAATCCGGCCCTCGCGCCGAAAACGTTCAACAAATTCCTGATCGCGCACGAATTCCGGAGCCATGACCTTGATGGCAAGGTCGCGCCCAAGCGACTCCTGGAATCCCAAATACACCGTGCCCATCGCACCGCGACCCAACTCGCGGACGATTTTATAAGGCCCTATGAACTCGGGGGTGGCTTGCATTGCGCGCAGTTTTTCGACATGCCTGAAGGCAGGCCTCTAATCCTCCAGGGTCGAGGTATCCCCGATGGGCTGGCCCAGCTCCTGAGCCTTGAGCAACCGGCGCATGATTTTTCCACTGCGGGTTTTAGGCAGCTTGTCGACCACGCTGATGCTGTCGGGGCGAGCAATCTTGGAAAGGTGTTCGCCAACGTGCTCGCGCAACCGCTCTTCGAGGTCCTCGTCGACGGCCACTCCCTCGCATAGAACCACGAAAGCCTTGATGCTATTGCCCTTCACCTCGTGGGGCAGCCCGATACAGGCCGCCTCGGCCACGGCCGGATGACTGACCAGGGCGCTTTCCACCTCGGCGGTGCCCAGGCGATAGCCACTGACCTTGATGACATCGTCCATACGGCCCACGATCCAGATGTAACCATCGGCGTCTTTGCGGGCCGAATCGCCCGTGGTATAAAATCCGGGCAGCCGCGACCAGTAGACCTCCCGATACAAATCGGGGTTCTTATACAGCGTTCTCAACATCGACGGCCAGGGCTTGCTGGCCACCAAAAAGCCGTCCTGACCGGGCTCCACCGGCTGGCCGTGCTCGTCCACAACATCCATGGCAATGCCCGGAAGGGGACGGGTAGCAGTTCCGGGCTTCAGCGGCACGCAGGGCAGGGGTGAAATCATGAAGGCGCCGGTCTCGGTCTGCCACCAGGTATCCATAATAGGACAGCGCGATTTCCCGATCACTCGGTGGAACCAACGCCAGGCCTCTGGATTGATCGGTTCGCCCACGCTGCCCAGCAGGCGCAAGCTGGAAAGGTCGTGGCGCTCGGGCCAGGCCTCTCCGTAGCGCATCAACCCCCGGATGGCCGTGGGGGTGGTATAGAGAATGTTCACGCCGTATTTGGCGATCAGGCTCCACCAGCGATCGGGATAGGGATAGCTGGGCGCCCCCTCGTACATGACCTGGGTAGCCCCGGTAAGGAACGGCGCGTACACGATATAGCTATGACCCGTGACCCAACCGGCATCGGCCGTACACCAGTAGCGGTCGTCATCCTGGATATCGAAGACGTTCTTAAAGGTGGAGTAGGTGCCCACCATGTAGCCCCCGTGGACGTGAAGAATCCCCTTGGGACGTCCGGTGGTGCCCGAGGTGTACAGGATGAACAAAGGATCCTCGCTGTCCATCACCTCGCAGGGGCAGGGGCGGGAAGCGATGGGCAGCGCCGCCAGTTCGTGATACCAAAAATCGCGCCCCTGCTCCATGGGCACCTTGACCTCGCTGCGCACGTCGCTGACCCGACGCACCACCAGCACGGCTTCTACCGTGGGAGCACGGCGCACGGCATCGTCGACCATCGCTTTCAACGGAACAACCTTGTCGTTCATCAACCCGCCATCGGCCGTGATCACGAGCCGAGACTGGGCATCCTGAATGCGCTCGTGCAGCGCATCCACGGAAAATCCGCCGAAGACCACGCTGTGGATGGCTCCCAAACGAGCGCAAGCCAGGATGGCCATAATTTGCTCGGGGATGCGCGGCATGTAAATGGTGACCCGATCGCCTTTGTGCACCCCCAGGCTCTTCAGCACGTTGGCGAAACGCGTGACCTCGCGATGCAAAGAGAAGTAGCTGAAGGTGCGGGTCTGTCCGGATTCGCTCTCCCAGATCAGCGCCAGCTTGTTTCTCCGCCAGGTTTTCAAGTGGCGGTCGAGGCAGTTGTGCACGATATTGCACTTGGCACCCAGAAACCACTGGGCAAAGGGCGGCTGCCAATCGAGCACCTGAGTCCAGGGAGCGAACCACTCCAGTTCGGAAGCTTCGCCGGCCCAGTAGGCCTCGGGGTCGGCGGCGGCGCGCTTGGCCAGTTCCTGGTAGTTTTGAACCCGAGCCCGAGCCAGGGCATCGCTGGAAGGAGGGTAGACGTCTTGCTGCATGGGATGCCTTTCCCGGAACAGGTGTCCGGGCCCTTTCTTCAGAGCAGCGTCGTCACCCGGCAGGGCCAGCTAGAAAGCAGGGAAAGGTAGTCCTGGAGGGCCTGTTCAACGCGTTCGGGGAACTCGACACAGCCCCAGATCAGGCACAGGGTTTTGCGGGTCTCAAGATCGGTTTTGGTACGCTGGGAATCCTTGACCGGCGAGCCACAGGGACCCACTCTATCCCACAGGCAAAGCAAGCCCTTGAGGTCGAGCTCTTGACCGCTGGGGTTGAACACATAGCGGCTCTTGTCGGGAACCACCGCCAGCCGATAGGGCGGCAGGGCGCGTTCCGCATCGATGACGCTAACGGGGAATCCGCTTCGCAACGAGATGAGGTTGCCCAGGTCGACGGCGGGATTGATCGGCTGCAATCCGCCTTCGGACTGAGCCTGGGCCAGATACTCACTGGCAGGCTTGCTGCGGCCGCTGGGCTTGAACCCACCCCATTTGAGCATGGAACGAACCGAACTGCGCAGTATCGGCTCGACTTCTGTTGAAACGGAGAGCGGCACTGGCGGCAACTCTCCGAGCGGCACCTCGAAGTCGCAGCCAAAAACCTTCACCAGGGCCCGCTCGTGGGGCTCTGTTTCCAGTGTCACTTGGCAAAGCATTCCGGAACTTGCTCTTCGAGAATTCGCAGTTGCGCGATCAAGGCAGCGCTCTGCAGCCCATCCCTGAGATCGGGACTGCCCCCCTGAACATCGAGCGAAGCCCCGCGGCGAGTGAGATGCTCGACGACCGGCGCGAATGCCTCCCAGTCGTGCAACGAAGTTTCACAATCCAGGCGCAGGTCGAGCACGAGATGACGGTATCCGTCATTGGCCGCATCCTTGAGGTCACGGCTGAGTTTTTCCAACTGCTCCGAACGCAAGCAGCCCTCCACCAGGAAGGTGGCCTGCAGATCGTCGGTGACACGACGCCAGCCGGCCGACATCAAAACTCGTCTTCGGCCCGCAGAGGCAGCAGATCGCCCCGGCGCAAAGCCCGCAGGCGGTTAAAGGCCGCATCGACCTTCATCGCCTTCTCGCGCAGGCGCAAGCCCCGCCTGCGGTCGTAGTGATGACCGGAGCTTTCGTTCTCCTGCAGCGATTCTACCGCAGCTCGAGCGGCCCGGATAGCGTCGCGCCAAAGCTCGGCCTCCAGTTGGGCTTCCAACATGGCTGCCTCATCGCGAAGTTCACCCAGGCAGTTGGTCGTGGGGGGGGCTTCTTGGGCAGCCTTCTTGCTGCGCCTGGCCGTGGAAGTGCTCATCTGGAATGGTTCTCCACCGCTTTCACATTCCTGCCTTGAGCCACAGGGTGGCCAGACCCAACAGCAACAGAAATCCAATCCAGTCGGTAAACGTGGTCAACCATACGGTGGAGGCCAGGGCGGGATCGATTTTGAGGCGCTTGAGCACCAGCGGAATCAACCCGCCACCCAGAGTGGCCAGCGTAATGTTGCCCCCCATGGCAAAAAACACGATCAACGACAGGGCCGGGTTGTGAGACATCAGATAGGCCAGCAGGGCGGTCAAAGCTCCCGCCAGAACGCCGTAGATCAGCCCGAAGCTGACTTCCTTGCGCAGCACCGTGCCGACGTCTCGCCGTCCGATTTCATTGAGCGCCAGACCGCGGACGACCAGCGTGGAGGTCTGACTACCAGCATTGCCGCCGTGCCCGGCGATGATCGGCATGAAGGCTGCCAGCAAAGCCGCAGCCTGAATGGTCGACTCAAAAAGGCTGACGATAAAGGCACTGAAAAACCCGATGATCAAATTGACGATCAGCCAGGGCACCCTGAGCTTGAGCGCCTCGAGCACGGGGCTGAAGGGAGAAGCGTCGGCACCGAGGCCCACCTGCAAATAGATGTCCTCGGTAGCTTCCTCAACCTGCACCTGCAGCACTTCGTCGGCCCGCAACAGGCCGACCAGCTGACCTTCTTCATCCACCACCGGCAGCGCCAGCAGGCCGTAGTGCCTCAGGCGTTCGGCAGCCTGCTCCTGGTCGGTGGTCATGCTGAGGCGGATCACGTCGGTGACCATGATGTCCTGCAAGGGGACCTCGGGCTGAGCCGTGATGAAGTTGCGAATACTGACAACCCCTACCAGACGATCCCGTTCGTCGACGGTATAGAGGTAGAAATGGTCGCCGACGTCGGGATGGGCTTTGCGCAGATGAGCAAAGGCTTCTTCTACCGTCCAATTGGCCCTCAGGGCCAGGAAATCACGAGAAACCCAGCGTCCCACGCTGTCTTCGGGCAGGCTGAGCAACTCGGAAACTTCTTCTCGATTGGCCAGCTGCGATAAAACCGGATTGATGCGCTCGTCGGGGAGCTGCTCGACGATGTCGGCCGCCACGCTTTCGTCGACAAACACCAGAATGCGGGCCAGACGCGCATCGTCAAGGCGCTGCAAGAAACGGGCTCGAGGCTCCTCATCGAGGAAGTCGAGAATCTCGGCGACGTCTTCATCGCCGAGATGCGAAAGCAAGCGTTGGCGAACCCCGTCGGGCAGAGCTTCCAGGGCCTCGGCCTGGTCGGCGGGATGGAAGAGCTCAATGCGCGCCGAGGCCAGCTCCAGCTGCCCCTGTTGCACCAACTGGCTGAGCTCGCTCTGAAGTTGGTAGAGCAGCTCCTCGTTCTCGGGCAACGAGGGGGTTACCGAGTCCACATCAGACCTCGTCGAGCGCCTGCTGGAGAAGCCGAGCCACCTCGGCCAGTTGCTGTGAGGTTGCAGCCAGATCCTGGCGGGAGAAATCGAGATCGTGGGCCCCGTTAATGGGAACCACGTGCAGATGGACGTGAGGCACCTCGAGACCCGCCAGCATCAGACCGATCTTCTCGGGCTGAAACAACCGTTGCTGGGCCCGTCCGATGGTTCGAGCCACATCGGTGAGGTGATGCATCAAGGCAGGCTCAAGGTCGAGCCAGTGGTCGACCTCCTGCACGGGAACCACCAGGGTGTGGCCGGGCTGCAGGGGGTGGATGCTCAGGAAAGCGACGCAACGATCATCACGGTAGATGAAATGTCCGGGAAGCTCGCCCTGGATGATGCGGGTGAAAAGCGTAGCCATGGGCAGGCCGCTTCGGTCCGAGGATTCGAACCCCTGTCAGGCCACGTAGGAAGTCAGAGCCCGAGCCACCAGTCCGAAAGCATGGGGTGAAAAATAGAGCGTTCCTGGATTGACGCGCCGGCTTTCCCACTGCTTTTGCAGACGTTCCCACTGTTTTCGAGAGAGCAATTCGGCCTCCACCCAGTCGGGACCCTGGTGCTGCAGCCAGCTCTCAAACCATCGGCCGGTGGGAGACCCGGGAACCTCCACCTTCTGCAACGGTCGGGCGCTCTCGAGCATCAGGTTGATATAGGCGAACTGTCCCGCCAGCTGGCGTCCAAGCGGCTCGGGGGGCGGGTTGCGCCGGCTGAGCCGGCGCAGCGTTCTTTCCAAGAGGGGAAGTGGCGGATACAACTGCATGCCCAGCGGCCCTTCCTCCCAGATGGCCAGCCGGCCTTGGGGACTGAGTCGAGGGCGCAGTTCCGTAAGCGTTGCCCGAATACGGGCCAGGCTGGAGGGGGCGGGTTGAATTTCATTCATTCTCCAGGCCAGGAAAATCACCTCATACTGACCATCAGGAATGGGGTCGTTGACGGGATCGCCAAGCACCACTCGAATCCCCTGTCCGCGGTATTCCCTGAGAGAAAGTCGAGCTTCGTGGGCCAGGAACGGGTCGGGTTGAACCCCCACCACTTCACCGGACGGGGCCACTCGCCGGGCCAATCGCGGAAGTTCAAGCCCCAATCCGCAATTGTATACCAGCACACGAGCACCCGAGCGAAGCTGCAGGCGATCGAAGAAGTCTTCCATCTCGGACAGCCAGAGCTGGTCCAGCAACTCGACCTGCTGACGCTGGGTCGGGCTCAAACTACGGCCCGAAAGAATCAGACTGAACGGTTCCAGCACCCCTGCATTGTGCCTCAGAACATTTGTTTTTATCAAGAGGGTAGCCGAGTAGATATTTGAATAAAATTCAATGCAAGTGTCTAGCCATCGTTTTGCTTCCCAGGTTCGGGAGTTCCTGGACTTCCAACAGTTCGGCCGCCGCAGCGAGCTCGACGATGTGCTGGGAGTGCCGCGGGTCGTCAACGAGTTCTGGACTTCCAGGCAGCGGGCCGCCCACAGCCTGCACGAGGTATCCTATCGCGCCTGCTTCAAGCCTCAACTGCCGCGCTTCTTCGTAGAGCGATTCACGCGTCCCGGCGACTGGGTTTTCGACCCCTACATGGGCCGGGGAACGACGTTGCTGGAGGCGGCCTTCCTGGGACGAATTCCCCTGGGTTGCGACATCAACCCGCTCTCGGCGGCCCTGCTGGGCCCGCGCCTGACTCCGCCCCGGCTCGAAGAGGTCGAGAGCCGCCTCGGCTCGATCGCCTGGGAACAGCAACTGGAGCTGCCTGAAGAGCTGCTGGTATTCTATCATCCCACCACACTTCAGCATCTTTGCGCGCTGCGCAGCTACTTGCTGAATCTGGAACAGCCCGATGCCGTGGATCGCTGGATTCAAATGGTGGCCATCACCCGCCTGGCGGGCCATTCTCCCGGCTTTTTTTCGGTCTACACCCTGCCCCCCAATCAGGCTGTCAGCGTGGAGTCGCAGCGCCGCATCAATGCCAAACGCAAGCAAACCCCACCCCCTCGAGACGTGGCGCAACTCATTTTGCGCAAGAGTCGCTCTTTGCTGCTCGACCTCAATCAGGAGCAACGCCAGAGCCTATCGCAGGCCGGCAGCCAGGCCCGGCTCTTCACTGCGTCTAGCGAGCAGCCTCTGGCGATCCCCTCCCAGCGCGTCTCGCTGGTCGTCACCTCGCCACCCTTCCTGGACGTCGTGGATTACGCCCTGGACAACTGGTTGCGATGCTGGTTTCTGGGCCTCAACGCCAACCAGATTACACCCACGGTCACGCGCCGCGAGAGCGAGTGGCAGCAACACATTACCAACGTTCTATGCAACTGCTTCCGCATCATGCATCCCGATGGCGTGGTGGCCTTCGAAGTGGGGGAAGTACGCAAAGGGAGCCTGGAACTGGAGCGCCTGGTGATCCCCTCGGCCCGAACTGCGGGATTTGAGCCTCTGTGTGTGCTGGTCAACCAGCAAAAGTTCACCAAGACCGCCAACTGCTGGGGTGTGAGCAACGGCAGCAAAGGCACCAACACCAATCGCATCGTGGTGTTGCGCCGACCCTAGCCAGCCAGAAGCGCGGCCAAGCCGCTCCTTCAGAGCTGATTGTCAAAATAGAGCAGCATTTCTGCTGTGCTGGCGTAGTCGAGAAGCAGACAGCGAAAACGCAGCCGCAGCAAGTCAGGATTGGCCACCTCAGGTGCCGAGACTTCGAAAGAGCCGTTGCCCAGCCGGCCGAGGCGTCGGGGCTCCCCTGCCCCACTGCGACGCAACCAGCCATCCGCGTCGAGCGCCAGGCGATACTCGCCAGGAGAGGGCTGATACTGGGGCAGGCCATCGCTGCCGAGCAGCAATCTGGAGTCGGCTCCGAGCACAGGCACTCGATAGAAGAGTTCGTCTGCATCCCAGCGCACCAGGCGGGCTCCGCGCAGCTCTTTGCGGGTAGCTTCCATGGTGAGGGCCAGGTTCTGCTCCGACTCGGACTGACGAGTGTGGAGCTTTTGTTGCTTGCGCACCGACATCTGAATCATGACGAAGGCCGTGAGCAGCCCAGAGAAAATCAGGGCCACCACCACCAGTTCGATCAGGGTGATGCCCCGGCGCCTTCGCCAGCCTTCAGCGCCCACGATAGACCTCGAGATGAGCAGAAAACTGGCGAACCTGCCCTGCCTCGTCCCAGTAAATGGCACAATCCAGAAGTTTGAGGTTCTCCAGTCCGTCTGGCTCGTACTGATCGCGCAACTGAAGCCGGAACCCACTGGCTTCGGGAAGGCTGGCCAAAGTTACATTCTGGCTCAGGGAGAACTCCTGGCGCAGATGACTCTCGGCGCGCTGGAGGTAGGAATAGGCCAGATTGGCGGCCAACTGACGCCGACGGCTCCCCTGGCTGGCCTTTAGCGAATAGAAATGGGCCGCCACCAGCGCGAACAGGGCCACCGTCGCCAGCAACAGAAAGACCATCATTTCCGCCAGCGTAAAGCCTCGGGTGCGTGCCTTAATAGCTACCACCTCGTTGATACTCCCAGCGAGTCAGGTCGGCGATTCCGGCGCCGCCCAACCCTTCAACGGCGCCGATGAATTCTCCGGGATACTCTTGCGACACCAGATCGTGATTGGCATTAACGTCGTAGCGAACTTTAGGGACAGGCGGCAGGTCCTTCCACTCTTTTTCGGCGAAGTCGTAGCGAAACAAAGTGTCGAGCCCGCCTCGGGCCCACTGGGTTAGCAACCCTCCGGCCTGGTCTACGGCGCTGTTCTTGAAATCGCCCGAGACTCCAGCTTCTTCGTGACGATCCCCATTGCTATCAAAATAGACCCGCGGTGCCGGGCGGATGGGTTGCCAGTGTCCCGGGCGCTCGAAGCTGTTCCCTGTCGGCTCGCCTTCAGCCACAAACACATAATGAGTATCCACTCCGCTGCGGGACTGGCGAACGACCACCTGGCCCTCGGGAGATACGGTCAACTGCTTGGACTTGCCGACAAACCCGCCATCGAACTGGAACTGATGGTTTCCATCGGCCTGTAAATCCCAATAGCCATCGGGGATGGGGGGAAGGCACTGCCACTCGCCCTGAGACGGATCGTCGGCCCGAGCGACAAAGCGATAGATGGTGTCGGGCTTGTCGTCCACCGAGAAGCGGGCGTAGACGTTGCCGTCGGCGTCGGCAGAGACCCGCTTGGTCGACTTGGCAAAGCTGTCGGGATACTCATCCCAACGACCCTGATTCTTGTTCCAAATCCTTTTGGGCATGGCGGGCAGCGTCTTCCAGCCCGTGTTGGTATCGTCCAGATTGAGCACCGAGATGGCGTCCACGCCGTCCTGCTCATTGAGAGCATAGAGCAACTTATCGCCATTGCTGGCCAGATGGTCCAGACTGCCCACCAGCTCGCCAGTGGACTGGAACTGACCCGCGCTGAAGACCATTCGGGGCACACCGGGAAGCAGGGTCCAACTCTGGTTGTCGCTGTCGAACTTGAAGACCATGTCGGCCTCGCCGTCACGCGTCCACACCGCATAAAGGTTGCCGTGAGAGTCCCCCGTCACCATCTCGAGATCATTGACGAACTTGGGTTTTCCATCGCCGTAGGTGACGGTCTGGGGAACGGTCCAGTTGCCACTACCATCCCTATCCCAGAATGTCCGCGGGGGCGGCCCGGTGTGGTTCCAGTCGTCCTCACTGGCCTTCTTGAAAAGCACGGTATCGGGTCCGTCCGGCTTCCACAAAGCCAGCGTCAAAGCATCTACCGGCCGCTTGCGCAAAATCACCTGGCAACTCTGCACCCTGACTTCGCCCACCCGGGCCTCGGACAAGAGGTAGAGACGCTCGCTGTTGACGGTCTCGACCCAGGTGCGGCAGGTGCCATCGAACGTTTCCTCGGCAGCCTCGGGACCCTCATGAGTGGACTCCCAGAGGGGCTGTTCATTGAGCGACTTCAGGCCCCGCTCGACCGCCGAGCGGGCTCGGAAGTAGGCTTCTGTGCGCGCCGCCGCGAAACGGGTGATCTCAAGGCTGCGGCGAGCCTCAGAAAGGGTGAGGGTGACCAGTGTCGTGACCAGCATCACCACGAACAACGCGGTTATGATCGCGACCCCTCGACGATCCGATGCAGATTTCATGACCTCGGTAGTATAGCATGGGATATTCGCTGGCGGACCTCCAACTGTTCACTTTGCAACTCAGCGTCATGCTGAATGCCGGAGTCAGCCTGCCCAGGGCGCTGGAAACCCTGACCCAGATGGAGGGCGGGATGCAACCCGTGACGCAGCAACTCCTGCGCCAAATCGAAGGGGGCCACCCCCTCAGCAGCGCCATGGAGCGCCTGCCATGGGCCTTTCCCCCGACCTATCGACGGGTCATTCGAGTGGGTGAGTCCACCGGTCAGTTGCTGCTGGTTTTACCGAGCCTCTCCGATAGCTTGAGCCAGCAACTGCGAACCCGCCAGCGCTTTTTGGGCTCGCTGACCTATCCGCTCTTCGTCCTGGGCGTAAGCGCCCTGATGGTCAGCTTCCTGCTCTTTTTTCAGTTGCCCCGGCTGCTCTCGGTCTTTGGCGAGGGCGCCCAATTGCCCTGGCTGACGCGCCTGGTGCTGGCTTCCATCAAACCCCTGGGGGCAACCATGGCGCTTGGAGTCATCGCTACCCTGGCTGGCCTGCTGGCGCTTCGCCGTTTCCCTGGTGCTCAAGAGGCACTGCTGCGGCGACTTCCCCGGGTGCCCAAGCTCGGGCCCCTGCTGGCAGATTTTTTCCTGGTTCAGCTCTGTCGCGACCTTTCCCTGATGCTGCAGCACGGACTCGAACTCTCGCGGTCACTGCGAACCTTTATCGAAGGAGGCAGCGGCTGGCCCGATCTGGACGACCGGGTGCGCGGAGTGCTCGACGATATTCTCAGGGGGGAGGAACTCAACCAGGCTTTGGCCCATCAGCGTTTTCCCAAGTTGCTGGTGGCGCTGGTGCGGTGCAACGAGGAACTGGGACATATTGAACAAGGCTTCGCTCACTATGCCGAAATGGGCGAGAATCGCCTGGAAGCCGCCAGCGAGGACTTCTTGCGCCTGCTGGAGCCGGCGCTTCACCTCTTCATGGGCTTTGTGGTGGGCACACTGGTGATCGCCTGCTTCCTGCCCGTGTATCAACAACTGCAATCGCTGTAATGAAAAAGCCCCTCGCGCTGGAGGGGCTTTTTAGCCTGAAGCCGGGACCGGTTACTTGAGGGTAACGGTTGCGCCCTGCTCTTCGAGCTCTTTCTTGATCTTCTCCGCTTCGTCTTTGGAGACGTTCTCCTTGACGGCAGCCGGAGCGCCTTCTACGAGGTCCTTGGCTTCCTTGAGGCCGAGGTTGGTAACGGCACGCACCACTTTGATCACCTGGATCTTGTTGGCACCGGCGTTGGTGAGCTCAACGGTGAACTCGGTTTTCTCCTCAGCAGCGGCGGGGGCGGCTCCGGTGGGAGCAGCCACAGCGGCGACGGCCACGGGAGCGGCGGCAGAAACGCCCAGCTTGTCTTCCAGGGCCTTGACGATGTCAGCGGCTTCCAAAAGCGAGAGGTTGCAGATCGCGTCGATCAGTTGATCTTTTTCCAGTTTAGCCATGATGTTCTCCTACGTGATGAATCTGGGGGACCTGGGGGCTTAACCCCAGGTAGACAGCGTCGGATGAAGCCGACTGTACCAATTCTCAGAATTGGTCTAGCTGGCAGCACCCTCTTCTTGCTTTTTGCGCCAGGCGTCGATGACGGTGGCGACTTGGCGGCCCGGAGCGTTCATCACGCCCAGGATATGACGGTGTGGAGCGAGCATGAGCCCCATCAGTTGGCCCAGAACCACCTCGCGAGGAGGCAGATCGGCGATCGCCTGCAGCTCCTCGGGCTTGAGGACCTGGCCCTCGAGCACGGCAGCCTTCACGGCGGGCAACAGATTGGGTTTGTTCTCTTTTGCGAAATCCAGAACGGCCTTGGCGACCGCGGCCGGATCGCTATAGCCGAAAGCGATGGCCGTAGGACCTTCGAGGAAGGAATCAAGTCCGTTGATTCCCAGCTCCTTGGCGGTCTTGGCGGTCAGCGTATTCTTAACAACGCGATACTCACCATTGTTGGCCCGCAACTTGCCTCGCAACTCGGTGATTTGTTTCACCGTGAGGCCTTTCGTGGCGCCGCGATAGTCGGTGAGAATCGCGATACTGGATCGCTCCAAGCAAGCCCGCAGAGTCTCGAGAGACTCTTGCTTGCGCTGCATTGCTTGCTCGTGAGTCAGCATAGATTGTTCTCCTCTTCAGGGGGAGTGCCGCAGGCAACAAAGAGAAGAACGGGCGCAACTGGCGTTGCTGCCCCACTCTACCTCGGCAGGCCCGCCCGAAGGCGAATTAAGCTGAGCTCCTGCTGTCTACGGCGAGCGGCGGAAGTCCGCGACTCGTGCCACCGGGAAAGATGGCTGGCGAATCATAAATTCCCTGGCCCAATCTGTCAAGATGTTTCAGGCCCCAACCGAGCAGGGAAGGTTAGGGGCCATCACCCTATCCAAGGAGACGATCGACCATGCCGATCTACGTGTATCGCTGCGGTAGTTGCAATGAGTACTCGGAAGCCCTGCAAAAAGCCAGCGACCCCCCGCTTACCCGTTGTTCGGCCTGCGAAGCAGAAGCACTTGTTCGGGTTATCGCCCCGGTGGGTGTTATCTTCAAGGGCAGCGGTTTTCACAAGAACGACTACAGCGGCAAGTCCACAGCCAAGTCGAGCAGCAGCGAAACCAGCAAGGATTCCGGCGCTGCTTCGTCGGACACCAGTTCGACAGAGAGCAAATCGGAGACCACCAAAAGCTCTGGTGAAAGCACATCGGGCGGCTCCGGAGACAAGGTCGCCTAGCGTGAAGAAACTACAGCCTGTCCTCGACGTCATCCACCAGGTGCTGATCTCGCAGATCCAGCTCCAGCTTTCCTCGGTATCTGACCATGCCCTGGGGCTGCGCACCTCGGTGGGCAGCCTGGCGCTGAAGACGGAAACGGCCGAGGGCCTGACCTTCGAGGATATTCAGGTGCATCTCGAAAGCCTGAAGCCTCCAAGCCTGGAAGACCCAAATCTGCGGGCGGTGCTGGTGCTGGAGCGCCTGGATCTCACCATTGCGCCGGCCTTTTGGGGGCGAGCCGCCAAGCTGGCACGTCAGGCCATCGTGGGCAACCTGGGCCTGTTGCTCGACAAGGTGGAACTGCGCGGCCTGCGTATCGAGGTTTCGTTGAGCCCGTCCAAAGTTGCCGACGTGCGGGTGACCATGGAGAGCTGCCTGGTGCGACTGATGGGCATCACGATGAAAGAGGTGCTGGGGCTCGACCTCGAGGTACTGGGCCTGGACCTTCAAGAGAAAGACCGCAAGAAGGCGCTGCAAGCGGCCCGGGTGCAGCTCCACCAGCTCAAGGTGAAGGTCAGCGAGCGCATGATGAATCGGGCTATCGATGTGGCCCGAGACAAGATTCCCAGCAAGGCCAAACTGACCAGCCTCGACATTGCGCTGGTCGAGCGCAGCATGAAGGTAACCATCAAGACGGGCTACTTCCCGATGGCCATCCCTGTGGAAATTCAGATGACCACTCGGGACAACCTCTTAGGGATCTACATCGTCAAAGTCATCGTCGGCCTGGCTCGGCCGCTCATTCTCAAAGCGATTCAGACCTTTGCCTCGGGCAAGCCAGAGCTGCAGGCTTCGGGCGACCACGTGTGGATCAACCCCTGGGTGAAAGTTCCCGTAAAGGTCGAAACCCGAGTCGAACGCTTCGCCATCGTCGAAGGCTCGCTCGTGATCGAATTCGGCGAAAAGGCCGTGGTCGAAGCCCTTCCGGTTCCCGAAGTCACCGAGAGCAGCTCAGAAGTCGGCTACAAGGCCTTTTGATAGGTTTTCGGTCGGGCGAAGGTCCACAGCTTGTGCCAGGATCGCGGCGACTGCACGAAATCTTGTGGAGGAGCGGCTTTGCCGCGACGGAACAACAGGTTTTCCGACGCGCTCCTGGCTAGGGCTGAGACCTGAGCACCTGGGAGGCTCCCTGGTAGTCGCCCATGTCGGCCAACAGTCGAGCTTTGAGCTGGAGCAGCCCTCTGTCCTCAGGACGCAACTTCAGAGCCCGATCGGCGGCGGCGGCGGCCTCGCGAAGCTGGGATTTTTCCTCCAGGAAAGTGGCATACACCAACCAGGGGGCGGCGTTTTGCGGCTCGCGGGCGGCCCAGGCCTGAGTTTCCTGCTTCAATTGGCCGATTTCTTTGGACTCTGACGTGCTCAGCGCAGCGACCCGCGTATAGAGAAGCACGGGGCTTTCGTCGTCCGAGCGATCCCGCACCATCAAGCCCCAGGGCTTGCCCGACGACGCCTTGGGCAGAGGAACTTTCCAGACCAATTCACCGGAAGCGGCGCTGCCTCGAGCCAGCACTTCCTCGACAGGCCGCGGTGCGAATTCCTGGTCGGGCTTCAACACCGTGCCATCGTCGAGCAGCGTCCAGGGTTGATAACCCTCGTAAAACTCAAAGCGCAGCTCCTCGCGCGGGAAGGGTCGGGGTACCCGCAGTTCGAGTTGACCGCCGTCGACTCTCAACATGTCATAACTCAGACGCAACTCGCTGGTGACTCCCTGGGCCGCATTGCGCACCGTTTTGCCACCGATCTGACGATGATTCTCTCCGGTCAGCGTCAGCTTGTGAGCTACCTTGCTCAACTCGCGGGTGGAAGCCCTGGTGACTTCGAGCCCCCCGGGCGTAACGCGCACCGTGCCCGGGCCGGTGATCTCCAGTTGCCGCCCCTTAGACAGCTCCAGAAGGACGATCGAGGCCCCCTCCTTGAGTTCCAGTTCGTCGCCCGCCGTCCACATTTGACCAGTGCTGGCCTGTTCGGAATAAATTTCCTTGGAATGAAAGACGTGCTTGCCCTGAACCTTGAGCACCATAGCCTGACGCGGGGCCCTGGCCCACAGGGCTCCGCTGCAGGCCAGACTGAGCGCAATCAGGATAAGAGTTTTCTTCACGATGTTGTCCTCCGGCGACGAACTTCAAAGACTTCCATCTGAGCCGTTTTGCCCTTGAAGGCCTGAACCCCATGCGAGATCCACTCGACCTCGGGCAGATGAGGCTCGGCTTCCTTTTTGGTGACTTCGCTCACCAAAATGGACACTCCTAGTTTCTTGGTGGTGGCCATAATGCGGGCCCCCAAATTGACGTCGTCACCCACGGCGGCATATTCCATGTGCTTGTGCGACCCCACATGGCCCACCACCACGTCGCCCGTGTTGATGCCCACTTTGATGTCGAAAAAGCCATCGGCCCCGGCCGCTGCGCGCTCCATCTCCTGGAGCTTTTCCAACATATCCAGGGCGGTATTGACGGCCCGGGCGGCATGGTCGGGCTGCTCCATGGGGGCCCCATAAATCACCATGATTTCATCGCCGACAAACTGTTTGAGCATACCCTCGCGCTGGAACACCAACGACACCATGGCCTCAAAGTATTCGTTGAGCATAACGATGACTTCGGAGGGGGTGTGCTTCTCGCACATCGGCGTGAAATCGTTGATGTCAGTGTAGAGCACCGTGACCCGTCGCTGCACCCCGCCGAGCTGTTGCAAACGAGGATCGCTCAACACCTTTTCGACCACCTGTGGAGCCACCATGCGCGAGAACATATCCAGGGTGAAACGACGCTGACGCTCGACCATCCAGTAGCGCCACTCATAACCGGTGGCGTAGCCCAGCAAGGCGCCTGCCACCGGGCCCCAAAAAGGCAGCCACAGGTCGCCCCAGAGAAAAGCCCAGGCAGTAGCCAGCGTGTGAAGCGCCAGGGTACATCCGGCGGCCAGAGCCTGGCGATAGCCTGAGACCCGCAGCCCGAGCCAGAGCAAAAGACCCCACATGGTTCCGCTGCACAGGGCACCCAGCCAGCGCGGATACGGCACCAGGGGCTGACCTCGCAACAGGGTTTGCAATGCAGCCAGGTGATGCTCAACCCCTCGGGTTCCGCCCAGGTCGGCTTTCGGACTGGAGTAGTCGTAGATCGAAGCTCGAAAATCACCCATCGAGTCGGCCCAGGGCGCCACCAGCACGACTTTGTCCTTCAACTCTGACAGAGGCTGGCCTCGATCCAGCTTCTGCCACAAGGTTGCGGCCGAAATCAGCGGGGGGTTGGGAATTCGATAGAAACTGCGCAATACAGGCTCGGAACCGCTCCACTCCAGGGGCACGGGTTGGCCATGAAGGGCCAGTCCCGAGGCTTCCCACTCGACCGAAGCACCCAGTTGCCGGGCCAGCCACACCGCCAGCGAGGGTCCCGGCTCGGCGTCAGCCTTCTGACCCACGCCCACAAAGGGGAGATAACGCCGATAGCGACCGTCGGGATCGCTGAGGATGTTCAAACTGCAAAGCGAGCCCAGGCTGCGAGCCACTGAATCGAGGTCGGGATGATTGTGGCTACCCGGGGTGGCGGTCGAGTCGACAAAGTCCCCCAGAGCCACCTTTCCGGTGGCCAGGGTAACCAGCAAACGCTCACGCTGGGCCGACAGTTCGTCTTGCACAGCCGGGCTCACGCCTCGAGACGAACCGGCAAAGATGAAGTCGAAAGCCACGGCCCTGGCCCCCGAGTCGAGAGCGGCCTGGGCAAGCCGGGCCATGTCGCCCACCCAGAACATCTCGGGGCGGTCGAGATAGGCGATAGAAGCCTCGTCGAGCACGACGAGGCACAGACCTTCGGGCACCGGGTCGCCCCCGCGCAGCTGCAGGCGCAGCCACTGCAGACGATCGACCCAGTGGGTTTCCCAGGCGGCAAAGCCGCCGGCAGGTGAAAAGTAGCTGCCCAGCCAGAGAGCCAGACAGAGAGAGCAGACCACAGCCAGTTTCCCCCGGAACGGGAGGCTCCGGGAGCCGGCCACAGACATTTACTTGGAGGGCGGTCGAGGTCCAGTCTCTTGATGGAGCATGGACAAGATGTAGCTGCGAGCCTTGTCAGCCAACGCCTGGGTATCGCTAACCTGGCGCAGGCTCGACCAGTGATTGGAGGCACCAGCGGGCTGACTGCTGGAATGCACTGGCCTTGAGGGATCCGGAGCCCAATCGGCAAAGAGACGAGTAGGAACGCTCACCGATGTATTCACCACCTCATTCTGTAGTAAGAACGTCATATCCTCAATGCTGCTTAAAATCGTTACAGCGGTGTTACAGGTTTGCTTTCCTGGTCGGTAGGCCTCAGCCCGGTGGGCGTAGAACCTGCCCGCACCACGGAGGTGACGTTGTCCGGATTTGAGGACGTAGAAACGACCAAAACCATGTCCCTGGGTGAGGAATGCTGGGTAGAAGCTTTTGCCCGCAGTCATCGGGGGCGGGTGCGCGAGGAAAATCAGGATCGCTTTCTTCTCGAGAGTATCGCCGATTGGGGCGAATCCGGGGCCCTGGTGGCCATGGTCGCTGACGGCATGGGGGGGCATCAGGGGGGCTCACAGGCAGCGCAAATCGCCGTGGAGACCGTCTACAAATTCCTGACCACCACCCCGCCAGAGGTTCGGCTCTACGAGCAACTCCAGGATAGTTTTGTGCAGGCCGACGAAGCTATCCGTCAGCGGGCCCTGCAGGACAGCAACCTGGCCACCATGGGTACTACCGGCGTAGCCGTGGTCTGCTTTCCAGGCGAGTGTGTGCACCTTTACACGGGGGACAGCCGCCTGTATCACTTCCGCGACGGCCAGCTGCTGTATCAAACCCGCGATCACTCGGTGGTGCGTTACCTTCAGGAAGAGGGCCTGCTGACGGCCGAAGAAGCAAGAACACACCCGATGCGCTCGCGGCTGACCTCCAGCCTGGGCGGAGGCGTTCAGGAGAAACGCCTGGTACTGGAGCCCCGTTGGAGCGACGATACCGATTCCCACAACCAGCCTTCCATCCTGGGCATACGCCAGGGCGACCTGTTGCTGCTGTGTAGCGACGGCCTTTGCGGCGAAGTCAACTCCGAGGATCTGGAGGGCTGGGCCAGGGAGCACGGAGCCTCCCCCGAGGAGCTGACCCACGCCTGTGTTGAGGGCGCGTTGGCGGCCGGAGGCCGCGACAACATTACCGTGATTGCGATTGTGTATCGACGAGGCCCTGAACCAGCAGCGACTGACAGCTAGAACAGGGTTGCGGGTGCCCCAACCGCAGCTGACGCTGTTCGTGCTCGGGGAGTTGCATACGACAGCGGCCGCAGCGCCCCAGATGCACGCCGGCCAGGGCCTGGCCGTGGCGCTGCTGGGAGCGCAGATATAGCTGGCCCAGCTGACCCAATTCGGCCAACCACTGGCTGCGTTGTTGGCGGGCCTGAGACAGACGCTGATCCAGAGCCTGCAAACGCAGCGACTCCTCTTCGATGGCCTCGGCCAGTTCGCGTTCAACTTCTTCCAGGTCGGCCCGTATCGTATGCAACTGTTCGGGGAGCTCTTCCAGCACCATCATCGCTGCCAGCACCTCCTCCTGCAATTCGGGCAGCCGGGGCAGCAACGGTTCCTTGGTGGCAATCTCGTGCTGAGCTTGAGCTACCGCCTGCTCGCCTTGGGCCAGACGGTCCTGCAGGGCCTGCTGTCGTTCTCGGTAGGCCGAAAGGCCGCAACGTTGACGCTGCTGCTCCCAGTCTTGTAACTGACGGTCGAGCTCTTGTAGCTCTTGAACCCGACGTGCACTCACGGATGTTGCAGCGAAAGCACGCCCACGTAGGGCAGATGGCGATAGCGACTGGCATAATCCAATCCGTAGCCGATTACAAAGTGATCGTCGATGGAAAAGCCGATATAGTCTACCGGGATCTGCACCTTACGACGGCTGGGCTTGTCGAGCAGCGCACAGATCTTCAGACTGGCGGGCTCACGCAGGCTGAGCGTGCGCAGCAGGTAATCCAGGGTCAGACCGGTGTCGACAATATCCTCGACCAGCAGCACGTCGCGGCCCTTGAGGGAGGCCTCGATGTCTTTCACGATGCGCACGGTGCCGGAGGACTCGGTGGCATCGCCGTAGGAACTGGTGCCGATGAAATCAACCTCAAGGTCGACCGACATCTGACGCATCAGATCGGCCGCAAAGATGGCCGAGCCTTTCAAGACAACGACCAACAGCGGGCGCCTGCCGGCATAATCGCGGTCGAGTTGACGGGCCAGCTGGCCCACGCGCTCGGCCAGTTCCTCGGCGGAAAGCAACTGGCGCTCAATGGATTCAATGGGGGCACTCATGGGGCCGCCCTTCCCGCTTGGAGGCTACAGTCCTGGGAGCAAGGTGGAGAGCAAAATGGATTGACCGAGAACCACAAAGCAGGCCACCAGCGAGAAACGTCTCCAACCAATTTCGAGGCTGCCCTGCAGGCTGGCCAGAAGGAACATGAATGAGATGAGCTGGAGCATCACCACTTTGCCTGCTTCGCCCCTCAACCCCGCCTGCTGCAGATGCTCGGGCCAGAGGGCATAAAGCCCGGCAACGACCAGCAAGGCCAGCAAACTGAGAAGGTTGAGAGAGAGTAACAAACGCTTCATGAGCGTTGAATATTCTTCACGTGCTTGCGAGCCCCTCTTTCAGGAATTGTTGAAGGCTGAAGACTAATCTGGATTCAGAGAACCTACAGGTTCCAACAGTGCAGGTAGAGGAGTCCTTATGCAAAACCCACAGCCCTCGTCCAATCAGGCCTCGGCCCTGGCGCGCCGCCTGCTTCAGGCCTTCGGCAATCACCAGAACCAGCCGGCCGCCCCCTCGTCGTCGAAAGCCCGCTCCTGAAAAACCTTATCCAGCAGCGCTGGGCCCCAGGCCCGCCGTGGAGGGGGAATCTTTGGGCTCGTCCAGACTGACCGACTTGTTGCCCGCCGGGCGGGGAGATCGGGCCAGAGTCTGGGCCGAGGGGCCGAGGATCTTCTCCAAATCGGATTCTTCGATGACCTCTGATTTGAGCAACTCGAGGGCTACCTCCTCGAGCAACTCTTTGCGCTCCTCCAGGATGGAGCGGGCCCTCTCATACTGGCGTTCCAGCAGGTGCCGCACCTCATCATCGATGACGTGGGCCACCGACTCGGAATAGTTCTTCTGCTCGTTGAAATCGCGACCCAGAAAGACCTGCGACTGCTTACGCCCGAAGTGAACCGGGCCCAGGCGCTCGCTCATGCCGTAGCGGCACACCATGTCCCGCGCGATCTGGGTGGCCCGTTCGATGTCGTTGCTGGCTCCGGTGGTGATGCGCCCAAAGGTGATTTCTTCGGCGGCACGCCCGGCCATCAGCACGGCGATCTTGGCCAGCAGATCTTCGCGAGAAGCCGAATAGCGGTCTTCCTCCGGCACGAAACTGGTGATGCCCAGAGCCATGCCACGAGGCAGGATGGTCACCTTGCGCACCGGGTCGGACTCGGGAATCACCCAGCCCACCATAGCGTGACCCGCCTCGTGATAGGCCGTGGTTTCGCGCTCGTCCTCGGGAATGACCCGGCTTTTGCGCTCGGGCCCCATGCGAACACGGTCGATGGCTTCTTCGCAGTCCTGCATGTAGATCTTGTCGCGATTGCCTCGGGCCGCCAGCAAGGCCGCCTCGTTGAGCAGGTTCTCCAGATCGGCACCCGAGAACCCGGGCGTTTGCCGAGCCAGCAGGTTCAGGTCGACATTGGCACCCAGAGGCTTGCCCCGAGAGTGCACCTTGAGAATGGCCAGGCGCCCGGCGATATCGGGCTTGTCGACCATGACCTGACGGTCGAAGCGCCCCGGACGCAACAGCGCAGGATCGAGCACGTCGGGACGATTGGTAGCGGCCAGAATGATCACGTTCTGGTTGGGCTCGAAACCATCCATTTCGACCAGCAACTGGTTCAGGGTCTGCTCCCGCTCGTCGTGACCACCGCCCAGGCCGGCACCACGCTGACGTCCCACCGCGTCGATTTCGTCGATGAACACCACGCACGGAGCCGTGCGTTTGGCCTGCTCAAAGAGATCGCGCACGCGCGAAGCACCCACCCCAACAAACATCTCCACGAAATCGGAACCGCTGATGTAGTAGAACGGCACCCCGGCCTCGCCAGCGATGGCCCGACCGAGCAGGGTTTTGCCGGTTCCGGGCGAGCCCAGCAGCAACACCCCGCGGGGGATGCGAGCCCCCAAACTTTGATACTTCTTGGGATACTTGAGGTAGTCGACGACCTCGGCCAGTTCTTCTTTGGCCTCGGCCACTCCGGCCACGTCGTCAAAGGTGACTTTGACGCGATTCTCCGACACCAGCTTGTGCTTGCTGCGACCGAAGGAGAAGGCCTGACCGCCGCTGGATTGAGCCTGGCGGATCAGCATGAAGATCATGGCCGACACAAAGAGCACGGGCAACAGGTAAAGGTTGTCGATCCACCAGCGTGACGATTCGGTGTCGCGAATGTCGAAGCGAATCTTCTCGCGGGTCAACAGGTCTTCGGGACTGGGCTCCATTTCTCGACGAAAGAAGGTGGAGAACTGCTTGCGCCCCTTGTCGTCGGGCTTGACGAACTCGCCCAGGATTTTGTTGCCCTGAATGCTGACCTGGGAGACCTTGCCGTCGCTCACAAGCTGCACGAATTCGCTGTAGACGATGGGCTTGGCGGCGTGTTTGCTGCCATGAAGGACATACACCAGGCCTAGAGCTGCAACGCCCAACAACAGGCAGATCACCAACTGACGAAAGAGACGCTGCAATCTAGGTCCTCCTGGGTTCTCCGACTTGGGCTCAGACCCCCCGGGCTACCCCGATGTAAGGCAAGTGCCGCCACGACTCCTGGAGATCCAGGCCGTAACCGACGAGAAAACCCTGCTCCTCTAAATCCCAGCCTCGATAAGCGAGTTCCACGCCGCGATCACGGCGCAACAAACTGCACAACCGAAGACTGGCCGGGTTGCGCACCCGAAGCATCTTTTCCAGATAGGCCAGGGTGCGACCCTCTCCCACAAGATCTTCTACGAGTAAAACGTGGCGTCCCTCCAGGGCCGAGTCCAAATCGAAAAGAAGTTCTGGAGTCCGCTCGGGCCGTCGCCGAACGCACAGAAAGTCAAAAGTGACCTGAGGCAGGTCGATGGCCCGCACCAGATCGGCCAGAAAGGGAAGCGCCCCCCGCAGCACACCGATCAGGTGGAGCGGCTTACCGGCATAGTCGCGGGCGATCTCCTGGCCCAGCTCGCCAACGCGCTGCTGGATCTGCTCGGCGGTAAAAAGAATCCTGTCGACGGGAACGGTTTGCATCTCGGCGCGCCGCTTCCACTTCCTACCGGGCACTCCTTTCCGTTGCCACAGGATTGATACATGGTTGCAACAAATTGTTCAGGTGATTAACAAAATCGTATCTTTCTGGTCCTCACTTGGGCTGGCTCAAGTGAAATACTCATACAAAGCTCAATTCAGGAGGCTCCATGTCGATTCCCAAAAACGTAAGCTCCAAGCCTTCGGTGGCAGCCCCGGCTCCCAAAGTGGAAGCCCGGGTGGAACCCAAGAAGACCGAAGTTGCCGAGAAGGCGCCCGCCAAAAAAGATGAATCGACGATCTCCAAGGACGCGACCTCGAAAGAGAAGGCCGATAGCAATCACCTGGGAGCTCTGGCGGACAATTTCAAGGAAGAACCCAAGAAGGCCGACGGCGAGAACAAGTCGGAAGGCGGAAAGACCGACAACAAGCCCAAGCTGCCCGAGAAGGTCCAACAGCAGGTCGACCAGCTGGAAAAGCAACTCAAAGAGGCCGAAGCCCGCGGCGATAAGGAAGCGATTGCGCGTATCAAGGCCGAGCTCGAGCGACTGCAGAAGGGTGAGGGCGGCCAGAACCAGGGAACGCCCGATGCCGGTGGCACTCCCCCGGCCGGCGGCGAAGGTGCGCCCGCCGGTGGTGGTGGAGCTCCGGCGGGCGGCGGTGGCGCTCCGGCGGGCGGCGGTGGTGCCCCGGCGGGCGGCGGTGGCGCTCCGGCAGGCGGCGGTGGTGCCCCGGCTGGTGGCGGCGGAGCTCCGGCAGGCGGAGGCGCACCTGCTGGGGGTGGCGCCCCGGCGGGCGGGGCCAATGAGGCCGGCGCTGGTCAGGGCGCGGGGGCCGGCAAAGAAGAGGTGGACCAGTTCATCCAGTTTGCCGCCAGCGCCTACGGTGTGAATCCCCGAGTGCTGAGCGAGATCGCTCGTCGCGAATCCAACTTCAACACCGGCGACATCGCCAATAACTGGGACAGCAACGCCAGAAAGGGCACGCCCTCCAAAGGTATGTTCCAGTTTATCGAGCCCACTTTCCAGTCGATGGCTCCCAAAGCACGCCAGGCCAACCCCCAGGCCTGGCAGGGTGTCAGCATGAACTGGACCGATTGGAAAGCTCAAGCTCTGACCACCGCCTGGGCCATCTCTACGGGCCAGGGGCGCCACTGGTCTACCTATCAGGCGGCCCTACAGACGGCCGGGGGCAATCCTCGAGCCTGATCGGGCCTACCCACGGGGCCAGCCAGAAGTTCTGCGCTGGCCCTTTTTCATGGACCTCCCAGTGCGGATGAGGGCCCCATCCCTCCAGCCAGGCCACCTGAGACCCCTGAGCCAGCAGCCCCACCTGGTCGCGCCAACGCCGGGGCAAGCCCCGTGACTGCATGACGTCTTTGAGCAGCGAATCGCCCCAGCGGTCGCCGGGCTGTCGAGTGCGCCACACCCAGTTTCCGGGCCTCAGGTGGATCGCAACCGCCGACGGCCCCTGCTGGGAGAGAAGGGCCGGCAGCCTGGGGCGCTCGCGCCCAAGCCACAGGCTGCTGGGGGTCCACTCGCACCAACAGCGCCCCGGCAAATTCCAACTGCCGCGGGGCTGGCGCAGAGCCAGCCAAAGGGCGTCGGCGTGGCTGCGTTCCCAACGCGCCCCCAGAGGCGCCAGCCGCTTCCAGCTACGATGCAGCAGGACCTCGAAGCGGTGCCGGGCGGAAGGACCCTGGCGGCACTCCCAGGCATCCCGGGCCAGACGGCAGAGATGCTCAACCGTGGAAGGATTGAGCGACTCGAGCAAGGGCATAACCTGCTGACGGACCTGCACGCGCAAGAAGCGTTGCTGCTGGTTGGCCGGATCTTCGTACCAAGGCAGCCCCCTACCCTGAAGATAATCGCGCAGCTGGCTGCGGCGATAAGCGAGCAAGGGTCGAGCCAGCCAAGAAGTGCGCGGCTGGATGCCGCTCAATCCGTCGAGGGTCGTGCCCTGAATCAGCCGCATGACCAGCGTTTCGGCCTGGTCGTCGGCGTGGTGACCGGTGAGGATCAGTGCTCCCAACTGCCGCGACAACGACTCGAGCCAGCGATAGCGCAGCCAGCGCCCGGCGGCCTCCCAGCTCAGGCCATAGCGACGAGCCCAGCGCTGAACGTCAAAACGCCGCAGATGCAGCGGCAGGTCGTGCTGACTGGCCAGGCTGCGCACGCGGTCGGCCTGAGCGGCCCCAGAGCCATGGTCGAGATGAGCCAGATGCAGGGGCCAGGGTGAGCCCAGCAACAGGTGTAGCAGCGCCAGGGAATCGCCCCCCCCCGAGAATGCCAGTACAAGAGGCCGGCCGTGGGGCCACTCGAGCTGATTCCAGAGAGAGTCAGGCGTCAACAATCTGGCAGCTGGCTCCGCTGCCCAGCACCGAAAGCACCCGGGCCCGGCAGGAAGTAAAGGGGCTCCAGGCCAGCTCCATAGCGCTGGCCACCGCCGCGGGATCGACGTGGCGAGTGTCCACCCAGGCCGCCAGGGTTGAGCCAGCACCCGAGAGATAACAGGCACTGGCACCCGCCCGCACAGCCCCCTGGAACACTGAACCCATGCCGGGAATCAAGCCCTGGCGATAGCTCTGATGCAGGCGGTCCTGGCAGCCCAGAGCCACCAACTCTCCCTGACCCGTGGCCAATCCTTGCAAGAGCCAGGGCAGATGAGCCGCGTTGAAGACCGCGTCTTGAAGGGCCACTTGCTGCGGCAGCACCTGGCGCGAGCGCTCGGTTTCTAAAGGGAAAGGGGGAATGGCTACGACCACCTTCCAACAGGGATGCACCGAACACCTCAGCACCCGCACCCGAGGGCCCTCGGCCAGGGCGGATACCAAACCACCGTGGGTGCAGGCGGCCACGTTGTCGGCCGAGCCTTCGTCGCGGGCCGCCTGATCACAAAGTTCTTCCAGGTTGACCCCCTGGTCGGCCAGCATCTGCCCCAACATCACTCCAAGCGCGCGTGTGGCCGCCGAAGAACCCAACCCGCGGGCCAGAGGAATTCGATTGAGACAGGCCAGTTGCAGGCGCGGCCAGCGGGCCATTCCGCGCTCGCGGAGATAGCGGCGGGCCACCTGAACCACCAGGTTGGTTTCGTCGTTAGGCAGCGTGGCCGCCCCCTCACCCTCGAGCTGAAGCCGCACCGGGCCATCGCCAGGCAAGACTTCAACATCGAGTTCGTTCCACAGGTCCAGGGCCACCCCCAGGGCGTCGAAGCCAGGACCGAGGTTGGCGCTGGTGGCGGGGGCTCGCAGGCGAAACTTCAAAACTCTTTGCTCCCCAGTAGCACCGTGCGCTCGCGTTGCAACTCCTGACAGACCTCGTAGCACAGGCCGGAAAGGTCCTGCAGCAGGGATTCCAGCCCTTCGGTATTGCCGTCGACAACCCGGTTCTCGCCTTCCCCTGCCAGTTCCTGAACCTGCTTGGCCCCCAACCAGCCGGCATCGCTGCGCAGGCGATGCAAATGAAAACGAATGCTCTGCCAGTCTTGCTGAGGCAGCGCCTGGAGGCAGGCCTGGAGTCGCTCGGGGCTTTCTTCCAAGAACCGGTCCAGCAGTTCCAGCGCCGTGGCGGAACCGGCCATTTTCTTCAGTCGCAACAGTGCCCCTTGCATGCTTTGTTCTACGAGGCAGTCGCCCCCCGCCCCTCCGTTTCCGCTTGCAAAGGAGCCGACCGCTGGCTGACCAAATTCGACCCATGGCCAAGTTTCGAGAACTCGCCGCCCAGCTGCGGCATCAACTTCGCACCGGGCAACTGCGTCGCGGAGACCCGCTTCCCTCGACGCGTTCGCTGGCCCAGCAACTGGGCATTCATCGCCACACCGTGATGGCGGCCTATGAGGAACTTGTGGCCGAGGGCTGGGTGGACAGTTTGCCCGGCTGGGGATACCGGGTCAGCCAGGACGGCCTGTGCCCCACCCAGGTTGCCGAACCCCGACCGCAAGAGTTCCAGTGGCCCTTTCACGAGCAACTGGCCGCCACCGAAGACCCACCCCGCCCCAAGTTTCCCTATAGTTTTCCCAGCGGCCAACCCGACCTGCGCATTTTCCCCCACGAGGAATATGCGGTCTTTGTACGCCAGGCCATGAGAAAGTTCTCGCCAGAGGAACTGCTCGGCTATAGCGAGCCCGGGGGCAGGCCACGTTTTCGCGAGCAACTCGGCCACTACCTCAGACGGGCCCGCGGGCTGCAGTTCGGCAGTCAGGAACTGGTGGTTACCCACGGTAGCCAGGAAGCCTCGTATCTGGCGGCCCGCTGCTGGCTGGCCGCGGGCGACGGCGTGGCCGTCGAAGAGCAGGGCTTTTCCAAAGTCTGGGAGGCCTTTCTGTGCTGCGGGGCCACGTTGTGCCCGGTAAAGATCGACGAGGAGGGCATGATTCCCGAATCCCTGGAACAACAGATGCAACAGCGCCCCGTGCGACTGATCTATCTGACGCCCCTGCATCAGTATCCCACCACCGTAACCCTGAGCCCCCGCCGACGCCGCGAGATTTACGAACTGGCCCGTCGCTACGACGTTCCCCTCATGGAGGACGATTACGATTTCGAGTTTCACTATCGAGGCACCAGCCAACCCCCGCTGAAGACCCAGGACCCCGACGGCAGGATTCTCTATTGCTCGACGTTCTCGAAGGTGTTGCACCCCTCGGCTCGACTGGGCTTTCTGATCGCCCCACCCCGCCTGGCCGAACGGGTGAATCGCCTGAAAACGGTGGTTTCTCGCCAGAACGACAACCTCACCCAGGAGGCAGTGGCGGGCTGGATGGAGGAAGGTGGGTTCGAGCGCCATCTGCGACGGATGCGCCGCCATTATGAGCGACGTCGCCAGTGTATGCACGAGGCTCTGCAGCGCTGGCGGCCGGCGGCCCGCTGGCGACTGCCCGACGGCGGCATGGGCTTCTGGGTAGACACCCACGTCGACACCGACGAACTGGCTCGGCGGGCGGCATCACGAGGGGTAGGAGTTCGCCCCGGCAGTTCCTACCGGCTGGATCGCCAGGCTTCCACCTGTCTGCGGCTGGGCTTTGCCCACCCCAATCCTGAAGAAATCGAGCAGGGTCTGGCCATCCTGGGAGAGCTGAGGGCTGAGCTGCTGGTCTCAAACAAGAGTGAAACAACGGAGAAAAAGCGCCGGAAAGATGTTGCAGCCCGGTAAATGTTTCTCAACCATGGCTGCTTATACTGAGGTCAAGACAGCGACAGAGGAGAGACAACACAATGGCTTCAGTTCGTAGCGCAAGCAGTTCCCGTTCATCGAGCAGCACCCGCAGCACGCGGCAGAGCAGCAAACCCAAGGCCAGCGAAAAGCCCAAGGCCCAGGAAAACCGTCAGGCCCGCGAGAGCAAAGAGCCGAAGGACGGCTTCAAGGCTTCTGACGAGATGAAGGAAAGCCGCCGCAACCGCGAGGGGCGTCGCAGCGAGGATTCCAAGAAGGCCGAGGATGCCAAGAAGCCCGAAGACGGCCAGAAGCCCGGCGAAGACAAGAAAGTCGACGACAAGGACAAAGACAAGGGCATTGAAGATAAGATTAAGGATCTGGAGAAGCAGCTCGAAGAGCTGAAGAACAAGCCCGCCGAGCAGCCCCAGGAAGGCCAGCAGAGCGCTGGCGGATGTTGCGGTGGCGGCGACAAGGGCGGCGACAAAGCCGGCGAAGCCAAGGGCGCCCAGGATCCCAGCCAGCAGCAAGGTCCCGACCAGGAACTGCAGCAACTGGCCGCTCAGGTGCTCCAGGCACAGGGACGCGGCGGCCAGGCCGGTGCGCCTGGTGCTGGCGGACAGCAAGGCGTTCAGGGCGTGGGCGGCTGCAAAGGTGGCTCGTGCAAACCCAATCCGCAGCAGGCCGCTCAACTCAAGACGCAGCTTCAGCAGAAAGCCACCCAGTATGCCCAGCAAGGCTTCCAGCCCCAACCCTCGACCCGTGCCCTGGTGCAGGGTGCCCTCGGCTTCGACCCCTTCCAGCAGCAGCAGGGTCAGCAGCAGATGGGTCAGATGGGCCAGTTCGGCCTGGGTCAGCAGCCGCAGGGCTTCGGAGTTCCCAATCTCGGCGCGCCCGCCCTCGGCGGCGTCCCGAATTTGGGAGGTATCCGCTTCTAACATCTCCTTCGAACCAAATTTTGGCCCCTTTGTTCGCAAAGGGGCTTTTTTTTTGGTTTCTCTGTGGCCAGCCGAGGTAAAAGGAACCATCTTAACTACGGGGGTTCACTATGCAACTCGATCCTTTGCCCGAAGGCACCCAACCTCTGGTGCCCTACCTGGTGATCAAGGGCTGCGCCAAAGCCATGGAATTCTATAAGAAGGTGATGATGGCCGAGGAGGTCATGCGTCTCAAAAGTCCCGACGGAAAGAGCGTAATGCACGCCGAAATGCGAATCGCCGGCTGCATGCTGTATCTGGCCGATGAAATGCCCGAGATGGGCCATCGCTCTCCGCTGAGCGTGGGGGGCACTCCGGTGTCGATGGCGCTGTACTGCGCCGATGCCGACAAGGTATTCAACCGGGCCATTCAGGCCGGCGCCAAAGCGGAATGCCCGATGGCCGACCAGTTCTACGGTTGCCGCTCTGGCACCCTGACCGACCCCTTCGGCCACCGCTGGACCCTGATGACTCGCAAAGAAAACCTGAGCGAGCGGGAAATCCAGCAACGAGCCAAGAAAATGATGGCCTCCAAAGCTTGAATCGAGGTGGATGATGGCTCAGAAAGACCAGAAAAACAACAAAGAAAAGAAAAAGCCCAAGGCCGACCCCAAGCTCAAGAAAGAGAAGAAGTCGAAGAAAAACTACGAATAACTCCTCTTCTGTAGCACAAGAGAGCCCCGCGAGTCGGGGCTTTCTTGTTGGTTGGCCGGAAGGGCCCGATTCCGGCCAGCAAGAACGGCCGCGGGTGCTGCAAAGTGCCATCAACCTCTCGGAGGGCCGCAACCCTCAGTTGCTCGAGCGCGTTCGGCTGTGCCTGGAGAACATTCCGGGCGCCTGCCTGGCCGATCTCTCGATGGACCCCGACCACCATCGCATGGTGGCGTCTTTGCTGGGTTCGCCCGGGGCTCTGCGGGAGGCGGTGTTCAGGCTGTTCGAGCTGGCCGATCAGAGCATCGACCTCGGTCGACATTCGGGGGTTCACCCTCGGGTGGGCGCGATTGACGTGGTGCCCTTTGTAGCCCTGGGCACCACCCCACCCGAAGTGGCCAACGAACTGGCTGCCGAGGTAGGACAGGCCGTGGCCGAACGCTTCGATCTGCCGGTCATTCTCTACGAGCTTTCAGCCCGACGACCCGAGAATGTGGCCCTTCCGGACCTGCGTCGGGGCGGGCTGGAAGGGGCAGCCCGACGGCTGCAAGACATTCCACCGGACTTTGGTCCGGCTCGACTTCACCCCCGCCTCGGCCTGACCGTAATGGGTGCTCGCCCTGCCCTGGTGGCTTTCAACCTGGTGTTGGGCAGCGGTGACCTGAATCTGGCCAAGAAACTGGCATCAGCCCTGAGAGCCTATCCCGGCGTGCGGGCCCTGGGCCTGTGGTTGGAAAGCCGAGGACGCGCGCAGGTTTCGATCAACCTCACCCGGCCCGCCGAATTCGGCATGTTGCAGGCCTTTCAAGCCGTTGAGCAAGGTGCGCGCGAGGCCGGAGCCTCGATCGAAAGCAGCGAGCTCATCGGACTGGCGCCCGCCAGAGCCTTCAGCGACATCGCCCGCCATTTTCTGAAGTTGGAAGGCTTGCAGCCTTCCCAGCTACTGGAGTCCAATTTGCTTACCTGGAGGCCCGATGCCCCAAGCTGACCTTTTGCTACAATCGCCACGCATCATCACCTGCGCTCCCGGGTTTGCCCCACGACCGGGCCGCGCAATGGAGGAACTGGGCATCCTCGAGAACGCTGCCCTGGCCGTGCAGGCGGGACGAGTGGTGGCGGTGGGATCGGCGCGCGACATCCTGGCCGAGTGGAGCGGGCCGCGGGTGGAGCATTCGGGTTGCCTGGTGCCGGGTCTGGTCGATCCTCACTCGCATCCGCTGTTCGGCGGATCCCGAGTGCACGAATTCGAGCTGCGGGCCCGGGGCGCCACCTACCAGGAGATTCACGCCGCCGGGGGCGGCATCGCCAGCACGGTGGCGGCCACCCGCCAGGCCAGCGATGAGGAACTGCGCCAGACCACCCTGGTCCGATTGCAGCGCATGCTGCGCCACGGCACGACCACCGTCGAGGTCAAGACCGGCTACGGCCTGTCCACCGCCGAAGAATTGCGCCACCTCAAGGTGTATGACGAGCTGCGGCAGCACACCCCACAGCGACTGGCGTTGACCTTTATGGGAGCCCACGCTCTACCGCCCGAGTTCTCGGGTCGGCAGTCGGAGTTTGTCGACCTGGTGGTCCAGGAGATGATCCCGGCCGTGGCCAGCCAGGGGCTGGCCGAGTTCGGCGATGTGTTTTGCGAGCAGGGAGCTTTTACACTTGAGGAGTCACGTCAGGTGCTGGAAGCCTGCCGGAAGGCCGGCCTGAAGCTGCGTATTCACGCCGAAGAATTCAGTTATCAGGGGGGAGCACGCATGGCCGCAGGGCTGGGAGCCGCCTCGGCCGACCATCTGCAGTTTCTCCCCCCGGAGGACTTCGAGGTGTTGCGGCAGGCCGGCACCATTCCGGTGATGACAGCTGGCACCAGCTTCTTCCTGGGAATGAGCCAGTTTGCCCCGGCCCGCGGGCTGATCGAGGCCGACCTGCCCCTGGCCCTGGGCAGCGACTTCAATGCCGGTTCGTGCCTCAGCGAATCGATGCAAATGGCCCTTTCCCTGGGGGTGCTCAAGCTCGGACTGTCGCCCGCTCAGGCGCTGATTGCCGCTACCGTGAACAGCGCCCACTCGTTGGCAAGGGGTCAGCAGGTCGGCAGTCTGGAGGTAGGCAAGTGGGCCGATGTGCTGGCGCTGGATCTGCTGGATGTGCGCGAATGGCCCTATCACTACGGGGTCAATCTTGTGCAAGCCGTCTATATCGGGGGTGAGCGCGTTGTCTGAAGTGCTCTCTCCCAGCCTCGAGGTGGCTGCGGCCGTGTCCGAGGGCCGACCCGTGGTGGCCCTGGAATCCAGCGTCTGGGTGCAGGGCCTGCCCTGGCCTGCCAATTACGAGGCCGCCCTCGAAGTGGAAAGTGCCGTGCGCGAGCGCGGGGCCACCCCGGCCATCGTCTGGATTGAAGACGGTCTGGTCTACTATGGCCTGAGCCAGCCGGTGCTGGAAGACCTCTGTCGTCATCCGCGCGGCAGCAAGCTCAATGTGTCCGACCTTCCGCTGGCGCTGCTGCGCAAGCAGCCCGGCGCCACCACCGTGTCGGCCACCCTGCGAGCGGCGCAGTGGCTGGGCTTGAAGGTCTTTGCCACCGGGGGCATCGGCGGGGTGCACCGGGGCTGGCAGCAGCACCTGGACATCTCTTCCGATCTGGGAGAAATCGCGCGCTCTCCGGTGCTGACCGTGGCGGCCGGAGTGAAGTGCGTGCTGGACGTGGGAGCCACCCTGGAAGCCCTGGAAAGTCTGGCCGTTCCCGTGTTTCGCGTGGGCACCGACCGCTTTCCCGAGTTTTATTGCTCCGGCCAGCTGACGCTGGGCCAGCGCGTCGACGATCCGGCGGAAGTCGCCCGGGCCAGTCGGCTCGCCTGCGAGCTGTTGGGCCGGGCCGGCCTGGCCGTGCGCGAAACGCCTCATGCCTTGCCTCGAGAACAGGTCATGGCCTGGCTGGAGCAGGGGTTGTTGGAAGCCCCTCCGGTCGGCAAAGAAGTGACCCCTTTCCTGCTGGGCTACCTGGCCAGGGCCAGCCAGGGTGAAACCACCCGGGTCAACCGTGAGTTGCTGGTGGCCAACGCCCAACTGGCTGCCGACATCGCCCGTAACCTCTAAATTCAGGAGACATTCATCCATGGCTCGCCTCAGCGACATTGTTCAATTCTTAGACACGCAGCTCAACCACGGGGGGGTGCCCGAACCTTATGGCACCAACGGCCTGCAGGTCGAGGCCAGCGAGGAGGTCGAGCGGGTGGGCATGGCGGTCGACGCCTGCGAGCAGAGCTTCGAAGCCCTGTCCGACTGCCAGCTCATCGTGGTGCACCACGGCCTGTTCTGGCCCAAAATCTCACGGATTCAGGGGGCCATGGCCCGCCAGCTCCGCAAGTTGTTCGCCCAGGGCAGTTCGCTCTATGCCTCCCATCTGCCCCTGGACCTGCACCCGGAATGGGGCAACAACGCCCAGATGCTGCGCAAACTGGGGCTGACTCGCGGCGATCTGTTTGCGCCCGTGGGCTACCTGGCCGAGTGTCGCCAGAGCCTGGACACCTTTGTGCGCCTGGTGGAAGACACCATCGGCCCCAGCCGGCTGCTGGCCTTCGGGCCGGCCCAGCTGGAGCGGGTGGCGGTGAGTTCGGGCCAGGCTTCGGTGGCCATGGTCGACCAGGCGGTTTCCGCCGGAGCCCAGTTGCTGCTGACCGGAGAGGCCGGGCATCCGATTTTCCACGCCGCCCGCCAGGCTCATCTCAACGTGCTGCTGGCCGGTCACTACCAGACCGAAGTCTGGGGAGTTCGCGCCCTGATGCCCGTCTTGGAGGAACAGTTCGGAGTGCGTACAAGATTTGTAGACATTCCGACCGGATTCTGAAGTTTGCACAGTTTTTCGGCGGGGTAATCTCCAAGTTACTGGCCTGTAGTCCGAGGGGTCCCTCGTCAACACTCGGCTGGGCGTCCAGAGGACGCACAACTTGAATGCAAGACGGAAAGGAACGTATACATGTCCGTGATTAGCCCAACCCAAGACTACAAAGTCAAAGACATGTCGCTGGCCGAATGGGGGCGTAAGGAAATCACCCTGGCCGAGGCCGAGATGCCCGGACTGATGGCCCTGCGTCAACGGTTTGGCCAGAGCAAGCCGCTGGCCGGCGCCCGCGTGGCCGGCTGTCTGCACATGACGGTGCAAACCGCTGTGCTGATCGAAACCCTCAAGGAGCTTGGCGCCGAGGTGCGCTGGTCTTCCTGCAACATCTACTCCACCCAGGATGAGGCCGCTGCCGCCATTGCCGCTGCCGGCATTCCGGTGTTCGCCTGGAAGGGCGAAACCCTGGAAGAGTATGACTGGTGCATCGAGGAGTCGCTGAAGTTTGCTGGCGGCAAAGGCCCCAACATGATTTTGGACGACGGTGGCGACCTGACCAACATCGTGCACGACAAATACCCGGAGATGTTCAAGGAAATCCGCGGCATCACCGAGGAAACCACCACGGGCGTACACAACCTGTACAAGCGCCTGAAGGAAGGCAAGTTGCTGGCTCCGGCCATCAACGTCAACGACTCGGTGACCAAGTCGAAGTTCGACAACCTTTATGGTTGCCGCGAGTCGCTGGCCGACGGCCTGAAGCGCGCCACCGACATCATGGTGGCCGGTAAGGTCGTGGTGGTGGCTGGTTATGGCGACGTCGGCAAGGGCTGCGCTCAGTCGATGCGCGGCTTCGGCGCCCGCGTGCTGGTGACCGAGATCGACCCCATCAACGCCCTGCAGGCCGCGATGGAAGGCTTCGAGGTGACCACCATGGAGGAAGCCGTCAAGGAGGCTGACATCTTTGTCACCGCCACCGGCTGCCTCGACATCGTGCGCCCCGAGCACCTGCAGGCGATGAAGCACCGCGCCATCGTGTGCAACATCGGCCACTTTGACATCGAAATCGACGTGGCCTGGCTCGAGAAGAACACCACCGAGATCAACGTCAAGCCTCAGGTGGACGTGTTCCGCTTTGCCGACGGCAAGGAGATCATCTTGCTGGCCCGTGGCCGCCTGATGAACCTGGGCTGCGCCACCGGCCACCCCAGCTTCGTGATGTCGACCAGCTTCACCAACCAGGTGCTGGCTCAGATCGAACTGTGGACCAAGGCCGACCAGTATCCGATCGGCGTCTACGTGCTGCCCAAGCACCTCGACGAAGAAGTGGCCCGTTTGCACCTCGACAAACTCGGCGTCAAACTGACCACCCTCACCGACAAACAGTCGGAATACCTGGGCGTGTCCAAGCAGGGCCCCTTCAAGCCCGAGCACTACCGCTACTAAGCGGGGGGTCTCGGGGGGGTGCAACCCCCCTGAGAACATCGGGCGAGGGGGGTCTCGGTGGGGGTGCAACCCCCCTGAGAACACCCACTCCGAGGAGGAGCGACTTCGGTCGCTCCTCTTTTTTCGTGCCAACTTCAGAGCGCGGAGGCAAGCTGTTGCGCAACAATGTTGCGCAACATCCATCCCTACCCCGGAATGTCGCGCGACAGAGCGGAACGAGTTTTCAAGGATTTTTCAGTATCGGCCCCTGTTCATGTTTTTGTAACCTTCGGGTCTTCATTTCGGCCATAGACTGGGGCCGTGAACATCACCGCTTTTCAACCCACCCGTCAGCCCCTTCCTCGCCGCGAGAACCACGCGGAGAAGCCCGACCGCAGAGGAAATGAGCACTACCGCGACTTTCCCGACCGCGAGGGCTACGACGACAACTTCCTGGGGGTGCGCTTCGAACTGCCCCAGCTGACCGGTGGCCTGGCCCGGCAGGCGGTGCCGATGAAGGATGACCCGAAGGACATCGAGTTGGAGTACACCCACTTCTCGGTCATTCAGCACAAAGAACGGCGCCTGCCCCTGCTGACCGCCGTCAATGTGGACGGAGCTCAGTACCACGAAGTGGAGCGGGATGGCAAGTGGTGCTTCGATGGGCGCATTGAGCGTCGCTACCAGTTGGGTGAAGAAGCCTACAAGAACAATCCTTTCGATAAGGGGCACATGGTGCGTCGCCGCGATCCCATGTGGGGAGACTTTGCCTTCGAGGGCAGCGACGACACCTTTGTGTTCACCAACGCCGCCCTGCAACATGCAGACCTGAATCAGCGCCGCTGGCTGGACCTGGAGAACTCCATTCTGGAGAAGGCCGTGGCCGAGCAGAAGAAGATCAATGTGTTCACCGGCCCGGTGTTCGACGCCAAGGACCCCCAGTTCGACAACAACGGCAAGATGGACTTGCCCACCCAGATACCTCGGGCTTTCTGGAAAGTGGTGGTCTGGAACGAAGAGGGCAAGGGGCTCAAGGCCGAGGCCTACCTGATGTCTCAGGACGATCTGATCGACAAGCCTCAGTCCACGGAAAAGCACGAAGCCGACTATAACGTTCGGCCGTTTCAGGTGCCGCTCGACCAGGTGGAGAAGCTGACCCAACTGGAATTTGGCGACGTCGAAGACACCTATAAGCCCCGCGGCCGCCGCTAGAGCAAGCTCTACGCCTGGGCCCAGTTGGGCGCCTGGCTGCCTCCGGACCTGCCATCTGCAGCAGATGCTGACGCTGCGATTCGCCAAGTGGCGAGGCGCTTTCGGCTACGGTTTCAGCGATGCGCACCACTTCGGCGCCATCAAGAATTCTGCTCGGGCCGTGCCCGAACTCCACTCCAGGCGATGGGCCCCACCAGCCACTCCGGCCTGAACCGGTGGCTCGAATCCAGGGAGGCTTCCTGGCGAAGCTGCTCGAGGAGAGGATCGACCCCGAGCTCAGCGGGGTTCGCAGCGATTTCCGATGCCGTTCAGGTCTAGCTTGGGCTGCTTGCCCTCGTAGAGCACGACGTTAGAGGTGCCGTTGAGTTCGACCTCCTGAGCCGATTTGACGATCACCTGGTTGCTGGTGCCATTCACTTCGAGCTCGAGCACGGTGCCTTCCAGGGTGATTTTGTGACCGGTACCGTTGACCTCGACGTCCTGGTCCTTGCAGGTGTAAGTGCGATTGTCGCCCACTCCGGTGATGGTCAGTTTCTCTCCATTTTGCTCGGCATTGGCCAGATTGCCTTGAAGCTTGATGTCAGCCCCAGGCGCGGAGATTTTCACACCGTCGCCCCCGATGTCGACTCGGGCGCCTTTCCCACTGTTCACCTGAACGCCACCCGCGTCAACCTTGACCTCGGCCCCATCCTTGCCGTGCACTTCCACTCCATCGGCGTCGACCCTGACCGAGGCCGAGGTTGGAGCCGGGGTCATCGGGGTGTCGGTCGTGGCTGTATCTGGGGGTGCAACGGGTGATGCCGCGGGCCGCGGGGTCTCAACGGCCACCACAACCTTGGTGCCGGTATCCTGATCGCGGGCTTCCAGCTTGCCCCCGCTCGACTGACACCCCAACAACAACAGTGCCAGCAACCAGGGAAGACGACGATGTAACATGCTACCTCCGTGCCGCCCCGGGCAAGAGCGTCTTGCCCGCGAGCTTCAGTTTTTCCAGCGTGGAAAGCCGCGCCCGTTTGCGCAGAGCAGCCACCCCCAGACTGTCGATCTTTTCCAGCAGAGCCTGATAAATCCCGGTCATGGCCTGAAGCGAAACACGGCTGTCGGCCTCGACCCTGAGGTCGAGGTCCTGACTGCGCTGGTAGTAGTCGCGGGCACGTTGACACTGCTGGCGCAGGAAAGTCTCGAGAGCCGACCCCGAACGGGCCTCGCGAAGGTCCTGTTCGCTCAGGCCAGCCTTCTCCAATTCGTCGGCCGGCAGGTAAATCCGGTTCAACTGAAGGTCCTCGGAGACATCGCGCAAGATGTTGGTCAGCTGAAAAGCGATACCTCGCCACTCTGCCATTTCTAGCGCTTCGCGGCTGCCGTCAAAACCATAGACGTGGACGCACACCAGGCCCACCGTAGAGGCCACACAGTAGCAATAGCGATAGAGTTCCTCGAAGTTGGCGTAGCGATTCTTCACGAGATCGGCCTCTACGCCATCGATCATGGCATGGAAGTATTCGGCTGGGATGGAGTGGCGCTGTCGGGCATCATGAAAGGCCGGGAGAATCAGGCTGGTACGCCGAGCGCCACCCTCGATGGCAGCTCGCCATTCTTGCAACAGGTCGGCCTTGGACCCTTCGACATCCCCATCGGACACATCGTCGCAGTAACGAAAAAAGGCATACATGGCGCACATCGACTGGCGCTTGGCCGGGGGCAGCAGGCGAATGCCGTAGTAGAAGTTCTTGGCCCGCTGGCGAGTCAGCGCCTCACAGTGTCGATAGCTCTCGGAAAGCGACATGGCGCGAGAATTTGTCAGATGGCGGCTGACACCTCCAATCCGACAAATAACAAGAATAGACCATAGTCGTACCCAAAACTAGTAAAAAAAGACTTGCCTCCGAGTGTCGGAGGTGCTATTCTATCTCCAGAGCTCCTAGCGGATGACCCCCCCCGACCGCTAGGGGCTCTTATTATTTGTGTCCGAAGTTGCCCAGTTCGGGGTGGTCAACTCCGGATATCCAGAGGGTGAATATAGTATATTTATACCTCCCCCCCAATGGCGGAAACCTGTTACTCTCTGAGCGGACCTCAAGCGGATGACCCCCCCCGAACGCGCGAGGTCCTTTTTATTGTACCGAGTTCTGCGGCGGAATTCCCACCAGCAAGTCCCCGGATTGGACCCGCCTCCCCCGTGGATTGAGCATGAGGCCTTCGTCACTGGACTGCAGTCCGACCAGAAGCACTCCTTTGCTGGCCAGCGCTCGCACCACGCATTCGTCAAACGGCTGACCCAGCCACTGGGGGTCAGGCTCGAAGGTCGCCAGACCCTGCTCGGGATGATGAGGCTGGACCAGTTCATGCAGCGCCCGCCAACTGACGGGCGAAACCGCCGCCTGAGCCAGCAGATGACCGGCCAGGTCCTGGGTGATCACCACTTCGTTCACGTGGCCCATTCTGAGGTGACTTTCGTTCATCGCGTTGGACAGTTCGGCACAGGTATAGACCGAGGGGTTGAGCTTCTCGATCGTCAGAGCCGCCAGCACGGTGCGAGCATCGGCATCCTGGCGACTGCGACCATGGGCCACATCGGAAACGATCAGGGCCACCGAAGCCCTGGCCACGTTGCAGCGCTCGAGCACCTCGATGCGCGTGAAATCGTCGCGCACCAACCGGACCCGGTGGCGAATGGGCAGATCGAGAAGCTCGGGAAGCTCTTTTCGGTCGGCGACCACCACAAAGTCGCGATTGGCAAACTCGGGATGGCGCTGAAGCTGGCGCAACGTGGCTTCCAATCCGGAGTTCCAACCACAGACAATCACGTGGTCCTCTAGTTCTTCAAGCTGCACGGGAAGCCAGATCCCCTCTCTCAATTTGTTGACCAGCAAAGCCGATGCGGTGGCGCTGAGCACGGCGAACAGGGTGAGCCCGGACAACTCGATGCCCAGCAGCACCAACTTGCCGCCCAGCGATTGAGGTAGCTCCGAGGCATATTCCACCTGCGCCAGCGTGAAGATGCTGACCCACAGGTGATGGAGCAGCGGTGTGAACCCCCGATTGGGAGCTTCGAACAACGTGAGTCCCAGGCACCCCACCAGGATGAAGAAAGACAGCGTAAGACCGACCAGTGCGTAGTCGGGTGCGCGCCGCAGCAAACGATGGCGCATCAGCGAACTGCGGCTGGCAACGCCCAACAGGCGATAGAGCCGAAGCAAGCGCAAGAGACGCAAGAAGCGGGCCACACGGAACATGGGAATCAGAGCCAGAATGTCGGGCCAGCACTCGACCAGAAAACGCAGCTTGCGTCGGGCCGCCAGCAGTCTGATGGCCAGCTCGCCCGCAAATACCACCGTGAGTGCCGCCTGCATCCTTTCCACCAGCTTCATCCAGGGATGATCGAGCGGAAGTGAGACTTCCGGAATGAGCAGGAACAAACTGAGCAAGATCAGCACCCCGACCAGGCTCTCGAACCAGGCATGCTGCACCCATCGCCGCGCCCAGAGACGCATTCAGTCGGAGCCCCGACTGAGGCGCAACACCTCAAAACCGCTCTCGAGGTTTGGGTAGGCGCGAAACTCGCTACCGGCCGTCAGTGAATCGACCCCCCGGTAGGCCATGAACAACAGGAAAGGCGGCGCTTCACGGCCGTCGACCTGGGTGCTTTCGCGAAAGGCGTAAAGACGAGCCGAACGCAGTGGGCTCTGGGGATGGGCTCGCTGCCAGCGCCGGCACAGATAGGCGAGCAAAGGAGCCCTCCAGCCCTCGCCCTGAGGGAGCTGCAGATTCATCATCAATTTGCGCCAGCGGGCATCGGGATACTGACTTGCCAACCGAGCAGGCTTCTCCCACTCGAGCGCACCGCCTTGTAGCCAGAGGTTGACCCACTCTCCGCTGCGGGTTTCACCCACGGCCACGCAGTAGCCATCGTCGACCAGCGGCCGAGGTGCGAACATGTTCCAGCGTTGGTCGAGGCGCAAGAACCTCAGATCCTGAGGATGAGGGGGAAACTGGCTGCCTTGGAAGACCACCAAGTTCATCTGGGTGATGCGCAGCAACAGGTAGAACTGCAGGGCCCGAATCGGCCAACGTTCCGGACGGGGTGCAGGGTTTTCACCTCCGGGCAAGGGCCAGCGCCAGGTCCGGGGGAAAGCGCGACCGCGCGCGAGGGCCTCCCAAAATCGACCCGGGATGAGGCCCCAACTGGCAATGGAAGCCACCGGAGCAAAGACGCCCAGATGCATGAAGGTGCCAAATCCCAGGTGCATGAGGGTCAAGCCCAGCACCGCCAGAGTTCGAGTCCATCCGTTGATCCAGAAAAGAAAGGGCACACAGCCTTCAAAATAGAGCACGGCGAAGGTCAGAAACTTCATGGCCTGGGGGTAAGGACGCAACCAGGCCGCCACTGGCGAGGTGATTTGATCGACGGCCAGCGCCTGCTGCAAAGCCGTGCCCGTGGTGGTCCATTCGGGCGCGCTCTTCAGCGCGTAGGCCGCCCAATAGATCAGCGACAACTGCCACAGATAGGCCAGCCCCGACCAGCCCAACACAGCCTTGGGGGCGGCCGGGGAAGGGGGGCAGCGTGCGGCATCCACCGACCAGCGGGCCCCCCACGGGGTGAAGGCCAGCCAGAACAGCAACAGGCGAAAATAGCTGTCGCCGCCGTCTTCGATAATCCCGTTGCGATTCTGCAGCGAGACCAGCATGAGCCAGGAAAGCAGGCTGGCAGCGCGCGTGCGGTAGCCCACCGTGAGACACAGATAGCAAAGACCTGTGGCCAGGAACAGCAGGGCCTGCAGGGGCCAGCTACCGGCGATCATGAAGACCGACCAGTATTCGGGATGCCAGTTCATGCGCAGAATCTCGCCCCTGGGCTGGGCTCCGCTATCGCAGTAGTGGGCCTCGAGCCAGCAGGCGCGAACGCCCAGATCGAGCAGCAACAGCAACCCCAGAGCAATGCGCAGACAGGCCAGCGAGCGCAAATCCAGCTGAAGCCCCTGAATCCAGCCCTTCAGCGAGCTCTCCAGAAGCGCGGGCCGTGGTCTTTACCCCAGGTAAGCCCGATCCAGGGCCGCCCCTGCAGATTGCGCAACCCCACCTTCCACTCCTGAGCGTTGAGCTGTACTTCGCCGCCCCAGAGAGCGACCAGAGCCAACGTGAGAGCGATCAGCTTGAGTGCCCAACGAGTTTTCCAGGCTTCATCGGGAGTTTTCCAGGTCCACACGCCAGCGGGACGGGGCGGCACCTTTTTGGAACTTTTGCGAGGTCGAGGACGGGCCGGCCGTTCGGGGCTGGCGGCCCCCTTCGGGGCCCGGGCCGAGGCCGGGGTTCGGGGACGGGGACTCACGGAAGATCCTCTCCGATCAGCATGAGCCGGGCCGGGAACCAGAAGATCGTCTCTTCCTGAGGCGGCGCGGGCGGGCCGGCATCGAGCACCACCTCGGCCACGTCGTCCTCGAGGTTGACGGACTGAGCCGCCTGATAAAAGCTCTGCCACTTGTCCAGCGCCCGCTTTACCGGATCCTGGGAGCAGCCTTTGACCCAAAAACGCGCGACCTGATCGGACCACATCTTGTGGGCCTGTTCCAAGGCCCGAGCGGCCTGGGCCCGATCGCAGCCGGTCAGGTCCAATCCGGGGCGGGGCGGCAACCGCAATGCTCCAGAGGATGCGCGGTGCTTGAGGACTTTCTCGAAATCGGGCGAGGGAGCGGGCGGGGGCCCGAGATCCTCGCCGGGGTCGTACTCGGCCAGCTCGACCTCGCGCAGCGACTCGTGATAGCGTCGCAAAGTGCCTTCCAGAGCCTTCATCAGAAAGGCCACGGGAGTGCCCGGGCGGGTGCGGCGGGCGCGAACCAGCAAGCACTGGTCGCGTCGACCGAGCAACTCGACCTCCAGGCCCTCCTGGGCAAAGATCGGGTGCAGCCGCTCTAAAATCTCAACCTCGGTCAAAGCTACCCCTTTTGAAAGAGAAACACGTATTCGTGCTTGAATACGTAGAAGCCCCCGGCCAGCGCTCGGTAGCGCCACAACTCGCGCTGACTGCGCTTGCCCAGAGTCTCTTCGAAATTCTTCACCACGATGCTCTTCAACTGAAATCCCAGTTCTTGAACTCGCTGCATCGACAAAAATCCCAGCGGGGTCCAGTTCTGGCCGGCATACTTGTCACCGATGACCAGTGCCAGGAAGCGTTTTTTCTCAAGCACGCTGGCCACTCCCTGCACTACGGCCCCCAGACGATCGACAAAGGCATCGACGTCGGGGCAGTTGGAAAGGTCCTCGGGCTGTTCACTGAAGCGAATGATGTCGTGATACGGAGGGTGCAAAATCGCCAGCTGCACGGCCGGAATCTGGTGCTGCTGGAGCAACTCTTTGAAGTTCAAAGACTGGCTGTTGCCCTGAGCCACCACCGACTGCACCCGATGGGGATTGTCCTCGCGCTGGACCCGGCTCCAGGTTTCCCTGGCCACCGATTCCTGCAGCTCGACCCCCAGCGCATTTCTCCCCAGACGACGGGCCTCGATCAGCGTGGTACCACTGCCCAGAAACGGGTCGAGCACCCACTCGCCAGCACGACTGAAGCGGCGCATGAGTTGGTGCGGGATCTGGGGCACGAAGTTCCCCCAGTAGTGACCCGAATGCTGACCGCTACGGTCTCGGCGCTCGATGTTCCAGAGCGAGTCGGTCCACAGGTCGTCATACTCCTGCCAGCGCCGCAAGTTAAGGTCGGAAAAGCGCGGCGTGCGCGCTTCGTCGAAGCTCTTACGCAGACGCTTGAGGTAATGGCGGGCCCGTTCCAGGGTGCGACTTTCGCGGATCTGACGCAGCTGACCAACCCAGATGTCGGGGCGCACGCGCAGAGGTTGGGGTCCACACTGACGGACGCTGCGCGGAATCAGGTCACTCAACTCGGCCAGGCTGGCCCTCATGGCTTCGAGGCTGGGGCTCTGGAGGCAATCGTCGAGCAACTGGAACACCGGTTGGCGAGGCAGAAACCGGGCCGCACTGCGGGCTGAAGGAACTTGAGATTCAAAGGACTCGAGGGGTAGCATGCCGCGCCTCCAGGGAAAAGTTTGTTCGATAAGCTACCCGCCTGAAGCCCGTTCTCCTCGAACAAAGGCTCGGTTATTTGAATTTATTTCACTCGAAGGTGAGTTCCATAACGTCGAGCAAACCCTCTTGAGCCTGGATGGCCAGGGCCAGGGCCTCTTCGGCCAGCTCTTCCTCGCCCGACTCGACGTACTCTCGCACGATGCCGGCGGCATCGGCCAGCCCCTGTAACGAATCCAGCAGGTCGCCCGTAATGGTGGGGTCTTGATCTTCTTCCATAACGGCCTCAGCCCACTCTTGAAGAAATTCGTCGAACACCTGGAGAGCACTTAACATGTCCTCGGCCTCGCGCCCACCCTGCTGGTATTCCTGAAGCAGCCCCGCCAACACGCTGAGCGGACTTTGAGGATAGGTTTCAAGCCACTCCTCGAGGGTCATTCCCGATGCCAGACGAATCCGGCCGGGACCTGAGCCACCGGCATCATTTCCAGGCGGTTGATATTGACGTGGGCGGGCAGATTGGCGCACCAAAAAATCGACTCGGCCACATCCTCGGCCGTAATGGGTTGAAAGCCTTGATAGACTTGAGCGGCGCGATCTTTGTCGCCCTGAAAGCGAACCTCGGAGAACTCGGTATGCACAGCCCCAGGCTCGATGTTGGTAACGCGCACCCTGGTGCCTAGAAGATCGCATCGAAGGTTGAGCGAAAACTGCTCGACAAAGGCCTTGCAGGCCCCGTAAACGTTCCCCCCTTTGTAGGGGTAGGTGCCGGCCACGGAACCCAGCTGCAGGATATGGCCGCGATTGCGGGCCACCATGCCGGGCAGCACAAAGTGGGTGAGGAACATCAAGCTGGTGACATTGAGGTCGACCATCTTCTGCCAGTCTTCCCAGGGAGCACTCTGGGCCAGTCCCAGCCCGAAAGCAGCTCCGGCATTGTTGAGCAGCAGCGTGGGGGCCGACCAGGGCTCTTCCAAACCCTGCAGGGCGGCGCCCAGGGCGGGCAGGTCGGTAACGTCGACGGCCAAAGCCCGAACCTGGTTCGGAAAGCGCTGTTCTAACTCGGCCAGGCGCTGCTGGCGCCGGGCGATGGCCAGTACTCGCGCGCCGGCCTGGGCAAAACGCTCGACGGCGGCTCGGCCGATTCCGGCCGAAGCGCCGCTCACCCAACAGATCTGATCGTTCATAGGGGCGGCTTTCGCTCGCCTGTATCATCCTCCCCTTTCAGCAAGGAAAGAGAAAGACGCTCGACGGTGGCGGCGAAAAAACGTTCCTGCTCGCCGGCCTGCATGCGATCGAGCATGCTGGAAATCCACAGGCTGCAAGCGCCGTGGAGGCTGGCCCAGAAGTAGTGGGCCAACAGCATGTCGCTGTGGCCCTCGACCAGCTGCCCCTGCTGTCGCAGGCGGCCGATGGTCTCGAGCAGATACTCGAAACAGCCGCCCGTAATGCGATCGCGGTGTTCGCGAGTGAGGCGATTGAGCTCGGGATCGCGCAGCTGGAACATCAGGCGGTAGAGGTGAGGCTGCTCGACGCCAAATCCCAAATAGAATAGCGCCGACTGGCGCAGGGTCACCAGCGGGTCGGGATGATAGCCCTCGAGCATGCGTTGCTTGAGGGCTTCGAAACCCTCGGCAATCAGCTCCAGCACCAGCTCGTTCTTGTCTTTGAAATGCAGATAAATGGTGGTGGCCGAATAGTCGATGGCGTCGGCAATACGCCTCAAAGACACCTCGTTGAACTCGTGCTCGGCGAAGAGCTGGCGAGCGGCCTGAAGGATTTTCTCTCGCAGTTCGCTTCGCTGACGCTGGCGCCGGGCGGCGCTGCGGTTGGTTCCGCTAGCCTCCACGGGTATGCATCTCCAGGCGAGGTTCGCGGCGCAACTCGTCCAGGCTGACAAAACTGCTGCGGGCCGGTAGCGCCGCCCGTTCTACGGCGCCACGATCGCGGCGCTGCTGCCAATAATCGCCGATCGCCAGAACCAACTGCTGGTCTGAAGCCTGCCCTCGCAGCAGTTTGCGCAAATCCAGACCCTCGCGGGCGTACAGGCAGCGCAACATCTGGCCGTCGGAGGTCAGGCGGCAGCGGTCGCAATCGGCGCAGAACGGCTGGGTGACCGAGGCGATGATGCCGACCACCTGACCGTGGGCAAGGCGGAACCGTTGAGCCGGCGCCGCTCCCCGGCCGTCCAGGGGCTGCACGGGACCCCAGCGAGCCTGGAGAGACTGCAGGATGTCGGCCTGGGAAACCACCTGATCGGCCTGCCATCGGGTGGCACCGGCCACGTCCATATACTCAATGAAGCGAACCTCGAGCTGACGCTGACCCGCCCACTCCACCAGCGAGTGAAGTTCCTGGTCGTTGACCCCGCGGATCAGCACGGTGTCGAGTTTGATGCCCGTGAAGCCGACCTGCTGAGCGGCCTCGATACCCTCGAGCACGGCCCCGAGTTCGCTGCGCCGCGAGAGTCGCTCGAAGGTTTGCGGATCGAGCGTATCCAGGCTGATGGTCAGCCGCTGCAGTCCGGCGGCCTTGAGTTGGGCGGCAAAGCGGCGGAGCAAGATGCCGTTGCTGGTCATGGCTACTTCGGCCAGACCCAAGGGCTGCAACATCTCGAGCAGGCGGGGGAGTTCTCGCCGCAACAGCGGCTCACCACCTGTGAGGCGAAGGCGCTCGACGCCCAGGGCCTGGAAACAGCTCACCACCCGAACGATTTCCTCGAAGGTGAGCAGGTGGTCGCGCTCCAGCCAGAGGTACTCTTCTTCGGGCATGCAATAGCTACAGCGCAGATTGCACCGGTCGGTAACCGAGAGGCGCAGGCTGCGCAGAGGTCGAGAGTGAGTATCGAGGACCATTGTCCAAGTTGTGCCCCAAAGGGGCGGGGACTATTCCACCCCGGCCAGGCTGACCACGCCAGAGATCATCAATCCGCGGCGGAAGAGGGTGCCTTCAGCGCTGGGATCGGCTACCACCCGCTGATAAAGCTCGTGCGACTGAGAATACTGCTGCAACCAGCCCCGCAGCGCGGCCTGAGGATTGGCAGGCGCCTGGGCCACCGCTTCGACGGCTTCAACGGGCTGAGCCTGAGGAACTGGAGCCGATTGAGTCAGCGAACGAACATAGTTGGCCGCGGCCGGGGTCCACTGGGTCCAACTGGGCTGAAACGAACGAATCTCCATGGTTGCTGCTCCTCATTCTGCGGGCGCCTCTGGCGAGCGGCCTCTTCACCAAGAGTAGCCGGGAGAAGATAGACGGGAGAAAAACACACCCCCGAGATGTTACCAAAGCGTAAACTGTTTCAGTCGCTCCAGTCGGGGTCGCGGCAGTCTTGTTGAAAGTCGAAGAGCGGCAAACGGGTTTGCAGTTGGTTCAACATCAGAAAGCAGTTGAACCGCCCCCCATCGGGGGCGTGCACCACCGCGTAGTTCATGCTGGCGTCGGCCGACAACTTGGGGCTGCCCAGGTTGCCGGAAGCATTCCACTGGCTGGGCTGAAGGCTGCCAGAGAGAGCCGAAGGCACCGCATCGTCGAAGGCCAGCGTAAGCGGGGCGACCGCTACCTGCCCTGCGCCGGTTCGATAGATCAAATGGCTGCCCGTGGCGTTAAAGCTGGCCTCGGCCCCCGAAACGCCGAGCGGAAAAGCGGCCGTGCGACTTACCAGGTACATGGTTCCGGGGGTGTCGGGCGAAACGATCATCAGGTCGTTGGCGGGGTGAAAGTCGACCCCAGGCTGGGTACCGGCGGGATAGTTGAGGGCTCCCCCGCCCCAGTTGAGAAGATCGTCGTTGAGCCCCCACGGAGACACCGAGTGCACGCTGCAACTGTTGCCGTTCTGCTGGGCAAAGCCGATGCGTCGGTTGGAAGCCGACCAGCTGCCGGGGCTGGTCCACTGGGCCGGCAGGTTGGTGAGCTGGTCGAGGCGTCGACCGTCGCGACTGACCACCCAGAGATGGCCCCCCGGACTGTTCTCCTTGACCACCAGGCGATCGGCCCCACGCGACCAGCGCGGGCGCGTGCGGTTGCGCACGACGATCACGGGGTCGCTGCCGTCCCAGTTGGACATCCAGGTGTCGTTACCGCGGCTGAAGGCCAGATAGCCCGGCGTGAGCAGGTGAAAGCGCCCCGAGCCAGCGATCTGGCCCGCCAATCGAGCCTCCCCACCGCGATGGTCGCTGACCACGGCATCGAGCTCGAATTCGCTGTTGGCAGCGGCACCCGGCGGCGAATGCCAGGCCCAGGTGGCCTCCCAGTGACGGGCCTCGGGGTTGTAATGCATCTTGACTTCGCCCGACTTGGTAAAGGCCTGTCCGGGCGAGCTTGAACGCGGTATCCAGCGGCACCACAGCGGGTCGCCATCGGGATCGCGAGCGGTGACCTTGAGCGACACGTAGCGCTGCAGCCGCAGCGTGCTGGTGCTGCCCGGGGCCACCTGGCCCAGAGTGTTGGCGTTGGCCGGTGGGCTGATCTGCAGCACAGGCCCGGTGAACTCGGGAGGGCCGTTGGCCGGACTGCGGTCGACGCCGGGAACACCGCTGATGGGGCTGGCGTTGAGACCGTCGGAAAGGCGATGAGAGGCACCGGCAAGGCTGCCCTCGAGGCGGATTTCACCCAGCAACGAACACCAGAGCACCAGGGGGTTCTTGGCTCGCAGCAGCTCCAGGCCCAGCGCGCCGGGCTGGACTTCGAGCCCGCGAGCCAGTACCAGAGCCACCTGGCCCTGATAGGTGGGCAGGTTGGTGAGAATCTCGCCGCTGGGCAAGAACATGACCAACCCGTCGTTGGGCTGGGGAGGCTGCCAGTTGGCCAGCGAATATCGGGAACTGAGAAACGAACTGGCAGGGCTGCTGGTGAACCCCAGTTCGCTCCAGCAGCAGCCGGCCAGCACCAGCGACTGGCCCTCGTTAAAACTGCGCGTGCGCACCACCCGCGGCCGCACCTCGCCCTGCAACACATAGTAGCCCGAAGCCGGCCCACCCGCCGAGGGGATGCCAATGCCGGTGGGGGTGTGTGAGGTCATGGACTGCTGGCGCAGGGCTCGCATGGTTTCGGCCAGGTCTTCGGCCTGGGCGCGCACCACATTCTTGCTCTGGCGCAAGCCCATGAAGGCCTGAGAAAGAAACACCAGCACCAACAACAGCAGCCCCACCGCCACCGTGACTTCGATCAGACTGAAGCCCCTACCCCGAGATCTCATTTCTTCAGTTTACCAACCCGAAGATCGAATCGGCAACGACGAGACCTTAACGAATGGAAAGGCAGCGCAGATACAGCACCAAGGCCGAGCTTTCTTCCTCGCTGAGGGGGCCGTGCCACCAGCGGTGCTGCTGGGGGTCGAGCGAGAGTTTGCCGTGATAGATACCGGATTCGGCGAACTCGCGTAGCTCGTCGTCGGTTTTGTGACGGGCATAGCCCGGCCGCGAAAAATCGGGCGCATCGATGTTCAGCCCGTCCTCTCGAGCCTGCACCAGGCGGGGCCCGTCGCCGGCGCCGCGGGGCCCGTGACAGGCCAGACAATGCAGCATGTAGAGCGTTCGACCCAGCTCGACCTGTTGCTGCAGAGAAATCATGGAAGCCGGAGTGTGGCGACGCGTAGCAGGGTTGCCCAACTCGCGCATGTAGGCCACCAGATCTTTTTGTTGCTGGTCATTCAGGGTGGCTCCCCAGGCCGGCATAAACACGCTGCGATGGACCGCTTTGCCGCCGCCCTGCAACACCTTGCGCAGCTCGCCATCGCTGCGACTGGACTGCCAGGCCCCCAGAGTAAAGTCGACCGGCTTGACGTTGAAGTCGCGCATCAGTCGGGGGGCCACCGGGCCGTCGCCCCGCCCGCCCTCACCGTGGCAAGAAGCACAGTAGGAGGAAAACAAGAGCATGCCACGGTCGGGATTTCCCGAGCTGGGGTTGGGAGAGGGTGAGCCGTTGGCCGTGGGAATCCAGGGCAACAGCATGAGTCCAAGAGAAGCTAGAGCCAGGCGTTTTCGCATAGGCATCAGTCTACCTACGCCAGGCGCTGATGTCTATGATCGGGCTCAGGGCGAAGCCCCGGGTTACCACCCCTTCGTTCCGGGTCGAGAGTGGGCGCCAGGCGGTAGCCAAGGTCGTAGCTGTTGGTTTCCGCTTGTCGGTGAAGGCATGGTCACGGCCGCTCTGATTGAATTCAAAGCCGTGGTCAGATTTGTGGTGGGAAATGACTCGAGGATCCTGCTTGAATCCAATCGCGGCAGGCCCTCGCTTCAGATCGAGGTCGGGGGAATGCGACCAGGGATGGTGTCCGCGACAACTATCGGTCGAGGACTATTTCGGCTGGTTATAAGGTTGCTGATAGCACCTCTAAAATTGGCCTCGGGGCTCCCTGGCTTTTGTGACTCAATGTGTTTCAAAATCGACGTTCAGTGGCTTAGCCTGGGGGCGAGAAATTAAACCCAGAATCATCCGAGGATTTATTCAACAGGTGTTGTATATTTTCGCTACACACTACGGGGGGGTAGAGATGCTTCAAGCAGCAATTCAGAAGGCGAAGCTTTTCGGTTTCGGCTTCACGTCCGTGGCTTTATTTTCAATATTTGCCGGTGCCGAACCTGTGGGAAAGCTGATAACTTGCCAGGAGCGAGTACAAAAGCAGAAATTCCGGCAAGTCGTCAGAAGCCTGGCCAGCTCCCAACAGTTCTCACAGTTGGAGCAGATGGGTCAAGAATTGCTTTCCAAGAAGGCGCGCTTTCCCGATGGAGAGCCTAAATTGGAGGTATTCTACGAGCAGGTTTCCAGTTCGGATATTTCATCCAAATGGTCAGCGGCCTTGAAACACCAGAATCTTTGGGTTTCTAAGTATCGTCACTCAGCTCGAGCAAAAATTGCTCGTGCCCGGTTCTATATTGCCTATGCCTGGAATGCTCGCGGAATGGGCTACGCTGACACGGTTGAGGAAGAAGGTTGGAGGCTGTTCCGGGAAAGATTGGCGCTGGCAGAGCACAACCTTCGCGAGGCACAGAGGGATGACCCAAGCGACCCCTATGGCTACATCTACTGCATCACCATTGCTATGGCTAACGGCTGGGACCGTAAGAAGGTGGATGCGCTGGTAGCCAAGGCAATGGCTGTATTTCCAGGCTGCGATTCGGCTCTTGAGCGAACTGCCCACTATTTGATGCCACGTTGGCAAGGCAGCCCTGGCGACCTGGAGAGTTTTGCAGATCGGTGGTCTGCGAAGAATGAGGCATCTTACAGCATTGTATGGGGAGCGGTGCAGGGCCTGAGTGACGTTATGGATGAGACTCAGTTTTCTTGGCCGAAACTTAAGGCTAGCTATGAGGCCAGGTTGAAGAACTTCAGGTCGGAAATCGTCATGAACCGATACGCTCGTGATGCCTATCGATTTGGCGACACACCGACGGCCTACAAGTTGATGCGTGAACTCAAGAATCACTGGGATCCAAATGCCTGGAACAATGATCAAGAGCAGTTCAATCAACTCAGGAAAAAGGCTGCACAACGGTCTCAGTAGCCTCTGAGTGTTCGATCCGGTGCTGCGTCACCCTCAGAATGGGAATACGTTTGCTGCCCAAGTAGCGCCAACCCCCGGACCTCTCCCGGCCAGGCGCTGAGCGAATCAGCCTACCCGCGGTAGTGTCATCCGAAAGACCGTCCCCTGACCCGGGTGACTCACAAAGGTCAACTCGCCCTGGTATTGCTGGCAGATCTCCTGACCGATGGAAAGGCCCAGTCCGGTGCCCTTGCCGATGGCCTTGGTGGTGAAAAACGGGTCGAAGAGTTGATCCTGGATTTCTTCCGGAACCCCACCGGCCTGGTCCTCGACTTCAATCCAGCAGTGGCCCCCGGGATCCCCCCCATAGCGAACCTGCAGGGGGCGCTCGGCGACTTCGTCAGCATAGGCGTCGGCCGCGTTGATCAGCAAATTGACCAGCACCTGTTGCAACTCGACGGTCTTGGCCTTGACCAGGTAGTCGCCCTGACCTTCACAGAGATAGCGAATCTTTTGCTGCTTCAACTTGGGCTTGACCAGGTCATGAGCACCTTCCACAACGGCCGCCAGCGAGACCAGCTCGAGCTCGAAGTCGGAACTGCGCCGCGAGTAAATCAAGAGCTTATCGATGATGTTCTTGGCCCGATCCAGGGCTGCCTGGGCATTGTCCACCTGACGCTGGGCGGCGGGGAACTGGGTGGCAATGAGGTCGAGCGAGAGCGCCACCGCACCCAGCGGCGTGTTGAGTTCGTGGGCCACCCCCGCGGCCAGCTGGCCGATGGCCGTCAATTTGCTCGACTGGATCAGCTGGGCCTGAGAGTTCTCGATCTGCTGTCGGGCCAGCTGGGTTTCCTCGTAGAGGGCGGCATTGCGCAGGGTAATGCCCAGCTGCAACGCCAGCAGTTCCAACAGATGCAGCTGACCGGCCTGAAAGTCGTGGCCAGCCAGCACAATGACCCCGGGGGGAGCCAGGATGGGTACGGCCAGAATGGAGGGTAACCCGCGCTCAGGCGGATAGACCCGACCCCTTCCGGAGCCCGCAGTGGCCCGGGCCAGCTGAGCCAGAAAAGCCTCTTCGAGCAAAACGTCGGCGGTGTTCCAGCTATGTACCGGCTGTAACTCGCCCTCGGCCTGCCCCCCCCGATAGATGCAGGCCTGAGCGTGGGGAATCAGCTCGCGCAGCTGTCCTTCCAGGGCCACCAGCGCCCCTTCGGCCGTGAGTTGGGAGCCCAGCCAGCCGCCCCCCTCGACCAGCTGCTCGAGCAATTCGACCTGTTCGCGCAGTTGCAGGTTGAGCACCCGCTGCTGCTGCTGTTGCTGCTGCTGTTGTTGATGGCGCCAGGCGGCCTGCAGACCCAGAGCGGCCTTGCTGGCCACCCACTGCAACAGCTGAACCTCTTCGCGTTCCCAGGGAGCGGTGGCGCGGCCCAGATAGATGACGCCGACTTCGTGAACCGGCAAGGCCAGAGCCTGATCCTCGTGGGGAAACAGCTCGCTGCTGAGCTCACCCGGGCCCTGACGCTGCACCAGCTGAGCGCGTTCCCAACAGAGCTCGACCAGCGGCTCGCGCAGCCCCGTGAGTGCCGCCTGTTCCAGGTCGAAGTGACGGGGGCTGTGCCACAGCGAGGGCTCGAGCGGACCGGCCCGCCTGTGCAGAAACAGCACCACCGAGTCGGCCACGACAAGCTGGCGCAGGGTGTCGACCACGGCCTTTTGGGTGGCCTGGAAGGAAGGCCCCCGGGCCAGTTGCTCGGCCAGCCGCTCGACCATCTGGCGCTGGCGCGACTCCTGGGCCAGGAAGGTCTGCTGCTGCTCGACATGTTCGCGTAACTGCCCCAACTCGCGCCGCGAGGCCTGTTCCTGCTCCAGAGCCAGGGTGGCTTGCAGGGCATAGGTGCGGTGGCTGGCATTTTCGGCACCCTGACCCAACAAATACAGCAGGGGAATCGCGGCCAGCGCCCCCCAGGGAGTCACCGGCCCCAACAGCAGCAGGGCCAGCCAGCTCCACCCCCATTCGAACCCCTGCAGGGCCCGCCGCAAACGCCGACCCTGCAGGTCGGCAGGCAGTTGGCGCAGGCGCCACTCGCCCCAACCAGCGGCCAACACACATGCAAGCACGAGGCCATAGGGGCCCAGGCCCACCAGCAGCGAGGCCAGCGAGAGGTAGGCCAGACCCTGAGCGGTGTCGGACGTCCACTTCCGGCCCTCGGGAAGCAGGACCAACCCCAGCAAAGCCGCCACCAGGGCCAGTGGAGCCCACCCCTGCCAGAGCACTCCCAGATAGAGGGGCAGCGACACACGCAGGAAGCCCGTGGGCAGCCGGGGGCTGAGGCCATCGAGCAGCAGGCCGCCGACCACCAGAACCAGGATTTCGGGCCGGGGGGGAGGCAGGCCGCCCCAGGCCCAGGCCAGAGCACCCAGCCACAACAGCGGGCTGAGCCACTTCACAGCCCCACCTCTTGAAGCTGACCGTAGAGGGGCAACATCAGCGACAGGATCAGGAAAGTGAGAGTGGAGGCCGTAAACAGCAAGAGAAAGGGCTCGATGAGGCTTTGCAACATCTGCAGCCGCATCTCCATTTCCTCGCGATAGAAACGAGCCAGAAAATCCAGCACGGGGCGGCCCTGGCCGGTTTCTTCCGAGAGCTTGAGAGCCGACCCCACCAACCCCGGATACAGCTGGGACTTGCTCTCCATGTGGGAACTGGCCGTGCCGCCTTCGAGGATCGACTGGACCAATCGATCGCTGTCGACGATCAGGCGCGGATCGCCGCTGACTTCGGCGGCAAAACGATAGCTGCGCTGGGGAGGCAGGCCGCAGCGCAGCAAAATCGACAGAGCCACGCAATAGCGTGACCAGGCGGCTGCACTGAGCAGCCCCCCCAGGCCGGGAACGCGGGCCGCCTGAACCCACCACCAGACCCGCCAGTGGGGGTTGAGCACCCACGATTGGGCCGCTCTCCAGAACATCACCAGCAGACAGAACAGGACCAGCCAGAACCAGGGCTGGCGCTGCAGTTCGACGGCCGAAGCCACCACCTGGGTGGGCCAGGGCAGGGCCTGCTGGCGATCGACAAAGATTTGCAGAAAGATCGGCCCCAGGAAGTTCATGAGCCCTAAGCTGGAGAGCACCGACACCACCAGCACAAGACAGGGGTAAATCAGGGCCGACTGCAGCTTCTGGCGCACTTCACGCTCGCGTTCGAGCCAGTCGGCCAGCAGGCGAACACACTCGACCAGCGTGCCCGACTGCTCCCCTACGCGAATGAGGCCTACGTACATCGCGTCGAAGATGTTGGGAAAGCGCCCCAGCGCCGCCGACAGATAGCGACCTTCGAGGATGAGCCTTTGCAGCGAGAAATAGACCTCGGTGCAGTCGGGACGCACCGCCTGGGTGGCGAGTACCTCGAGGCATTGGGGAATGGGCACGCCACTGGCCAGCAGCACCTGCAGCTGGCGCGTAAACAGCACCCGCTCGGCAGCTGGCAGGCGGACCCTTTCCATCCACTCGGTGGATTCGAGTCCGGAGCGAAGCTGCGACGGGTCCAACCGGGCCGGGCTCGACACAGCCAGGGTTTTACCCGATTTTCAAGGAACTCCTCCCGATGCAGCGGCAGCGACAGGCCACCACCCTGGTGGAGACTATCGTGGCTCTGGTCCTGCTGGCGGGGAGTTTGCTGCTGGTGGCGGCCCTGATGCAACGCACTCTGATCTACCAGAGGCGCTCGGAAACGCTGTTGGAATCGGCCTCGCTGGCCGATCAGGTCATGGACGAGGTTCGCCAGTGGGCCCGCACGCCGGCCAACTATGCTGGCGACTGGTCGTATTGGAACGGTCGACTGGTCAATTCGCCCAACCACCCCGGGCTACAGGCGCGAGTGGCAGTGCAAAACTCGGGGCTGACCTTGCTGTCGCCCGACCTGCTGACCGAGCGCGATCGCCATCCTGGAGACACCCGAGCGATGCTGCAGGGCAGCGTGCTGGTTCGCGTGTTGGCCGGGCCCGATCTGGCTTCACCGGTAGGCCGGGTGCAAACCTGGACGCTGATCGCTCCACCCACTCCGCGCGCCGACGGGGCCCGCGTGGAGGTGCTCGGAGCCGCCGGGCCGCTGGTATGGCAGGGCAGCCGTGGCTATCAGGCCCGCGCCTATGATGGTAACAATCGTGAACTACCGCCCTGCTGCTTTGAGTGGCGCGTGCGCGGACTGAGCGGCCGGGCCAGCGGAAGCACACCGCGGCGAGACGGACGCAGCTTTACGCTGAGCCACAATCAGACGCGCTGGGACGATACCCTGGGACGCGAGGTGGCGGCTTCGGGCACCGTGAGCGTCGAGGCCGAGACCCGCATCATGGGACAGATCGTGCGCGGCTCGTCGGTGGTGACCCTGGAACCGGAGCCCCCTCCTCCGCCATGACATCGCAACATCGGCGAGGACTGACCCTGCTCGAAGCCATGGTGACCACGCTGATGGCCGGGGTGATGATGTTGTGTATGAACCTGTGCCTGCGCGACCTGCAGCGCCAGATCGCCAACCACCGCGACTACGACCGGCACCTGGCCGCCCATCAGAGCCTGGAGCGGCTGGGGCAGTTCCTGCGTAGCAGTCATCGCGTTGTGGAGCCCACCACGGGCAGCTCGGCGCGGCTGGTGCTGAGCTGTTGGGACCCGTTGCAAACGACCACGCGGCTGCCGGCCAGCCTGGCCCCCGAGAGCTCGCCCTGGGCTTCCGACGACCCGGCGTTTCTGCTGACACGCCGCTTTGAGGTGGTCGACGGAGTGCTGCTGTGCACCCAGCAGCGCGGGGCCAGTTCGGAATCGATCCGCATGCAGGGCGAGGTGGAGAGTTTCCAGGTGCAACGTCTGGCCGACGGGTTCTATCGGCTGACGCTGCGCTGGCGCGACCAGCGCTATCAAACCCGCACCCTATCGCGACAGACCCCGGGGCGGCTGCCGTGAGGCGGGGCTTTTCCATCATTCTGGCCCTGCTGCTGACGGCGCTGCTGTTGATTTTGGGGGTGGCCTTCCTCAGCAAGCAGTCGCATCGCTATCGGTTGGCCCGCCTGGCGGCCGATTCCGTCACCGCCAAGGGGCTGGCCCTGGCCGGCATCGAGACGGCCCGGGTGAAGTTGCAGCACGACCTGCTGTTTCCGCCGCCCGACTATCGCTATCACGATGAATACAGCTACGAGGAGCCGGTGCACGAGATCGGCACCAACCAGGAAGTGGGCAGCTACGAGGTGACCATCGACCGGCGCTGGATGGAAAAGCCCTACGAAATCATCATTTTGACCAGCGTGGGCCACCCGCGCAACAGCACTGCCACCTACAGAATTCGCGTGGAACTGGACGTGGGCGAGGGCCGCCCGAGCTACTACCAGTTCATTCGCTGGGAAGAGAACGCTAACTGAACCATGGCTGTCCAACGCGCCTTCGGCTTGCTGGCTCTGGTGTGGCTTGTGCCGCTGATCAGCCTGTTCTGGCTCAGCGGACAGCCCCTGATCACGATCCAGCGATTGACCGTAGACCTGCCCACGCTGGCGGGGGTGCCTCCTCAGACCAGCCTGATTTCCAACTCCGGCGTGGTACTCTGGTTGGTTACGGGTTGGGTTCTCTTGCTGGTTTGCATGAACTACAAGCCTGCCAGGGCGCGCTTGCTAGTACCGGCCCTGTTTACGCTGCTGTTGGGAGTTGACGACGGCCTGATGCTGCATGAGTCGCTGCTACCGTCGATGCTGGGAGCCGACAGCCACGTGGTCCAACCCGGACTGTATTGCTGCTACCTGGTATTCCTGGCAATCTCTCTGCGCCAGCAGCACATGCACGCGTGGAGCCTTGTGCTGGCAGCCGCACTGGTGTGCCTGGGAGGTTCTCTGGTCCTCGATGTGCTACAGGAAAGCGATTGGCTCCCCAGGCACCACCGGCTTCACCAGGACGCCGCATTTGCAATGTTGCTAGAAGACGGGTTGAAGTGGTTGGGAATTATTGCCTGGGCGACCTACTGGCAGATTCAAGCGATGCGCGAAATCAGAATGTATTATAGCTGTGAACGTGAAGCAAGGCGGCACCCGTTAGATTAAGGGCTCCTACGACATAGCGCGAGTCGTACTCGAGATACACATTGCCCCCCGTCACGTCAATCGCCCCGCGACCCGAAGCCCCAGGAGCCTCACCAAGGTCGGGGTCACCTCCAAAAGCAACCACCATGCCACGAAAATACAGGTCGGCGGGATCGGGGCCTGGGAAGTTGGCCCGGATGCTGCCCTGAGTATAGAACAGCCCCGAGAAGGCGATGTCTCGGAAAGACGGAGCACCGAAAGGCGGTGCCGGCAAAGAAGACAGGAAGGGAATCGCCGGAGCCCCCCCACCGCTTCCGCCACTGCCGCTGCCGCTGCCGCTGCCGGTGGAGTAAGAACCGGCCATGCTGATCTCGACAGGGAGAGGCTCGAGAGTGACGTCGCCCTTTGCATAGATAGCCGTGCGGCTATTCTGGTCGGCCTCCAGGATGCTGGTGCCCTGGAAAGTGATGTTGCCCTCGGTGGTCACTGAGCCCTCGCCCCGCAGACTACCCTGCACAAAGATATCGCCCTGCGTAGTGACGATCGGAGCCGGTGCGGACGCACTGGGCTTCACCAATTCCACGTTGGGGCGATTCTCAATCGCGGCCAGCAGGCCGGCCTCAGGCACGATGGCCAGCCCGCGCACCGAACCCACCGGAGCAACATAGAGGTCCTCGGTGATTTCGAGCCGTAAGCGACTGCGGTGCATCGAAATATTGCCGGTTGGATCGAGAGCACTGGAGCTGGTGTAACTGGCATCGGGAGTTACCGAAGCAGGCGGTGGACCCACGGCAGGGTCGAATTCCTGGGCGTAGTAATCGAGACGGCGCGGGCTTCGTCTCCACACGTAAGTTCCCGCCGCCAGATTGGTGCTGCTGGGCGGGGCCTTGGCAATTTGACTCCAGGTAACTTTGGGAAAGCGCGGCGCTGAGTCTTCGCGAGTCGCTTCGGGCGCCGTGGAATCGGCACCGTTGACCTTCATGACGCCATCGGCCTGGTTGACGTAGGCTTCGCCGCTGGTGGTCATGTCTACAACCGCAGTGTTGGTGCTATCCTGCATGTAGATGTCGCGCAAGGTGCGTGCCCTGGGGGGCACGCCGTGGTCGGAGCTGCGAACCTTGACCTGCCCTGCGGTTTGAAGATTCATCGTGATCGACTGGGCCCCATAAATCGGCGAGTCGCCCACCTGATTGAGGTCGCGACCCAGAAACGCCTCGACAACCTTGCGGGACAGTCTTCGGTTGCCGATCGTCGGCGTCAGATTTGTCGGAGACACTTCCAGCAACGAAGGGCCCGATAGACCCTCGCAAACAATGACAGCCGTGTATCGGGTGCAATCGTAGGGCGCACTGCTGCTGCCGGTTACGGGCCAGGAGCCACCGCTGTTGGCCCGATATACCGGCAACTGACTGGCCGAATTCAAGTTATTGGCCGACACGTAGGGCATGGGAAGAAACATCTCGGGGGCCGGGTTGGACAGGCCTTCACTGGGGGCTGAGGTGCCATTTTGATAGTTGAAGCGAATCCTAAAGACGGATTTCTGTGCACCGCTCCCAAGAATTCCGACAACATTGCCGCGATTTTCTCTTACCCACAGGGTGCCGGGCATGTTCACCACCACCGAATCGCCCGTGCCCCCCTTCCAATTCGGGTCTTCCTGCAGGCGCGTACGGGCATACTCGACTCCGGCCTGAGCTGCTGCTTGGGCGAGCTGGCTGTCTTCGGCCTGGCTGACCGCCCTGGAGTTAGCCTGGTTGAGCGTCAGACCGGCGCTGATCAGCATCGTGCTCAGAGCCAGGATGATCAGGGTCATGATTAACAGGATGCCACGGCGTTGTCGTTTCACTGTTTGAGCACCACCCTCAGTTTCTGATGAACCGTAAACTTGGTATCTTTGAGCGAAACCGAGCCCACGGCCAACTCTTTTTCTGCAGGTTGCAGATACACGGCCCTGAGGTCCAACTCAACGGTTCGATCCACAAGGCTCACTTCGAAGGATAGCATACGATCGGCAATCAGGCGACAGGCCTCCACGGAAGCTTCACTGGCCAGGGTCGACAGATTGTAATCGAGCGGAAAAGTTACGAAGGTATCGATGCCGCCGGGTGTCGATTGGGTCTCGGGGTCGGCAGCCGTGTTGATCACTTTGCGAAGCAAGAACTTGTGAGGCGCGAAATAGTCGTTGCGGGTGTCAGGATCGACCGACGCCGCGATGCCGCCCGAACAGGCGGCATAATTGGTGGGTCGAGCCAGGTAATAGAGAATCTGCCTCTGCCAGCGCGGAGCTCCGGTAGAGGGGTCTCGTACAAAGCGGAGCTGTGGGTCGGCGACGGTGGGGTCTTCGGCCGACAGAAACCACAAGGCATCTCCGTGGCCCGCACCGTTGCTGACCCTCTTGTGATTGATCTGGGTAGCAGAAGCTTTCTCCAAGTCCTGGCGGAGCCAGTTCATCGATTTCATCAGTCGATTCTGCACATCGAAGCGAGCGTTGGCCGTTCGCCAACGGCGAAAGCCGTCGTTGAGAAGGCTGAACAACAGGAGTGAAACCGCAGAAAAGAGCGCCAATACCAGCAGAAGCTCAGCCAGACTGAGACCGCTCTGGCTAGAACGATGCGTTCTCATTGACCAGCTTTCGCAACTGTATCGAGAGCTTACCCTGTCCGCTCCTCTGGCTGGTGGGGGCTACTCCCCACCACCAGCAGGTGACCTGGACCGCCTTGAGACGATTGCCACTAAGGCCTGCTCCCAGATCGGTTCCGGCCGTGCTGACCACGGTTTGGTAATCGATCTGATAAAAGTACTCGGTGTTGCTGAGAACCAGATTGCCGGATAACGAGGCATCGGCCCCGAAAAACGCAGCCTTGGTGAGAGTGGGGTGAACCCCTTGATAAACGTCGTGGAGGAACTGGTTCATGACGGTCTCGGCCACCAAAGTTCCGGTGGCGGTGTGGCGATTCTTGTCCCCGCCTCGCTGGACGCTAAGGAACAGATTGACGGTCATCACCAGAGCTATGGCAAGAATACCCAGACAGAGAATGACCTCTGCCAGCGAAAATCCCCGTTTCCAAGTGCGCTCCACGAGAAAGGATTCTCAACTGGCCGTTATCTTCCTGGAAGGAACGCTAACTGAGGCCCATACGGGCTCGGTGATACTCGCGGATGACCTCGATGGTGGGCTCGGCCTCGAACTCGTTTTTGAGCCACTTGGCATACTGCTCGTATTGGGCCACCGCCGCCGCCGGTCGACCAGCCAGGATGTGTCCGCGCAGCGAAATGCACAGTACGTCCTGGCGCGTAGGGTCGAGCTGCAGGGCCCGGTTGCTGAACTCGACCGCCTCGTGGGCGTTCTCGCTGTTGAGGGCCGCCTGGGAGATGAGGAAGGCCGCTTCGGCCACGCGCGACTCCAGCTCTTTGCGTCGATTCAGGGCCCAATCGGCATAACAGCCCTCCAGATAGGGCCCCCGGTAGAGCGACACGATGCGACGATAGGAGGCCACCCGCCCCTCGCCTTCGGGCATGGCGCGGGCCGCGTTCCAGGCGTTCTCCAGCTCGCTGAGGTCGTGCCACAACGGCACCTGGGCATTGATGCGGACCACGCCGCGTTCGCGCGTGATAGGCTCCTGGCCCAGGCCCGGGCGCAGGGCCGAACGCAGCGTGGAGAGGGCATGGTTAAGGCTTTTCTTGGCCGAACTGAGGCTGTCGGGCCAGAAGAGATCGATGAGCTGGTCTTCGGTGGCCGCTTCGGTGCTGCAGAGGTAGGCCAGCAAAAACTTGACCTTCTGGGTTTTCCAGTCGGCCTCGGCCACGCGCCGACTGCCCGTGAACACCTCGAAAAAGCCCAGCGAATGGACCTCCATCATGGTGTTGGGAGCCCCCAGTTGAGCCACCATGCGGGCGGCACGCGCCCGCACCTGAGGGTCGGCATCGTCCTGGGCGGGCCGAACCAGCTCTTCGGGCAGGCCCGACTCGGCCTCTTCAAACAGACTCAACACGTGCATGCGCGCGCCCTCGCTGAGCTGACCCCAACGGCGGGCCACTTCGAGGGAGCTGCGACTGACCCAGGCCCGCAGGCTCTCGGGGGGGCGCGCCTGACGCTCGAGCGCCAGGGGCAGCAGCCACTCGGAGGCATGGGTCAGTTCGGCGCGATATTCGGGGCGCAACAACAACTGCAGTAGGGCATCATGGTCGCCCTGGTTTTGCAGCAATTTCAGGGCCAGACGGGCTTCGGCGGCGCCGGCTTCAAGTTCGAGCACCTGGAATTGACGCGCCGCCAGTTCCAGCTGTCCCAGCGCCTGGGGCGAACCCATGGCCACGAGCCAGCGCCCCTGTTCCAAGGTGAGGTGGGCCTGAGCGGCGGGATTGAGACCGGAGGCCAGCTGGCGGGCCCGCTCGAAAAGCGAAGACACCCGCTCGGTTTCGCCCTCGCCCAGGGCCAGTCGAGCCAGACCCATTTGAGCCTCGATTTCCTCGGAAGGAGGCAGCGAGTACTTGCACATCTCTTCATAGGCCCTGCGCGCGTTGACGCCGTCGCCAGCACGCTCGAGAGTGCGGGCCAGGTTGAGCAGGCTCTGCTGGGAAACCTGCTTGGCCACCAGCCCGGCCGCCCCGCCCAGGATGGGCTGGCTGGACTGCTTGGCCTGCTGATAAAGCGCAAGCAGCGGAGGCGGCGGCTCAACGTCCTGGTTCTGGGCAGCCCACTGCAGCAGCACGTTCTCGAGGTCGCCACTGACCTCGCTGAACTGCCCCTGGGTAACAATGCGGTAAAGGGCCGGGTAGCTGCGCAAACACTCGCGAAACTCCTCGTCCTGCAGCGGACCCAGGTGAAAACACAGGCGCAGGGCCAGTCCCAGACGGATCTGGGCGGCGGTTTCGGAGGGCAGCCCGGCGGCCTGAGCCATGCGGAAGGCCAGATCGGGAACCGTGAACAGCGTGCCCGGGTCGGACACCACGCCCGTGAGGTCGATGACCTGGAGCAGCGTGTCGTAGCAGTTCCACAGGGCCTTGCGAAAGCCGGCTTTTTCCTGGGAACGCAGGTTATCGACGCGACGACGTTCGAGAATCGACTGGACGTGCTCGAGGAAATCCCTCATTTTGAAGGGCTTCTTCAGATAGCCGCCGACGTTGAGCTGCACGGCGCGCAGGGTTTCTTCCTCGCTGGCATAGCCCGACACCACCAACGCCCCCACCTCGGGCTGCACCTGACGGGCCTTTTCCAGCGCCTGCAAGCCGTCGACCTCGCCCATGCGAATGTCGGTGACGATCAGGTCAAACTGTTGAGCGGCCGAGAGGGCCACAGCTTCCTCGGCGCAGGTGGCCGTGACCACCTCGTAGCCCTGGCTCTGCAGCACAGAACACAGGGCACTCAACATGTTGGGGTCATCTTCCACGACCAGAATCTTGGCCGACTTGCTCACCGCCGGAACTTGTCCCGAGCTGCGCCGAGTTCCTGCCCACGAAGGCAGGCAAAGGGGCCCCGACGAACAGCGCCCTTATGAATCGACGCAACTTTCTTCAAGGCAGTCTGCTGTGTGCCGGCCTGACCGCGCTGGGCTCCCGGCCCTCGCGTGCCGCCGCCGGCGGCGGCCTTAAGCTACGCTTTCGTCCCTATACGCTGCAGCTCAAGCACGTGTTTTCACTGGCCAGCTCGTCGCGGTCGACGACGCCGGTGGTGCTCACCGAAATCGAGCACGAAGGCGTGGTGGGCTATGGCGAGGCCTCGATGCCCCCCTATCTGGGCGAGTCGCACGAGTCGGTGCAGGCCTTCCTGAGCAAGCTCGACCTGAGCCAGTTCAAGGACCCCTTTCAGCTGGACGACATTCTCAGCTATGTCGACCAGGTGGCCAGCGGCAATCCGGCCGCCAAGGCCTCGGTGGACATCGCCCTGCACGATCTGGTGGGCCGATTGCTGGGCAAGCCACTGCACGCCATCTGGGGTTACGACGCCCGGCGCACGCCGTTGACCTCGTTCACCATCGGCATCGACACGCCCGAGGTGATTCGCCAGAAAACCCGCGAAGCCGCTCGCTTCAAAATGCTGAAGCTCAAGTTGGGGCGCGGCACCGACAAAGAAATCGTCCAGGCCGTGCGCCAGGAAAGCCAGGTGCCCTTTGGGGTAGACGTCAACCAGGGCTGGAAAGACCGCCAACAGGCCCTGGACATGATCCACTGGCTGAAGGAACAGGGCTGCGTCATGGTGGAGCAGCCGATGGACAAGAACAACCTCGAGGACCACGCCTGGCTGAGCGAGCGCAGCCCCCTGCCCATCGTGGGCGACGAGGCCGTGCAGCGACTCCCGGACGTGAAAAAGGCCTGGGGCGTATATACCGGCATCAACGTGAAGCTGATGAAGTGCACCGGCCTGCGGGAAGCCCACAAGATGCTGATCACCGCTCGCAGCCTGGGCATGCGCCCGATGATCGGCTGCATGACCGAAACTTCCTGCGCCATTTCGGCGGCGGCTCAGCTATCGACGCTGGTGGACTGGGCCGACCTGGACGGTGCCTTGCTGATCAGCAACGACCGCTTCCGCGGTATGGAGGTCGTCGACGGCCGCATCCAATTGCCCGATCAACCCGGAATTGGGGTTACTCCCCTACCCGCTTAGCCGTGCCCGAAGGCGATACCATTCACAAGCAGGTGCCCGCCCTGCGTCACACCTTGCTGGGTCAACCGCTGCTGCGCCTGGAGGGCCGCCCGGGCCAGCGCCTCTTTCAAGCTGGCACCTGCGTGGTGCAGGTTGAGGCCGTGGGCAAGCACTGCCTGCTACACCTGGAGAACGACCACGTTGTGCGGGTCCATCTGGGCATGCACGGGCGCTGGCATCGCACCTTTCATCAGGAGCAACCCCGGGGTGAAGTTCGGCTTTGGCTGGAAACCTCTCAAGCCCGGGTGGTATGCCTGCAGCCGCGAGACGTGGAGGTCTTTCCCCGCAGCCAGCTGAGCCGTCACCCGCTGCTCTCGAAACTGGGCCCGGACCTGCTAGGCCCCGAGCCCGACTGGGAGGAAATTCGCAAGCGGGCACTGCGACGCAGCCCGCCCGACCGACCCCTGGGTGAGGTGCTGCTCGACCAGCAGATCGCCGCCGGTTTGGGCAATGTCTACAAGAACGAGCTGTGCTTCCTGGGAGCTTTTGAGGGCAGCCAGCCCGCCTGGCAAGCAACCCGAGGAGTCTCGCCCTGGTCGGCCTGGCAGGTGGAGGGATGGCTCTCGCTGTTTCAGCGCGGCCGTGAATTGATGCTGCTCAATCTGGGAGGCTGGCCGCGCACCACCACGCGAAACGCCGGCGGCGACCTGGGCCGGCTGTCACCAGCACCACGCAGCTGGGTCTATGACCGTAAGGGGAAGCCCTGCCTGCGCTGCCGGACGAGCATCGTGGGCAGTCATCAGGGGCTGGAAGCACGGGCCACCTACTGGTGCCCTGGCTGCCAAAGAATTTGAAAATAAATCAAGAACGTGCAGGAAGAACTTTCTTCAAGCGGAAGTTGCCTGCGATCGCGGTTCCTCCCCGCTCGGCTCGAGGGTTCCTGGTAGGCCCTCGGGCCTTTTTATTGGTTGCGAAAAAAGTCGCGATAGCCGCCCCGACCGGGGGGGCGGAAGGCGTTGGGGGCACCGCTGGGCGCGGGATGGGAAGATTTCGTCGAGGGCGGTAAACTGGCCAGACTCTGCTCAAGCATCTCGAGGTTGGGGGCCGATCCGGTTTGCAGCAGCCCTTCGACCATCGGCAAGATCACCTCGAACTCGCCCTCCAAACACGAGCGAACCAGAAAGTCTACGCCCGGATGCAGCGGCTCGACGAGCTGCTCGTATTTCGCCTCGAGCTGATCCTTGAGCGCCTGAATCACCGGGATCGGTGCCGACATGACCACGTGACGAAGCAGGTTGAAGGTGGCCTGGGCGAACTGCATGTCGAGCTCGCCCGACATCAGCAACCGGCAGGCTGGGCCGTGCGACTGACCCGCTCGATGGCAGCCTTCAGATCTTCGCGACTGACGGGCTTGGCCAGAAAATCGTCCATGCCCACCGCAAAGCACTGTTCTCGGTCTTCGGGAAAGGTTTGGGCGGTAAGCGCAATAACCCGGGGCAGAGCGCCAAATCGGGCGCGGATTCTGCGGGTGGCCTCGAGCCCATCCATTTCGGGCATTTGGAGGTCCATGAGCACAAGCGAGAACTCTTCGAGTTCCAGCGCCTCCAAACAAGCCTTGCCGGTGCCCACCAGGTGCACCCGATGACCCATTTGATTGAGGGTTTCGCGAATCACCCGCTGCGTGACCCGATTGTCTTCGGCCACCAGAATGTGCAGACCCTCGGTGCTGGGACGCGGGGCAGCCTCGTGGGCCAGCAGCCGAACCCAGAAATGGCTTCCGCCTTGTTGCTCGGGACTTTTCCAGTCGGCCGGTAGATCGCCACCACTCCCCGTGGCCGAGGTGAACCACAGGGAGCCCTTGAGCAGATGGCTGAGCCGATAGGCCAGAGTTAAACCCAGGGGCGTTCCGGCCTGGACCGCCCCCATTTTGCTGCCCAGGTCGAGCCTTTTGCGCAGGCGCTCGAGAGCCTCTGGCGACAGGCCAGGACCCTGATCGTTCAGGTGGATCTCAAGCTGATGCTGGTTTCCGCTCACCTGCAGGCGCAGCGGACTGCCTGGGGCAAACTTGACGGCATTGCTGAGCAGATTGAAGAGAATCTGGCGCAGGCGCAGGCGATCGGTGCAGAACAACTCGGGCACTGTATCGTCGACCACCACTTCCAACTCAAGCCCCCGGACCTTTAACTCGGGCTCAAGCACCACCGCCAGCTCTTTGAGCAGGTTTCGCAGGCGAAACGGATGGGGGTGCGCCGTCATCTCGCCCGACTCGAGCTCAGAGAGGTCGAGGATATTGCAAAGCGCCTCTTGATTGTCAAAGCGGGGCTCGTAGGGCTCGGGGGGCAGGCCCGTGGAAGGCCTGGCGCTGGCCGCCGACTCTCGCTCCAGGCACTCGCTGAGGGCCAGGGCCACCGCCTCGGCCCGGCTGGCAAGCCCGCGCCGCTTCATCCACTCCTGGAGGTTCTTCAAGGCTTCGGGGGAGAGGATGATCTTGTTTTTCGACATTCCACCAGTATACCCCAGTTGAGGATTTCCGAGAAGCGGCTCAGGCGGCTTGCCTGGAATTGACCTTGATGTAGCGCAGCGTTTCGAGCACTACGAAATGGCCGCCTTCTTCATCCTCGAAATGAAAGGCAGGGCAGGGTTCGGTGTCGCTGCCAAACTGCACCATGGCCACCCGGCCCAGGCGCGGCGGGCCGGCCTGAACGCTGTTGAAGACCAGCAGCGGGAAGCCGGGCTGTTCTTGAAAAATTACTTTGCCAGAGTGCAGAGACACCAGCAGGTTGCCGTTGGGACGCTCTTCCTGCATCACCTGGCTCTTGGGATTGATGATGCGCACGGCTCCGGTGTCGTAGCGACGTACTTTGCGGCCATCGGCCAGCTCATGCTCTTCATAGCCGGTGAACGTGTCCTTGATCTGCTCGAAGGGAAGCGTCACGATGTTGGGCTGAGCTGCGCTCTGTCGAGGCGCCGCAGCGCCGTTGCCGCTCAGGTTGCTGACCTGCTCGATGGCGGTCAACAGGGCGGCAAATCCGCGAATCAGTTCGTGGCGGTTGTTCAGCAACTCTTCCATCTTTTTGCTCCCCGTTCAGTCAATCTTTCGTTGACGGTTTTATCTTAGGCTGCCGGGCTCAAATCAGAAGAAACAACCCACTGGACATGTGAACAGCTGGTAAAAGCTGTGTTACAAGATTTCTCTGCCGCGACCAGGGATCTGCCGGGCGGGCTTCAATGCATCCGCCATGGGGTGGTTGGAAAGCCTGTTCCAGAAATGGCTGCGCCGCAGCCCCGAGTGGCAGGGACAGGAACGACGCGAAGGCCTGCGGGTGCGCTGCGACTTTGAGCTTGAGATCCAGGCTCCGGGAGCGCGCTACATGGCCCAGGTCGTGGAAGCCGGGCCCCAGGGCCTGCGCATGCGGGTGCGCGGCCCCTGGAACGCCAGGGCCATTCGACCCCAACAAGAGGTCGGGCTAAAGTTTGTCGAGGCTCTCTACGGCTGCGAAGTGGATACCATCGGCGCCTCCATTCGCTGGGTACGGCGCGAGGGGCCCCAGATGTTCAGCCTGGCCATTCGCTTTCTAGAGGACGTCGAGGTTTTGAAGCGCTCATGGGTGAAGCCCATGCTGCAGCGGGCCTTCAAAAAAGAGAGCCGACGCAACCAGCGCCAGTGGATGCGAGCGCGCTGCCAGTTGCCGGCCCGGCTGCACCACCAGGGAGTTCAAGAGGTGAAGATTCACGACCTGAGCACCACCGGATGTCGCCTGGCATGTTTGCAGCAGATTCCCGTGGGCTCGGACCTGGAAGTGGAGTTCCAAAACTTGAGGCTGCGAGCCGTGGTGCGGCGCTGCCAGCCCGACTACGGGGTATATCGCCTGGGGTTGGTCTTTGCTCCCAACGCCCAGGCCAAGGCCCGCCTGCTGGAACTGGTCAAGCAGTTGCTGACCGTGGATAAGTTCACCGGGTAGCGAAAAGCATCTCTGGCGGGTCGCCGGGGGCCAGCAGATACTCCTCGGGAGGAGGCTCGGCGCCTTCCTGGCGGGGTTCGTCGGGCTTGAGGTGGGGCTCTACCTGGAAGTATTGCTGGACGCCCTTGCCGATAGACTTGGCAAAGAGACTCTGCACAGCCGGGTCGGCCAGCTTCTGCTCTTCGGCGGCGTTGGAAATAAAGCCGGTTTCCACCAGGATGGCCGGCATCGTGGTATTGCGAATGACGTAGAAATCGGCCGCGCGAACGCCCCGGTCTTTCAAACCGGGCGACTCGATCATGGCCTGCTGCACCAGCTTGGCCAGCGCCTTGGAGCGGTCGCTGGCCTGCTTGGCCACGTAGGTCTCGGTGCCCACCGCGCTGGTGTTCTCGGCAGCGTTGGAGTGAATGGAGATAAACAGGTCGGCCGGCCAGTTGTTGGCGATGTCGACTCGAGCCTTGAGATCGTCGCGCAGGCTGGCTCCGGGCGCCACCTCGACGTCTTCACTGCGGGTCATTTTGACCTCGGCACCCAGCTCGACCAGGTCGCTGGCCAGCTCGAGCCCGACCGAGAGCACCACGTCTTTCTCTTTGGTGCCAGCGGGGCCGACGGCCCCGGGGAATCGGCCACCATGACCGGGATCAATCACCACTTTTTTGCCAGCCAGAGGAGCAATGGACACTGGGAACCTCCTGATGAACGTCGTTGATCCTTTCTAGCAAGTTTAGGGACCGAGGAGTTTGACCGGATGTTGCCGGTCTGACGCATGGGCGATACTTCCCCGATAGCTCCTGCGCGACAGAAAACTCTGTTGCCCTCGCCGCCCAAGGAAGGATGACCTGCATCAGAGTCAGGAGACGAGCCCCCATTACAATGAGCTCATGGCTACCCGAGTGGTATTGTGGTTGTGCTTTTTTTGCTGTCTCAGTTGGGGCGGGTGGGCTCAGGAGTTCGACTTCCCCGAGACGGCGGAGCAGAGCCACGGGTATCGGCTGCACTTGATCCTTCAGGGCGCCAAATTGCAGAAGCCTCGGGACTCGTTTGGCTCTGAGTTGGCCGAACGCTACTATACCGGTACTTATACGGGGAAATTGCGCTTGCTAGGGCGTGTCAATCTGATTCCGCATTTGCTGGCGCGTGGCAATCATCAGCTGAGCGTACGTATCTTCTGCGAAGGTCGCCAGGTAGCCGAGTTTGAGCAGCGCCTTTCAGAGAAGAAAGTCACCGAATTCGACGTGAGCACCCCGCCGATAGACGGTCAACTCGAGTTCTTTGTGCACGCCAATCGTTTGGGCGAAGACGGAGTTCGGGTGCGGGGGATTCTGGAGCCCACGGCCGATGCCGACCTTCTGCAAGAGATCTTGCGTCTGTATGCCGAGAACATCCCCATCGGAAAGGCCGGCAACGGACCGGTGAACAATTTGCGCAGCTGGTTTGAGCCGGGCCTGAACGAATTTCGCTGCGGGGGCTATCAGGGACGGGTCTTGAAATTCCTTGATGAACTGCGGTTCGACCCGGACCCGATGCGTCGTCGGCTCCTGGCCGACTTTGACTATGGACCGATTGAGGCCTCGCAGGGAAATCATCAGGCGGTGGTCATCTATCCGCGCGGCTCGGACTGGACGCAGACCGGGATTGTGTTGGACCCGTGGCCCAATCAGCGGCCCGACCACTATACGATGAGCGAATGGGTAAGGCGCTTTCTCCTTCCCCGGCCTTCGCGGGTTCGAGCCGCAGAAGGAGATGACCACTATCCACTGTTTGGCAAGTCCTACCGCCAGCCCGATCCGACGTTAACCGATTCGGAACGTCAGTTTATTGAGGCGCTGCCTGCCGAGCAGCGGGCCTTGCAAAGGGGTTTGGACCCGTGGGAACGCAAGGCCTGGATCGCTGGCGCCCGACAGATCGTGAAGAGTGGTGGGCACATTGTGGTGGATTGCCCGGTGGAGGCCTTTTTGACAGACAGCCAAGGACGCATCACGGGTTTGCGCCAGCGGTCTTTGAAGCAGGAGATTCCAAGCAGCACCGTGTTGCATTTCCAACGGGCGGAAATGGATCACTGGTATGAGATGACGTTCGAGCCAGGCGGAGCTACGGCAGTGGAACTCTCGGCCTTGAGCGAAGGCAAGGCCCGGGTGATTTGGCGCACGCGCCAGAGCGAGAAGCAACAAGAGGTGCGCTTGAAGCGCGGCCAGGTGGTGCGAATCCCGCTGGTGGCGCCTGCGCTGCCAACTTCCGCCAAAGACCAGGTGCTGTTTGACAACAGCAATCCAGAGGGCGTCACCGAGGGCGCTCCGCGCCCGTTGAGCCTGCGCTTCTTGCGGCCGTTTCGATTGAACGAAGTGCAACTCTATCATTGGAACTCCGGCCGGGGGGCGACGCCCGGCACGGTCAGCCTGACCTGCAACGAAGACGGGAAGGTCTACGGACCCTGGCCAGCCCAGGGGATACCTGGTCAGGGTGGGACTTTCTGGCTGTCCCGGCCGCAGGTGGCACTGTCGCCGGGCACCTACAGTCTGACCTGCTCGAGTCCGTCCACCTGGTCCTACAATGGGTCCTCCCAGGGCCAGGGTTTCGCCACCCTTCGGGGTCACTACACTGGCCCGGCCATGAGCGTGAGTGACCTGGTGGGCGAGTATCGACTCACCGATCTGGCCCGCAATTCGGCAGAGTACTTTGCGGATGTGCGACTGCTGGCGGGGGGTCAGGGTTGGGTGCGCGAGCGAATGAGTGGGCGTGTGGTCCAGGGGCGCTATCCACGGATGGCCGATGCCCAAGGATACTATCCCGTGCGCTGGTCCTATGACTCGGCCTCGGGAGCCTTTGTGCTGGACTGGAGCCTGGGCGGCAAGTTGCCAGGGCTGGGTCGCTTTGCCGGCGACCTGTCGGGGCAACCGACGCGGTTTCGACTGACCGGCAAGTGGTCTAGCGGCAAGGCCGCTACCGTGGAACTGCTGCGGAAGGGTCGCTGACAGCGAGCGATCGCCCATCCGCGATGGGAAGCCCCTACCGGGGGGATTCAGACCTTGCGGAGGCCTTGACAGTGTGGCGGTGACCCTCGGGGTCAAGCAACCCACCGTTATGCGACCTGGCACCGTCAATGCGAAACGATGCTACCGATTCTCGGATGCTGGGGAGTTAACCATCGAACACCTCCAACACGAGCGGCGGAGCAGGACTTCGAGCAGACCGGTTCACAGGCCGTTAGACCCATTCTCGTAAGTATTGTCCGCACAAACCCTGAAAAAGTTGGGTTACAAGGCGGCCAATCAAGACAGAACTTTTGAGAATTGGCACAGCAGGCGATAGCCTTCGCGTGTTCTCCGCTAACCTAACACCGCTCAGCCAGGCGGTTGGCGGCGCCCCGCTGGCAAGGGCGCGAAATCCAAAACCAGCTGACAGACGGCTGCCCTCTGAAGCACAAAAAACAACAAGTCCCCGGAAGCGTCCGGGGACTTGTTGGACTGAACTTCTAATTGGGTCTAGCGGCGAACGTAACCCCAGGTGCTGCCATAGCCACCACCATAGCTGGCGGCCGTGCGTGGGGCGGCGTTACCCGCGTTGCCGGCGTTGCCGGCGTTACCTGCGTTGCCGGCGTTACCGGCGTTGCCCGCATTGCCGGCGTTGCCCGCGTTGCCCGCATTACCGGCGTTGCCCGCGTTGCCCGCGTTGCCCGCGTTGCCCGCGTTGCCCGCGTTGCCCGCGTTGCCCG
>CAZYPN010000017.1:104484-115392 GCA_964649085.1 uncultured Burkholderiales bacterium | reverse complement strand
GCCGGAGCGGCCGGAGCCGACTGGGGGCGGGCCTGGTTCGTGAAGCTGGATGGTGTCTGGGGCTTCTCCTGGCGCGGAGGTCTGGCAGGAATGCTGGTGTTGGACTCCGTCTGCGGAGTGCGAGATGGGATGGGCGCCGGGTCGCCCTTCGGGGAAGCAACGGGTTCCCGCCGGCCAGGCTCTTGGGGCCCAGGGCCCGGTGTCCTGGAAGGAGCGTGGGAGGGTCGAGCCGACTCGGTTTGAGCTGAAGTTGTTGCTGTCGGTGCCTGGGAGTCTTTTCTCGAAGCCGGGGTGGGCTTACGGCCTGGAGACTGAGGTGACCGGGCAGCTTCCTGGCGCGATTCGGGTCGAGCCAGCTCTCGGCGCTGGTCACTGGCCCCTCGGTCTGCCCCACTCTCTACCGAGCGAACCTGTTCCAGGTTGGTCTGGACGGGTTGCTCGGCCCGCCTGGTGGCAGCCACCCTTTCAGGACGCGCCGGCTCCGCTCCGCTGGTGTGAGTGGCGCGCTCTGGTGCGGCCTGGGGGGAAGTGGCCGTAGGCTGGGCACCGGGACGCGAACGCGTTGGTGGTTCTGGACGCACCGCCACTCGGGTCGCTGCTTCTTCCTTCGGCTGTTGAGCAGCCGGGCCGGCTGCCGGTGTGGTGGTCGAATTCGGGGCGTTCTGAGCTCGACCTGACAGCGCGGAAAAGCGAACCGAGGTGCGGTTTTGCACCAGTTCGGTCAGGCGTCCCTCAACGGGTGAGGCCTGAGTTGTGGTCTTGGGCTCCGGACGCTGGGCCAGGGTTTCCCCCTGACTGCGGGCCTCGTGTTGTTGCGTGGATTGAGTCTGGACCCCCTGGTAGGTGCCCGTCTTCATCGGTTGACGGTTGCCGAATACTTGCAATTCGATGCGGGTGACCTGAGATTCCGGACCTGTTGAGGCTCCCGACAGGCGCGAACTGAGAGACTTGATTTGCTTGTCGATGCTCTTAAGGGCCTTTTCCGGGTCCGACTGAAGGGGAAGGCCCTCCTCGCTCAGGGTCGGGCGCGCTTTGCCAGCCGAGAGCTTCTGTAGCAAGTTCAGGTCTCGTCCGTCGATGTGCTCCTTTGGTGCCAGCCGGGTCAGATAGGTGGCAGCTTCTTGAGCAACTTTCGTTGTCGACCCACCGGTTTCCAGGATGTCCATCCAGCGACCTCGCAGCTGTCGCAACATGGTGAGGCTGCGCTCGTGCTGCATCTGAGTGGTTACCGGAGCCGGGGATTCGCGTCGCCCGCGAAGGGGTAGCTCGGAGTTGCCTGGCAACAGCGAGCCGGGAGTCCGGCGGAGGGGGGTTGAATCAAACATCCACGATTATTATACCGTGGGAAGTTCCAGGGTAAAGCGCCGGGCTATTTATCTTCCTTGAGGAAATCGCTGGGGCGCAGATTGTCGATGAACTTGCGAAAATCACCAAGCTCTTTTGTGTCCTCGGTCTTGTCCTCGACCGTCTCCTCCAAAATGATTCGTTCGGAGACGTAGATCGGACTGTTCGTTCGCAAAGCCAGAGCGATGGAGTCACTCGGCCGGGCATCGATTTCGAGTTTGCCCAGGCCTGATTCAAGCACGACCTTGGCATAGAACGTATTGTCTTGAATGTCGTGGATCACAATCCGGTCAACCTTCGCCTTCAGGGCTTCAATCACCGACTTCATCAGGTCGTGGGAAAGAGGCCGCGGTACCTGGGTGCCTTCCAGCGCCAGGGCGATCGCCGTGGCTTCGAAGGGGCCAATGAGAATCGGCAGAGAACGTTTGCCTTCCATGTCTTTCAGGATGACGACCGGGTCATGGGTAAGCAAATCAATCCCCAGTTTGTCGACTTTCATTCGGCGCATACCCATTCGAGACCAGGACTCCTTGACAAATTCGATCGTGACGCGGCCAACAACTTCTGGTTGACTCAAGGAATACCTTTCTTTTCCTCCACGAAGGGCCGAGATGCGGGCATTAAGAACGTTTGAGGATGAGCGAACCTCCTGTGGCTCTCGTGGCCGACTGGAACGGGCTGGCCGGTCAGGCGATCTGCTTACAGTTGGCCCGTTCCGGCTTCAATCTCCTCGTCAACGGGCCCCAGGAAGACGTCTTCTTTCTGCAGTCGGAGGCTGACAGTCATATCCTGGCCTATCCCTTTGAGGCTCGTCAGGAAGACTCGGTGCAGGCGGCCATGCTGGCCTGCCTCGAGTCGTTTGGACGTTTGGATGTGCTGGTGAACAATTTCTATGCCTGGAACGACGCCCCCCTGCACGAAATCAACGAGGCACTTTGGGGTGAGGTGCTGCAGGGCAATCTTCAGTCCACCTTCAATGTCTCGCGAGCGGCTTCACTGGTCATGATGGAACAGCAGTTCGGGCGGATGATCAATGTGACCACCACCTCCTGCCTGACAGGAGATCACCTGCCGTTCGCCGCCACCTCGGCGGCGGTACATTCTTTGACCCGCTCGCTGGCTCGCGAGCTCGCCCCTTTTATCCGGGTGAATACGGTGGCCTGCGGTATGCTCGATGAACCCTGGATCGATGAGAGCGGCCCCGAACTGCGGCAGAGTTTGCAAAAGTCCATCCCGCTGAAGCGCCTGTGCTCCACGCTCGACGTGGCGGAAGCCGTGGTGTATCTGGCTTCGGGCGCTGACTTTATGACGGGACAGATGCTGGTGCTGGATGGCGGAGAGAACATTCGTTGAGAAATGAGAGTGACATGACTGAGCTGGAAACCTTGATAACCCGGGCTTTCGAAGATCGTCAACGGCTGCAAGAGCCACAATATCGAGAGGCCGTGTTGGCCGTGCTGGAAGCTCTCGATCAGGGGCGATTGCGGGTGGCTGAGAAGCGCGATTCCGAGTGGGTCGTTCATAGCTGGATCAAGCAGGCGATTTTGTTGTATTTCGGCGTGGCCGAGATGAAAACCATGGAACTGGCGCCGTTTGAGTTCTTTGACAAGATTCCCCTGAAACGGGGTTGGGCTGGCACCGGAGTACGCGTGGTGCCGCCGGGCACGGCGCGTTACGGCAGCTTTCTTGAACCGGGCTGCATTTTGATGCCCGGATACGTCAACATCGGAGCCCGGGTGGGTGAAGGTTCCATGGTGGACACCTGGGCTACCGTAGGTAGCTGTGCTCAGGTGGGCAAAGGGGTACATTTGTCGGGCGGGGTTGGCCTGGGCGGGGTTCTTGAGCCTGCAGCAGCTCGTCCTGTCATTGTGGAAGACGGCGCTTTTATCGGTAGTCGTTGCATCGTGGTTGAGGGCGTGCTGGTGGAAGAGCAGGCTGTGCTCGGAGCCAATGTCGTCCTGACGGCTTCGACCGCCATTATCGATGTTACGGGCCCCGAACCGGTGACCTATCGCGGCCGGGTGCCCGCACGTTCGGTGGTGATTCCAGGAACCCGGACCAAGGAATTTGCGGCCGGAACCTACCAGGTGCCGTGTGCTCTGATTATCGGACGTCGCAGTGCCAGTACCGACCTGAAAACTTCATTGAACCAGGCCTTGCGAGAGTTTCAGGTCGATGTCTGACCTTCTTGATAAGGTTCGCTGGCTACTGTCCATTCCCAGTCCCACTTGCCAAGAACAGCAAATATTCGAACAAATGCTTTCGTGGTGCCAGCGTCAGTTGCCCCAGGCTCACATCCAGACCTTTCGTTGTGGCTTCCGCGTTGAACCCCCCAGCCGCAACCGCCAGGTCAGGGTTGCGCTGGTAGGGCACCTCGACACAGTGCCTGAGGCAGACCGCCAGCGCACCGATGTCGAAGGAGACCGGATTTTCGGTTGTGGCGCCTCGGACATGAAGTCCGGTGTGGCGGTGATGATGGAGCTGCTGGAGCATCACCTGGAATCATCCGTCGACCTGGTGGGTTTGTTTTACGATCGCGAGGAGGGACCCTATGCCGATAACGGTCTTGAGCCGCTGCTGGAAGGACTTCCCACGGTAGACTTTGCGGTGGTGCTGGAGCCTACGCTGAATCAGATTCAGGCTGGGTGTGTAGGCAGCATTCAGGCTCGTGTTCATTTTCAAGGGAAGCGCGCCCACAGTGCCCGTCCCTGGCAAGGTCGCAATGCGATTTACGAAGCTCTTCCCTTCCTTCAGCGGTTGGCGCAGGTTCAGCCCCGGTCGGTGTTCAGTCAGGGGTTGGAGTTCTTCGAAGTGCTCAGCGCCACCCAGGCTTTCAGCCCTGGCCCCAGCAACGCCGTTCCCGATCGCTTTACGCTCAACGTGAACCAGCGGTTCGCCCCGGGCAAACCGCTGCCCCAGGCCGAACAGGAGCTGCGAGATTGGATTGGCCCGGGACCCGAGGTAGAGGTTCTCGATGGGGCCCCCTCCGGCTCGGTTCGCCTGGAGCACCCCCGAGTTCGCCAGTGGATCGACGCTCATCGGTTGGTGGTGCAGCCCAAGCAAGCCTGGACCGATGTAGCCCGTCTCGACCAGCGGGGTATTCCGGCTTTCAACTTCGGACCCGGCGATCCGGCCCAGGCCCACCAGGCCGATGAGTGGGTAGAGGCTTCCCGAGTGATAGAAAACTATCGTCTGCTCCGGAGCCTGCTGCAATAAAAAAAAGCCACCCCGTGGGGTGGCTTTTTTTGCGCGTTGAGCCTGCCTAGTAGCGGAAGCGCTCGTTGGGCAAGGGCTCGGCCATAACCGGGTCGATGGGGTTCCAGACGCGCATCTTGAAATCGATGTTCTCGTTGGCCTGGCACTCCACCTTACAGATCAGGCGCTCGTAGTCGTTGCCGTCGCGGGGGATGTTGTACCAGTTGCGCAGGCGCACATCGGGGAAAACTCCCAGTACTTTCATATCCGGGGTATAGAGCGTCACGGTGAGCTTCTCGTGCCGGATGACCGCAGGCCTTGGGGCGATGGGCATAAACACGTGCTCGGGATTGTTGGCCGGGTTGATTTCGGTTTCGGCCCGAATATGGTCTACCTGGAACCACTTCCCGTTGACGATGTCGTAGGTGATGTAGCTCTTAGGATACATAAAGAAGGCGTTGTTCTTGCCCGGATACTGATACAGTTTGTAGCGCAGCGCGCCCCAGTCACTCTGGGTTTGAGTCTCTTTGATCAAAACCTCATTATCGGCTGCTGCCGGACTGGGTCCAAAGCAGAAAAGCCCAAGGGCCAACGTCGCCGTTGCAGCGACGGACATCCATGGACGAAACTTCATTGCGGCTCCTCCTCATTTATCGAGGCCCATGGGCTGGGCTCTCATTTAGCCTTTGTTACGCAGGGCCGTTCCACGATGTAAGAGATTCTCCTCCAGTACGAAAACTTCTTCGAAAACTTTCTCCCAAGGGTCTCTCAGGGCCAGCGCCCGAGGAACGAGTGATCTTCCGCAACGCTGACAATAGAACAGCCGTGGCGTTGCAGTTCATCGAGTACTTCGGAGAACTGGCGGTTCTGCCCGTCATAGAGAAAGCGGACCAGATTGTGGGTCACCGTTGAGGTTGAGAGATGAAACACTCCTTCTGCCTGCTCTAATCTGCGAATGGCCTGGGCGAAGCCGGTCAGGAACTGTACCTGCATCATCTTAAGATGAACAAGCTTGGGAAGCAGGTTGGACATCTCTCCGCAGATCAGGGGCCGGTCGGTGACCAATACGCACAGGTGGCTGCACAATCCCATCAGAGGGCCCAACGAGAGCGCGCTGATCACAACTGCCGCCCCGCTCTGGCGGATCTTTTGCAGAATTTGAACGAAGTCTGGTATCAGGTCGGGCTCGACCTTTTCCAGAAGGCCCTCCACCACCACCACGGCAGGATGAGAGACCATAGCCCGGGCCAGGCTCAACCGATGTCGGTCGGTGGGGCCGAAGCTGGCCAGCGCTTGCTGACCCCTACCGATCAGGCCGACGGCCTGCAAGCTGTCCCAGATCAGGTAGGGGCGATAGTGGTAAGGAACTCCATAGCTCTCGGCAAAAAACTCGAGAAATTCCTGGGCGGTCATCTCGGGGAAGATGCCGGGCTGGGGGCCGACCAGGGAAACCTTGGAGCGTGATTCGCCCAGCGGCTTGCCCTGAATCGAGATCTGGCAGCCGCGGGGACACCAGTCACCCGCGATGCAGTTGAGTAACTGCCCTTTGCCAGAGGAATGGGGACCGATGACCCCCATCACCTCGCCGGGGTAGAGTTCGAATGACAAGGGCCCCCCGCGGTGAGGCGAACGGCGCTTGAAGTTGCTCACAACGAGGTTGGGGTGCATCGCTTACCGAGAGAGTCAGGGTTGGCGGATGACGACGGTGTCTTCATCCTTGAGTTCGAGCTTCTTTCGCACGAACTTGCGCAACTTTTCAACCTCCTGAGGATTGAGCGTACGAGCGGGACGGATCGTGATCAACAAGTTCCCGTCGTCTTTCCGTTCCATTTGAACTCGAGCCTCGCCAATCTGGTCTTCGATCAGCTTCTTGACGACGGGCAGCATGGCCACCTCGTAAGGAGCGTCCCCAGAAACTTCGAAGTTTGAGTTGCTCATCGACAGTTTGTCGCTGGTCTGGCTGCCATCGCGTTCCCGCAGCTTGGGCACGGGCTTCATTCCGCCTTGCAGGGCAGGAGCCGTGCCGCCCGAGGGCAGTGGATTGGCACTGCTGCTGCGAGACTTCAGTTCGACCGTATTCGGTCGTGGGGCATCCTCGGCGGCTCCGGCCTGGACGACCACCGCACCTGGGGCAGGAGGCTCTTCCAGGTCCTCCTGGCGCTTGGGTGCCCCCTGACTCTCGGGCAGATAGCCCAGGGTTTCGTTGTCCTGGGGGCGAGTTGCCGCTGGCGGGGGCACCGGCGCAGGAACCGGTTCCGGCTGAGCGGCTACTTGCTGGCGGCCAGGAGCGGTGCGCCGGGCGGGCTCGGGGTTGCCCCGAAGGATCGAGCCCATGCCTTGAGATTCTTTTTGGTTGTCTTTGCTGGCGGGAATTGCCAGTTGTGAAGGTGCCTGGCGCATTTGCTGCACGGGCGGGGCCACCGCGGCTTCTTCCTCTGGTGGAGGAGCGGCGGGTTCAGGAGGAGCCGGGCGGGTTGGGGCCACGGGCTGCCGGGACACAGCACGAACGGGAGGCCGGGAGGTAGCCGTGGCCGGTGGCCTTTCCGCTCTGCGATTTCGTTCCTCGACGACATTGTAGTTGGCATCGAATCCCTCGGCTGGCGACGCTTCGTCGTTATGGCCCCCAGAGTCAGGCTCGCCGGGTTCAAAGGCAATTCCCGGGACCGCAGCGGGTGCCGGTTGACTGGCAGGGGCTACAGGCGAAGTTTTGGCCGCAGTTGGCCGGACCGAGGTGTCGCCTTTGCTGGTGGATGGCGATTCGACCTTCTTCCGGATCGACTCCGGTGCCATGCCAACCATGCCTGCCAGCGGGTCTTTCTTGTCTCCTGGCCCGGGTGCGGGCTTGGTTTTCAGGGGCGTGGCGTCAGCCAGCTTCTCGTTGAGATTCAGCGCGGCCCATGCCCGCTCAACATCGCTCTGGGCGACAAAAATCTGGCCCTCACGGTACGAGTGGGAAACCTGTTTTTCCCAAAGTAGCCTTGAGAGATGAGGCAGGTCTTCGGGCAGCACCTTGTCCTTCAGCAATGCCACCTGCTGGCCGGGCAGCGCCGGCGAGGCTGCAGGAGCAGCGGCGGCAACCTCGGTTTTCACCTCCGGAGTGGGGCTGGCCATGCCCACCGTGGCCGCCGGAGTTCCCAATTGTTGATGGGCGTAGCGCCCAAAGCCAACGCCGGCTACTACAACGGTGACTCCGGCCACGGCTGCTCCGACCAGGCGAATGTTCAGGGTTGCCACCCAGGCAAAGACGGCAGCAAGGCTCTTTTTCCAGGCAGGCTCGGGTGCCGAGCGTCCGTAGGCATCCTGAATTGCACCCCGCAATGCGGCCGGCATTTCGGGAATGGCGGCAGGCGCTTCGCAGGGCTGCTGAAGCTCCTGTTCCAGTTCTCGCAGGATGGCAATTTCGTTGGCCAGATCGGGCGACTCCAAAAGCTGAAGCTGGAACTGACGCGTGGCGGTGCGGCTCCATTGCTCGCTTTGAAGCGCATAGTCGACCACCTGATCGGGGGGCGACTCCACCGGCGAACGGTAGGTGAGACCCTGGGCCGACTGGTTGCGCAGCGTCATAATGATTTCGCGAAGCTGGCGCACCTCTTGATTGAGCGACGGCTGCTGAGGCAATGCCTGCAACACCTCACGTCGGTCGGCCTCAGCCAGTGCGCCTTCTACGAAAGGAACGAGCTTCTCGTCGATTCCAGAGTCGTGACTATCCACCGTCAGAACACTCCCTCAGGCTCGTTGGAACCAATACGCCCCCCGACGGGTTGGCACCGGGAGCTTTGCTCCTTTGAGCTACTTTCCAGGGTCGGTCGCAACCGAGAAGGAAAAATTTCATACCCCTACCTGTTCCTTATCGAGCAGGCTCTTCAGCTTCATCAGGCAGCGCTTCAGGCGGGAGCACACCGTGCCCAGAGGTAGCTCTAGCAAACCGCAAATCTCGTTGTAGGACTGCTGCTGGAAGTAGCGCAGGCGGATGATTTGTTGGCAGTCGGGACCAAGTTCTTCGAGAGCTTTGACCAGGGCGCGGGCGTCATGGTTGCCCAGCAAGGTTTCTTCGGGACCGGCACCGGGCTCCACGGCCAGGGCCCGCGGTCCCTCATCCTCGCCTTTGCCTTCCTCAAGCACGTAGCCCAGTTCTTCTTTGCCACGTTTCAGTGCCGTTTTCTTGCGCAGATGAGAGATGCATCGATTTTTTGCCAACCGCGTGATGAAGGTAGAAAGATTGGCTTCGCCTCGAAAGCGTGGCAAGGAGCGAACCACCTCCAGGAAGACTTCCTGGATGCCGTCCTCCACTTCATTGGCACTAAAGCCCCAACGACGGAAGCCGATGATGCGGCGAATCTTCGCATAGTAAAGCCGGTAGAGCTCATCCCAAGCTCCACTGTTGCCGTTGAGGCAAGCCTCGACTATTTCAGCCTCTGAACGGGCCACGCAGTGACAGTCCTAAAATTTTTCTCATTTTCCCCCTGCCGTAAGCAGGAAGCCTTTTCCCGTCAACATGTTCAAACCCTGCAGAACAAACCTACGGGGCAAAGGAGAAAGAAACACTGCAGAGAAAGTGGGCCGAGCGATTACCTAGCGAGGAGCTGTTTCATGTTTGACGAGGCGATAACCTTAGCCTACCAAATGAGCGTAGGTGAGGCCCTCCGCTACAAGACGGAAGTACTTTCCACTCAGTCGATCAAGGAAGATGGTCAGGCGCCTCAAACGGCTCAGTCTCAGCTCGAGATCACGATGCTCCAGACCGTCAAAGGCGTATCTCCCGACGGTCAGATGACGGTCGACGTGACCATCGAAAAGGGAACCATGCAGCGGGATGGTCAGGTGATGACGCTGCCGACCGTAGGTCAGACCATCACCATCGTCATGAAGAAGAGCGGTGAAATTGTTCGAACCAGTGTCGACTTCCCGTTCTCCCAGCCAGCCTTCCCCGAGCGTTCGGTGAAGTTGAAAGACAGCTGGACCGGCGATAGCAAGATGGATATCCCTCTGTATGATAACGATGGCAATCAGACCGGCAGCAAACAGGTTACCCTGACTTATAACTACACGCTCAACGGCTTCGAGCATGTACTCGGCTACGAGACGGCAGCGATTCACGTGAATTGCCCTACGGAAACGATTGCTCTTCAAGAGAACGTCGAACAGAAGATTACGGCCAAGGGCGTGACCAACTTTGGGCACAAGCAGGGCCGCCTGGTTCGCTCAAGAGTGGAAACTGAAACCGAGATCACGGCTCCTGGCGCCTCGGTGTCCACCGCCATCCGCGTCACCGTGGAACTCATTGAAGCCAAGGGCCCAGAAGGCGGCGGTGGTTCGCTGCCCGGCTCCGACGAAATGTTCCTGATTCGTTAAGGCGTCGGCTAATACGATGACCTGAAGGCCTCCGGTGCGTGCTGGAGGTCTTTTTTTTTTTTTGGAGGGAAGATGGACAGATTGCCTTTTTTGGAAGAGCTGAAGGCCTCTCGGCGAGTGCTGCTCGCCGGTGCGGGTGGGGGGTTTGATGTGGTTGCAGGGGTGCCGCTGGTCGATTACCTGCGCGCACAGGGTAAAGAGGTGTTCCTCGCCAGTCTCTCGTTTTCCGAGCTTACCAAATCGAAGGCGCGGTCGTTTGGACACAACGTTGTCGAAGTTGTTCCCGATTGCGGCGGAGATGAGGAGTATTTCCCCGAGCGCTATCTCTCCGAGTGGTATGCCCAGCGCGGCCAGCCCACATCGGTGTATTCCTACAAGGCTGCGGGACCCATGGTGCTGCTGGAGATTTTCCAGGAACTGCTCAAGCGCCTGGAGTACGATACGCTGGTCCTGGTCGACGGAGGCACGGACATCTTGATGCGGGGTGATGAACCCGCTCTGGGCACACCGTTGGAAGACATGTGCAGCCTGGCAGCGGCCGACATGCTGGACGTTCCCCGAAAGTTCGTGCTGAATCTGGGTTTTGGTGTCGACGTGTTTCACGAGGTGTGTCACTACTACGTCATGGAAGCGGTTGCCGACTTGACGACGACGGGCGATTTTTTGGGGGCCTTCTCGCTGATGCCCCATATGCCCGAGTTTCAGGCCTTGGAGCAGGCACTGCAGTTTATTCATGAACGGATGCCAGGCAGAGAGAGTATTGTGATGAGTTCGGTGGTTGCGGCAGGCCAGGGGAAGTTCGGCGACCACCACCCTACCCCCCGAACCGAGGGAAGCACCCTGTTTATCAATGCTTTGATGTCGATGTACTGGTGCTTTCGCCTGGAAGGATTGGCTCGCCGTTGCCTTTACCTCGACTATTTGAAGGATAAGTATGGTCGTTGGGAAGTGCATCGGGGTATCTGCAATTTTCTCTCGACGGTGCAAAGTCGTGAGTGGAAACAGATGCCGATCTAG